>NZ_BAABBE010000001.1:0-565319 GCF_039537795.1 Lentzea roselyniae
CGTGTCGCTCAGCGCCTGCTGGCCATGGCCGCCGGCATCTGGCACAACTGGGAGGCGGGCGTGACCAGCAAACGCTCACTGACCGCGTTCGATCACTGACACCAACTTCACGGAATCAACCATCTAGTGCGGCAGCGGTCGCACTGACCTCCTCGAGCGCCCGGCGGGCGACTTCCGCGAAGTCCCCGCCGGCCTCGAGCCATCGGCTGTAAGCGCGGCGCAGCGCCAGCACACCCAGTTCGGCGGCAACCTCCGCGCCGAGCTCGGACACACCGCGCCGCTTCAACGCGTCGACCATCGCGGCGGCGAACCCGGTCATCTTCAACGCGTCCCGCTCGCGCAGCTCGTCGTTGCTCGCGATCACCGCCAGCCGCCGCGGCCCGTTCGCCCGGCGCTCCTCCGTGAACGTGACGGCGATCGCCACGAGCGCGGCCTCGACCGCCACCAGCGCTCCTGCGGACGCGGGTGCGCCGGCGATCCCGCCGGCGAGCAGTTCGAGAATCTCGTCCTGGCCGCCGAACAACACCTCGCGCTTGTCCCGGAAGTGCCGGAAGTACGTGCTCTTCGTGAGCCCCGCCCGTTCGGCGATCTGCGCGACCGCGGTGTTCTCGTACCCCTGCTCGCTGAACAGGTCGAGTGCGGCGCGCACCAACCGATCCCGCGCGTCCGGTTCCCATCGACCCATGACGCCATCCTAAGTGATGCGACTTAGTCCCATCACTCTGCTACGGTTGATAAGACCAAGTCCCATCACTTGAGGAAGTGCTCATGAAGGTCTTCGTCACGGGCGCCAGCGGCCATGTCGGCTCCGCGCTGGTCCCGGAACTCCTGCAGGCCGGCCATCGGGTCGTCGGACTGGCCCGCTCGGACGCCTCCGCCGCCAAGCTCACCGACCTCGGCGCGGCGGTCCAGCGCGGCGACCTCGACGACCTGGACGGCCTGCGCAAGGGCGCGGCCGAGGCCGACGCGGTGATCCACCTGGCGTTCAAGCACGAGGAGATGTTCGCGGGCGACTACGCCGGTGCGTCCGCCGCCGATCTCGCGGTGGTCCGTGCGTTCATCGACGAGCTGTCCGGCACCGGCAAGGCGCTGATCGGCACCGCCGGCACGCTGTCGTACTCCGGCCTGGGCCGCACCGTCACCGAAGAGGAACGGGTCCCGGACGACCACAGCCGCGGCACCGCCCGAAACCTGATCATCGACGCGGCCGGCGTGCGCGGCGCGGTCGCCGTGCTGCCACCGACCGTCCACAGTGAACTGGACACGGCCGGCTTCATCCCGCTGCTGGTGAAGGTCGCACGCACCACGGGGATCTCCGGCTACCCCGGCGACGGCACCAACCGCTGGTCGGCCACGCACACGCTGGACGTGGCGCGGCTCTACCGGCTGGCCGTGGAGAAGGCTCCCGCCGGCTCGGTGCTGCACGCGGTCGCCGAGGAAGCGGTGCCGCTGCGGGAGATCGCCGAGGTGATCGGACGAAAGCTGAACGTGCCGGTGGAAAGCATCCCCGCCGAACGTGCGGTGGAGCACTTCGGCCCGCTCGCGAACATGGTCGCGCGTGACGCACCCACGTCCAGTGCGCGCACGAAAGCGCTGCTGGGCTGGGAAACGAAGGAACCCGGCCTTCTCGCGGATCTGGAGGCCGGGTTCTACTTCGAGCAGCGGTGAGTCAGCGCCAGGCTTCGAGCGCCAGGTGCGCCTCGGAGAGCTCGCCGTCGGGATCGGGGCCGGTCAGCGCGGCTTCTTCGAGCACGGCAAGGGCTTCCGGCCCGCGCAGCCACTCGGCGAGCCGTCCGGCGCGGTCGAGGCGATCCGCGCACTCTCGCACGAGGCCGGCCAGGGCTCGCGGCGTCGCCTCGTAGTACTCCTCGATCGCTCGCTGCTCCTGCGGATCACCATTCTGGTGAGCCGAGTTCGCGAGTCCCAGCCAGAAGAAGTCCGCGTCGAGCGCGCCCTCGGCGATCAGCTCCAGCACGCGCGGAAGCAGGTACCGCACAAAGGTCTCGTCGCCGATCGTGCCCGAGCGCAACCAGTACTTTTCGACGTGGCCGGCAGGCAGGTCGCGCAACGGCACGGTGGTGAAGGGGGCGACGTCCGCCGGGTCCACGCAGTGATCGCAATGGTCGACCACTGCAGGGCGGGGCGCCGCGAACACCTCGTAGAGACGCTCGATCACTTGCGGGGCTTGGGCTTCCACACGACGAGCGACGTCTCCTGCCGGATGGGGACGAGGTCCCGCCGGTAGGAGGCGTGCACCGCGGCAGCCGCGGAGTCCGCCGCCGCCAACGCCTGAGCCAGCTCCTGGGTCAGCTCGTTGACCCGTGCCCGCAGTGCGTCGACCTGGTTCTCCAGCTCGATGATCCGCTTGATCCCGGCGAGGTTCACGCCCTCCTCCTGGGAGAGCCGCTGGACCTCGCGCAGCAGCACGATGTCGCGCATCGAGTAGCGGCGGCCACCGCCCGAAGTGCGGCCGGGCGACACCAGACCCATCCGGTCGTAGGACCGCAGCGTCTGGGCGTGCAGACCGGACAGCTGCGCCGCCACTGAGATCACGAAGAAAGGTGTGTCCTCGTCAGTTCCAGGAGGGAACGGAAAACCCACGGAACTCACCGCCCTTCGAGAAGTGCGTTCAGATCACCACGGGGATCGTGGTCCTTCGTGACGTCGGCGTACGCCTCGAGCGCCTTGCGGGCCTCGGACGACAGGTTGTTCGGCACCGCGACCTCCAGGGTGATCAGGAGATCACCGGAGGTGCCGTCGCGCTTGGTGATCCCCTTGCCCCGAGCCCGCAGCACCCGCCCGGAGGCGGTGCCGGCGGGCACCTTCAAGGTCACCTTGCCGTCCAGCGTCGGGACGGTCAACGTCGTGCCCAGAGCCAGCTCCGGGAAGGTCATCGGCGCCGTGAGCGTCAGATCGTTGCCCTGGCGCCCGAAGACGCTGTGCGGGTTGACGTGCACGCGCACGAACAGGTCGCCGGCGGGGCCACCGTTGCGGCCGGGTTCGCCTTGTCCCGCAAGGCGAATGCGCTGGCCGTCGTCGACGCCCGACGGGATCCGCACGGTCAGCGTGCGGGTGCGGGTGCTGACGCCGTCGCCACCGCACTCGGGGCACGGGTCGTCGATGATCCGGCCGGTGCCGCGGCAGTCGCGGCACGGCTCGCTGAACGCGAACGCGCCCTGCGAGCGAGTCACCAGACCGGAACCCGAACAGGTCGCACAGGCGTGCGGCGTCGTGCCCGGCTTGGCGCCGGAGCCGCCACACTTCGTGCAGGCGGCGGGGGACGACAGGCGCAGCGGCACCGTCGCTCCCTTCACCGCCTCGGTGAAGTCGATGCGGACGTCGGTCTCGACGTCCTCGCCACGGCGCGGGCGCGTGGCGGAGGCCGTCCCGCCACCACCGCGCCGGTTGAACAGGCCGCCGAGCAGGTCGCCCAGGCCGCCGCCACCGGTGCCCTGCGCGGCACGGCCGAACAGGTCGTTGACGTCGAAGCCACCCCCGCCGCCGAAGCCGCCGGGAAAGCCACCGCCGCCCGCGAACAGGCGCCGGGCCTCGTCGTACTGCTTGCGCTTGGCCGGGTCCGACAGCACGCCATAAGCCTCGGAGACCGCCTTGAAGCGGGCCTCGGCCTTGGCGTCGCCGGGGTTCGCGTCGGGGTGCAGCTCGCGGGCGAGCTTGCGGTACGACTTCTTGATCTCGTCCGCCGACGCGTCGGAGGAGACGCCCAACTCGCGGTAGAAGTCCTTTTCGATCCAGTCCCTAGCACTCACCGGACGTCTCCTCCCTTCCGTCAGCTCTCTTCGGCCTGCGGTGCGGCGGCGGCGGGCTCGTGGTCGGTCACCGCGACGAGCGCGGGCCGGACGAGCTTGTCGCCGAACCGGTAGCCACGGCGCAGGACTGCCGTGACGGTCGGGCCGTCGACGTCCGGGGACGTGCTGTGCTGCACGGCCTCGTGCACCGACGGGTCGAACGCCTCACCCTCGTGCGCGAACGGCTCCAGGCCGGTCTTCTGCAGAGTGGACACGAGCTTGTCCGCCACCGCCTTGAACGCGCCGGTCAGGTCGCCGTGCGCGGCGGCCCGTTCGACGTCGTCCAGCACGGAGAGCAGCTCCGCGGCCACGGACGCCTTCGCGTTGTTGATCACCGCTTCGCGATCGCGTTCCACCCGCTTGCGGTAGTTCGCGTACTCGGCGGTGAGCCGTTGCAGGTCGGCGGTGCGCTCGTCGAGCTGGGTCTTCAGCTCGGCGGCCACCTCGTCCACGATCTCCGCAACGACCGGAGCGTCTTCCACCGGAGCAGCGCCTTCTTCCTCGGTGGTCGCGTCGGCCGGCGCCCGGACCTCCCCCGTTTCGGGGTCGATCCGGCGCCGGTCGTTCACGACTACCTGAGGCTGCTCCTCGTCAGGGGCGGCGTGCCTCGGCTCGGTCACTTCTTCTCGTCCTCGTCCACGATCTCGGCGTCGACGACGTCGTCCTGGCCGGCCTTGGCACCCGCACCGGCACCCGGCGCGTCCGTACCAGGAGCCTCGGCACCGGCGGCACCCGGAGCGTTGGCGTAGATCGCCTGACCGATGGCCTGGGACTCGGTCGCGAGCTTCTCCACCGCGGCCTTGATGGCGTTGATGTCGGTGCCCTTGAGCGCCTCGTTCGCCTCGGCGATCGCGGCGGTGACCTTCTCCTTGATGTCGGACGGGAGCTTGTCGTCGTTCTCCTTGACGACCTTCTCCGTCTGGTACACGAGCGTCTCGGCCTGGTTGCGGACCTCGGCCTCCTCGCGGCGGCGCTTGTCCTCCTCCGCGTGGGCCTCAGCGTCCTTGACCATGCGGTCGATGTCCTCCTTCGGCAGCGCGGAGCCACCGGTGATGGTCATCGACTGTTCCTTGCCAGTGCCCAGGTCCTTCGCGAAGACGTGCACGATGCCGTTCGCGTCGATGTCGAAGGTGACCTCGATCTGCGGCACGCCGCGCGGGGCCGGGGGCAGGCCGGTCAGCTCGAACATGCCGAGCTTCTTGTTGTGCGCCGCGATCTCGCGCTCGCCCTGGAAGACCTGGATCTGCACGGACGGCTGGTTGTCGTCGGCCGTCGTGAAGGTCTCCGAGCGCTTGGTCGGGATCGTGGTGTTGCGCTCGATCAGCTTGGTCATGATGCCGCCCTTGGTCTCGATGCCGAGGGACAGCGGGGTGACGTCGAGCAGCAGGACGTCCTTGACCTCGCCCTTGAGGACACCGGCCTGCAGGGCGGCGCCGACGGCGACGACCTCGTCCGGGTTCACGCCCTTGTTGGGCTCGCGGCCGCCGGTCAGCTCCTTCACGAGCTCCGCGACGGCGGGCATGCGGGTCGAGCCACCGACGAGCACGACGTGGTCGATGTCGCCGACGGAGATGCCGGCGTCCTTGATCACGTTGTTGAACGGCGCACGGGTGCGGTCGAGCAGGTCGGACGTGATCCGCTGGAACTCGGCGCGCGACAGCGTCTCGTCGAGGAACAGCGGGTTCTTGTCCGCGTCGACCGTGATGTACGGCAGGTTGATGCTCGCGGTGCTGGAGCTGGACAGCTCGATCTTGGCCTTCTCCGCAGCCTCACGGATGCGCTGCAGGGCCATCTTGTCCTTGGTCAGGTCGATGCCGTTGGCCTGCTTGAAGCGGTCCACCAGCCAGTCGACGACGCGCTGGTCCCAGTCGTCGCCACCGAGGTGGTTGTCACCACTCGTGGCACGAACCTCGACCACGCCGTCACCGAGCTCGAGCAGCGAGACGTCGAACGTGCCGCCACCGAGGTCGAAGACCAGGATGGTCTGCTCCTTCTCGCCCTTGTCGAGGCCGTAGGCCAGCGCGGCCGACGTCGGCTCGTTGACGATGCGGAGCACGTTGAGGCCCGCGATCTGGCCGGCCTCCTTGGTGGCCTGGCGCTGCGCGTCCTCGAAGTAGGCGGGGACGGTGATGACGGCGTCGGTGATCTCCTCGCCCAGGTACGCCTCGGCGTCGCGCTTGAGCTTCATCAGCACGCGCGCGCTGATCTCCTGCGAGGTGTACTGCTTGCCGTCGATCTCATCGGTCTTCCAGTTGGTGCCGATGTGCCGCTTCACCGAGCGGATGGTGCGGTCGACGTTCGTGACAGCCTGGTTCTTCGCGGGCTGACCCACGAGAACCTCGCCGTTCTTGGCGAACGCGACGATGGACGGGGTCGTCCTCGAGCCCTCCGAGTTGGCGATGACCGTCGGCTCACCGCCTTCGAGGACGGCGACGACGGAGTTGGTCGTCCCGAGGTCGATGCCGACTGCACGCGCCATTGGAGTTCCTTCCGCTAGTACTTGTTGAGCGTTGCTGGCTCAAGTTTGCCATCTTGCCCAACGTTGAGCCTACTCGACTCAAGCTTTCTGACTGAACCAACGGCTGGCCAGATCTGGTTGTTCCCTCAGAACGCGCCGAGGACCACCCCTTGTGGAGTGGCCCTCGACACATTCGCCCTGGTTCGGCAGGCCTCACACGGCCAGCACCTTCACGTTCCCCGAGTCGGCCGTCAGCTTGAGCTCGTACTTCGCCGCCGGGTCGGTCGGCACGTCGACCCTGCGATCCCCTCTGCCGGACTCGGCGGTGACCCGGTACGGGCCGGCGGAACTCGGCACCCGCACCGTCAGGTTGCCCGAGCCCGTGACGACGCGGACCGTGCGTGCCGAGACGAAGTTCAGCTCCACGTTGCCGGAGTCGGCGTCCGCGGTCACGTCGTTGTCCAGCGCGGTGCCGCTGATGTTGCCCGAGCCCGTGTTGGCCAGGACCTTGCCCTGCAGCTGGTCCAGCGTGATGTTGCCGGAGCCCAGGTCGGCGGTGACGCTGCCCTTGACCTTGGAGGCCCCGAACTTGCCGGAGCTCGTGATGGCCTTGACGTCGCCGGTGATGTCACGAACGTCGACGTCGCCGGAACCGCTGGTGATCTGGACGTTGCCCGCGATGTTCCTGGCGTTGAAGTCGCCGGAGCCCGTCTTGTAGTCCACCGACGCGAGGCCCTCGATCGTGGCGTTCCCCGACCCCACGTCGCCCTGCACGGTGATCTCCGCAGAGGGCACCTGGACGTCGTAGTTGATGTCGCAGTCCCGGCCGCAGTCGTCCAGCACCAGGGTGTCGCCCTCGACGCGGTGCGCGATTCCCGTCGGCCTGTTGTCCTTGTTGTGCTCCACCTTGCGGTGGATCTTCGTCTCGGACAGTCCCGGCACGTGCCGGATCGAGACTTCGCCGCCGCTGGTGCGCACCCGCACCGACGTGTACTTCTCCGCGACCGTGTGGTCGTCGCTGAACTCGTACTTCACGATGCGGATGCCACAGGCCGTGAGCACCGCCCCCACCAGCAACGCCACCAGCGCTGTCCTCATCATGAGCACAAAACTAGAGGTGGCCGTGCTCGGCTACACGGCAGTCAGCCCCCTAAGGCGGGGTGGGGTTGTCCCTACCCCAAATGATCCAACACTGTCAGACGAGGTCTTCCAGCACCGCACGCAACGCCGGCGCGGTGCGGGCCGGGTCGTTCAGGAACCTGGTCGAGGCCAGCACGTGCGCGGGTCCGATCCGCTCCCACAGCAGGCCTTCGACGGGCACCTCGGCGATGTGCAGCTCCACGCTCTGGGCCCACCGGCCGATCCGCGACTCGATGCCGCGCAGCACGTCGCCGATCGGCAACGCCACCGGCGCCTGCACCCGGTGCAGCTGTTCGATGCCGGACTTCAGCGCCAGCACCGCGTCGAGGCAGGCCGGCCTCGTCAGCAACGCCTCGGCGTTCTCCGGTGCGATCGGCTCCGCGCCTCGGATGCACGCGTCCAGCGCGTCGGCCCACCAGCCCGGCCACTCGCGGGTCACGGCGGCACGGTCGACGCCCGCGGGCACCTGCACCGGCAGCGACGGCTCCAGGCCTGCCACGTGCGGCTCGACGTCGACGGACAACGCCAGTGAGTCGCGGACGTAGAGCGCTGCCAGCAGCCCCAGGCTCACCCCGTGGCTGATGCCGGACACCTCTCGCGCGAACTTCATGGCTTCATTGTTCCCGCGTCGCGGGGGTGGAATCGTCGCGGCCGCAGATCAAGAAGGACACGATTGGCTCCAGGTCGTCCTCGTTCGGAGCAACATCGGCGGTCAGACCCTGGATGAGCAGCCCGTCGACGGCCGCGAGGAACGCGCGGAACGCCACCGGGTCCGCCGGCCGCGCCGTTTCCACGGCGAGGTCGAGCCACCGGTGTGCGGCGGCCTTCAGCTCGGGACGACGACCCGCCAACAGGTACAGCTCGTATTCGGCGAGTGTGCGCGCACGGTTCTCGTTGACCGCACGCGCGAGCGAGCGGGCGATCTCGCGCGGTGTGCCGCCGCTCGCGACGATCTGCAGCATGTCGTCGCACACCTCCTCGGCGACCCACAGCAGCGTGGCGATCAACAGGTCGTCGAGCGTCGCGAAGTAGTAGGTGGACGCTGTGGTGGGCACGCCGGCTTCACGGGCGACACTGCGATGCGTCACGCCGGCAACCCCGTCGCGCTCGATCACTCGCAGCGTGGCCTCGACGATGGCGCGCCGCTTCTTCTCGCCGCGCGCCTTGCGCCCGTCAATCACCGCGGTCAGTGCGTCCTCCCGAGTTCGAGTGTCACCACGCCCCCGATGATCAAAACCAGCCCGACGACCATCGTGGGGTTGAGGGTCTCGCCCAGGAACTTCCATCCGATCAACGCGACGGCTGCGACGCCGATGGCGGACCACACGGCGTAGGCGACGCCCACGGGCATACCCAACTTCAACGCGCGCGAAAGAGCTGTGAAGGCGATCGCATAACCGACGACGACCACAGCTGACGGCCACGGTCTGCTGAAGCCCTCGGACAGCTTCAACGACACGGTGGCGGCGATCTCGCCCACGATCGCCGCAGCGAGATACAGGTAAAGCACGGCGACCTCCGGGTGCCCAGAAGGAGACACAATGGAACTACTTGAACGATTGTTCCATAAGTTTTTGATCAATTTCCGGGTACTTGACCGGTCCGTGAGGAGACACCGGCCACGTCCAAGTGGTTACTCACCAGTAACGTGGCCTAGACTCCCGCCATGACCCTCCAGCTGGTTCTCGGACTCGTCGCCGTAGCGGTGAGCGTCGTCGCCTGGGGCGTGTTCGTCGCTGGCGTGTGGAAGATGATCAAGATCATCCGGCTCGGCCAGCCGGACGCGACGCGCAACGGGCCGTTCTGGCCGCGACTGAAGACGCTGATCGTCGAGTTCGTCGCGCACACCAGAATGGCCAAGTTCCGCTCGGTCGCCCCGTGGCACTGGATGGTGATGTGGGGCTTCCTCATCGGCTCCGCGGTGCTGTTCGAGGCCTACGGCGAGGTGTTCGACCCGCACTTCCACTGGCCGATCATCGGCACGTGGTCGATCTGGCTGCTGCTCATCGAGCTGCTCGGCCTCGGCACCGTCGTCGGCGGTGTGGCGCTCGCGATCATCCGCCAGCGCAACCACCCGCGCCGCGCCGACCGGGTCTCCCGCTTCGCGGGCTCGGACTTCAAGGCCGCGTACTTCGTCGAGGCCGTCGTGATCATCGAGGGTGTCGGCATCCTCATGGTGAAGGCGTTCAAGCAGTCGAGCGGCCTGGAGGTCGCGCCGCTGTGGACGTCGTTCGTGACGCAGCCGCTGGCGCAGATCCTGCCCGCCGCGCCGATCTGGGTCTCCGTGATGGCGCTGATCAAGCTGCTGTCCGGCATGATCTGGCTGGTCGTGGTCGGCCGCAAGCTGACGATGGGTGTTGCCTGGCACCGGTTCTCGGCGTTCTTCAACATCTACTTCAAGCGCGAGGACGACGGTGGCGTCGCACTGGGCGCGCTGAAGCCGATGATGTCCGGCGGCAAGGTCCTGGACCTGGAGGAGGCCGACCCGGACAAGGACGTGTTCGGCGTCGGCAAGGTCGAGGACTTCAGCTGGAAGGGCTGGCTCGACTTCTCCACCTGCACCGAGTGCGGCCGCTGCCAGTCGCAGTGCCCCGCCTGGAACACCGGCAAGCCGTTGTCCCCCAAGCTGGTCATCACGCAGCTGCGCGACCACGCCTTCGCCAAGGCGCCGTACCTGCTGGCCGGCGGCTCGCGCGACATGGCCGGTGACGAGGTCGGCCTGGTCGAGGACAAGTACGAGGACTACAAGAAGCGCCTCGAGTCCATCGACGTGCTGGCGATGGCCGAGTCGGAGCGCCCGCTGGTCGGCGGCCCCGACGAGCTGGGCGTCATCGACCCCGAGGTGCTGTGGTCCTGCACGACCTGCGGCGCGTGCGTCGAGCAGTGCCCGGTCGACATCGAGCACGTCGACCACATCGTCGACATGCGCCGCTACCAGGTGCTGATCGAGTCGAACTTCCCGACCGAGCTCGGCGGCATGTTCAAGAACCTCGAGAACAAGGGCAACCCCTGGGGCCAGAACGCCAAGGACCGCCTGGCGTGGACCGAGGGCCTGGAGTTCGAGGTGCCGGTGTTCGACGGCGAGCTGGGCGACGCCGAGTACCTGTTCTGGGTCGGCTGCGCCGGCGCCTTCGAGGACCGCGCGAAGAAGACCACCCGCGCCGTGGCCGAGCTGCTGCACACCGCGGGCGTCAAGTACACGGTGCTCGGCCCGGAGGAGACCTGCACCGGTGACCCGGCCCGCCGCGCCGGCAACGAGTTCCTCTTCCAGATGCTCGCGCAGCAGAACGTCGAGGTCCTCAACTCGGTCTTCGAGGACCGGCCGGTCGGCCAGCGCAAGATCGTCGTGACGTGTGCGCACTGCTTCAACACGCTCGCGAACGAGTACCCGCAGGTCGGTGGCACGTACGAGGTCGTGCACCACACGCAGCTGCTGAACAAGCTGGTGCGTGAGCGTCGCCTGGTGCCGGTCGCGCCGGTCACCGAGGACGTCACCTACCACGACCCGTGCTACCTGGGCCGCCACAACAAGGTCTACGAGGCACCGCGTGAGCTCATCGGTGCGTCCGGCGCGAAGCTGCGCGAGATGCCGCGCCACGAAGAGCGCTCCATGTGCTGCGGTGCCGGTGGCGCCCGCATGTGGATGGAGGAGCGGATCGGCAAGCGCATCAACGTCGACCGCGTCGACGAGGCGCTGTCCACCGCGCCGTCGAAGATCGCGACCGGCTGCCCGTTCTGCCGCGTGATGCTCACCGACGGTGTGACGGCACGTCAGTCCGACGGCCTGGCGGGCGCGCACGTCGAGGTCGTGGACGTGGCGCAGATGCTGCTCGAGTCGGTACGGCGCGGCACGGAGAAAAAGGACACCCCGACCGACGAGGTTCCGACCGGCACACCGCTGCCAGATCAGGACAAGTCGAAGGTCTGACACGCGAAGATGCCCCGGTCCGATGTGGACCGGGGCATCTTTCGTCGCTGGGGTCAGTCCTTGTCGGTGATCTTGTCGTAGATGACGTTCAGCACCCAGCCGGTCAGGGCGACGATGATCGCGCCCCAGAACGCGGGCCAGAAGCCGTCGACGCGGAACGGCAGGTCCAGCTGCTCGGCCAGCCAGCCGGTGAGCATGAACAGCAGCGCGTTCACCACGAGCCCGATCAGGCCGAGCGTGAGCAGGTAGAACAAGCAGCCGAAGAACTTCACGAGCGGCTTCACGACCGCGTTCACCAGGCCGAAGATCACCGCGACGCCGAGCAGCGTGAGGATTCTCGAGCCGGTGGTGCCCTCGCCCAGGTCGATGCCCGGAAGAGCGGTCGACACCCAGACCGCCACGGCAGTCAGCAGCACATGCACCAAGATGCCCATGCCGCAGGATAGTGCGTCGACCACAGCCCTCGCCGGTCGCCTCCGGTGATCAGCAGGGCACCTCGCACCCGTCTGACCATCGAACGCGCGCGACGACGACTGTGGTCGACGCACTAACCGTGACGGGTCCTATGTGGTCAGGAGCGTCGGCGGCGCGCCACGAAGAACACGCTCAGACCGGCCGCGAGCAGCACCCCACCGAGAGCCAGGAAACCCAGCGGCGACGCACCCGTCGACGCGAGACCGGTCTTGTTGCCCGCCTTCGCCACGGCCGGCGTGGTCGTGGTGGTCGGTGCAGTGGTCTCGGACGGAGAGGCCGACGTCGGCGGCGTGGTGGTGCTCTTCTCCACGACGTTGATCGTCTTCTTGATCGCCGTACCCTGGTTGGTGCGGTCGACGTCCTTGTGACCGCCGACGAACGGGTCCGCGAACGGCCAGATCTCGATGGCACCGGCCTTGGTGAGCTCGAACTTCAGCTCGACCGTGACCGACTCACCCGGCAGCACCTTCGCCACCGTCGCGAAGTCACCGTTGGCCCCGGTGACGTTGCCGCTGTGCGACAGGAGCTTCGCGTCCGGGCCGAACATGACGAACCTGAGCCCACCGGGAACGTCGCCCTTGTTCGCGAGCTTGAACCTGACGTCGATCTGCTCGCCGACGGTGTAGGTGTCCTTGGCCGGCGCGACCGCGAGGTCCTCGACGGCGGAGTCGGCCTTGGGCTCGAAGTAGCGCGCGTCGATCCGCGTGTTCCTCTGGTCGGCCTTCGCCTGGCCCGTCAGCCAGTCGATGTCGTTCGCGCCCAGCGGCTTGGCCAGCGCGAGACCCTGCCGCACGAGATCCGGAGCGGTGACCGTGTAGGCGCCGACCGGCAGCTCGAAGCGGAACGAACCGTCGGCACCCGGCGTGGCGGCCACGTCGACCTGGGCACCGCCCTGGGTCTTTCCGCTGACCTTGATCTCACCGGTGGTGGCCTTCTCCTCGGCCTGCTTCACGCCGTCACCGTTGGTGTCGACGAAGCTGAAGCCGTCGATGAAACGACCCCACAGCGGGAAGTCGAGGGTCAGGTCCTTGTCGGTGGGCCGGGCGCCCCAAGGGAGCTCGAACCCGTCCTTGTCCTGGTTGATCACCATGTACCGCGGGCCCTTGGGCAGCACGGCGCGGTACCGGCCGTTCGCGTCGGTGCGGAACTCGGCGACCTTCTCGTTGGTGTCGAGGTTCGTCACCCACACGCCGGGGCCGTTCGCGCGGACCGTCTCACCCGCGTCGTAGGCCTCATTGCCGTTGCGGTCGAGGAAGATGACGCCCTCGACCGTGATCGTCTCGTCCTGGGCCGAGGCGGGCACAGCCGCCCCGGCCAGCAGGAAGGCGGCCGTCATCGCGACAGCGCACTGCTTCTTCACTTGTTCCCCCAGGGATAGATGTTGTTCAGGAACGACGGCGGCGCGCCACGAAGAACGCACCGGTACCGGCGGCGAGCAGCAGCCCGCCGAGGGCCAGGAAGCCCAGCGGCGAGGCGCCGGTGGACGCCAGCCCATCGTTCGTGGAGGCACCGGCAGGAGCCGGGGCCGGGGTCGAGCTGCTGCTCGGCGCGGGCGTGGTCGTGCTCTCCGACGGCGGGGTCGACGGCTGACCCACGACGGGCGGGTCGAGGGTGATGTCGACCTGCACCTCGTTGTTCTTCTCGTCGGCGTCCGCGAACTGGTCGCCGCGCTGGACGAAGGCGCGCACGAACTCCGGCGAGTCCCAGCTGAACGTGAAGTTCACGTCGACCTTGGCGGTCGCACCCGGAGCGAGCGGCTCCTTGAGCGACATGATGTTGCCCTCGACCCGGACGGCGTTGTCGCCGACGGAGTCGACGTTGGTGTTGCGCCCGTCGAGGATGAACTTGATCTTCTCGGCGAAGTTGCCCTTGTTCGCGACCTCGATGACGGCCTTCGCCTTCTCGCCGCTGCGGTACGTGTCCTTCGCCGGCACGAGGGTCAGACCGGTCAGCGCCGGGTCGGACTTCGCCGCGAAGTAGCGCAGGTCGACCCGCACCTGCCCGTCCTGGAAGGCGTCGAGCTTCCGCGTGCGGGTCGCCGGGTCGATGTCGGCGCCGTTGGGGTCGACCAGGAAACCGCGCCAGGCCCAGTCCGACGCGTGCAGCGTGAGGTCGCTGTTGATGGGCAGGTCTTCGATGCTGTAGGTGCCGTCGGCCGCGGTGGGTCCCGCGAGGACGTTGACCGGCTGCCCGTCGGCCGTGGTGCCCGTCACCCACGCCCGTCCGCTGATGTTGCCGTTGGTGAAGGGCAGCTTCTGCTCTCCCGGCCCGAACACGCGGTCGCCGTTCGAGTCCACGAAGGAGTAGCCGAAGACCCGGTTGCCACGCAGCGGGAAGTCGCCGTTGGCCAGCGTCTCGCTGGTGTTGTACCCGGTCACGGTGGACGTGTAGTTGAACAGGTCCCAGTTGTGGATCTCGTACTTCGGGCCCTTGGGCAGCTCCGCGCGGTACCGGCCGTCCGCACCGGTGCGGAACTCGCCGACGGTCTCGCGGGTGTCCGCGTTGACGATGCGGACGCCAGGCCCGTTCTTCCGGACGGCGTCACCCTCGTCGTGGACCTTGTTGCCGTTGCGGTCGAAGTAGAACAGGCCTTCAACGGTGATCTTCTCGTCCTGCGCGAGAGCGGGAGCGCCCATCGTGGTCAGCACGAGAGCTGCCGTCGTGGCGACGGCGAGCTGCTTCTTCACTTGTCCCCCAGGATTCCAATTACTCCATATGGGTAATCGGAATCCCGGGGTCCGCGTGTTGCGTGATCTCAATCACTCCGACAGCGGATAGCCACCCATGTCGCACCCCTCCCTCTCGCGCCAGTTAGCACGATATCGGATAGTACGAGTTCGTAGCAATTACTCCTTGCCGTCGAGCGCGAGCCTCGTGCGGCGGTGGGCAGGCCCCAGTTCGCCCGCGAGCACCTCCATGACCTGCCGCAACAGGTCACGCAGGTTCTCCAGGTCGCTGCCCGGCAACGCGGTGAAGAGGTCCTTCTCCCGTTGCGCCTGGCCGGCGACGATCTCCAGGAAGATCGCGCGGCCCGCGTCGGTCAGCGTCGCGGGCAACGACCGGCGGTCGCTCGGGTCGAGCTCGCGGACCACGAGACCCGCCTTCTCCAGCCGGTCGAGGCGGCTCGTGATCGTGGTGGCCGGACTCAGCGTGCCGTTCGCGAGCTGCTTGGGCGTGAGGCGGTGCGGCGGCCCGATCCAGAACAGCCTGGCGAGGATCTCGTAGTCGGCGCGGTTCAGCCCGTGCGGCGCGGCGATCTCCGTGGCGAGGAAGTCGAGGTACTTGCTGATCTGGTGGACGCGGTCGACCACGCCTTCGACCACCGGATCAATCGCCGGAACCATGGCCCTCCACGACTCGACCTCGGCATCGGTGTCGTCCGCACCACGCTTGCCCATCCCACGATGGTAGTTGCGTCGGGAACAGAACCGCCCGTGTCCATCCAGGACACGGGCGGCGCTGCGGTTTTCGTCAGCCGAGGACGGTGGCGTGCCCGCGGTGGGCGTTGTTCGCGGGGTTGGAGTCGCCCTCGATGCCGGCCGGGGAGCTGAAGTCGACGCTCAGCTCACCGGGAGCCGTCGCGACGAACGTGGCGAGCACGAAGTTCGGCTCGGCCGAGCTCGGTGCGACCGCGCCGAGCAACGTGGTGGCCTCGTTGTCCCAGACGTGGTGGACGTTGCCGGTGATGCTCTCCAGCTTCAGCCCGGTCCCCCAGCGGGCGTCGAGCTGGATCTGGTCCGCGACGTTGCCGACGTTGCCGTAGAACACCTTGAACGTGACCCGCTCGCCGACGGCGATCGTGGCGCGGTCCGCCTCGACGATGCCGACGCTCCGGTCGTGGTTCGCCTTGCGGTAACCGGCGTCCACACGCTGCCGGGAACCGTGCTGGACGGTGACGGTGTGCCTGCCGCTCCTCAGCCAGTCGACGTCGGAGTCACGGCCGGGCACGGTGAGGCCGTGGCCCACCGGCTGGTTGAACTCGATCTCGTACGTGCCGTCGGCGAGCCCGGTGAAGCGGTAGCGGCCGCGCTCGTCGGTGGTGGCGTTGGCGGGCTTGCCCGGCAGGCCGACCACGACGCCGGCCAGCGGCGGCTCCTCGGCCTGGCGGACGCCGTCCTCGTTGACGTCGAGCCAGATCTCGCCGTTGATGGTGTTCGGCCGCTCGGCGATGGCCGGCGACACTGCGAGCAGGGCGGCCGCGGCCGCGACGAGCCCCACGGTGAACTTGCGCATTTTCATCCCCCAGGAACTTTGTGATGTCCGGAAGCCCTCCCCAGGGCTTCCGAAGACTAGGTCGCACGAGCGTGCCGACGGTTGCAGCCGGTGATCAGGTTGTGATGTTTTCCTTGCCCTGCAAGGAAAAGCGGAACGGCCCGCGTCTCTCCCGGACGCGGGCCGTTCCGTCTTACCCCCTGGTGATCAGCGTCCCCCCGGAGCAGATCCCAGCCTTAAGACACCGCAGGGCTCCAGGATGTTGCCCTCGCCCGCGAATGTCACTCGAATGCACTAACGATCACGCACCCTTGCCGACCTCGACCACGTGTTGGCAAGGTTCGGGTCGACGTAGCCGACCTCGTACTTGCCTGGCGCGCGCTTGATGAGCCGGCGATCAGGGACGGCGCGACCGTGACGGCTGCAGCGCGAATTTTGAAGCCCATTTTCCTGCCCCCAGGACTTTTGTTCAGCACAAATACAGCCGCACATTTTCCGTGAATTTCCCGGCGCGCTCCAGCTCCGGTCGCTATCGAGTCGTTCGAGAGGGGCGTCTGGTCGCCACCCCGAGATGGAACCGTGATTTTCGCCGGTCAACGCCTCGTGTCAGCACCGCGAGCGAACGCCTCGAGGCCTAGAGTGATCGTCATGAGCGAGAAGCCGTCGGGTTCGGGCGAAAGCACTCTCACCGTAGTTCTGGCTTTGCTGGTGAATCTGGCGATCGCGATCACCAAGGCCATTGCAGGCGTTTTGACCGGTTCCGCCGCAATCCTCTCCGAAGCCGCGCACTCGGTCGCCGACACGTTCACCGAAGCGCTGCTGCTGACCGCACTGCGCCGGTCGGACCGCCCAGCTGACCGCCGCCACCCGTTCGGCTACGGCAAGGAGCGCTACTTCTGGTCGCTGCTGGCAGCCGTCTCGATCTTCGCCTCGGGCGCGATGTTCGCGTTCTACGAGGGCTTCCGCACGGTCTTCGGCGAGCCCGAGGAACAGACCCGGCCGCTGGTCGGCTACGTCGTGCTCGGCCTGGCGTTCGTCCTGGAGTCCGTGTCGTGGACCCAGGCGTTCCGGCAGGTGCGCTCCGAGGCCGCCACGCACGGCCACGGGTTCTGGGACTTCCTGCGCATGTCCGACGACCCGACCGTGAAGACCGTGTTCCTGGAGGACTCCGCGGCCCTGATCGGCCTGGTGCTGGCGTTCTCCGGCCTCGGCCTGCACCAGCTGACCGGCTCGTCCCTGTGGGACGGCCTGGCGTCGCTGGCGATCGGCCTGCTGCTGGCGCTGGTCGCCTACGTCCTGGCGCGCACCAACCGCGGCCTGTTGATCGGCAGGCAGGCCGACCCGGTGATGGTGAAGGCGATCTGGCGCCGCCTGTCCGAGGTGCCCGAGGTCGACGCCGTCGTGGACGTGCTGACGATGCTGATCGGCACCGACCGCGTCCTGCTGTGCGCCCGGCTCGACTTCACCGACTCGCTGACGGCCTTCGAACTGGAGAACGCCTGCGTGCGCATCTCCGCCGAACTGCGTGCGGAGTTCCCCGACCTCGACGAGATCTTCCTGGAGCCGGTGCCTCGTACCGATCCCGATCTACGGCGCCGGGTGCTCGACCGCTACGGCTTCTAGCGGCGCGTGTCGGTGCGGTGGAAGTTGAGGTAGGCCCGGCTCGGCGTGGGCCCGCGCTGCCCCTGGTACCGGCTGCCGGCCTGCTTCGAGCCGTACGGGTGCTCCGCCGGGCTCGACAGCTTGAACAGGCAGAGCTGCCCGATCTTCATGCCGGGGTGCAACGTGATCGGCAGGTTCGCGACGTTGGACAGCTCCAGCGTGATGTGGCCGGAGAAGCCGGGGTCGATGAAGCCGGCCGTCGAGTGCGTGAGCAACCCTAGCCGCCCGAGACTGGACTTGCCCTCGAGACGACCGGCGAGGTCGTCCGGCAGCGTCACCATCTCGTACGTCGAGCCCAGGACGAACTCACCGGGGTGCAGCACGAACGGCTCGTTCTCCGGCGCCTCGACCAGGCTCGTCAGGTCGTCCTGCTGCTGCGCCGGGTCGATGTGGGTGTAGCGGGTGTTGTTGAAGACCCGGAAGAACCGGTCCAGCCGTACGTCGATGCTCGACGGCTGAACCATCTCGACGTCGAACGGGTCGAGCAGCAGACGGCCCGACTCGACCTCTTTGCGCAGATCCTGGTCACTCAGCAGCACCGGGACAGGCTAACCGAGACTCCGGGACGGGGCGTTGCCGCGCTGTGTATGATCGGCGACGAGCTTGCTCGTGCGGGTGTAGTTCATTGGTAGAACGACAGCTTCCCAAGCTGTAGAGGCGGGTTCGATTCCCGTCACCCGCTCCACGTCGAAGGCCCAGGCGAGTCACCACCGACTCGCCTGGGCCTTCGCTTTCGGCCTGGAATCAGTCAACCGGTAGGCCCCACGGGCGGCGGTCCAGCTCCACCCAGCCACCGCCACGAGCCAGTGCGGCGCGCACACCCGCAACGTGCTGGGCGAACGACGCGAGGTCGCCGTGCAGCAGTTCGGCGCATTGGTGCAGGTCTAAACGACATCAAGATCAAGGTACGTCTCGGCTGCGGGATGAGGCCAAGGCATGTGGTCGTAGTCCGCAACTTGCCACTGGATATGCGCCTTTACCTGTTCGATCAGGGCTCTCGCATCGTGGATCACGCCCCCATGAGTGCGGCGACGACCATCATGGACCGTGTCCCACTTACTCTTCTTGCTCTGGCGGGTTGTCGCTCCTTGCTCGTGGCCCCCAAAGCCCTTGATGGTGCTGTTCCAGATGGGCTGGTAGCCGACACGCAGACCGTTTTCGCCGAGGTCGATGTGCACATCAGGCAGCAGCAGAGCTCGGAACCGGAACTCGGCAATCGGCAGACCACCTTCGATGATCGAGATGCGATGCTGCCGCACCCTCTTGTAGAGGGGGTACGGTTCTCGGACCGTTTCGCCGGTAGCGCTGTTGCTGGACCGGGCTCGCCCCACATACACCGGCACTTGAAGGTCAGCGAGTGGGGCGTACAGGTCAACACTTCGACCTCGGTAGTAGATGGCGTAGAGCCCAGCACCCTCGAACCTCGGAAGTTCGCGGGTCATCGCCACGAGGGGCTGCCGTTCAAAGGTCTCGCAGATCGTGTTGGAGATCTGTTCGGTTGAAAGTGGATCGAACGACGCGGGGATGTACTCGGCAGGCATGGCTTCCTGATCGTCGACTGGCTGCGTTCACGTCACTCATCGAGGCTGAAGAGGTCTTCTTCGGTCATGTCCTCGGGAGACGCCTCGGGCACGGCGTCCACAACGTTGCCAGACCTGTAGTACCGCCAAGCGCTCTTGTAATCGCTCGGCGAGTCGTCATACATGATCACGTATCCCATCAGCGCCACGATCTGCCACTTCTCGGGCAGTACTCTGGACGCCAGACGAAATGCCTGATCAGCAGACAGGCCACCTGGGGTCACCATGATTTCGGCCACCCCTGAGCCAGGCGGCTCCTTGTACCGGAAGTTGTAGGGAAGCCCACTCTTGAGGACCTTGAGGAAGGTGCTCAGGTTGGTGCGCCCTTCCCTCAGACCGCCAACAGGTAACGAAAGATCGATGGGGTACTCGACGTCGAAGTGGTTCTTCTTGAGCACTGTGGCGTCGCGGTTTCGGCCAGGATCCTTGTTGCCGAACCCGTTGTTGTTCCACGGGATGCTTCCCGCGCCCTTGTGATGACTGATGAGCAACTGTTCGGGAGCCAACGCGGAGAAGTCCTCATCCACGTACAGGCACGAGAAGCTCACGTCGGCAAGGTTGATCCGCTGCCTGCCACCCAGCTTGCGGAGATGGTTGGAAAGGCGAGCCCGGAGAGACTTCTCAGCCTTGCCGACGTACACGAAATCACCGGACAGATAGAGCTGGTACACACCCGGCCTCTCATCCAAGTCGGCCAGGTACTCATCGGACAACGGAGCTCGGCCGAGGCGAGTCAGCGCCACCGACAACTGATCACCAAGCGCCTTTGTGATGCTCAGCCGAAAGTGATCGTGGAACGCCTTGCCGACGCCCGATGAAGCCTCCTGCGCCATACCGCCAGGTCCCTTCCGAGAGTTGATCACCGTTCACTCTATGGTGTTGCTCACGTGCGGTCGACCTGATCGAGTGAAGGGCTTTCATGATCATCAACTCCGCGGTATGATCCCACTATGGTTGACCTGGCCAAAGACGCAATTGAGCCCCGCACGAGCGTCGAGTTGTTCGCAGGCGGTGGAGGCCTTGCCATGGCAGTTCACCAGGCGGGCTTCCGCCCACTCCTGTTCAACGAGTTCAACAAGCGTGCCTGCGAAACACTCGTGGCGAGCGCGCGCAAGACCCTCGGTGTCGATGGCCTGGAGCGCACCGACGAAACCCGGCCCGAGCCGCCTCCTGTCGGACAGCCGGCACCTTTGTACCCCGGCGACGTACAAGACCTCGACCTGAGTTCACTCCAAGGCAAGGTCGACGTCCTCGCGGGAGGTCCGCCATGTCAGCCGTTCAGCGCTGGCGGAGTGGCCAAAGGCGACGAGGACAAGCGCAACATGTTCCCGGCGGTGTTCAAGGCAGTTCGTGAGATGCGCCCGAAGGCGGTCATCTGCGAGAACGTGCGCGGGCTGCTTAGGCCGTCCTTCGCCGAGTACTTCCAGTACATCCAGAACGAACTGCGGCTTCCCTTCGAAAAACGTGACGATGACACCCGTTGGCAAGATCACAATGCTCACTTGACGCGCATCCTCGGCGGCCTATCTGACGAGGATGCGGATCCTGATCATTACAAAGTCGTCATGGTGCCGGTCAACGCGGCGAACTACGGTGTCCCTCAGATCCGCAACCGTGTGGTCATCGTCGCCTTCCGCGCAGACCTCGGTGTGGACGTCGCAGCCTTCGAGAAGGATGTCAAGACCGAGAGGTTCTCTGAAGCGGCTCTGCTTCGTTCCATGCGCGACGAGGACGGGCCTTACTGGCAACGGCATCCCACGGTGCCGGGTCACGTACGTGACAGGGTGAGGGCCCGGATTCCCAAGGCGATCAAGGAAGACGACTGCCGCCCCTGGCGTACGCTGCGCGATGCGATCGAAGGGTACGGAACCGACACGAAGCTTCCCGCCCTTCCTCAGGTTGACCTGGATCGGTTGGAAGAGAAATTCGACTTCGGTCAAGAGATCGGCGTGGTTGATCACATCGGATGGCCGGGCGCCCGCATCTACAAGGGGCACACTCCCAACGAGCTAGATCGTCCAGCGAAGACGGTCAAGGCCGGCGTTCACGGCGTACCTGGCGGCGAGTCGGTGATGCTCCTGGACAAGCGGGTGAAAGACGCGGCTTCTCCAGACGGCTGGACATATCTTCACCGCTACATGACCGTGCGTGAGACCGCTCGGGTTATGACCTTTCCGGACGAGTGGCTCGGCTCAGGCCCCAGAGGCGAACAGATGCGCCAACTGGGCAACGCGGTTCCCGTTGTCCTCGGCGAGTGCTTCGCCAAGGCCGTTGCCGACGCGCTGGCTGCAGCCGGGCACTAGCACGCCATGTCGCAAGAGAGTTCCAGGAAGCACTGGAAAGAGCAGCTTCCTCCTGAGCGCGCGTACAAGCGTCGCACTGGCGGGGTGGCACCGCCCATCGAACAGGATCGTGCTGCCAAGGGCCGCAACCGACGCAACGTCGATCTTGGTGATGGTCGCTTGGCTCGTGCTTCGATCACGTTGCGGCTGTACCGGCGGACCCGCCGGATCAGGGCGTATCTCCGTTGGTCGCAGGACGGGAAGACTCATGAAAAGTATGTGTGCGAGGTCGGATTCGGCTCCCGAGGGCAAAACCTGACCGAGGCATGGCGGCAGGCGAGGGAGAAGGGCTTCCTCGCACAGGAGGAGCTACCGCCGGAGTCCAAGGCGTCTTCCGTCGAGGTCCGAGCTTCGATGCGAGGCAACCGCAGCAAAGACACCGGTCCAGAGATGATGCTCCGCCGTCTTCTTCACCAGCGCGGGCTGCGCTACCGGGTTGACACCCGGCCAATCGCACAGGTGCGACGAAAAGCGGATGTCGTCTTTCCCGGTGACCGGGTCGCAGTGTTCGTGGACGGCTGCTTCTGGCACGGATGTCCCGATCACCACCGTCCAGCGACGACGAATGCGGATTTCTGGCGCGAGAAGATCAACGGGAACAAGGCAAGAGACGCTGACACCAACAAGATGCTGCAGGCCGCAGGTTGGGCAGTAATCCGCGTGTGGGAGCACGAAGATGTGAGGCAGGCAGCAGAACGCATCGAGCAAATCCTCCGGGAGACCCGTGCTTGACACCGTCCGTCAGAAGGGATTCTGGTCCTCCTGACGTGATCACCGCCCATCTACGAACTCGATTTACCAAAGGAACCGATCGTCGTCCTGAGCCGAAGAGCCTCACCGTCTTCGCAATCAGGAGACCGATCGGCTAGCGATGCGAACTGGACAACGAGTAGCTTTCGATGCTCGGCAGCTTGGGCCCGGACGCCAAGGCCACGCGGCTGACAGCGACCGTTGCAGTGCCTAATCGACCGGTAGGCCCCACGGGCGGCGGTCCAGCTCCACCCAGCCACCGCCACGAGCCAGTGCGGCGCGCACACCCGCAACGTGCTGGGCGAACGACGCGAGGTCGCCGTGCAGCAGTTCGGCGCGTTCGACGTCCAGCGGGTGGGTGTCGTCGTGCCACAGGTCGACCGGGAACGACGCCACGAACGGCATGGACTGCAGGAGCTGCAGCAGGCCGGCTGAGGGCTGGGAGGTCTCGGCGAGGTAGTCCAGCCGGATCGACTCGCAGGCCGCCAGGAGCTCGCGGACCTGGCGGATGGCGTCGGCCGGAGTGCCGTCCCACGACGGGTCCGGGTAGACGCGGTCGCTCAGCTCCAGCCAGAGCCGCCAACCCGCGGTCAGTTCCGCGTCATCTGCAGGAAACCACGCACCCATGGCATCCACTGTGCATGCGCCACGGCGCACGAGTCTCGTGACGATGACGCACGCCACGGCAACCATCGAGTGATGTGTGCGTCTTGAAGCGCATGACGCGTGTGTGGCAAGGGCGAACCGTGCTGCTCAGTCTCACGATCGGGCTCGCGACGGGCGTGCTGCTGACGTTGCTCGCGGTGCCGGCGCTCAAGTACGAGGTCGTCGAGCACGCCAACCTCCTGACGAGGGTGCTGGCCTACGGCTTCCTGCTCGTGCCCATCGCGGTCTTCACCGTCCTGAAGAGCCCCTTCCCGGTCACGCACACGACCGGGCTCGTCGTGGGGGCCACGGTGGTGCTGGCTACGACGGCCGAGTCGTACACCGGCACGCCGATGCCCTACATCTGGCTCGCGGCGGCGACCCTGTTCGGGTGCGCCGCCGCGAGGATCATGAAGAACGAACGCGCTACGCCTTGACCGGCTCCACGTCGGGAGCGTCGGACCTGAGCGAGTCGATCAGCGCGTCGCGCTCGGCCGACGGTTCGGGCTTCGCGAAGCCGATCACCAGGTAGAGGAACAGGGAGACCAGCAGCGGCGTCGAGACGATCAGTGCCTGCGAGACGGCGAAGTCCTTCAGGAACTGCTGTTCGACGTAGAGGAACACCCAGGTCGAGAGGCCGCCGATGGTCGACGTCAGCGCGGCCGTCGGGCCGACCTTGCGGAACCACGGGAGCAGGCCGAGCATCAGCGGGATCGCGATCGGGCCCATTGTGGCTGCCACGAGGGCGATCACCACCTTGAGCACGAAGCCCTTGGTGTCCGCGGTCAGTGCGATGGTCATCGACAGGCCGATGAACGCGAACGTCGTGATGCGCGCCAGTTTCAGCTGCGCCTCGGCCGTCATCCGCAGGGCGCCCTTCCAGATGCGCGGAAGGATGTCACGGGTGATGACGGCGGTGATGACGTTGGCGTCGGAGGAGACCATCGCCATCGTGTGCGAGAAGAAGCCGGCGAGGACGAGGCCCACCATGCCCGCGGGGAGCATGGCCTTGCCCATCTCGACGTAGGCCTGTTCGGCGTTGGCCCCCATGCCCGGCACGATCAGAGGGGCGGCCCACATCGGGAAGAACAGCACGAGCGGCCACACCAGCCACAGGAACGCGGACAGCAGGGCCGAGCGCTTGGCGGCGAAGCCCGACGGGGCGGCCATGTAGCGCTGGGCCAGGTTCCACATGCCGCCGTTGTACTCGAGCGTCTTGATCAGGAAGAGCGCCATGAAGAACGTCAGGGTGTAGGGGCCGGTCAGCGGTTCGCTGTGGCTCGCGGGGAGCTTGTCCCAGATCGTCCACATGAAGTTGATGCCACCGAAGTGCGACGCGACCGCGAAGAACATCGCGAAGCCCGCGAGGCCCTGGATGATGAACTGGCCGAAGTCCGTCAAGGCGTCCGCCCAGAGGCCGCCGAGCACCGAGTAGATCATCGTGACGACGCCGACGAGGGCGATGCCCCAGAAGATCGGCACGCCGGCGAAGCCCTGCAGCAGCAGCGCGACGGCGACCCACTTGGCCGCGATGTCGACGACCTTCAGGCCCGCACCCGCCCACGCCATGACCTGCTGGGTCGGCACGTTGTAGCGGATGGCCAGGTACTCGAGCGGTGACTTCACGTCGTGCTTGGACCGCAGCCGGTTCCACGCGGGCGCCCACAGGAACGCGCCGATGCCGACACCGATACCGATCGTCAGCGACCACCAGATGTAGACCGTGAGGCCGAGCCGGTACGCCTCCGCCGCGAACGCGACGAACATGACGGCGCTGTAACCGGACATGTGGTGGGAGATTCCCGACAACCACCAGGGCATCTTGCCGCCGGCGGTGAAGAAGTCGGCGATGTTGTTGATCCGCCCTCGGGACCAGAGCCCGATGCCGACCATCACCACGAAGTAACCGGCGACCACGATCCAATCGAGGGTGCCCATGTGACCTCCTTGCGTGCACACACGTGTGCCCGCGAGAGCACCAGGCCTCATGGCGGCGGGAACCTGGCACATCCGCACGGGATATGTGACGTAGGTCTTACGAGACTGTTGCCGTGGGACGGAAGACCTTCAGCAGTCTTGAATCACATTCGTGACCCTTGTTCATACACGTGAACCGACTGTTCCGCGTCATGACTCCGAGGGAACGACGTCTCACCTCCGGACGTACGAACGGAGGTGCTGATGCTCCCGCCAGGCCGGCCTGCTCCCGGCGTCGCGCTGATCGACCCCGTACCGCTCTACCGCGAGGGCCTGTCCGGCCTGATCAGGCGGACGCCCGGCCTGCGCTGGCTCGGCTCGACGGGCGATCTGCACGCCGCCGTTCGGCTGCACGAACGACTGCGGCCCGACGTGCTGCTCGTCGACTCCGTGCTCGACCCCGTCGGCCACCTGGCCAGGCTGCTGGTCGAACGTGATCCCACGCTGCTGGTCATCGGTCTGGTCCGCGACGCGCACTCGCACGCGAACTACGTGACGAGCGCGCTGGAAGCAGGGGTGCGTGGCGTCGTGCCGCGCTCGGCACAGCCCGAGCAGATCGTGCGGGTCATCGCGGAGACGTTCCGTTCACGCGGTTACATACATCCCGACCTGCGCCCCAACGAACGGCCGACGCTGACGCGGCGCGAGTACGAGGTGCTCACGCTCATCGCGGACGGCCTGGAGAACCAGCAGGTCGCGAACGAACTCATCGTGTCCGTGGAGACCGTGCGGACCCACGTGAAGGGCATCCTGCGCAAGCTGAGCGCGCGCGACCGGACGCACGCGGTCTCGCTCGCCTACCGGTCAGGGCTGCTGATCGGCCGCCCAGCCGTGCTCGAGTAGCCCGAACAACTCCTCCGCCGCCTTCTCCCGGTCCTGGCGCCCGAAGATCACGTCACGTGCCTCCAGCGCGAACCGGGCCAGTCCCGCGCACCTCACGTCGTCCAGCGGCGCGCCGATGTCCTCGGCAATGGCGTGCGCCAGCGCGGTCTCGTGCCGGATCCACATGGTGCGCTGATACGCGCGCAACGACGGTGTGCTCTCGACCAGCCGGAGGAACGGCCCGAACAGCGGATGGTCGGCGTGACCCGCCGCGGCACCCACGAAGTGGTTCTTCAGCGCCTGCGGGATCGACTGCCCG
Source organism: Lentzea roselyniae (assembly GCF_039537795.1). Taxonomy (NCBI): domain Bacteria; kingdom Bacillati; phylum Actinomycetota; class Actinomycetes; order Pseudonocardiales; family Pseudonocardiaceae; genus Lentzea; species Lentzea roselyniae. Next base: position 26,116 of record NZ_BAABBE010000001.1, read on the forward strand.
GCCGGCCGGTCGCGCACGGCCGCGACCAGCGCGGACTCCATCTCCGCGTCCTCGTCGAAGAGCAGCGCCTCCTTGCTCGGGAAGTGCTTGAACAGCGTCGTCACCGACACGTCCGCCCGGTCGGCGATCTCCTTCACGCCCACGGCGTCGAACCCGCGCGCCAGGAACAGGTCCAGCGCCGCGTCGGCGATCGACTGGCGGGTCTGCCGTTTCTTGCGCTCACGGCGGCCGAGTTCGGTCACCACTCGATCGTACCGTGCGAGTTGAGCCACTTCAAAAGTGTAGTGGTTGCACTTTTGTACTCGATAGACTTTCATCGACGGCATGACCACACCACGCATCGCCATCGCAGGGGCCGGACTCGGCGGCCTGACCTGTGCCCGTGTTCTCCAGCTGCACGGCTTCGAGAACGTCACGGTCTTCGAGCGCGAGAGCTCGCCGGAGGCCCGCCAGCAGGGCGGCACCATCGACCTGCACGCCGACAGCGGCCAGGAGGCCATCCGCGCCGCCGGCCTGTTCGACGAGTGGCGCGCTCTCGCCCGCTTCGAGGGTCAGGAGCAGCGCAAGGTCGACCACGCCACGGCCGCGTTGGTCGAACACGAGCCACCAGAAGGCGACTTCCGCCCGGAGATCGACCGCGGCCAGCTCAGGAAGCTGCTGCTCGACTCACTCACACCGGGAACCGTCACGTGGGGGCTCGGCATCGGCTCCGCAACACCAGGTGAAGTCACCTTCCTGGACGGCTCCACCGGGCCGTTCGACCTGGTCATCGGCGCGGACGGCGCCTGGTCACGGGTGCGCCGGGCCGTCTCGCCCGCCCAGCCCGAGTACACCGGCGTGATGTTCGTCGAGACCAGGCACGACAACGACGAGCTGCTCCTCGACCTCACCGGCCAGGGCACGATGGTCGCCCACCACGAAGGGCTGATGCTGTGGGCTCAGCGCAACAGCGGCGATCACATCCGCGCGTACGCGTGCATGCGCGCGCGTGAAGATTGGAAGCCCTCCAACGCCGACCTGTTGGAGTTGTACACCGGCTGGCACCCGTCGCTGCAGGCGTTCCTCGCCGGCGAGCTGATCCACCGGCCGCTGTACGCGCTGCCCGTGCCCCACACGTGGGAGCACACGCCCGGTGTGACGCTGCTCGGCGACGCGGCCCACCTGATGCCCCCGCTGGGCGTCGGCGCGAACCTCGCCATGCAGGACGCGGCCGATCTGGCGCTCGCGATCGCCGCGCACGGTGTCCGTCAAGGTGCCCAGACCTACGAATCTGTCATGTTGCCGCGCGCGATCGAGGCCCAGAAGCTCACGAACGCGGGACTGCACGACATGGTCCCCGAGCGCCCCATACGCGTCTGACCGGCTCTCATGCCCGATTCAGGCGGGTTGCGGGACTGTCTACTTCGCCACCAGTGGGTGGTCGCTCTTGCCGGGGTTACTGTCGGGTAATACTCTGTTGTTACCGGTCAGTAGGCGACCCCGCCGCGACCCTGAGGAGTGAGCTGACGAGATGGGCCACTACAAGAGCAACGTCCGGGATCTCGAATTCAACCTGTTCGAGGTCTTCAACGTGCAGGACCACCTCGGCAAGGGGCCGTTCGAGCAGTCCGACGAGGACACCGCGCGCGGCGTTCTGGCCGAGATGAAGACCCTGGCGGAGGGTCCGCTCGCGGACTCGTTCGCCGACGCCGACCGCAACCCGCCGGTGTTCGACCCGGCGACGCACTCGGCCACCCTGCCGGAGTCGCTGAAGAAGTCGTACCAGGCCGTGTGGGACGGCGAGTGGTACCGCATGTTCCTGCCGGAGGAGCTGGGCGGCTTCGGCACCCCTCCGTCGGTCGCCTGGGCCGCGTCCGAGCTGATCCTCGGTGCCAACCCGCCGATCTACATGTACCTGGCGGGCCCGAGCTTCGCGACGGTCGTCTACAACAACGGCACCGAGCGCGACAAGCACTGGGCGCAGATCATGATCGACCGCGGCTGGGGCGCCACGATGGTGCTGACCGAGCCGGACGCCGGTTCCGACGTCGGTGCCGGCCGCACCAAGGCGATCAAGCAGGACGATGGTTCTTGGCACATCGAGGGCGTGAAGCGCTTCATCACGTCCGCGGACCAGGACCTGACCGAGAACATCATGCACCTGGTGCTGGCGCGCCCCGAGGGTGAAGGCATCGAGGCCAAGCCGGGCACCAAGGGCCTGTCGCTGTTCCTCGTGCCGAAGTTCCACTTCGACCCGCAGACCGGTGACCTGGGCGAGCGCAACGGCGCCTTCGTGACCAACGTCGAGCACAAGATGGGCATCAAGGCGTCCACCACGTGCGAGCTGACGTTCGGCCAGCACGGCGTCCCGGCCAAGGGCTGGCTGCTGGGCGAGGTGCACGACGGTATCGCGCAGATGTTCGACGTCATCGAGTACGCCCGCATGATGGTCGGCACCAAGGCCATCGCGACGCTGTCGACCGGCTACCTGAACGCGCTGTCCTACGCCAAGGAGCGCGTCCAGTCCGCCGACCTGACCCGCATGACGGACAAGACCGCCCCGCGCGTCACCATCACCAACCACCCGGACGTCCGCCGCAGCCTGATGCTGCAGAAGGCGTACGCCGAGGGCCTGCGCGCCGTGTACCTGTACACCGCGACGTTCCAGGACAAGGTGATGCTCGGCGGCGAGGACGCGGAGCTCGCGACGAAGGTCAACGACCTGCTGCTGCCGATCGTCAAGGGCGTCGGCTCGGAGCGTGCGTACGAGCAGCTGGCACAGTCGCTGCAGACGCTGGGCGGCTCGGGCTTCCTGCAGGAGTACCCGATCGAGCAGTACATCCGGGACTCGAAGATCGACTCCCTGTACGAGGGCACCACGGCCATCCAGTCGCTGGACTTCTTCTTCCGGAAGATCATCCGCGACAAGGGCCAGGCGCTCGCGTTCATCAACGGCGAGATCCAGAAGTTCCTCGACAACGAGGGTGGCAACGGCCGCCTGAAGGAGGAGCGCGCGCTCCTGAAGCAGGGTCTCGAGGACCTGCAGGGCATGCTCGGCGCGCTGGTCGGCTTCCTGACCTCGTCGCAGGAGGACGTCCGCAACCTCTACAAGGTCGGACAGAACTCGGTCCGCCTGCTGATGACCGCGGGTGACGTGCTCGTCGGCTGGCTGCTGCTGCGTCAGGCCGAGGTCGCGCTGGAGAAGCTGGGCGGCACGCCGTCGGCCAAGGACAAGGCGTTCTACGAGGGCAAGGTCGCCGTGGCGTCGTTCTTCGCGAAGAGCGTGCTGCCGGAGCTCACCGCCCGCCGCAAGATCGCCGAGTCGACCGACAACGCGCTGATGGACATCGACGAGAGCGTCTTCTAAGACACTCCGCGGACAACGGGTCCTCCCACCTCCTGCCCGAGGTGCGAGGACCCGTTTTCATTGCGTCAGAAGGAGAGCGCCATCGCCAGCGGGCCGATGACGGCGCCGATGTTGAGGGCGGCGGTCGCGTAGGAGCCGGCCATGGTGGGTGCGCCTGCCGCGTGGTGCAGGACGCGCGCGATCAGGGTGCTGCCCACCGCGAACGACAGGACACCCAGCAAAAAGACCAGTACCAGCAACGCGATCGGCTCCCTGCCGAGGACGTCGAGACTCGACCAGCCGGCGAGCAGCAGAGGTCCGCCGAGCACCACGACCGGCCGCGGTGACGAGTCGGCCAGTCTGCCGCCGAGGGTGACGCCGAGGAACGCGCCCACGCCGAAAAGCACCAGCACGACCGGTACCCACCACTCGCTCAACCCGGCGACATCCGTCACGACCGGAGCGAGGAACGTGAAGTGGCCGAACGTCACGGCGTTCACCAGCACCGCGAGCAGGATCACCAGCACCAGCCGCGGTTTGCCGAGCTCGGCCAGCTCAGGTCGCAGCGCCGGCGGTGCGGTGCGAACCCGGCGCACCGGAGTCCCGGCCAGAACGCCGATCGCCGCGGGCACGCAGAGGACGGCGACCGCGACGAACGTGGCGCGCCAGCCCAGTGCTGTGCCGAGGAGCGAGCCTCCTGGCACACCGGCGATCGTCGCCACCGTCGTGCCCGACAGCAGCACGGCAAGCGCCTGTCCACGCCGTTGCGGTGAGACCAGCGCGGCCGCCGTTGTGAGTGCCACGGCGAGAAACCCGGCGTTCGCCAGTGCTGCGACCAACCTCGACATCAGCAGCACAGCGAAGTCCGCGGTGGCGGCGCCGACCAGATGTGCGATCAGGAAGACGACGACGAACGCGAACAAGCTTGAGCGTGGCGACCAGTTGCGGGCGATCACCGCCATCAACGGGGCGCCGACGACCATGCCGGCGGCGAAGGCGGAGGTGAGCAGGCCGGCGGTGCCGACCGGCACGCCGACGTCGCCCGCGATGGCGGGCAGCAGACCGGCGAGCATGAACTCGGAGGTGCCCATGGCGAACACGGCCAGGGCGAGCAGGTACAGCGAAAGAGGCACAGAAGTACTCCGGAGGCAAAGGGTTGTCGGGGCTGACGGTTAGACCGCAGCCCCGGCCCTGGATGCCTCCGGAGTCGACATGACCGGCACGCTAGCGCGCCCGCACCGCGGCACGCATCCGGTTTTCAGCCCTTGAAAGCGCGCGCAGCGACGAAGCAATAGACGCCGAACGCGGCGATGCCGATCGCGACGGCAGCGAGGAGATACGGACCGAACGGTTGTGCGGCGACGGTTTTCAGCGCCTTGTCCATGCCGCCTGACTGCTGCGGGTCCGCAGTGATCGCCGCCAGGCCGATGAGGACACCGATCACGCCGTACGCGAAACCCTTGCCGATCCAGCCGATCCGGCCGACCGGTTCGATCCACGACGGCGCCCGGCTCATGTCCAGATCCTTCTCGAAGGACTTCTTGAATCCCTTGTAGGCGATCACACCCGCAGTGATCAGCACGCCGATCGCGACCGCGCCGACGAGCCACTGACCGCCCGGCCACGCGAGCACCTGCGCGGTCAGTTCCTGTTGCTGCTGCGTGGTGTCCTCGGCGGCGCCGCTCGTCGCGTACTTGAAGGCGCCCAACGCGATCGCGCTCGCGGTGATGGCACGGGCGGCGGAGCCGATGCGCTTGGAGATCCGCTTGCGCTTCTTGGCGACGTAGGAGTAGCCGACGAAGGCCAGAATCAGCTGCCAGATGGCGAAGAAGACCAAACCGATGCCCACTGTCCACAGCAGCCAGGCACCGTTCTCGGCGAGCTCGCTCAGCGCGCCCTTCGAATCCGTCCGCTCGGCGCCTCCGCCGAACGCGACCTGGAGCGCCAGCCACGCAATCAGCACGTGGACCGCTCCGTACACAACCATCCCCACCCGCCCCAGCGTCTGGACGATGGGATGTCTTCGCGCCTCATGCGCAACAGTGGCCACGAACGGGTGAATACCCGCGCGTGGCCACTGCAAATCTCTCCGGGAGCCGGAAGAGGGCTCAGCCGCCGGGTGGCGGCTCACAGATGATCTTGAACTGCGGGTCGTAGCGGACGGTGCGCGACTCGGTGCGAGACTGGCCGGTGCGGCGGTCCTTTATCGTGCGGGTGTCCGTCACGGAGAAGCCGGGGGCGCCGTTGCTCGGCGTGCACCCCTCCTTGTTGATCTTCTTCTCCTGCGGCTGGGTGGGGTTGAACTCACCGCTGGTGGAACCGGTGACGTCGTAGTTCTTCGTGCCCCACAGCCTGATGGTGATCGAGGACGGGGTCCAGATCGTCTGGATGGCGACGCCCGTGTCGTCCGGGTTCGTGAACGCGATGTCGATCAGGCTGTTGCCCGCGCCGTCCATGAACACGGTGGCCTCACGGCCCTTCGGGTACCGCGTGATCCAGTAGCTGTGCTCCTTGTGGCCCGCGTCCTTCATGCCCGCGTAGTAGTACGCGTTGTAGAGCGTGGTCGCGAACTGCGAGATGCCGCCACCGACCGCTTTGCCGGGGATGCCGTTCTCGATGATGCCCGCCTCGACGTAGCCCTGCGCGGTGCCGCGGGGGCCCGTGTACTTGTTGAGGCTGAACGTCTCCTTGGGCTTCACGATCGCGCCGTTGACCTTTTCGGCCACGACCCGGATGTTGACACCCGAGGCGGGAGCGAAGCCACCGGTCTGGAACTCGCCGATGACCTCCTTGATGCCCATCTTGTTCGCCTGCTCGGTGGTGACCTTCGCGGGCGTGTGCTTGTACTCGAACTTGATCTCGCGCGCGTCGGTCTTCTTCAGCGTGTCGAAGTACGGCTGGAGGTTCTTGTCCCAGTCGAGGTCGAGGCCGTCCACCGACTCCTTGACGGTCGGCTTGCCGCCCTCGAAGACGATCTGGGCGTCCTTGCCCTCTCGGACCGTGTCCTTGAGCTGCGGGAGGGCCGCCTCGACCAGCTTGTCCTTGTTCGGCTTGACGTTGAGAGCGCCGCCGTCGCCGGGCTCGAACACCAGCGTGTTGAAGATCTGCTCCGGCGTGAGGTTCGCGTCCTTGCCCTCACCCTTGATCTTGACCGGCCCGGACACCGCGGTCTTGACGATGTCGTTGAGCGCCTGCTCGACGCCCTCCTTGGTCGTCTTGACCGGGGTGAAGTCCATCGGGACCTCGACGGGGTTGCCGGAGGCCCAGTTCGAGACGATGACGTTGACGGCCTCCTCGGCCTTCAGCTTCTGACCGTTGTGCGGCTCGACGGCGACAGCGTTGCCGCCCTCGAACTTGATGGTGCCCTCGGTCGGCTCGTGGTCGAGCTTCGGCCGCATGGCCTCCAGCGCGCTGCCGACCTTCGCGTCGTCCGCCTTCGTCGCGACACCGACCTCGCGGCTGGTGAAGAACGAGGTGACGCGCGTGATCGGGCTGAGCGGCTGGCTGCCGGCACGATCGACCGTCGCGTTCCAGTCGAGCTCCAGACCCGCCGTCTTGGGGTCGAGCTCCGCGGTGACGTCGCCCGCCTTCAGCGCGACCGGCTTGCTCAGGCGCGGGCCGATCTCGTCGCGCAGCTTCTTCTCGGCCTCGCCGTGACCCATGCCGCCGACGTCGACGCCGGCCACCGTGACTCCGCGCGGCACGTTGCCGCTGGAGACGAGGATGTCGAGGCCGTAGAGCAGGCCGAACGCGCCGACGACGGCCGCGGCCACGATCAGGGCCTTCTTCTTGCCGTTGCGCGGCTGTTCCTCGTCCTCGCCCGGCTCGATCATCACCGGCCCGTAGACGCCGGAGTCCTCTGGCTGCTGCGGCGGCGGCGGCACCGGCTGCATGAACTCCGTGGCGTCCTCACCGGCGGGAAAGCCGACGCCTGGCACGGCCGCGGTGACGGTCGGCTCGTTGTCCGGTTCCTCGGACGGCCACGCATCCGTGGACGCGTTCGCGTTCACGGGCGAAATCTTCGTCGTCTGCTCGGAGGCCGTGCCTCCAGGGTTGACCGGCGGCATCGCTCTCGTCTTGTCAGCGTCGTACGGCACAGCTCTCCCCGTTGCCCTGTCTCCTGAGGCGGCAAATGTGTGTAGCTATCAGGCGCAGATCACTAACCGGCGGCTCATAGGTACAAACCAGTACCGTGCTCGGTGAGTTCGCTGGCCACAGCGTGCAGATCACGTTCCCTCATCACGAGATACGTGGTGCCCTGCACCTCGACCTCAAGCTGATCTTCCGGGTTGAACAGAACCCGGTCGCCCACCTTCACGTGACGCACGCTGGTACCGACCCCGAACACATCACCCCACGCCAACCGCTTCGCCATCTGGGCGGTAGCGGGGATCACGATGCCTCCGCTGGAACGCCGCTCGCCGTCCTCCGGCGAGATTCGCACCATGACACGGTCGTACAGCATCTGGATCTCGAGCTTGACATCAGGCACCAGCAGAGTCTACGTGGCCTGCTGAGGTGCCTCGTCCATGCCGCCCATGAGCAGCGGCAGCCGGGTAGGTGCATCGGCAACCACTTGAACCGGCACCCCCCAATCCTGCCTGGTCAGACGGCAGACCGGGTGTTCGTCGGCAGGATCGTTGCTGCAACTGGCCGCCTGCGCCACCACGTGCAACACGCCGTTCGTGACCTGATCGTTGATCCGCAACGCCCGTACCAGTTCGGTGCCGACGCCGGCACCCTCCAAGATCAGCTCCGGCGGCGAGCTGGTGATCTCCAGCCGCGTCGAGGGGCCGTACCTGTCGTCGAGCTTGGTGCCCGTCGGCGGGGTGAAGATGACAGCCAGTTCGATCTCCCCGGCCGCGATGTCGGTGCTCGGACGCTTCACCTCGTGGGCTTCACCGTCGATCTTCGTGGCTTCCTTGGTGAACCGCTCGAGCCGGTGGGCGGCGCTGGCCACCACCACGAGCTCGTCGTCGACCAGGAGAGCGTCGGACGGCTCGGCGATGTCCGTCGCGATGGTGGTGAGCGCGTTGGTCTCGGGGTCGTAGCGCCTGATCGCGTTGTTGTAGGTGTCCGAAATGGCGATCGAGTGGTCTTTGAGGACGGTGACGCCGAGCGGGTGCTGAAGGAGAGCTTCTTCAGCGTCGCCGTCCTTGTGGCCGAACGCGAACAGGCCCTTGCCGACGACGGTGCGGACCTCGCCGTTCTCGAGGTAGCGCAGTGCGCTGGTCTCGGAGTCGACCATCCACAGCCGGTCGCCGTCCGCGGCCAGACCGGAGGTTTGGGCAAAGAAAGCTTCTTCTTTGGGACCGTCGTTGATGCCTTCGACCGTGGTGCCCGCGAGCCGGCTCGTGGTGTTGGTCTCGGGGTCGAAGAAGCCCAGCGTGTGGTTGCCGGCCATGGCGATGGCCACGCCGCCGTTCCACCACGCGACGTCCCACGGACTGGTCAGGTCGATCTTGTCGGCGGGTCCGTCGGTCTCGCCGTCACGCCACTGCTCTCCGGTGCCGGCGAGGGTCGTGACCTCGCCGGTTTCGAGGTTGAGGCCGCGCAGCAGGTGGTTGACGGTGTCCGCGATGACGACGTCGTAGCCGTGGGTGTTGGGGACGAGGGTGAGGCCCGCGGGCTCGGAGAAGGTGGGGCTCGTGCCGTCCCGCCTGCCCCGCTCGCCGGTGCCGATGCGGCGGATGACGGTCTCGCCGTCGGCCTCGAGCTCGACGATGCTGTGGTGCGCGGAGTCGCTGACCAGGATCGTGTTGCTCGGGGTGACGATCGCCTTGGCGGGGAACCGCAGCGTGGTGTCCTGGGGCTCCGGTGCGACGTACGGGCCGTTGCCGCGGTGCAGCGTGCCCTTCTGCTGATGCTCTTCCTTGAGTTCCCTGATGATCGTTTTGAGGGCTTCGACGTGGCCTTCACCAGCGGCGACGTGGACGATGTAGCCCTCGGGGTCGATCAGGACGAGGGTGGGCCACGCCTTGACGGCGTAGTTCTGCCAGGTGGTCAGCTCCGGGTCGTCGAGGACGGGGTGGTGCACCTCGTAGCGCTCGACGGCGGCCTTCAGCGCGTCGGCGTCGGCCTCGTGGACGAACTTCGGCGAGTGGACGCCGATGGTGACCAGGACGTCCTCGTGCTCCTTCTCGAGGGGGCGCAGCTCGTCGAGGACGTGCAGGCAGTTGATGCAGCAGAACGTCCAGAAGTCGAGCAGCACGATCTTGCCGCGCAGGTCCTTGAGGCTGACCGTGGTGTCACCCGTGTTGAGCCAGCCGCGTCCGACCAGTTCGGGGGCGCGGACACGGGCGCGGCGCTTCGCAGTCGTCACGGCCGTATCCAACACTGTGGACGGTCGGGCTGTTCCGGCGTCCATCATGTGGACGGGGTCAACACCTCGCGAGCGTTTTCCGCGGCGGTGCGCACGTGCGGCCAGCGCGGGTGACGCAGGTGAGCGGGGTCGGGCGCGACGGGGTCGAGCTGGTCCAGAACGCCCAGCAGCGGAACCGGCACCGCTCTGATCGCCGCGACCTCGTGCTCGTCCCTCAGCGTCCAACCGACCGACTCGGCCACGTCCCGCCGGCCCCGGACGGTGTCGTCGACCAGCCGGTGAACGGCCTCGGTGAGGCCTGGCCACCGCTCGACCGCTTCCGGAACGAGAGTCGCGAGCACTTCGAGGGCGGCGATGACGTCGGCACGCATTCCGGGCGATCTGAGCTCTGTCATGGTCACCGCTCTCAAGCCTGCGCTTCGGGAGGTGGATGCCGGAGAAGTCCGCGAACTCAGGACCGCGCGCACGAGGTCGAAGTCGTGCCCCTGCCAGCTCACCGGTGCGCCGTCGCGGAGATGCCGGGCGATCACGTTGGTGATCGACAGCCGGATTTCGGACTCGGTGTCGTGGTACCACTCCGATTCCAGCGAGGTCGAGCCGGGCCGTCGGTGCCGTCGGAAAGCCGAGCGCTGCCCACAGAAGCACGGCGGCCGCCGCAAAGACGGTTGGACCGATCAGCACAACCAGGCTGATGTGCTTTCTGATTGACCAGAGAAGCCCGGATTCCACGATGATGGGAGGTAACCGCCCACCTGAACCTTTGCGCCGTGTTTGGCGTAGAGGATCCCGGGAGGTGCGCGATGGTGGAGTACCTGGTGGTCGGTGCGGGTCCTGCGGGGCTGCAGATGGGGCGTTTCCTGCACCAGGCGGGCCGCGACTACGTGATTCTGGAGGCCGAGCCGGGGCCGGCGAGTTTCTTCCGCAGGTTTCCCCGGCACCGGGTGCTGGCGACGGACGACAACTCGCTGTTCGAGGGGGTGCCGTTCGCGCGGTACAGCAAGCGGGCGTTTCCCGGCGCGGACGATCTGGTGCGGTATCTGGAGGACTTCGCGCGGCCGTTGAACATCCGGTACAACACGCGGCTCACGCACGCGGACCAGTACGAGGCGCGGCACGTCATCCTCGCCACCGGCCAGAAGCCTCACGTGCCGGGCATTCCGGGGATCGAGCACGCCGAGACGTATGCCAGCGCCAGCACCGATCCGACCGAGTACGCGGGGAAGCGGGTGCTGATCGTCGGGCGCGGGCACAGCGCGTTCGAGACGGCCGACCACATCGCGGCCACGGCTCGGCTCACGCACACCGTCGGGCGGACGGTGCAGCGGATCGTCAAGGACGGCAACGGGTTCGTCGCAACGATCGACGGCAGCGGGGAGCTGCGGTACGACAAGGTCGTCGTGTGCACGGGCTTCCGCAGGGACACCAGTCTCGACGTGCCGCACGCGCACGTCGTCACGGGCGACTCGATCAAGGCGATCCGGCATGCCGCACGGGCGTTGCACCGGACGTTGGAGGCCGAGCACCACGGGGTGCCCTGGCCGCACCGGAAGATGCGCAACCGGCCCGACTCGCTGGCTGCCACCGTCGCCGTCCGGGCGAGGCAGATTCCCGAGGGACTGGCGGATGTCGTTGTGCCCCAAGGCGGGCACGCGCTGATCTACGACGAGATGCCCACGACCGAACGCAACGGGTTCGTGGTCACGCGCACTCAGGTCCGGCACTACCGGCGCAACGAGCTGATCGCGGTCGAGTGCCGGTTGCACCGCAAGCCGCTGGAGAGGTTCTTCTCGCAGCAGCTCGCGGTGCCCTGCATCTCCTAGGCCGGCAACGTGCGCGCGAGGAATGCAGCGGTCAGGTCCCAGGCGCGGTCGGCGGCGTCCTTGTCGTACCAGGGGCCGAGGTGGTTGAGGTACGCGTGGCCCGCGGCCTCGAGGTGGATCTCGGCGCCGTCGTGCGCGGCCACCGCGTCCACGACCTTCTGGTACTCGGTGATGAACGCGTCCTCGGTGCCGAAGTGGAACAGGATGGGACAGGACACCTGGTCCAGCGTGCTGATCTGGTCGGGTACGCCGGAGCCGTAGAACGACACGGCGGTGTCCGGGTCGGAGGCGACGGCCGCCGCGTACGCCAGGGTGCCGCCGAGGCAGAAGCCGAGCACGCCGACGCCGCCGGTGACCTCCGGCAGGTCGCGCAGGTACTTGACCGACGCGACGACGTCCTGGACGGCCAGCAGGAAGTCGAGATTGCCGACGACCTCCATCGACTTCTGGATGCCGGCCTCGTCGTGCTCACCCACCCAGCCCGGCTGGAAGCGGTGGAACAGCTCGGGCACGGCCACGACGTAACCGAGCGCGGCCAGCTTCTCGGCGACGCCGCGCAGGTAACCGTCCAGGCCGAAGATCTCCTGGATCAGGACGATGCCGGGGCCGGACCCGGACTCGGGGAGCCAGACGGGCAACGGCATGTCGTCAACTCGATGGGTCATAAGACGATCCTGCCCGAGGATCGTGGCAGCACCTTCGCCGTGGGCAGGCCTGTGAGCCGGTCGACACCGTCGAGGCGTTGGGATGCCAAGTGCGCCGCGCACGGAGACGATGCGTACGGGATCTGCCCCTCCAGAGGACCATGTCTGTTCGTTCAGTTCATTCCGGCAGGCCCGGATTCCTTCTCCGGCCGAAAAGAAGCCCTGTTCGCCGTGGCGGCGAACAGGGCTTCGACATTCCGCTCGTCGACACCATGCGTCTGTCCGGCCAGGACAGAACAAGGCTCAGGCAGCCGGCCCCGAAGATCCGGCCAACTCAGCGGTCAACAAAGAAGGAGAAACCTTCCCGACGTTTCTTGCAAGCGCAAGCAAGAATGTCCGGCCTGGACGGGGTGGATGTCGCCCGAACCCTCGGTGGCGACATCCACCCCGTCACTTTCGGAGTGTGGCTTCGGTCTTGACCAGACCGGGCCTCATCAGCCGATCAGGCTGCCCTTGACACCCGCGTCCTGCTGGAAGACCGGAGCGGTGCTGCAGGCGTTGTAGTCCGAACCCAGCAGACCACCCTGCTGCCACGGAGCGGGGCACGGGATGTTCACGTTGACCAGCGGCGCACCGACGGTGCCGACAAGCTGGTTGATCGGCGCGTTGGCGTACACCGGGGCAGCGGCGACCTGGCTGAAGTCAGACGCCTTCACGTCGTCCTCGCCTGCCGAGGCGACAGCCGACGATGCCAGAACGGAACCGACCGCGAGGGTGGCCGCCACAGTCCCGAGGACCGTCCGACGCAGGGCGTCCAAATTGAACATGGATGCTTCTCCGTTCCCTGCAAGATGGGGACCGCTCAGATTGCGTCCTGCCCAGGACCGGGCAGGAATGCACGCGGTGAATCGAGTGCCGTCACATCAGTTCCGACTCCGGCCGTCGCAGTGGACACACGCACTTCGTGCTCCTACTTCACCCAAAGTGTTCTGGTTCCACAGTTGGACACACCCTGAATGGACACGCCCCGAGGTTCCCCGAAAAAATCACACGATCCCATTGGTAAGCCACCAACCCGATATTCGAAACCGCAGGGTCTCCCACGGCGGCACGTCAGGACAGTCGTAACGTCGCAACAGGCGGCGCCACCGGCAGGAGCCTTCGACCGGCTCGACGTGGCGAAACACGTTCGTGTGCAAGACGATGCTGCCCGATAATCGGGCGATGATCAGGCTGATCGCGACCGACCTCGACGGCACGCTGCTCCATCCCGGCGGGGTGCTGAGCGACCGCACCCGCGCCACGCTCGAGGCCGTCGACGCCGATGTCGTGGTCGTCACCGCCCGGCCGCCGCGATACGTGGAGGACCTGGCGCTCACCGGCACGGCGATCTGCGCCAACGGGGCGATGATCTACGACCTGGCGAACCGGCAGGTCCTGGAGGCGCAGACGGTGCCGCTCGACATCGTGCGGAAGGTGGCCGAGGCGCTGGCCGAGGTGATCCCCGACGTCGGCATCGCGGTCGAGACCGGCCTGGAAGTGCTGGGAGAGCCGCGCTTCCAGGGCTTCGGACCGAACAATCCACACAGGACACTGGAGCTGCTCGACCACGTCTTCGACGAAGCGCACCAGGTCGTGCAGATGCTCGCGTGGGCGCCGGATGCCGAGGCCGATCATCTGATGGAGATCGCCGCGGAGGCGGTCGGGCAGCACGTGACGGTCACGCACTCCGGCGGTATCGGCCTCCTGGACATCAGCCCGCCCGGCGTCTCGAAGGCGTCGGCGCTCGAATCCCTGTGCAGAGCAAGGGGAATCAGCAAAGAGGAAGTCATCGCGTTCGGTGACATGCCGAACGACCTGTCGGTGCTCGGATGGGCCGGCACGGCGTACGCGATGGGCAACGCGCATCCGCGCGTCAAGCAGGCCTGCAGCAACCACGCGCCGCCGAACACCGAGGACGGCGTCGCCCAGATCATCGAGCAGCTCTTCCGGCTCTAACGGCGCGGCACCGAGGTGGGTCCGGCCACCTCGGCACCCAGAGCTGTCACGCGCCGCCGCAGCTCGCGATCCGCGGTCACCACGGTCACCGGCCGGTCGGTGCCTTCCGACCGCACGACCTCGACGATCTTGTCGTCGCCGGAGCCGTCAGCGGCGACCACCCGGACGCCGTCGACGCTGGAGATGTTGCGCGCCTTGCCTTCCACGACGAGGACCACCTCCTCGTCGCGACCCTGCAGGGCGTCGCGGAGGCGTTCGGCCGCGCCCGCTCTGTCGCGCCACCACCCGTCGGGCACCGAACCCACGACGTTGGCTGCGTCGACCACGAGCAACGGCTTCACGCCTCTCAGACTGCCTCAGCCCCGGCGCGCCCGCAGCGCGTCGAGCGAGTCCGGGCCTTCGTCAGCGTCGGACAGCGCGACGGACGCGGAGACTCCGGCCCAACGCAGCACGGCCGCTGTCGCAGCAGCACGTTCCCTCTCCGGCAGCTTCGCGATGTTTGCGCCGTGGTTGCCTCCTGGCACCACCAACGACAACGAGTCGCGCGTACCCGGACCGAGGCGGAACGGTTCCGCGCTCCACGGGTCGTTCTGGCCGTTCACGAACAGCAGCCGCGAGCCCTGGTGGCGCACCCAGCGGTCGATGTCCTTCATCGCGTGGCGGTCGAAGCGGGGGAACTCGATCGAGGCGGGCACCATCGTGCGCGGCACGCTGACGCCGGGGTGGCGCAACAGGTCGCGCACCGCAGACTCGTCGGCTTCCGGCCAGCCGAGCTGCGTGCCCGCCTGGTAGTAGTAGGTCTCGTAAGGCGCGACGCCGGCATCGGTGTAGAAGTCCCAGCCAACGGTCTTGTCGACGAACGTCCAGAGGTCGTCGACCGAAGCACCCGAACCGGGAACCAGAACGCACTGGTCCTGGGGTCCGTATTGCCAGAACGTGAACGGTGTGTCCAGGACGAGGACCTCCAGCGCCCGGTGCGCGCCGCCGAACTGCTTGTAGGTGTAGCCCTTGGCCTCGAGGCGAGAAACGATCGCGTCGCGGTGCTGCAGGATCTGCCTCTGCACACCTTCCAGCCGCCGGTTGCACGTCGGGTCGTTGCCGACGTTGCGGATGAACTCGCCGTAGACGTCGCGGTCGTTCACCACGTCGTTCGGCGCCACGTACGCGATGGTCGCGTCGACGTCGCGCGGGAAGAACCGGCGGTGGTAGACCGACGTCATGCCACCCTTGCTGGCACCCGTCGAGAGCCAGCGGGCGCCGTAGATCTTCTTGAACGCGGCGACGATCCGGTGGTGGTCGCTTGCCGCCTGCCAGATGTTCAGGTCGTCCCAGTCCGCCGGCGACGGGCGGGACGGCGTGAAGAACCGCTGCTCCACGCTGATCTGGTTGCCGTCGACGAGCCGGGCCGGCTCGGACGCGCTGATCGTGCCGGACAGGTGGTAGCCGGAGGTGTGCAGCACCATCGGCTTGGTCTCCGCCTTGTGCAGCAACGAGAACCGCTGCTCGAACCGGACGCCGCGCGGCTTGCGGTGGTCCGCGGGCTGCTGCATGCCGAGGACGAACGTCCGCGCGGTGCCGGACGTCCCCTCGCTGATGATCCGCACACCGGGGATGGCGGCGATGCGGTCCTTGATGTCGGGAGCGGCGGATGCGACCGAGGCGACGCCCATGACCTGTGTAGATGCCAGGCCGAACGCCAGCAGGGAGCGTACGAGTCTGTTCACCAGGCCAAGCTATTGAGCCCGCACGCCCAGAAGGACCGGCCGATCGTCGCCTATTCGAAGCTGGCGTAGTACGACGCGGCCATGTCCTCGTCGCCGTGGCCCTTCGTGACAGCGCGGTTGAGCCGCGCACTCGACGCCTGCGCCACGTCGAGGTGAACGTTGGCGCGCACCGCGGCCTCGTTCACCAGCAAGGCGTCCTTCAACGCGTTCTGCACGGTGAACGACGGCGGGAAGGACCGCTCGATGATCGCGTTGCCCTTCATCTGCAGGTACGCGCAGTCCGTCGCACCGCCGGAAACGGCTTCCAGGAACAGCTTCGGGTCCAGCCCGGATGCCTCGGCCAGCGACACGGCCTCACCCACCGCGGCGGTCAGCGCGAGCACCCAGCTGTTCGCGACGAGCTTCAACCGGGACGACGCACCGGCCTCACCGACCCACATCGTGCGAGCACCGATGACGTCGAAGATCGGCTGGACGCGCTCGCGCAGTTCGGGAGCACCGGAGGCGAGCACGACGAGATTGCCTTCGGCCGCCGGTTTCACGCTGCCCAGCACCGGTGCGTCGACGAACTCCAGCCCGAGGGAGCGGGCGAGCGCGATGTGGTCCTCGGTGGCCGAGATTCCGACAGTGGACGCCTGGATCCACACCGCGTCGTGCGGCAGCGAAGGAGCGGCGTCCTGCATGGCCGCGGTGACCGTGGTGCCGTCGTTGAGCATCGTCAGCACGATCTCCACGCCCTCGACGGCCTGAGCAGGCGTGTCGGCGACCGTGGCGCCCTTCTCGGCGAGCGGTTCGGCTTTGGCGCGCGTGCGGTTCCAGACCCGGACGTCGTGTCCGGCAGCGGCGAGGTTGGCTGCGATGGGGGCACCCATGAGGCCGGTGCCGAGCACGGCGATCTTCATGTTCCCAGCAAACAAGAAACCTCGCGGTGCTGCCAGGTCGGGGGTCCGACAGCACCGCGAGGTCAACCGTGACATCGGCGGACCGACGTGCACTGTTACAGAGCCATCATACTGTGGCACGGATCACGTTTAACAGATTGAAGCCCCTGGAGCGCGGGAGGTGCTCCAGGGGCTTCCGTTTGGGGAGGCACTCGCGACGGGGCGCCGTCGAGCGAGTGCCGGGTCGAGTCAGCGCAGGGTGGTGACCTGAGCCTGGGCGATGGCCATCAGCTCGTGACGCATGGCCGGGGTGGTGGCCATGTCGATCGCGCGAGCCACGGCCTTCCGGTTGCGCGCCTCGGCACGACGGGCGCGGAGCTTCGCTGCGAAGTTCATCGGGGTCTGCACTTCCCTACTCGGAGGTCTGTTCGGTTGGTGACTTAAGTATGCACCCTCAGACCTGTGAACGCACGCGATTGTCCGGTGAGTTGGGGCACACGCCGATGAATCATCGGCTGACAACGTGAACGGCCGGACAACATCACTAGTCCTCTCGGCCCAGCAGGAACCTCCCGAAGTGCGGCACGGTGAAGGCGATCTGTCCACGTTCGGCGCTGTAGACCAGGCCTTTCTTGATGAGCGAGTCCCGCGCGGGCGACAGCGACGAGGGCTTGCGGCCCAGGTGGTCGGCCACCTGGGCCGTGTTGACTCCCGCATCCTTTCCGTCGGTCAACTCGGCCATCGCCCGGAGATACTCGCGTTCAGCGGGCGTCGCACGCTCGTATCGGGAGCCGAAGAAGCCCACGGCCAGCTCCGCGTCGGCCTCGGGAGCGGCCACGGAGACGTCCAGCGCGGAGATCGGATCGGCCGGCGCGGCGTCCCAGGCGGCCTTGCCGTAGGCCTGGATGAAGTACGGATAACCACCCGACGCGTCGAACAACGCGTCCAACGCCTCGTCCGTGATGCCCGCGTCCTCCCGCTCGACCGGCGCGAGCACCGCGCGGTCGGCGTCCTCCCGGCTGAGCCGGTCGATGCGGACGTAGCGGAAGAGCCGTTCCGAGTACGACTTGCTGGCCGACAGCACCGCGGGAAGGTGCGGCAGACCCGCTCCGACGACCACAAGAGGCGCGCCGAGCTGCGACAACTCGTGGCACGCCGCGCACAACGCGCTGATGTCGTCCGGCTTGAGGTCCTGCATCTCGTCGATGAGCAGCGCGACGCCCGTGCCCACGTCCTGGGCGAGCTCGGCGACGTCGGTGAACAGCTCGACCAGGTCGATCTCGATGTCACCGGAGTCCGCACGCCCCTGCGCGGCCGGCACGTCGATTCCCGGCTGCCAGCGATCGCGCAGCTTGGCGCCGTCGGGTGCCGCTCTCAGCGCGAACGCCTTGAGGATGCCGAGGATCGCCTCGACCCGGTCCGGCGCGCGGTGCCGGACCGCGAGGTCGCGGATCGCCCGGTGCAGCGCGGCGGAGAGCGGCCGGCGGAGGTCGGCGTCCGGCCGTGCCTCGACCTTGCCGGCACCCCACCCGCGTTTGACGGCCATGGACCGCAGCTCGCCGAGCAGCACCGTCTTGCCGACACCTCGCAGGCCCGTCAGCACGAGGCTGCGTTCGGGACGGCCGCGGGCCACGCGTTCGAGCACCACCTCGAAGGCGGAGACCTCCTTGTCCCGGCCGGCGAGCTCAGGAGGCCGCTGGCCTGCACCGGGAGCGAACGGATTGCGCACCGGGTCCATGCCTCGCACCGTATCGGCGTTTCTAGCGCCCGAAGTAGAGACGCGCAGACGAACCACGACTGGATCTGTATTCGGCTTTATAGTGATTGAGCAATACTGCTGAATAGTTGCGGATGGACCTGGGCACGGGTTGGCTGGGCGACGTGGCTGAAGTCGTGACGAAGGGGACCGGTGAGGTCGAGCGAACCGCTGACCGCGCCCAGGTGGACGTGACGTTCGAGGCTGTCGGTGCCGAACGCTCCGAGGCGGTGAGCACGCTCAACCAGCGCATTTCCACCGTCGAACCGCTGCTCGAGAACTTCGAGGTGCGGTCGCGGCAGCTGTCCGTGCACGACAACTGGGACAACAACCAGCGCGTCGGCAGCCGCGCGTCGCAGCAGTACGTGATCTGGGTGAGCGACCTGGACCGGCTCGACGGGCTGCTGGCCGAGCTCGTGCAGGCCGAACCGTCGTGGATCAACGGACCGTCGTGGACGCTCGTCGACGACACCGAGGCCATCCGGGAGGCGCAGAGGGAAGCCGTCGCGGACGCGCTCCGCCGGGCCGAGGGCTATGCGACGGCGCTGGGGCGGCGGCTCGGGCCGTTGTTGCGCATCGGCGACACCGAAGGCGGGCACTACTCGCCGATGGCCCGTTCGGCGAGCTTCGAGATGGCCGGGGCCGCGGGGATGGTGGACCAGCTGAACCTCAAGGCGCAGCAGATCACCGTGACCGCCACGTGCACAGCAGCTTGGTCGCTGCTCGACTAACTGGCCTGCAGAGCCACCATCGCGGCGTGAACGGCCGCCGCGTCGCGGTCGCCCGGCTTGGCCTCGCGCCAGTTCGTCAGCCACACGTCACGGCGTGCGGCCGCGGCGGCCAGTGTCAGCACGACGTAGGCGCGGCGGTCCCAGCTGCGTGCCGACGCCATCGCGTCGGCGGCCGGTCTCCACTCGTCGCGGAGGGTGCCGCTGAGCGCGCGGGCCAGCACCGGATCCTGCGCGGGATCAACGTACGACTCCAGCATGCGCCTACCCCCAGGTCCGCATCATCGCGGTTCAGAGAGTCTGCATGGCGCTCAGCCAGAAATCACGCATGACGGGCGGCGAGGTGGGGCTCGTCATCGCGGTTCGGGTGAGCAGGATCGTGATCAGGCCCTGCGACGGGATCACGTGGGCCGCTGTGCCGGAACCACCGACCCAGCCGTAGCGGCCCGCGACGTTCCACGGGTCGATCTCCGCGACGTCGACGCTGCCGCCGATGCCCCAGCCCTGACCCTCCAGGAAGATCCGCGCGGCTTCGCGCTCCGCTGCCGTCATCGTGTCGACCGCCAGCTCCGCGAGCAGGTCACCCTCCAGCAAGAACCTGTTGAACGCCAGCAGGTCGTCCGCGGTGGACCGCAGGCCACCGGCGCCGGACGGGAAGGTCTCGCTGGTGAAGCCCGTGTTCGTCATGCCCAGAGGCACGTAGAAGCGTTCGGCCAGGAAGTCCGGGAGTGAGCCCGTGACGCGGTGGACCAGCAGTCCGAGCACGTCGTAGGACGTGTTGTAGAGCCAGCCGTCGCCCGGCTGGTGCAGCAGCGGCACCCCGGCGAGCTGTTTCAGCCACTCGTCCGGCGGCGGCGGGTCGTGCGGGGGCACGTCTTCGAGGAGCTTCTGCGTGACGGGCAACGAGAAGTCCGCCGTGAAGCCCCAGCCGCAGCGGGACGTCAGCAGATGTCGGACGGTGATCGCGTTCGTCACGGGGACGACGTCGTCGACCGGGCTGCCCGGCGTGCGCACCACCACCGGTTTCGCAAGCTCCGGCAGCCAGGTCGCGATCGGGTCGTCGAGCCCGATCCGGCCGTCCCGCACCAGGAGCATCGCGGCGGTGGCCACGATCGGCTTGGTGACCGAGGCGATCGGGAAGACCGACTCGCGGGTGTCCTCGGCGATCGCCGCGTACTCGACGTCGTCACCTCTGGCGACCAGCGCGACCGCGGACGGCGTGGACTCCTGGTGCGCCTCCAGAACTTCCTGCAGCGTCATGAATGGTTCGACTTCAGGAGTCTGCGAAACTCATCGCTCCAGGATCGCGGTGATGCCCTGACCGCCGGCGGCGCAGATCGACACGAACCCGCGCCCGCTGCCCTTCTGGTGCAGCAGCTTGGCCAGCGTCGCGACGATCCGGGCGCCGGTGGCGGCGAACGGGTGCCCCGCGGCCAGCGAGGATCCGTTGACGTTGAGCTTCGCGCGGTCGATCTCGCCGAGGTCGGTCTCCCAGGCCTTCAGCGTCGCCAGCACCTGCGATGCGAACGCCTCGTGCACCTCGTAGAAGTCGAACTCCTGCAGCTTCAGGCCCGCCTTGTCGAGCATGCGCGGCGCGGCGTGCACCGGGGCCATGAGCAGGCCCTCGTCGCCGTGCACGTAGTCGACGGCGGCGGTCTCGGCGAAGGTCAGGTAGGCGAGCACGGGCAGGTTGCGTTGTTTCGCCCACTCCTCGGTGGCCAGCAGGACCGCGGAGGCGCCGTCGGAGAGCGGGGTCGAGTTGCCGGCGGTCATCGTGTCGCCGAAGACCGGCTTGAGCTTGGCGAGCTTCTCGACGCTGCTGTCCGGGCGGAGGTTCTGGTCGCGGGTCAGGCCGAGGTACGGCGTGACGAGGTCGTCGAAGAAGCCCTCGTCGTAGGCGCGGGCGAGGTTGTGGTGGCTGCGCGCGGTGAGCTCGTCCTGGTCCTCACGCGTGATGCCGTACTTGGCGGCGGTGACGGCCGCGTGCTCGCCCATCGACATGCCGGTGCGCGGCTCGCCGTTGCGGGGCAGGTGCGGCACGACGTGGCTGGGGCGCAGCTTGGTCAGCAGGCTGACCTTGCGGGTGCGGTTGAACTCCAGCAGGAGCTTGCGGAAGTTCTCGTTCACGCCGATCGGGGCGTCGCTGGTGGTGTCGACGCCGCCCGCGATGCCCGCCTCGATCTGGCCGAGCGCGATCTTGTTGGCCACCGCGATGATCGCCTGGAGGCCGGTGCCGCACGCCTGCTGCAGGTCGTACGCGGGCGTTGCGGGACTGAGCTTGCTGCCCAGCACCGACTCGCGGACGAGGTTGAAGTCGCGCGAGTGCTTGAGCACGGCGCCCGCGACCACCTCGCCGAGGCGTTCTCCCTGCAGGTTGAAGCGGCTGACCAGCCCGTCGAGGACCGCGGTGAACATGTCCTGGTTCGACGCGGTCGCGTACGGACCGTTCGAGCGGGCGAACGGGATGCGGTTGCCGCCGATGATCGCTACTCGCATACCGGCATACTACCTACTAGCGAGTAGACTTACTAGCGGGTAGGTTGTGTGCCGTGGACAGGTACCAGAAGTTCGCATCGTCGGGACTCGGTCGCCAGCTCGTGCGCAGGCTCGGCCTGCCGAACCCGTATCCACTGCGCCGCGACGCCGCCGTGGCCACGCCGGTGCTGGTCGGTGGCGCCGGTCGGCTGCCCTTCCTGAAGCAGCTCGAAACAGGTTCCGCTCCTTATGGCGCGTTGGTGTTCGACGCGTCCGACATCGCTTCTGTCGCTGATCTGCGGCAGCTGCACGACTTCTTCCACCCGGTGATCACACAGCTCGGGCCGTGCGGGCGGGTGATCGTCATCGGACGGTCGCCGGACTCCGTGGCGCAGCGGGCTCTCGAAGGCTTCGTCCGCTCGGTCGGCAAGGAGCTGCGGCGGGGTGGCACGGCAAACCTGGTCCACGTGGCGGACGGCGCCGAGGACGGTGTCGAGTCCACGCTGCGATTCCTGTTGTCCGGGCGGTCGGCGTACGTGTCCGGACAGGTCATCCACGTTTCCGGGAATGCTTCTCCCGGGTCGCTCGAGGGCAAGGTCGCGCTGGTCACGGGTGCTTCGCGGGGCATCGGTGAAGCGATCGCCACGACGCTGGGACGCGACGGCGCGCACGTGATCTGCCTGGACGTTCCCGCTGCCGGCGACGAGCTGTCGAAGGTCGCGAACGCCGTCGGCGGGTCGGCGTTGCAGCTCGACATCACAGGAGACCCCGCCCGGCTGACCTCGTACCTGCTCGAACGGCACGGCGGTGTGGACATCGTCGTGCACAACGCGGGCATCACGCGCGACAAGACGTTGGCACGCATGGACTCCTCACTGTGGGACGCGGTGCTGGAGGTCAACCTCGCCTGTCAGGAGCGGATCAACGCCGCGCTGCTCGAAGGCGACGTGCTGCGCGCGGGCGGGCGGATCGTCGGGGTGTCGTCGATCGCGGGCATCGCGGGCAACGTCGGCCAGACCAACTACGCCACCTCGAAGGCGGGCGTGATCGGGATGGTCAACTCGCTGGCGCCGGTCCTGGCTGCTCGCGGGGCCACGATCAACGCCGTCGCGCCCGGTTTCATCGAGACGAAGATGACCGCGGCCGTGCCGTTGATGACACGTGAGGTCGGGCGGCGGATGAACAGCCTTTCGCAGGGCGGGCTGCCGGTCGACGTGGCGGAGACGGTGGCCTGGTTCGCCTCACCGGGTTCTGGCGGCGTGAACGGCAACGTCGTGCGCGTGTGCGGCCAGATGCTGCTGGGGGCGTGATGTTGCTGCGTGCCGCCCTGACGTCGTTCCGGCGTGGGGAAACCCTGGCCGCCGAGCCGGTCTCGGCCACGTTCGACGTCTCGCTGAAGCACCTGACGGCCTACAACGCGGTGTGCGGGTTCGGGCTGCGGGACGCGTTGCCGCTGACCTATCCGCACGTGCTGGGCTTTCCGTTGCAGATGAAGCTGATGACCGGCTCGGGGTTCCCGTTCCCGTTGCCGGGCCTGGTGCACGTCGCGAACCGGATCGCGCAGTCGCGGCCGCTGGCGCTGTGCGAACCGCTGGAGATCACGGTGTCCGCACGCGATCTCCGTCCCCATCCGCAGGGGACGCAGGTCGACGTCGTGACGTCGGTTTCCGGTGTCTGGGAAGGGGTTTCGACCTACCTGCGGCGAACCGGCTCCGGGTCGTCGTCCGGTGAGGAGCTGCAACGGCCGATCGGGTCGGCGGTGTGGCGGGTGCCCGCGGACGTCGGGCGGCGGTACGCGGCCGTGTCAGGTGACCGGAACCCGATTCACCTGTACCCGTTGAGCGCCAAGCTGTTCGGGTTCAAGCGGACGATCGCGCACGGGATGTGGACGAAGGCGCGCTGCCTGGCCGCGCTCGAAGGCCGGCTGCCAGAGGCGGTGACCGTGGACGTCCGCTTCAAGAAGCCGCTGCTGATCCCCGGTCGCGTCGAGTTCTCGGCGGCGGAGAAGGACGGCTGGGAGTTCGCGGTGTGGGGCAAAGGACCCCACCTGCTGGGTTCCGCCCACGACCTAACGCCGTGACGGCGGGTGCCAGACGTTGCCCTCGACGAGGTCGCCGAAGCCCATCCAGACGAGGTTCATGAGGCGCGCGGCGACGACACCGGCGGGTTCCTCGGGGTGGTCGAGCCACCACTCCGCCAGTGACTCGCCGGCTCCGACCAGCGCGGCCGCCAGCGACTCCGCCTCGAGCTTGGTCGCAGGAGCCTTCGTCGACTGGGTGAGCAGCGCCGCGACCAGCGACACCGCCCTGCCGCGCATGTCCGCGAGCTCGGCGGCGAACGGTCCGCCCTGGGTCGACGCCTGCCGGTGCAGCACCTGCCAGCTCGCCCGGTTCTCACCGACGAAGCCGAAGAAGGCTCTGAGGCCGCTCCACAGCTGCACGTCGGGTTCCTGTTCGGGCTCGACGCCGGTCGCGATGGCCTCCATCATCCGGGTGGCCTCGCGCCGGATGCAGGTCGCGAAGAGCTCCTCCTTCGAACCGAGATAGGCGTAGAGCATCGGCTTGGAGATGCCCGCGACCTCGGAGATCTCGTCCATCGAAGCCGCGTGGAAGCCGAGCCGCGAGAACACGTCGACGGCAGCATCCATGATCTGCCGCTCACGCACCGCGCGTGGCAAGCGCTTGGCTCGACCTTCTGTGCGCATCACTACCCCTCAGTTCGGAGGAACAAGATTATCCGATCGGCTTGCCGCACTATCTACTCACCAGTAGTCTTACTCGCGAGTAGGTACCAGGAGGTGTGTCAATGACGCTCGACCTCACCACCGAGGCGATCGCGAAGCTCAGCCCGGCTGAGCTGATCAGCACGCTGCAGCAGATCTCACCGGACGATCCGGCGCTCGCCGATGTGAACATCGACGTCATCGCCCGCGGCATCGACCCCAAGAAGCTGGGCAAGGACGACTTCGCGGCACTGCTGACCGCGTTGGGCAAGCTCGCCGACGGCGGCGCGGACCTCGATCTGTCGAAGATGGACCCGTCCAACTTCGCGAGGATCATCTCGCGCGCCTCGAAGGACCAGATCGAGGGTGTCGTTTCCGATCCCGCTCTTCGCGTCCGGGTGCTCGACGAGGTGTTCCGCCGCATGGAGGCCCACTTCCGCGCGGACCGGGCCGGCGCCACCCGTGCCGTCGTGCACTTCCACGTGCTGGAAGACGTCTACGAGGCCATCATCGAAGACGCGACCTGCACGATCAACAAGGGCGTGACGCGCGAGGCCCGTGCCATCGTCACGCTGACGCCCGCCGACTTCCTGAAGCTCGCGACCGGCAACGCCTCCGCCCCCGTGCTGTTCATGACGGGCAAGCTGAAGGTGAAGGGCGACCTGGGGTTCGCGGCCGGGTTCATGAGCCTGTTCAACATCCCGAAGGCCTAGGAGAAAACACAGTGGGTGGCTTCTCGCTCGAGCTGAACGAAGACCAGACGGACCTGCGCGACTGGGTGCACGGCTTCGCGAAGGACGTGATCAGGCCAGCGGCCTCCGAGTGGGACGAGCGCGAGGAGACGCCGTGGCCGGTGATCCAGGAAGCCGCGAAGATCGGCCTCTACGGCTTCGAGGCCCTCGCGACCTGGTTCGCGGACCCGATCGGCCTGTCGCTGCCCATCGCGACCGAGGAGCTGTTCTGGGGTGACGCCGGCATCGCGTTGTCGCTGATGGGCACCGGTCTGGCCGTCGCAGGCATCTTCGCGTCCGGCGAGCCCGAGCAGCTGGCCGAGTGGGTGCCCGAGTGCTTCGGCGACGAGAACGAGCCGAAACTGGCCGCGTTCTGCGCCTCCGAGCCCCAGGCCGGTTCGGACGTCGCCGGGTACCGCACGCGGGCGCGCTACGACGAGGCCACCGACGAGTGGGTGATCAACGGCCAGAAGGCGTGGGCCACCAACGGCGGCATCGCGAACGTGCACGTCGTGACGGCCGTCGTCGACCCCGAACTGGGCTCGCGCGGCCAGGCCGGCTTCATCATCCCGCCGGGCACGCCGGGCCTGTCGTCGCCGGGCAAGATCAAGAAGCACGGCATGCGCGCCTCGCACACCGCCGACGTGTTCCTCGACGACGTCCGGGTGCCAGGCCGTTGCGTGCTGGGCGGTCGCGAACGCCTGGAGGCCCGCCTGGCTCGCGCCCGCGAAGGCCAGAAGGCCGGCGGGCAGGCCGCGATGGCGACGTTCGAGACCACGCGCCCGACCGTGGGCGCCATGGCCGTCGGTGTCGCACGCGCCGCCTACGAGTACGCGCTGGACTACGCCAAGGACCGCGAGGCGTTCGGGCGGAAGATCATCGAGAACCAGTCGATCGCGTTCGACCTGGCGAACATGCGGATGGAGATCGACGCGGCGCGGCTGCTGGTGTGGCGCGCGGCGTGGATGGGGCGCAACAACGTGCCGTTCACCGCTGGCGAGGGCTCGATGTCGAAGCTCAAGGCGTCCGAGGTGTCGGTGTGGGCGACGGAGCGGGCGATCCACGTGCTGGGTGGAGCCGGGTACACGCGGGAGCACCCGGTGGAGCGGATGCACCGCGACTCGAAGATCTTCACCATCTTCGAGGGGACGTCGGAGATCCAGCGGCTCGTGGTGTCGCGGGCGATCTCCGGGATGCAGATCAGGTGACGTGGGCGGGCGGTTTTCGGGCCGCCCGCTCTCGTTTCGTCAGCAGGACCGACCGCTGCGCCCCTCAAGGGAGGCGCCGTCGTAAGTCACGGTGGCCACGGCCATCGTGCACATGTCGTTCATCGTCCTGCTGAACGTCCACACGTCGCGCTGGTTCGGCTCGCCGATCGTCGGCACGGTGGACACGGTGTCCGCCCTCAGCCGGACCGCCGCGCGGAACGGGGTCGTGGCCTGCACGCGGACGTGGCCGTACTTGCCGCCACAGCCCTCGTACTGCGTGATCGTGGCGACGGTCGTGGCGCCTCGCTTCAGGACGCCGGCCGAGCCGATTTTCACCGCGCTCGAGCAGTTCGGCGGCTTCGGCACCACTGGTACCTCCGCTGCTTGTGCGGTGCCCCCGAGGAACAGGGCTACGCCGGTCGTGACGATTCCCAGTTTGATCAGCACGTACGTGAACGTAAGTCGCGTTGGTTAGCCGACGGTAAATCCGCGAACGCGTGGAGTAACACCGGGTTCCACTGCTCCGATCAGCCCAGTAGATCGGCGTTAGGGGGAATCGAGATGCTCCCGAATGTGTACCTCATGGCTGCCGCGGTTCTGGCCGGTGCCGCGGGCAGTGCCTACGTCGTGACGGTCGTGGACCGCCCGAAGCCCGTTGTGGTCAGTCACGTCGTGCGGGTGGTCGACGCGGAGACGGTCGAAGTGCGCGAGGGCGATCGCGTCGCGGTGGTGCGGCTCGTGAACGTCGACGCGCCCGGTGCGGGCGAGTGTCTGCATCTGGAGTCCCGGAAGCGGCTGACCGAGCTGCTGCCCGAGGGGACTCCGGTCACCGTGGTCGGGGAAGGACAGTTCGCGGCGCTGTCCAAGCAGGACGGAACGTTCGTCAACGCCGCGCTCATCGCGGACGGGCTGGCAGTGCCGGTGGTCAACGGCACGCGTTATCTGGGCAGGGCGAAGGAGGCGAACACCTCGGCCGCCGCGCAGCGGAAGGGGTTGCATTCGCCTGAGGTGCCGTGCACGTTGCCGGGGCAGGTCAGGGCGATCACCGAGGCGGCGGCCGTGGTCGAGGCACAGCCGCTCAAGGCCAGCAAGGCCGAGCTGACGGTGGCGGCGGACACGGCCAAGACCGCCATCGGGCTGGTCGACCAGCTGAGCAAGCCCGGCGGGTTGACGTGGGACGCGGTGGCGCCGGTGGACCAGACGGTGTTGCTGGCGAAGGTCACCAAGGCGGTGCCGACGCTGTACCGCAAGGAGGCCGAGCTGCGGAACGTCGTCAAAGGACTCAGGTAGCCGTCACGTTCGCAGCTGGCGGTTTGGGGCGTTTGATAGCCTCCGGGGCGCCCCGCGGTCTGGGCGATCCCATCTTGGAGGAGCGTCGTGCGCACGTTGACCCATGCCGAGTTCATGGCGATGCGGCGCTTTCCCGCGCTGGACGGCCTGCGCGCGTTCGCGGCCGTCATCGTGGTGTTCTTCCACTTCGGAGGCGCCGAGTGGAAGTGGCTCTCCGGGTGGGTCGGCGTCTACCTCTTCTTCGTGCTGTCCGGCTTCCTGATCACCACGCTGCTGCTGCGTGAGCAGGACACCAAGGGCCGGATCTCGTTGAAGAACTTCTACATCCGGCGCGTGTTCCGGATCATGCCGCCGTACTTCGTGATCTTCGCGTTCATCATGGCGTTCTTCTACCTGCGCGGCGACTTCTTCACGATCCGGTACCCGGAGACGCTGAAGTACTACCTGACGTTCATGAACGAGTTCCTGCCCGAGGGCATGAAGGGCGCTCCGAACGACTACTTCTCCGGCTCGTGGACGCTCGGCATCGAACAGAAGTTCTACCTGGTGTGGCCCGCGCTGATGGTCTTCGCGGGAGTGGCCGCGGCCCGGCGCCGTGTCTACATCGCACTGGGTGCGATGGCCGTGCTGATCGCCTGCATCCCGCTGACCGCCGGCTGGTACACCGCCTACTCGATCACCGCGCTCTACACCTCGACCGTGCACTACGTGGTGCTGCTGGTGGGCGCGCTGCTGGCGATCGTCATGAACAGCAAGCGCCTGTACAGGTTCGTCCAGCCGCTGACCCACCCGTTGTTCGCGCTGGTGGCGATCATCGGCTTCACCGCACTGCACGTGAACATGGAGACCCTCTGGCACTCCACCAGCAACGCCGTGGTGCTGCTGCTGGCCTACGCGGTGCTGACGGCGATGCTGATCGTGTCGCTGATGGGCCGCAACCCGATGACGTGGCTGCTGTCGACCAGGCCGATGCGCTTCGTCGGCGACCGCTCCTACTCGCTGTACCTGTTCCAGGGCATCGCCGCCTTCATGGTCGGCGCGCTGCTGCCTCGTTTCCAGGTCTACGGCACGCTCACGGCCGTGGTGGTCACCCTGGTGTCGCTGTTGCTCGCCGACGTGGTGTTCCGCTGGGTCGAGCACCCGGCGATCGAGCTCGGCCGCCGCATCATCGCCCGCCGCGCGAAGAAGCCCGCGGCCAACCCTCCCGCGAAGGAGATGCAGCCGGTCCCGGTCGGCGCCTGACCTGCCATGAAGCTGTTGCCGGTGCAGGCCGCCGCCGCGGTCGTGGGTGCGGTCAGCGCGATCGTCCTCACCGCGACGGTCGTGCTGGGAGCGGCGCTGTTGCCGGAGTGGGCCAACTTCGCGCTCATCGTGGCGACCGTCGGGCTCATCGTGTTGATGGTGGCGCGCTTCCGGCGCACGCGACTGCGGACCGACGGCCTCAAAGGACTGTTCCGGACGCTGCGCGCGGCGATGCCGGCGTTCGCGATCGTGCTGGCCGCCCTCGCGTTCTACGGAGGCTGGCTCATCGCGCTCGTCACCATGGTGAGCGGCAGCACGGCGGGCAACCTCAAGTACGAGAACGGCCAGTACACGACCACACACCGCAAGACCGTCACCGTGCTCACCAAGGAGCAGTACGAGGACGCTCAGGCGGCGAACCAGCGGCTGGTCAGCGCGATCTGCCTCGCGATGTCCGGTGGTGTGTTCGCGCTCAGCGGCGTGGCTGAGCGCATCAGGGAGTCCGGCTAGTCCGGCAGCGGCAGGATCGCGCCCACGCGCTTGAGCTCGCGGCGGTGCACGGCGAGCAGGACCGTGTCATCGGCACGGCGGAAGTGCAGCACCACGAAGTTCGGATGCGGCGGCTCGTGGTCGGTGATCAGCTCGACCCGGCCGTCCTCGGGGCTGAACACGATCCGCTCGGCCCAGACGATCTTCGTGGGGCCGAAGAACAGCTCGCCCTCTTCCCAGCGGCCGTCCAGGAAGACGTCCCCGTCGCCGCGGCTGTCGTCACCGGACGGGCCGAACATCTCCCCGAGAACGCCCCCGAGCACCTCGAACAACGCAGACACCACGACCCCCTTCGTTGCTACAGGAACGAGCTGGGCGCCCAGCTGGTTCCCGTTGCGAGGTGGTCTAGCCGAACGGCTGGCCTGCGGCGCGCAGCCAGGCGCGCTCACGCGAGTGGTCCGGCATGGCGGGCCACCCGTTGATCTTCGCGATCAACACCCAGTACCGCTCGGCACGCGGGTCGGCGAAGTCGGAGAACGTGCGCAGCCGCTCGACGAGGTTCTCGTCGTTCGGCAGGCCCATCGCCTCCGCCCACTTGGCGTTCACGCGCTCCACGACCTCGCGAGCGGCGTCCGACTCCGGCGCGACACCGGCATCGAGAGCCTCACGGGCCTGGGCGATCGCGAAGTTGAACGCCTCCATCTGGCCTTCCGACCGCGGCCCCATGTCCTCACCGTTGCGGCGGAACTCCTCGTGCTGCTGGGACATCCGCTTGACCGACGCGCGGAAGTCCGGGTCCTGCAGGAGCTTCGCGAGCTCGACCCACGCCTCCAGCTGCTCGGTCGACGGGTCGTCCGGCAGCTCGACCCGCACGGATCGCATGCGCTGCTCGAACTGCGGATCCAGCTCGTAGGGCCCGAACACCTCCTCGAAGAAGTCGTCGAGGATGCGCTGGCGTTCCTCGTCCGACATCCGTGCCAACTCGTTCATCAGTTCCATCTCCCCTCCTTTGGCGACGGCGCGCAGGACGGCACGGCGCAGCCGCAACGTCTTCATCTGCGCGTCGATCGCTTCCGCATGTGCACGCGCCACGTCGGTGACCGACACCTCGCGGGCCAGCACGCGGCCGGCGGTCGGCAGGTCCACGCCCAGATCCCTCAGGGTGCGGACGAGCTTCAGCCTGGCCACCGCTTCTGCGTCGTAGGTGCGGTAGCCGCCGGCGGTTCTGTCCGTGGGCGGGATGAGGCCCGAGTCGGAGTAGAACCTGATGGCCCGGACGGTGAGTCCGGTCATCTTGGCCAGCTCGCCGATCTGGTAGCGCGTCACGGGGACAACTCTGCAGTCTCCAGTAGCTGGAGGGTCAAACCGAATAACCGGACGGGTGGCGCGAACACGCTCCAGTTGGGCTGAACGACCTGGTGACGCAGCCGCGTGACCTGCGAAAACGTTGATCGCATCGGTATCGCCCTGGTGCCGTCAACGACGGGTTCTGGGGGAATCAATGCGTTCTGTTTCGCATGCGCTGAAGGCTGCTGTTGGCTGTGTCGGGCTCGTCGCCGCGCTGCTCGGTGCTGTGGCCGCGCCGACGAACGCCGAGGCGTCCGGCTCCGGCTCGAGGCGCTCCGGGTCGTCGCTACGGGCACGGGCGGTGTGACCTGCGTACAGGCACACGTTCAGAACGAGAGCTGGATGGGCGAAAAGTGTGAGCCGGCCGGCGAGACCACCGTCGTCGGCATCGCGAGCCTGAGCCTGCGAATGGAAGCCGTCCAGGGCAGGTCGACTAGAGGCCGGAAACGAGGTCGTGGGTGTTTCCTCCACCAGGAAGGAAACACCCACGACCTGTTCTCAGTAGGTCATCGCGAAGCCGGGGTCGGCCAGCAACGCGCCGACGTCGGCCAGGAACTGCGAGCCCTGCTGGCCGTCGACCACGCGGTGGTCGAACGACAGCGCGAGCTGGCAGATCTTGCGGATCTTGATCTCGCCGTCGACCACCCACGGCATGTCGCGGATCGCGCCGAGGGCGAGGATCGCGGACTCACCGGGGTTGAGGATCGGCGTGCCGGTGTCGACGCCGAAGACGCCGACGTTGGTGATCGTGATCGTGCCGTTCATCATGTCGGCCGGTGACGTCTTGCCGTCACGGGCGACCGTCGCGAGCTCGTCCAGTGCGACCGCGAGCTCCTTCAACGACATCCGGTCGGCGTCGCGGACCTTCGGCACCACCAGGCCGCGCGGCGTTGCGGCCGCGATGCCCAGGTGGACGTAGTCCTTGTAGACGATCTCGTTCGCCGCGCTGTCCCACGTCGCGTTGACGTCCGGCGTGCGGCGCGTGGCCAGTACGACGGCCTTGGCGCAGAACGCGAGCGGCGTCAGCTTCACGCCGCGGAACTCCGGGTGGTTCTTCAGCCGCGCGCGCAGTTCCATCATCGGCGTCACGTCGACCGTCAGGAACTCGGTGACGTGCGGTGCGGTGAACGCACTGTCCACCATCGCCTGCGCGGTCGCCTTGCGGACGCCCTTGATCGGCACGCGACGTTCGCGCGAGCCGTTGTCCACAAAGGACTGCGTGGCGACGGGAGCCGGTGCGGAGACAGCGCTTTCGACGTCCTCACGCGTGATCACGCCGTCAGGGCCGGAGCCCGTGAGCGCGTACAGGTCGACGCCGAGGTCCTTGGCCAGCTTGCGGACCGGCGGCTTGGCCAGCGGCACGTAGCCACCGGGAGCCCGCACCGGAGCAGGTACCGCAACGGGTTCCGGCACCACGACAGGCGCAGGAGCAGGTGCGGCGGCAACGGCGGCTGCCGGAGCCGGCGCGCTGTCCTTGCGCGCGCGGCGCTTGGCCGTGCCGGACTTCGGGCCGTAGCCGACGAGCGTCGCGATGCGCCCGCCCGGCATCTCCTCGCCGATCTTGCCGGACGAGGTGCCGTTCGACTCGGCCGCGGCAGGTGCCGACGCGGGTGCGGCGGCACCACCGGGGTCGGTGTCGATCGTGATGATCGGGACGCCGACCTCGACCGTCTGGCCGGGCTCCGCGTGCAGCTCGGTCACGACGCCCGCCCACGGGCACGGCAGCTCGACGGCGGCCTTGGCCGTTTCGATCTCGACGATGATCTGGTTGACCGTGACGGTGTCACCGGGCTTGACGTGCCAGGTGAGGATCTCGGCCTCGGTCAGCCCCTCAGCCGTGTCAGGCAGGGGGAATTGCTTGTACTGCGGCATTTCCGTTGTTCCCCTTACCAGGCGAGAGAGCGGTCGACGGCGTGCAGCACCCGGTCGAGGTCGGGGAGGAACTCCTCCTCGAGCTTCGACGGCGGGTACGGGGTGTCGAAGCCGGTCACCCGCAGCACCGGTGCCTGCAACGAGTAGAAGCACTCCTGCTGGACCTTGGCTGCAATCTCGCTGGCGATCGAGGACTCGGACGGCGCCTCGGACACGACGACCAGCCGGCCGGTGCGGCGCACCGACTCGAACACCGGCGCGAGGTCCAGCGGCGACAACGTGCGCAGGTCGATGACCTCCAGCGACGTGCCGTCCTCGGCAGCCGCGGTGGCGGCGTCGAGAGCAGTCCGGACCATCGGGCCGTACGCGACGAGCGTCGCGTCCGCGCCGGTGCGCAGAACCCGCGACTGGAACAGCGGGCCGGGCTGGGCCGTGGTGTCGACCTCGCCCTTCTCGTAGTAGCGGCGCTTGGGCTCGAAGAACAGCACCGGGTCGTCGCAGTCGATCGCCTGCTGGATCATCCAGTACGCGTCGGCCGGGTTCGAGCACGAGACGACCTTGAGGCCGGCGGTGTGCGCGAAGTACGACTCGGGCGATTCCGAGTGGTGCTCGACGGCGCCGATGCCACCGCCGAACGGCACGCGGATCACGATGGGCAGCTTGATCTTGCCCTGCGTGCGGTAGTGCAGCTTCGCGACCTGCGACACGATCTGGTCGAAGCCGGGGAAGATGAAGCCGTCGAACTGGATCTCGCACACCGGGCGGTAGCCGCGGATCGCGAGGCCGACTGCGGTGCCGATGATGCCGGACTCCGCGAGCGGCGTGTCGAGCACGCGCTGCTCACCGAAGTCCTTCTGCAGACCGTCGGTGATCCGGAAGACACCGCCGAGCTTGCCGATGTCCTCGCCCATCATGATGACCTTGGGGTTGGCCTCCATGGAGGCCCGCAGGCCCATGTTGAGCGCCTTGGAGATCGTGAGCGTCTGCACCGGGGTCGCCGGGGCAGCGGTCGTGGATCGGTCCATGGTCGGAGCAGCCATCAGTGCTCACCTCCAGCAAAACCCGAGACGTAGTCGAGGAATTCGTCGCGCTGCGCTTCGAGGTTGGGGTTGCCCTCGGCGTAGACGTTGCTGAAGATCCGTTCGGCGGGCGGATCCGGCATGTTGACGCAGAACTCGCGCAGGTTCTCGGCGAGCTCGTCCGCCTCGGCCTCGACGCTCGCGAAGAACTCCTGGTCAGCCCACTGCTGCCGGACCAGGTAGACCTTGACCCGCTCGATCGGGTCCTTGAGCTTCCACAGCTCCAGCTCGTCCGACAGCCGGTAGCGCGTCGGGTCGTCGGAGGTGGTGTGCGCGTCCATCCGGTAGGTGAACGCCTCGATCAGGATCGGGCCGTTGCCGTGGCGGCACTCGTCCAACGCCCAGCGCGTGACCGCGAGCGTGGCGAGCACGTCGTTGCCGTCGACGCGGATGCCGGGGAAGCCGTAGCCGCGGGCGCGCTGGTACAGCGGCAGGCGCGACTGGCGCTCGGTGGGCTCGGAGATGGCCCACTGGTTGTTCTGGCAGAAGAAGACGAGCGGAGCGTCGTAGACCGCGGCCCACACGAAGCCCTCGTGCACGTCACCCTGCGAGGTCGCGCCGTCGCCGAAGAACACCATGGTGGCTTCGCCGTCGTCGTCGCCGACCTTGCCGTCGAACTTCTGCCCCATCGCGTACCCGGCCGCGTTGAGGACCTGGTTGCCGATGACGATCGTGTACGGGTGGAAGCGCTTCTCGACCGGGTCCCACGTGCCCTGGTCGGTGCCGCGGAAGATGCCGAGCAGCTCCGTCGGGTGCACGCCGCGGGTCCACGCGATGCCGTGCTCGCGGTAGCTCGGGAACGCCATGTCGGTCGGACGCATCGCGCGGCCGGCGCCGATCTGCGCCGCCTCCTGGCCGAGCAGCGGCACCCAGATGCCGAGCTGGCCCTTGCGCTGCAACGCGTTCGCCTCGCGGTCGACCCGGCGGATCAGGACCATGTCGCGGTACAGGCCGCGCAGCTCCTCCGCCGAGATGTCGATGTCGAAGTCGGGGTGCGTGACTCGCTCACCCTCGGGGGTGAGGAGCTGCACCAGGTCGGCGCCGCCCTCGTCTGTTGCTCGCAAGCCTGCGATCACCTGTTCCGCTGTCGGTTTTGCGGCAGTGGCGGCCGGCGCTGCGTCCGGCTCAGGGTGCGTCCATTGCTCAGGGGACGACATGCGCCTTCTCCTCTGTCTCTCCGACCGCCCGATCGCTCGTGACGACCTCGTGCGGCGACGCCGGCGGTCACCGCCAACCCTGTGGGGCCGGAGGCAGCCGTCGGCGTTGACGGTGGCTTACGACCACATCCTGACACGCCCTCACCCGTGTTGGTGAGACCCGTCCCACTTCGTAACACACGAGTCAACGTTCTGATCAGCGACAACAGTCGGAGGTTCGACTTTTTGCCCTCCGACTAGGCCGTTCGATTACCGGACGCAGCTGTCCCGGTTACCGATCGTTAACTTTGCCAGAGGCCTCCGGGGATGAGCTTAAGGACGCGAGCAGAGGCGGAGTCGTGACAGGATCGAGAGGTGGACCGTTCAGTTGTGACCAGCACCGTCCGGACGCTGTGGGACGACGACATCGTCCCGAGCCTGTCTCAGCTCGTCGCCGTGCCGGCGATCTCGCCCGCGTTCGACCCGGCCTGGGACGAACACGGCGAACTGGCCGCCGCGATCGAGCACGTGCGCACGTGGATCTCCGCCCGCGAGCTGCCCGGCGTGACTCTCGAAGTCGTCCAACTGGCGGGACGCACGCCACTTCTCGTGGTCGACGTGCCCGCGTTCGGTAACGCGGGCGACGACACGGTGTTGCTCTACGGACACCTCGACAAGCAGCCGCCGGTGGGCGGCTGGAGCGACGGACTCGGCCCGTGGACCCCGGTACTGCGTGACGGACGTCTCTACGGCCGCGGCGCGGCGGATGACGGTTACTCCGGATATGCCGCAATCGCCGCGATCGAGGCCGTGCGCGCGGCAGGCGGCTCGCACTCGCGTTGTGTCGTGCTGCTGGAGACCGGCGAGGAGTCGGGTTCGCCCGACCTGCCCGCCTACCTCTCGCACCTCTCTTCTCGTTTGGGCCGTGTGTCTCTGGTGGTCTGCCTGGACTCCGGCGGCTCGGACTACGAACGCATGTGGCTGACCACGTCGCTGCGCGGCCTGGTGCAGGTCAAGATGACCGTGCGGGTGCTGGAGGGCGGCCTGCACTCGGGCATGGCGTCCGGCATGGTGCCGTCGTCGTTCCGCATCGCGCGAGTGCTGCTGGACCGTCTCGAGGACTCCGCGACCGGCGAGATCCTGGTGCCGGAGATGCACGTCGAGATCCCCGCGCACCGGCTGGCCGAGGTCCGCGAGGCCGTGGAGGCCGCGCCCGGCGCCTTGTGGGGTCCCGTGCCGCGTGTTGGCGACCTGCAGCCGATGTCTTCGGACGAGGTTGAGCAGGCTCTGGGCACCGGGTGGCGGCCGACCCTGTCGGTCACCGGCGCGGACGGGCTGCCGTCGCCGGACGACGCGGGCAACGTGCTGCGGCCGTTCACCACGCTGGTGCTCTCGTTCCGGCTGCCGCCGACCGCTGACTCCTCGGCGGCCCTGGAGGCTGTGCGTGAGCGGCTGACCACGGACGTGCCTTACAACGCGACCGTGGAGCTCTCGCGGGTCGAGGCCGCTGACGGGTGGAACGCTCCTGCTTTGGCGCCCTGGTTGTCGGCTGTTCTGGACGATGCCGGCAAGGAGGTCTTCGGGGCGCCTTGGCGGACCGTGTCGCTCGGTGGGTCGATTCCGTTCATGGGGCTGCTGCACGAGGCTTACCCCGAGGCGCAGTTCCTCGTGACCGGAGCTGTTGGGCCTGACTCGAACTGCCACGTGCCGGACGAGTGGCTGCACCTGGCGCACGCGGCTCGGGTCACTGAGGCCGTGGCGTTGGTGCTGGACGCGCAGTCGTCTCAGCGCTGAAATCCTCCAACAACGCAAGACCTGTCGCCGGGTTGCCCCGCGTACCTTCGCGCTCTCGCCAGCGCGTTGACCTGCGCGGGGCCGCCTCGGCCAGGTCGTTCGTGAGTCGTCGCGCACCACTGCCAGGAACTCGATCCGCGCGGCTGCGAGGTCGCGCAGGTTCCTGATGGCGGCGTCCTCACCGTCGTAGGCGGCCTGAATCGGCCGTTCAGGTCACGCTCCACCCCGCTTTTAGTGAGGAAACACTCAGACCAGACGTGGGCCCGACCAGGCATCCGACCCCGTGTCCCACACTGGGCCGATGGGCGAACATGCGGAACGGGCGCGCCTCGCGGAGTCGGAGAACCCGACTTCGCCGTGGCGGCTGTGGGGGCCGTACCTCTCGGGTCGCCAGTGGGGCACCGTGCGGGAGGACTACTCGCCCGAAGGGGATGCGTGGGCGTCCTTCCCTTTTGACCACGCGCGTGCCCGCGCCTACCGGTGGGGCGAGGACGGCATCGCCGGCATTTGCGACGTGCACGGGTTTCTCAACCTGGCGGTCGCGCTGTGGAACGGCAACGACCCCATCCTCAAGGAGCGGTACTTCGGCCTCACCAACAGCGAGGGCAACCACGGTGAGGACGTCAAGGAGCACTGGTGGGTGACCGATGGGACGCCCACGCACTCGTGGATGCAGGTGGTCTACCGGTATCCGCAGAAGGAGTTTCCGTACGGCCAGCTCCGGGAGATGGCGCGGAATGCCGGGCGGGAGAACCGCGAGCCCGAGCTGGCCGATACCGGGGTGCTCGACGAGAACCGGTTCTTCGACGTCCAGGTCACCTACGCGAAGGCCGACACCGACGACATCTGCGTCGAGATCAGCGCTACCAACCACGGGCCTGATGACGCGCCGCTGCACCTGTTGCCGCAGCTGTGGTTTCGCAACACGTGGGCGTGGGGGCGGGATCAGCGGCCCTGTCAGCTGGTGGCGAGCACGTCCACCGGGCGCAAGGTGACGGCTGACCACGGAAACCTGGGGCGGTACACGCTGCACCTCGACGGGTCACCGTCGATGTTGATGACGGACAACGAGAGCAACGAGATGTCGCTCTTCGGGGCCGAGCGCAACCCGTCGCCGTGGACGAAGGACGGCATCTGCAACTACGTGGTGCACGGCAGCACGTCCACGTGTCAGGTGGCCGGGCCGGACGACGCGGGGGTGGCGGGTACGAAGTTCGCGGCCTGGTACTCGTTCGACCCCGTGGAGCCGGGTGAGACGGTGACGATCCGGCTGAGGCTCGTCGGTGGTGACGGGCACGTGGATCCGTTCGGGCCGAGCTTCGGCGAGACCGTGCAGGCTCGCAAGCAGGAGGCGGACGAGTTCCACGACGCCATCGCGCCGGAAGCGAGCCCAGAAGAGAAGCACGTGCTGCGGCGGGCGCTGGCCGGGTTGATGTGGACGAAGCAGCACTACCGGTTCCGGACGCGCGACTGGCTCGACGGCGACCCGACCAAGCCGGAGGCACCGTCGAGCAGGCGGACGCCCGAGGCGCGCAACGTGCACTGGCGGCACCTCGACGTCGCGGACGTCATCTCCATGCCGGACGAGTGGGAGTACCCGTGGTTCGCGGCGTGGGACCTCGCGTTCCACACGGTTCCGTTCACGCTGGTCGACCCGGCGTTCGCGAAGGAGCAGCTGCTGCTGTTCTGCCGTGAGTGGATGATGCACCCGAACGGCCAGATTCCCGCCTACGAGTGGGAGTTCGGCGACGTCAACCCGCCTGTGCACGCCTGGGCGGCGTTGCAGGTCTACCGGGCGGACGGGAGTCAGGACCGGCAGTTCCTCGCGAAGATCTTCCACAAGCTGCTGCTCAACTTCTCGTGGTGGGTGAACCGCAAGGACGCCGACGGCAGCTACCTGTTCGAGGGCGGCTTCCTCGGCATGGACAACATCGGGCCGGTCAACAGGTCCGAGCCGATGCTGGGCGAGTGGCGGCTGGAGCAGTCCGACGCCACGTCGTGGATGGCCGCGTACAGCCTGCACCTGATGCAGATCGCGCTGGAGCTGGCCCGCGAGGACGAGTCCTACGAGGACGTGGCGACGAAGTTCGTCGAGCACTTCCTGTCGATCGCGGAGGCGTTCACGCACTTCGGGTCGTCGGGCAGCGGGATCTGGCACGAGGAGGACGGCTTCTGCTACGACCGGGTCTCGCGCCGCCGCCCGGACGGCACCGTCGAGTCGGAGCCCTTGCGGGTGCGGTCGATGGTCGGCCTCATCCCGCTCCTGGCGTCAGCGGTCCTCGAACCGTGGGTGCTCAGCGAGCTGCACGGGTTCACCAGCCGGTTGGAGCACCTGCTCAAACGCCGGCCGGAGCTGCGGCAGTTCATCACGTTCCACTACGAGCGCGGCGCGTTCGTGTCGTTGCTGGACGAGCACAAGCTGCGCCGCGTGCTGCACCGGATGCTCGACGAGCACGAGTTCCTCTCGCCGCACGGGATCCGCTCGCTGAGTGCCGCCCACCGCGAGGGCCTGGAGGTCAACGTCGCGGGCCAGGGGCACCGGATGGGCTACGAACCCGGCGAGTCGACCACGCCGATGTTCGGCGGCAACTCGAACTGGCGCGGCCCGATCTGGTTGCCCACCAACGCGCTGCTGGTCGAAGCGCTCAGGACGGTCTGCGCGTTCCACGACGGCACGTTCCAGGTCGAGATGCCGACGCACTCCGGCCGCCACCTCACCGCCGGGCAGGTCGCGGACGAGCTGAGCGACCGGCTCGTCGGGTTGTTCCTGCCGGACCACGACGGGCGCCGGCCGTCGGACGGCAAGCGGATCGAGGCTTCCGAGTCACCGCTTTGGCGCAACCACGTCACGTTCAGCGAGTACTTCGACGGTGACACGGGCGAAGGCCTCGGCGCGACCCATCAGACCGGCTGGACGGCGTTGGTGGCTGGTCTGTTGACCGAACGCACGCGCTGAGCAGCATCATCGTGATCAAATCCTGATCAAGGACGCGCTCGCAGATGGTTACCATTCGGGTGCAATACGTGCAGACGTTGTGTGATCTAGGCTATTTCACGCAAGATTCTGCGGCTCACGAGCCCATTTGACGCAAACTTGTTGCAAGGCAGTGGCCTGTAACACGCACGTGCTGTCCACCACGGCACCTGGGTGGCAGGATCCCGTTCACTCGTCCGCAACAGTTACGAGGAGTGACGCAGTGGCTCGTCGAACCAGGCAGTTGATGGCCATGATCCCGGCATTGGGGCTGGCCGTGATGGCAGCTTCGGGCTGCGCGACTCCGGTGAACCAGGGTTCGGGCGGTTCGAACATCTCGCTGGTGCAGGCCGGCAAGCTCGTCACCTGCACCCACCTCAGCTACAAGCCCTTCCAGTTCAGCCAGGGCGACAAGACCGTCGGCTTCGACGTCGACCTCGTCGACCTGATCGCCAAGGACCTGGGTGTCACCCAGCAGATCTTCGACACCCCGTTCGAGACGATCACCTCGGGCACGTCGTTCAACGCGAACCAGTGCGACCTGGCCGCGGCTGGCATGACGATCACCGACGAGCGCAAGCAGGCGATCGACTTCTCGGAGCCGTACTTCGAGGCCTCGCAGGCACTGCTGGTCAAGAAGGGTTCCGGGTACAAGGACCTCGCCTCGTTGAAGGGCAAGAAGCTCGGCGTCCAGCAGGACACGACAGGTGAGAAGTACGCGAACGACAACGCGGCCGCGAACGGCTACACCGTCGTCCAGTTCGAGGACCTCCCGCTGATGGAGACCGCCGTGCGCACCGGCGCGGTCGACGCGGCGATCAACGACAACGGCGTGCTCTACGACTACGCCAAGGAGTTCCCGGACACCGAGGTCACCACCGAGTTCGCCACCGGTGAGCAGTACGGCATCGGCGTGAAGAAGGGCAACACCGCCCTCCTCGCGAAGATCAACGACGTGCTGAAGAAGGCCAAGGAGAGCGGCGAGTACGACAAGATCTACGAGAAGTGGTTCGGCAAGAAGCCGGAGAAGAAGTAACGGCTTTCCACGGGGCCGGTGCACGCACGACGCGCCGGCCCCGCCGCTTGTCCGAACCACATCGCTAGGAGCCCAAATGGCACTGTCCAGGCGCAAGCGGGCCCAGTACATCCGCTATGTGCAGTACGGCGTGCTGATCGTCGTAGTCCTGCTGGTCGCGTTCCTCGCCGACTGGGGCCAGATCCGGCGCGCGTTCCTGAACCCCGAGATCGCCGCGTCGATGTTCCCGAACGTGATCACGGTGGCGTTGAAGAACACCATCGTCTACACCGCGCTCGGATTCGGGTTCGGTCTCGCGCTCGGGCTCGTGCTGGCGCTGATGAAGCTGTCGTCGGTCGCTCCGTACCGCTGGATCGCCACCGTCTACATCGAGTTCTTCCGCGGCGTGCCCGCGCTGCTGGTCTTCATCGGCATCTACTACGGCGTGCCGATCGCGTTCCAGATGCAGTTCCCGCCGCTGACCACGGTCATGCTGGCGCTCGGTGGCGTCGGCGCCGCCTACATGGCGGAGACGATCCGCGCCGGCCTCCAGGCGGTGCCCAAGGGGCAGGTCGAGGCCGCGCGTTCGCTCGGCATGTCCAGTGGCCGCGC
Organism: Lentzea roselyniae; assembly: GCF_039537795.1. Classification (NCBI taxonomy): domain Bacteria; kingdom Bacillati; phylum Actinomycetota; class Actinomycetes; order Pseudonocardiales; family Pseudonocardiaceae; genus Lentzea; species Lentzea roselyniae. Next base: position 67,300 of record NZ_BAABBE010000001.1, read on the forward strand.
CATGATCACGATCGTGATCCCGCAGGCGTTCCGGATCATCCTGCCGCCGCTCACGAACGAGCTGATCCTGCTGACCAAGGACTCCTCGCTCATCTACATCCTCGGCCTGTTCCGCGAGCAGTACGAGCTCACGAAGTTCGGCCGCGAGACGCTGAGCCGCAGCCCGTCGCTGACGCCGATCCTCATCGCGGGCCTCTGTTACCTGATCATCACGCTGCCGCTCGGCTACCTGTCGCGGTACCTGGAGAAGCGCACGGGCGGGAAGAAGGTGTCCGTCGTATGAGCGAGATCTGCGTGGAGATCTCCGGGCTGAAGAAGTCGTTCGGCCCGCTGGAAGTCCTCAAGAACATCGACCTCAGCGTCAACCGCGGGGACGTCGTCTGCATCATCGGGCCGTCCGGCTCCGGCAAGTCGACGTTGCTGCGGTGCGTGAACCTGCTGGAGGAGCCGAACGGCGGCAAGATCACCGTCAACGGCACGGAGCTCACCGACCCGGACGTCGACATCGACCGGGCGCGCACGAAGATCGGCATGGTCTTCCAGGGCTTCAACCTGTTCTCGCACCTCAACGTGCTGAACAACCTCATGGTCGCGCAGCGCAAGGTGCTCAAGCGCTCGGAGCGCGAAGCCCGCGAGGTCGCCCTGCGCAACCTGGACCGCGTGGGCCTGCGCGACAAGGTCGCCGCGATGCCCGCGCAGCTCTCCGGTGGCCAGCAGCAGCGTGCGGCGATCGCCCGCGCGCTGTCGATGGACCCCGAGGTCATGCTGTTCGACGAGCCGACCTCGGCGCTCGACCCCGAGCTCGTCGGTGACGTGCTCGGCGTGATGCGCCAGCTCGCCGACGAGGGCATGACGATGCTGGTCGTGACGCACGAGATGCAGTTCGCCCGCGAGGTCGCCGACAAGGTGATCTTCATGGACGGTGGCTACATCGTCGAGGAGGGTCCGGCTGCCGAGGTGATCGGCAACCCGCAGGAGGAGCGCACCAAGTCGTTCCTGGCTCGCGTGCTCGACCCGACGCACCACGGTCCGAGCGACCCGGACTAGCCACGTGGCCAGGGGGAGGGTCACCGCGGCGGAGGTGTTGCGGGGACTGTTGGGGGAGAACGACAACTCAGGTGGTGGCGGGTGGCGGTTACCTCGGCGCAAGCCGAGCACCCCGCCCGTCATCCGCGTGGTGGACCGCGTGGTCACCGATGTGCTCGACCTGCGCGCGGTCGAGGTGCCGTACGTGCTCGAGTTCGAGCGCTGCCAGTTCGAGTCGGCACCCGACCTGCGGCAGGCGAACCTCGCCGGCATCTCGTTCAGCGACTGCGATCTGCCGGGTCTCGAAGCGCGCAACCTCAGCAGCAGCAACGACGTCTCGTTGCTCGGCTGCCGGGTCTCCGATCTGGTCGACCTGACCGATGCCGAGATCGCGGGCTCGGTTCTGTTGCGCGACAGCAGGTTCAGCGTGCCGGGCGGGCTGTGCGTGCACGGCGACCGGCTGACCGTGGCGGGCGCGCTGCTCGCGTTCGGCATCCACACCGAGGGCGAGATGCGGCTCGCGGGCGCGCGCATCGGCGGCAACGTCAACCTCGGCAGCGCGATCCTGCAGAACGCCAACGGCTTCACGTTGAACGGCAACGGCATGCAGGTCGGCGGCAACCTGCTCGGCGCGTTCACCTCGCACGGCGTGGTGTTCCTCTCCAACGCCCGGATCAGCTCCACGCTGTCGCTGAGCCGCGCCAAGCTCTCGCGCGGTGACGTGTTCGAGGAGACCACCGACCCGCACGCCGACCCCTCGGCGACGCTGATCCTCGACCGCGTCGACGTGTCCGGCGACCTGGAGCTCGACCGCGACTTCACGAGCCTCGGCACGGTCCGCGCCGTGAACGCCCGCGTCGGCGGCACGTTGTCGCTGGCAGACGCTGTGCTGGACGCCGTGTCGCCACCGGCGGTGGGCACCGACCCGACCGGATCGGGCCGCGCGCTGCACGTCGACGGTGCCGAGATCGGCGGCGACATCGTCGGGCGCGGTGTGCGGATCAAGGGCCAGCTGCGCATGGTCGACACGCACGTGCGCGGCAGCATCACGATCGAACGGGCCGTTGTGGACAATCCGGCCGCGGACGCCCTGCTGACCAACCGCTCGCAGATCGGCAGCAACTTCGTGGTGCGCGAGTCGGAGATCTCCGGTGGTCTGGAGCTGCGCGGCATCACCGTGGGCGCGAACCTCGACCTGCGCGGCAGCCGCCTGATCAAGCCGGGCACGTACCGCCACCAGCCGCGCGAGAAGCCGTCGCTCGACATCGGCGGCGCCACGATCGGCCGCGACCTCATCTGCGCGCGCGGCGAGAGGGAGTTCGTCGCGCACGGCGGCGTGCGGTGCCGTCGCGCGACCATCGGCCGCATGGCGAACTTCAACGGCGCCGTGCTCGGCTACAAGCTCGACAGCCACGCGTTGAACGCCATGGGCATGCAGGTCCAGGAGCTGATGGTCAACGTCGTGTCGCCCCCGAAAGGCCTCGTGACACTGCGGCAGGCGCGCTGCACCTCGTTGGACGACAACGAGAACTTCTGGAACGCCACCGGTTTCATCGACCTCGACGACTTCCGCTACGACTCGCTCGCCCACCCGATCCACCTGCGCGACGACGCCCAGGTCGAGCAACGGCTGCGCTGGCTCCGGCAGGCCATGCGCCGCAGCTACCACCCGCGCCCGTACGACCAGTTCGCCGAGATGCTGACCGCGTCCGGCAACGAGGAGCACGCCTCGACCGTGCTGATCGAGAAGCAACGCCTGCGGTACCGCGCGGTCGCCGAGGGCATGCGGTTCCTTGGACCGCTGGTGCTGGTGTGGAGCTTCCTGCAGCGCTCGATGGTCGGTTACGGCTACCGCCCGGCGCGCGCACTCGGGTGGCTGATCGCGGCGTGGGTCGTGGGCAGCATGTGGTTCCAGTTCAAGGGACCGCTGGTGGTGATCAACGACGACGACCACCTGCCGTGGAACGCGTGGCTCTACACGATCGACCTGGTGGTGCCGATCGTCGACTTCGGCAACAAGAACCGCTGGCAGACCCCCGGTGCGTCGCAGTGGATCGCGTCCGGGCTCATCGTGACGGGCTGGATTCTGGCGACCACGGTGGCTGCGGGCCTCACGCGGATGCTCAAGAGATAACGCCACCATCGGGTTATTTCATCTGGTGCTGAACGATGGTGCGATCGTTCGGTGATCTCCGCCGAGTCCACCGAGCTGTTCGTCGGGCCTCGGACCGCGCTGCTGCAGGTGGTGCGCGTGACGTCGCCTGCGTTGGCAGGACCGGTGCACGCGCACGTCTCCGGTCCGGGCCTGCACTCGGCGCGGCACGGCGGTTCGCTCGTGCCAGGACCGTTCGGTTACGAGATCGCGGTCGACGTCTCCGAGCACGCCCCCGGCTCCGTGGTGCCCGCCCAGGCCGTCGTGCGGTCGGCCTCTGGCGAGGACTCGTGCTCGTTTTCGCTGGTCGTCGGCTCGCCCGGGTGGACAGTGCACCTGGTCGGGCACGTGGCGGCGGACGCGCCCTTCCCGGTGCTGCGGGCGCATCTGGACCTGGCGCTGACCGATCCCGCCTACCGATTCGCCGTGACGTCCGTGGAGTTGCTGCAGCCGTACTGGGACACGTTCCCGCAGCACCGCTCGCTGCTGTTGCGGCTGATCTCCGAGGGCCGGGTCGAGGTCGTCGGCTCTCAGTCCAATGTGGTCGGTGTGTCGCCGTTGCTGTCCTCGCTGCCGTCCGGGACGGCGTTGGAGGCGTCTTCACTGGGTGAGGCCGAGCGGTCGGTCTACTCGTCGTTCCTGGCGCTGCGGTCCTCGGCGTCGTCGCCGCACGTGATGCTGCCGATCGGACCGCCGCGTTCGATGCCCTCGCCGTGGATGACCGCGATCCACCACGACTGGAGCGCGCGCTACACGTGGCCGCGGATCATCTGCTCGTTGCCGCGCGACTACTACGTGCGCGGGTCCGTGCCGGTGCCGCCTGCTCCGCTCGACGACTCACCGGCAGCGGTGTTCGCATCGCATGCCGCCCGGCTCACCGGGGCGAACTATCCGACCGCCGCTCTTGAGCGTGCTGCTGTGGCGCATCCTCGTGAGGCCTTCGACCTGCACTCGGACATCATCGCGCGGTCGCTTTCGGCATTGACGTCCACAGTGGACTCGTCGGTGGTCGTCTGGAACCCGCTGGACGTGCCGTGCACCGATGTCGTGTCCGTACATCTGCCGTCCCCTCGGAACGTGCACGTGGCGCACGGCGATGAAGTGCTGCCGACGTTGGTGGACGGGACCACCGTGACGTTCCTGGCCAGAGACGTACCGGCACACGGGTGGCGAACGTGTTCGCTCGTCGAGGACGACGTCGACCACGGGTGGAAGCGCGGCTTCGGCAACGAGATCGCGTCCACTCACCACGTGCTCTCCTACGACCCGATCGCTTCGTTGGTCGCGGTTGACGGCCCAGCGTTGGAGCCTCCCCAGCTGACCGGACCGGTGACGGTCTGGCACAGCGAGGTCGGGGAGAAGATGGTCGGGTCCTCGACCTTCACGTTGTGGCACGAGGTCGACCACCTCGGACCTTCCCCGCTCGTGGGCGTCCTGGGATCGCGCTCGCCGGAGCAGGGCTCGTTGCCTTCCGTGGCGCCGCGGCTGTCGATGGCAGGGCCGCCGCTCGGTCCCGTGTCGCCCGCCGTCACGCCGGTGTTCGCGCGGTACTGGTTGCACGAGCCCGCTCCGTTGGGAGGGCTTGCCGCGAACGTGCACCTGGAGGTGCTCAGCCCGACCCGGCTGCGGGTGGTCGCGGTGTCCGACGGTGATCCGTTCGAGGGCGTGGTCCGGTTGTCGCTGCCGGACGGCTGGTCGGCTTCCTGGGACACGCTGCCGGTGTCGCTGCCCGCCGGTGGCCACACCTCGGCCGAGGTGCGACTGGTCCCGCCGCGGACTCCCGGCTGCCACCCGGTGCGGGCCACGTTGGAAGGGCTGCCGTTCGAGGTCTACGACGTGGTGCTGCTGACCGTGCCGGAGTGGGACTTCGAGGATCCGGTCGAGGTGCTGTGGGTGGCGTCGGCGCCTTCGGTGGTGTCCGTCGCGCCCGGCTCGTCCGCGGTGCTGCGGGTCGTGCTGGCTTCCAGCGCGCACGGTGACCTGCCGGTGCAAGCACGGATTCTGTCGCCGCGAGAGACGTGGGAGTTGGTCGGGCCGTTCTGCGTTTCCGGTCTTCTGCCCGCTCGGGGACGGGTGGCGCTCGACTTCACGGTCTCGGCACCGGCGTGGGCGTCTGCCGGGTCGTGGCCGGCGGTGGTGAAGGTGGCGGCCGGTGAGCTGGTCAGGGCCACCGCGGTGATCCGCCTCGAAGTCGCTGGTTAGCATGGATCACCGTGACTGATCTGGTGCTGGCACTGGACTTCGGCGGCACCAAGATCGCTGCCGCTCTGGTTGATCCCTCGGGCTCCGTGGTGCGGTCGTCGCGGGTGCCCACGCCCGCCTCCGATCCCTGGGACGCTGTCGTGTCCGTGGTGTCGTCGGTGGTGGCGGGCTCTGCCGTTTCGGGCGTGGGGATCGCCTCTGCCGGGCCCGTGGACACCGTCGCCGGCACCGTTTCACCGATCAACGTGCCCTCGTGGCAGGCCTTCCCGCTGCGCGCCGCGGTGTCGTCGTTGTTCCCCGGTGTCCGGGTCGAGCTCGCCGGCGACGGGGTGTGCATGGCGCTGGGCGAGCACTGGCGCGGGGCCGGGCAGGGCAGCACGTTCATGGTCGGGCTGGTCGTGTCGACCGGTGTCGGTGGCGGGCTGGTGCTGGACGGACGGCCGTTCGGAGGCCGGACCGGGAACGCCGGGCACATCGGTCACATCGTCGTCGAGCCGGACGGCGAACCGTGCACGTGCGGTGGGCGCGGGTGCGTCGAGACCGTGGCCGGTGGGCCTCGGATGGTGGCCTGGGCCCGGCGTGCCGGGTGGCAGGCTCCTGATGACGCGGACGCGGCTGTGCTGGCCGCGGCGGCGCTGGCAGGAGAGGAGATTCCGCTGGAGGCGTTCGACCGGGCCGGGCTGGCGGTCGGGATGGCGATCGCCGGGGCTGCCGCCGTGTGCGACCTGGACCTGGCCGTGATCGGCGGTGGCGTGGCCCAGGCCGGGGAGTTGCTGTTCGAGCCGGTGCGGCGGGCGTTGAAGACGCACGCCGGGTTGTCCTACCTGGCCGGGCTCGAGGTGCGGGCCGCGCAGCTGGGCGGGGAGGCAGGGCTGGTGGGGGCGGCCGCCCTCGTTCGTTAGCTGACCTGGCGCGTGTGGCGGAGCGGGGACTCCACCCGAGCCACCGCGACGCCTGCCGCGTCCAGGGCCGCGCGTACCGTGCGGGCGATCTCCACGGCGTTGGGGGTGTCGCCGTGCACGCAGATCGAGTCGGCCGCGATGCGCACCGGACGTCCGCTGACGCTGCGCACCCAGCCCTCCGTCGCCAGCTGGACGCACCTCGCCGCGATCTCCGCCGGGTTCCGCAGGACGGCGCCCGGCTCGCCGCGCGGTACGAGCGTTCCCGCCGAGGTGTAGGCGCGGTCGGCGAACGCCTCGTGCCACACCCGCAGGCCGGCCACCGAGGCGCGCTTCAACCACACGGCGCCTGGTGGGCCCAGCACCGCCAGTGCCGGATCGAACAGCCGGACGGCGTCCACCACGGCATCCGCCTGGGCCTCGTGGCGGACCAAGGCGTTGTAGAGCGCGCCGTGCGGCTTCACGTAGGACACACGGGTGCCGGCTGCGCGGGCGAAGACCGACAGGGCGCCCAGCTGGGCCAGCACCTCGTTGGTCAGGGTGTCCGGTGCTACGTCGATGAACCGGCGACCGAAGCCCGCCAGGTCCCGGTAGCCGACGTGCGCTCCCACCGCGACACCGGCCTCCGCGGCCTGGGCGCACACCTCGCGCATCGTGTCGGCGTCGCCGGCGTGGTAGCCGCAGGCGACGTTTGCGCTGGTCACCACGGACAGGAGCGCTCGATCATCGCCCAGCGTCCAGTGGCCGAAGCCCTCGCCGAGATCTGCGTTCAGGTCCATGGCGGTCCTCCAACGCTTGCAGGTTTGTTGGATCGTTGGATTGTTGAACGATTCTACGATACTGCAATAGAACGATCCTGCAATAGACTTGGCAGGTGACGGAGACGTGGGTGTCGACGCTGGCGCAGGGAAAAGCCGGCCTGGAGCGGGCCAGTACCGCGCAGAAGGTCGCGGACATGCTGCGCGAGCGGGTGCTCGACGGCGAGCTCGCACCTGGCCTGCGACTCAGCGAGGAAGCCATCGGCGGCGCGCTGGGGGTCAGCCGCAACACGCTGCGGGAGGCGTTCCGGCTGCTCACCCGCGACCGGCTGCTGGTGCACGAGCACAGCCGGGGCGTGTTCGTCCGCAGGCCCACCGGTGACGACGTGCGTGACCTCTACGCGGCGCGCAGGGTGATCGAGTGCGGCGCCCTGCGGCTGTGGAACGGCGTGACGGAGGCGCAGCGCGAGGCCGTCCGGGCTCCCGTCCGCCAGGCCGTCGCCAGGGCCGAGAAGAACGACTGGACGAAGGCCGGGTCGGCGAACATCCAGTTCCACCGCGGCATCGTCGGGCTGGCGGGCAGCACGCGGCTGAGCGACGAGTCCGACCGCCTCTTCGCCGAGCTCATGCTCGCCTTCCGGGTGGCTCAGGAGATCAACGACTTCTACCAGACGTACGTGCCGTGGAATCGTCGGATTGTCGAATTGTTGAACAACAGCGAGATCGACGAGGCGGTCGACCAGCTCAACGAGTACTTCGACGCCGCGGAAGAGGACCTTGTCCAGCGTCTCGACGCGAATTAGTCCAAAGAGAACGTTAAGACGAGTGCAACGATTCCGATCACGGAGCTGACGGCACGTCTCATCAGGCCTAACATCCGCGCAACACCGCGTACACGGAGGGCCCACCATGCCGTCGGATCCCAAGACCGGCTTGCGCTGGAGCAACTGGAACCTGCTGCTGATAGTTCCGCTGCTCATGCTCATCACGCCGTGGTTCAACTTCGACCAGCCCCGGCTGTTCGGGATGCCGTTCTTCTACTGGTACCAGTTCGCGTTCGTGCCTCTCGGCGTGCTGTGCGTCGCCCTGGTCTACATCAAGACCAAGGACGCGCCCGTCGTCACCGGCAAGCCGGACAAGCTGGGCGTTGACGACCTCGACGAGGGAGCGAAGTGATGCAGTGGACTGAGCTGATCGTTTTCAGCGCCCTCTTCCTGCTCGTCACGGTCATGGGCTTCGTGGCGGCGCGGTGGCAGAAGGGCGACACCCTCGACCACCTCGACGAGTGGGGCCTCGGCGGCCGCAAGTTCGGCAGCTGGATCACGTGGTTCCTGGTCGGTGGCGACCTCTACACGGCCTACACGTTCGTGGCGGTGCCGGCGCTGATGTTCGGCGCGGGCGCGACCGGGTTCTTCGCGTTGCCGTACACGGTCATCCTCTACCCGATCGTGTTCCTGCCGCTGGTGCGCATGTGGTCGGTCAGCCGCGTGCACGGGTACGTCACGCCGGCGGACTTCGTGAAGGGCCGCTACGGCTCGCACTGGCTGGCGCTGCTCATCGCGATCACCGGCATCGTCGCGACCATGCCGTACATCGCGCTGCAGCTGGTCGGTCTCGAGGCCGTGCTGCGCAGCATGGGCCTGAACGGCTCCGGCATCCTCGGCCACCTGCCGCTGTTCATCGCGTTCGTGATCCTGGCGCTGTACACCTACCAGTCGGGTCTGCGGGCGCCGGCGCTCATCGCGTTCGTCAAGGACATCCTGATCTACCTGGTCATCCTCGTCGCGATCATCTACCTGCCGTCCAAGTTCGGCGGCTGGGGCGAGATCTTCAACGACGCGCAGGCCAAGTTCGACGCGACGCCGGCCAAGACCGACGGCATCCTGCTCAACAGCAACAACCAGCTGCAGTACGCCACGCTGGCGCTGGGCAGCGCGCTCGCGCTGTTCCTCTACCCGCACTCGCTGACCGGCATCCTGGCCAGCCGCGGCCGCAACGTCATCAAGCGCAACATGGTCGCGCTGCCGGCGTACTCGCTGGTGCTGGGCCTGCTGGCGCTGCTGGGCTACGTCGCGATCAGCGCGGGCACCAAGCCGATCGTCAACCAGGCGACCGGCCGGCCCGACACCAACACGATCGTGCCCGAACTCTTCGGCGCGAACTTCCCGTCGTGGTTCGCGGGCATCGCGTTCGCGGCCATCGGCATCGGCGCGCTGGTGCCGGCGGCGATCATGTCGATCGCGGCGGCGAACCTGTGGACGCGCAACGTCTACAAGGAGTACATCCACAAGCGCGCCACCCCGGCGCAGGAGGCCAAGCAGGCCAAGCTCGCCTCGCTGGTCGTGAAGTTCGGCGCCGTGGCGTTCATCGTGTTCGTCGACCCGCAGTTCTCCATCGACCTGCAGCTCATCGGCGGCGTGATGATCCTGCAGACGCTGCCGGCGGTCGCGATCGCGCTCTACACCCGCTGGTTCCACATCTACGGCCTGGTCGCGGGTTGGGTCGCGGGTATGGGCTACGGCATGTGGCTGCTCTACAACATCGGCAACCCGGCCATCGGCAAGGCGCACTTCGCCGGTTCGGCACTGCCGATGGGCCAGCTGTCGCTCTTCGGCTGGCACCCGTTCGGCGGCTCCACGCTGACGATCTACGTCGGTGTGCCGGCGCTGGCGGCGAACCTGCTGGTCGCCGTGGTCGTCACGCTGATCGCCAAGAAGATGCGCGTCTTCAACGGCACGGACCAGACCGATCCGTCCGACTACCACGTCGACGAGGACAGCCCGCGGGTCAAGCCCGTCGCCGCCCACTGAGACGCAGCAGTTAACGGTATGGGCCACCCGCCGGTTTCGACGGGTGGCCCTTTCCGTTGAGATCAGTGACGTGAAAATCATCGCCGGACTCGTCATCGCGGCAGGCCTCACGGTCGTGCCGGGCGTCGCCCACGCCCAGGACGCCCCCTGCTACGACACCACCGTCCCGTTGACCGTCGAGGAACAGCGGCTCGACGACACACTCGTTCCCGGCGGCCCCGCCGTCGGGCCCTCTCTCGTGAAGCTCGCCGGGTTCGACGGCCGCGTCACGGACTTCACCTCCAAGCTCTGCCGGCAGGTCGTGCAGAAGCAGGCTCAGCAGTTCGTGGAACGCGAGGGCAACGCGCTGTGGAAGGCCGCTGTCGCCCGCGCCCAGAGCGCCCAGCCGTTGCGGCACGACGCTTACGACGACCGCCCGCTGTACTGGGCACGCCTGCAGCTCACCACCGCGCTGCGCCAGTGGAAGCCGCGGTTCTCCCTTTCGGTGCACGACCGCGCGAAGCTGGTCCAGCGGTTCGACTGGGCCTCGCGCGGGTTGAGCGACTCCGCGTTCCCCGCCAGGCCCGGCGTACGCAAGGTCGCGGTGACCGGCTTCGACCCGTTCCAGCTCACCGAAACCAACGTGCGGCGCGCCAACCCGGCCGGTGCGGCGGCGCTGCAGCTCGACGGCCGTGAGATCAGCACTCCGTCCGGCAAGGTCGTGCTGCAGGCGGCCGTGCTGCCGGTGCTGTGGGGCGGGTTCGACGAGGGGATCGTCGAGCAGTTCTACGGATCCGCGCTGGAGCAGAAGCCCGACGCGTTCGTGACGGTCAGCCAGGGCCGGCCCGGCCGCTTCGACATCGAGCGGTGGGCGGCGCGCTGGCGTGGCGGTTCGCCGGACAACAACAACGTCGGTTCGTACGGCAGCGTCCCCAACGCCGCGGGCTGGCCGCAGCCGCCTCACGAGTTCATCGAGACCTCGCTGCCGTCCCAGAAGATGATCGACGCGGGCACCGGCCCGTTCCCCGTGGTGCTGAACCGGAGCTTCTGCGAGTGGGTCGTCGTCGGCGCCACGCAGGACTGCCGGACGGACTCGCCGACGCCGGGCCGTGTCGCGGCCGTCGGCGGTGGAGGCAACTACCTCTCCAACGAGAGCATGTACCGGGCCAACCGCGTGCGAATCGGTTACGGCGCAACGAGTGTCCTCGGCGGACACCTCCACACGCCGGTGCTGGGCCAGCCCGCAGACCCGGCCGCGCTGACGGACTCGGCGTTCGAAAAACAGCGTCGGGACATCGCCGATCAGGTCAAGGCCCTAGTCTCTGTGGTGTGACTCGTGTGCGGCTGGCGGTGGCAATCATCCTGAGCGCGGTGGGGCTGAGTGCCTGCGCCATCCAGGTCGGAGGCCAGGCCGTCCCGGGCCCGATGCCGTCCACCGCCGCCGCGGACACGCCGACGCTGCCCAAGGTGGGGCAGTGCATGAACTCCTCGGAGCTCAAGGCGATCGACTGCGCCGCGAGCCACGACGCCGAGGTGATGGCGGTCGGCGAGATGTCCGGCATGCCCTCGGCCTACCCGGACACCCAGGCGCTGCGCAAAGCCGCGCTGCCCCCGTGCTACGCGGCGATCAACGACTACCTCGGCAGCCAGGACGCGGGCGCGACCAGGCTGCAGGTCTGGGCGTTCTGGCCGAACGAGGCGAGCTGGAAGAAGGGCGAGCGCTGGCGGCTGTGCACCGTCGTCGAGCTCGCCCCCGAAGGAAAAGCCCTGGCACGCAAGGGTTCCCTGAAGGGCGTCCTCAAGGGGTCGAGCTTCAACACGTACCAGATCTGCCTCGCCGGCTCGCCGTCGAAGGACTCGGACGTGAAGCCGACGGCCTGCAACGGGCCGCACATGGCAGAAGCCGTGCCCGCCGGCATCGTGCCGCTGGGCAAGTACAACGACCCCACGCCGTCCAAGGATCAGATGAGCGCCATCGCCAAGGACAAGTGCACCAAGGCCGTGCACGACTACGTCGGTTCGGACAAGCGCACCGACGTGTTCCCGGCGTGGCGCATGCCCGGATCCCAGGGCTGGTCAGAGGGTTGGACCTACGCTATCTGCTACGCGGAGGCCACCAAGACCTTCAACGGCACTCTCCTCGGCCTCCGCGACAACCCGCTCCCGAACTGATCCGGCGATCACGACCATCAGCACGGCGGCCAGGGACAGCACCAGCATCGCGATTCCTGCGATCCCCACGGCACACCTCCCCTTCCTCCGGTGACGATCTTTGTGACCGTCATCACGTAACTAAGACGTTCCCGGAAGGGGCCGGGTTCATTCCTGGAGCAAGACCATTTGCAGAACCTGTGGAGAAGTCCCCAGGGCTGTCCACAGCTATCCACAACATGTGCACAGAGCCGTCCACACCTGTGGACAACTTCGTCTCAAATGGACGGTGAGCTGCACTGATTCAGAGAAAATTGCTGCACAGGACCACGCCAGCGGCGGTACCGATCGCTAAACCGAGGACGAACACGAGCGTGTAGCGCCACCACGGCGTGCGGGCCGGCGGTGCGGGCGGCACCGGGTAGTAGCGCACGATGCCCTTGGCCGGTCCCACCTCGACGTCGCGACTGGTGCCGTCGTAGTGGAGCCCGCCGAGGAGGTCCTCGTCCTGCGTCACACCACTAGTAGTACCTCAAAAAGGTGACCCAGCGGTCGCCGTTGACCGCTGGGTCACCAAACACCTGAGAACGATCAGCCCAGGCGCTGCTTCAGGGCCGCCAGCTCGTCGCGGAGCGTGGTGGGCACCTTCTCGCCGATCTTCTCGAACCACTCCTCGACCAGCGGGATCTCGGCACGCCACTCGTCGGCGTCGACCGCGAGCGCGGCCTCGATGTCCTCGCGCGGCGCGTCCAGGCCCTCGAGGTCCAGGTCGTCCGCCGTCGGCACGTAGCCGATCGGCGTCTCCTGGGCGGCGGCCTTGCCCTCGATGCGCTCGATCGCCCACTTCAGGACGCGCGAGTTCTCGCCGAACCCGGGCCACAGGAAGCGCCCAGGCTTGTCAGACACAGTGTCGCCGCGGCGGAACCAGTTGACGTAGAAGATCTTCGGCAGCTTGTCGGCGTCGGCGCGCTTGCCCAGGTCGACCCAGTGCTGGAAGTAGTCACCGGCGTTGTAGCCGATGAACGGCAGCATCGCCATCGGGTCGCGGCGCACGATGCCGGTCTTGCCGACCGCGGCGGCCGTGGTCTCCGACGACAGCGTGGCGCCCATGTAGGTGCCGTGCTGCCAGTCGCGCGACTCGGTGACCAGCGGGATCGTCGTGGCGCGGCGGCCACCGAAGAAGATCGCCGAGATCGGCACGCCCTTGGGGTCGTCCCACTCCGGCGCCTTGATGTCGCACTGCTCGATCGGCGTGCAGTAGCGCGAGTTCGGGTGCGACGACAGCTCGTCGCTGTCCGGCGTCCAGTCCTGGTGCTTCCACGAGGTCAGGTGGGCCGGGGGCTCGCCCATGCCCTCCCACCAGATGTCGCCGTCGTCGGTCAGCGCGACGTTGGTGAAGAGCGAGTTGCCCTTGGCGATGGTGCGCATCGCGTTCGGGTTCGTGTGGTAGTCGGTGCCGGGCGCGACGCCGAAGAAGCCGTTCTCCGGGTTCACCGCGTAGAGGCGGCCGTCCTCGCCGAAGCGCATCCACGCGATGTCATCACCGAGCGTCTCGACCTTCCAACCGGGGATGGTCGGCTCGAGCATCGCGAGGTTGGTCTTGCCGCAGGCCGACGGGAACGCGGCGGCGATGTAGTACGCCTTGTTCTCCGGCGAGGTGAGCTTGAGGATCAGCATGTGCTCGGCGAGCCAGCCCTCGTCGCGCGCCATCACGGACGCGATGCGCAGCGAGTAGCACTTCTTGCCGAGCAGGGCGTTGCCGCCGTAGCCGGAGCCGAAGCTCCAGATCTCGCGGGTCTCCGGGAAGTGCGAGATGTACTTGGTGTCGTTGCACGGCCAGGCGACGTCCTGCTGGCCCGCCTCGAGCGGCGCGCCGAGCGAGTGCAGTGCCGGGACGAAGTCCGCGTCCTCACCGAAGAGCGCGAGTGCCTTGGTGCCCATGCGGGTCATGATGTGCATCGAGACGACGACGTACTCCGAGTCGGTGATCTCCACACCGAGCATCGGCTTCTCCGCGTCCAGCGGGCCCATGCAGAACGGGATCACGTACATCGTGCGGCCACGCATGCAACCGCGGTACAGCTCGGTCATGATGGCCTTCATCTCGGAAGGGTCCATCCAGTTGTTCGTCGGGCCCGCGTCCACTTCGCGCACCGAACAGATGTACGTGCGCTCTTCGACGCGTGCGACGTCGCTCGGGTCCGAGGCAGCCCAGAACGAGTTCTGCTTCTTCTTCAGCGGCACGAACGTGCCGGCGTCGACGAGCTTCTGCGTGAGACGGTCCCATTCGCCCTGGGACCCGTCAGCCCAAACAACCTCGTCGGGGCAGGTCAGCTCAGCGACTTCCTGAACCCATGCGAGCAAGCGCGCGTGGTTGGTAGGTGCGTGTTCGAGACCGGGAATGGTCACTGCCGTCATCTCGTCTCGTCTCCTGACTGAACGCCTCGGCTGCCCGAGGACGCGGTGGGCCGTCCGGTGTGGGGACTTCGTCGTCCTCGGGAATAGCTCCAGACGCCCGGTGGGGCCGGGCGTGCGTGGAAGGGGATGGATCGAGGTTAGCCCGGTGAATGGCAGGTAACGCACCCCCAGCCTGTCGCTTCTCTCACAAAACCGATTCTGGAATCGATTCAGCACTCGGACGGCGGTTAAGGCGCGCTTGAGGTAGGAAAAACACAAGAGGCCCCGGTGCGGTTCTCACCACACCGGGGCCTGTGACCTGCGCTTCAGTTCGGGCTGATCCACTGCCCGGTGGTGGAATCGATTCGGACGACGCCCTCGAACCGTTCTTCCTCGAACCAGTCGTCCGACTCGTCCAGAATGCCGCTCTTGGAGTCCGTCACGTACCGGCCGTCGGCCTCGATGTGCCCGTGCTCGACCTCGACCCAGTCGTCACCGCGGTGCTCGGACATGGTGACCTCGCCCGATCGTGTGATCTCGGTCGCCACGTCGGCCCGCCCGTCGCCGTTCTTGTCGGTGAACAGCCAGGTGTCGCCGTCGTCGTCGCGAACCACCGCGGTGTCGGCCTTGCCGTCGCCATCGGTGTCCTCGGTCGCCTGACCGACGTTTCGATCGCCTTCGTCGGTGTGCACGACAATGGTCTGCTGAGGCGCGGAATTTGTTTTCTGTTGCTGAGTGTCGTTCGGGTCGACGGCAACCCACTCACCCGAATTCTCCTCGAACCGAGCCTGGCTGAGAAGTTTGCCGTCCTTGTCGAACGTGCTCATCAGATCCGCGTCGCCGTCACCGTTCGTGTCGGTGAACGCGAGGTGGCCACCGTCGTCCGTCTCGACCACGGCGGAGTCGTTCACGCCGTCGTCGTCGAGGTCGAAGGTGACGTCGGCGGTGTACTCCTCGTCCTCGACGGTCACCTTCAGCTCGGCGTCGGCCGCACCGTTCTCGTCGATGTACACCGGGACACACCTCCTGCGCTCTTGCGTACCGGTATGACCCACGTTATGCCGGTTTGGTTCCCTCGCCAACCTCGTGCCGGTCCGGGTGGGAACCGATCATCAGCAGGCACAGCGTGGTCACGGCGGCGACGAGGCCCGCCAGCAGCAACATGGGTGGCAACGTCGGCGAGGTGGGCGGAGGTGCCGCGACGACCGCGGAACTGGTCGTCGTGGTGGGCGCGGAGGTGGTGGGCACGGGTTGCTGCGCGACCGGCTGCCGGACGGGCGGCGGTGGCGGAGCCTGCGCTGTCGTCTCCTGGGCAAGCACGACGATCTGCGCCCGCATGTCCGGGTGGACCGAGCAGATGTAGTCGAACGTGCCCGCTGGGTGAAGGTGAACGACCACGACTGCCCTTTGGCGAGCATCGGCGACCGGAACGTGCCGCCCGCGACGTCGTGTGCCGCCTCGTCCTGGTTCGTCCAGGTCACGACATCGCCCACACGCACGGTCATCGTGACGGGGGCGTAGGCGTAGCGCGCGATCGGGATCTGGTGGTTCTCGGCGGCGCGGACGCGAACCCGAGCACGACGACCACGGTGCCCACCAGGGTCGCCGCCACCACCTGGTCTCGCTGCAGCTGCATGCTTCACAAGCGAATCAGCGTCGAATTAACCGGCATTCCCGATTCGTGACGGATCGGTGAACTCATATCTGCCACAAATGTTTTGCACCGCGCACGTCCGGACACATGCATTTAAGTTACCCCGGCGACATCGCTCTGAGCAGCCAAAATGAGCATTGCTCGATTAAGCTTGCACGATCTCACCGGTGAACCGTAACCCGTGTGCGGGCCGCTCGTTGATGGCCTTTCAGGCCCTGTCGCGAACCGATCGAATTCGTGCCAGCAACTCTTCCGCCTTCGATCGGCCCGACTCCACCTCGGCCAGTTGCCGGGTCACCGACTGCAGCTCGCGCCCACGTTCACCGGCCTCCATCCGCAGCGCCTTGTCGACCTCGCGGAGTTCCACCTCGATGGCCTCGATGCGCTTGGCGAGGGCCTCGTCCAAGGCCAGTGACAAGGCCTGCTCGGCCTCGATCAGCTGCTCGGCGGCGATCTGGTCCACCGTGGAGCGTGCGTCGGTGATGGCGTCGGACAGCCATTGCTTGACGTGCTGCTTCTCGGCCGTGTGGGTCCGGGTGCGGGCCATCCACCAGCCGGCGCCGAGTCCCAGGGCGATGGTCACCGGCAGGACGATCGGGTTCAGCACCGCGATGCCGAGGCCGGCCAGGGGCATCACGGCGAGCTTGCCGGCGCCCAGGCCACCGGACACGCCCATGAAGACGAGGAGCTTGTCCTCGGCTGTCGGTGGGCGCTTCTCCTTGGGGCGCAACACGACCGGGGGCTGCTCGCCGCGGGCGAACTGGCCGCGGATCAACGTCAGTTCGTCGGCGCTGAACATCGTCGCCAGCACCACGTCGGTCACCTGGGAGAGGCGCACCGACAGGGCGGTGGAGATGCGGCGCGACACCACCTGCAGGGCCGTGTCGACCTGTTGGGGCAGCACGGCCAGGGCGGCGCGGTCGGCGGTGTCGATGGCCTGCCGGTACCAGGTCTGGAGGTCACGCATCTGGCGGGAGATCTCGTGGGAGTTCTCCACTCGGGCGCGCTGGATCTCGCCGCGCAGGCGGACCTGCCAGCCTCGGGTGGACGAACGGCGTTCGGTCTGCAGTTCCTCGCGGCGGGCGCGCAGGACAACTGCCTCGTCCTCACCCACGGACAGAGCGCGCTTCTCGTGCTCAAGGCGAACCACGAGCTCGTCCAGAACCGTCGAGAGAGCGCGCAGAGCGTTGGCCTCGGCCAGCATTCCGGAGCGACCGGCCACCAGCTCCTGCAGGAAGGTCTGCAGAGAGGCGATGCCGGAGCGTTCGCGGAGCATGGCGGCGGCGTCCGGGTTCGGGGCCTGGGCCGCCAGGTCGAACATGCGGGACGACACGGGGTGGAAAGGGGCGTCGGCGAAGCGCGGGGCGTGCTCGGCCAGCAGGGCGCGGTCGGCGTCGAGGACCTGGCGCCAGCCGCGGTACTGGTCGGTCTTGGTCAGGGCGAAGACGACGGTCTCGACGCGGTCGCCGACCCGCTTGAGGAAGTCCAGCTCGCCTCGGGTGAAGGGGGACGAGGCGTCGACCACGAAGACGAGGGCGGTGGCCGAGGTGACGGCTTCCAGCGCCAGCTCGCCGTGCACCGACTCGAGTCCGCCGACGCCCGGAGTGTCCACAACGGACATGCGTTCCAGCAGCGGGATCGGCGCGTCCACCTCGACGTAGCGCGGGGGCAGCTCGCCCTCCGGCAGTTCGTGGGCGGCGGAGACCCAGTTGATCAGCGCGGGCAGCGGGAACGTCACCGGTGCGAGCAGGCCCGGGTAGCAGGCGCGGGCGGCCCAGTCGGGTCCGTGCTGGAAGACCAGGTAGGTCGACGTGGCCACGTCTGCGTCCACCGGAGACAGGCCAGGAGTGGCCAGCAGGGCGTTGACGAGTGACGACTTGCCGCGGTTGGTCTCGCCGACGATCACGACGGACGACACCTCCGGCGCGGAACGCCTGGTGACCCAGTCGGCCATGGACGGGTCGAGCTCGCGCACGAGAGAGGTGAGACGTTCGCGCGTCTGCCGGACGGTCTGGGGAAGTGTGCTCATCGGGCCGTGTAGACCGTCACGATCGGAGCCCGCAGGACACGCCCGCGGTCGCAGAAGCCCGGCACCTCGGTCTCGGCGACCAGGCCCTGCAACGAGGCGTCGTCGGTCGGCACCGTGCCGCCCGCCTCGTGCAACGACGGGTCGAAGCGCTCTCCGTCGGCACGCACGGCCACGACCCCTATGGTCGACAGGCCTTCCTCGATGCGCTGGACCACACCCGCACTGGCGCGGTCCAGCGCGTACAGGCACAGCTGGACCAGCGCGCGGCGTTCGGCCAGCGCCTGGTCGAGCAGCTCGTCGGCAATGGTCTCCACACCGTCGTCCGACGCCAGACCGGTGGGATCGGTTCCACTCACGCTCATCGGTGCCCCCCAGCACGCAGTTGCTGCCAGATGAGGAAATACGCCCTGTGGACGACGTGCGCCACCCGAGCCTGCGCCGGCGTCGCGCCGAACGAGGCGAACGAACGCCACCAACCGGCGCGTTCCAGTGCGTGTGCGACCAGTTCAGGCAGGGGCCGGCCGGTCAGGCCCAGCTGACCGGCCACGTCCGGAGTGCTGCCGACACGCAGAACCTCCTCCGTCAGGTCCGGTGCCAGCGTCACCGCGCCGGACGACACCAGCGTCAGCGCCTCCAGGAGCCGCAGCTGGTGCGCCTCCGGCCGGGCCAGCAGCACTTCGATCGCGTCGTGCACCCGCTGCCGTTCACCGGGGTCGCCCGAGGCCAGCGAGGTGACCGACGCCAGCGCGGCCGCCGCCTTGATGCCGTCGGCCCGCGCCCGGAACACCGCGTCCAGCCGTCCGCGCACCGCGGCGAACCCGGAGGCGTCGAACAGAACGCGACGCAACGCGCCGGCGGTCAGCGCGGGCTCGGCGTCCAACGCCTCCAGAGCGCGGCCGATGCCGTAGAGGTCGAGCTTCTCGAGCAGCCTCGACCGCACGCCCGCCGCGACGTCGCAGTCCCACGAGGTGAAGAGGTCGCCGGACATCAGCATCATCGTGCGGGTGTCCGCGTCCAGCGCCGCGAGCTGACGCAACGCCTCCGCGTCCGCGGACGTGAACTCGCCGGTCTCCGCGGACTCGGCGAGCAGGCTGATCACGGGCAGCACGTCGGCGACCCGCGGCTTCAGCAGCGCGGCCTGCTTGCCCGCGAGGATCTCCGCGGCCCGCCAGACGTCGCCGTCCGACCCCTCCACGGTTTCCGGCGCCACGGCGTCGACCTTGTTCAACGCGGCGATGGCGTTGACCGGCCCCGCCTCGCGAGAAGCTGTCGCGGCGGTGAAGGCGGCCAGCGTCGAGTGGTCGTCCGCGCGCACGCCCTGCGTCACGACGTAGAGAACTGCCTCCGCACCCGCGACGGCGTTGCGGGACACGGGATCCAGCAGTTCCTCGGTGCGGGCGACCGAAGCCGCGTCCAGCGACCCGAGACCTGGCGTGTCGATGACGGTGAAGTCGCGCAGCACCGCGTTCGTCAGGTACGCCTCGATGTGCGAAATGCCTTCCACGCCAAGAGACGCGGGGATCATGCCGTTGGCGTCGAACGGCAGTACCTGCCGTCGGCCGTCTCGCAACACCACTTCGATGCGGTCGACCGTTCCGTACTGATAGCGCGTCACGAGCCGTGTGCACTCGCCGACGTCGGTGGGCGCGACCCGGCGTCCGATCAGCGCGTTGACCAACGTCGACTTTCCGGACTTGATCCGTCCCGCCACCGCCACCTGCAACGGCGCGTGCAGACGCCGCAACACTTCCTGGAATCCACGAGCGGTCTGCTGGGAAACCTGTGGTTGCAAAGCAACACACAAGTTGGCCACCGCCGCGCACAGCGGTCCGGCCAGCTGTTGTCCCTGCAACGCCGTCACGAGCACTGATCGTGCCACGGTTTGTAGGTGTGCGTGCGCGGGTAGCCACAGCCCATGGAAGACAGCTACGTGACGTTCCTAGTGCTGGGGATCGTCCTGGTCGTCGTTGACGGCCAGCTGATCTACCACAGCGGCAAGGGATACCTGAGGCGCGCGTACGACGACGAGCAGGCCGGAGCCATGATGCGGCTGACGGCTGTGCTGTTCCACCTCGTCGTGCTCGGGCTCCTGGCGCTGGTGTCGATCATCAACGTCGAGACCGGCGACCCGGTGAAGAACGTGGTCGTGAAGCTGGGTGTGGTGCTGTTGCTGCTGGCACTGGCTCACGGCGTCACGATGGCGATCCTGTCCAGGATTCGGGACCGCCAGATCCAGCAGCAGCTCGCCGACCAGATGGCCGAGGAGCACCGCATCTACGAGGAACGCCACGCACACATCGGCGAACCGCGACCCGCGCCCAAGATCGAGTCGCCTTACTCAGCCACGTAGTGGGCACGCACGGCGTCCAGCGCCTCCCCCTCGCTGGCGCCGAGTGACCGAGCGACGGCGACGAACTCCGCCGCGGCGGCGGAGAGCGGGTCCGGTGCATGCGAGGGCAGGGCGGCCACCACGGTGCCCTGCCTTCGTCCTGTCGTGAGCACGCCCTCGGTCTCCAGCTCGCGGTACGCCCGCGCGACCGTGCCGGCCGCGAGGCCGAGGTCGGCGGCGAGCTGCCGGATGGTCGGCAACCGCGAGCCGACGGGCAGCACGCCACCGCTGATCAGCCGCGCGAGCTGGTCGCGGACCTGACGCCAGGGCGCGACGCCGTTCTCGACGTCGACGACGATTCGTGGAGCACTCACTTCGCGATCTTCGCTGGTGCGGGCTTGGTGTTGGCCATCGCGATCCACGCAAGAATGCCGATGAACCCCCACAGGCCGAGGATCAGCACTCCGGCCACTCCGGCACCCAGCCCTGCCGACACATGCACGCTGCGGGTGCGCAATGCCATGTCGACGACCTCGTCGCCGGTCGCAGGGCGGGTCACGGCAGCCCAGATGATCACGCCGACCACCGCAGCCGACAACCCCAGCCACCCGGCCAGACCCCACCGCTGGCCGACGCCGAGGTAAACCGCCGCGGCCAGCACGATCACCACGTAGGAGATCAGCACCCACTTCGAGGCGATGTCGAACAACCCTCGTGGGGTGAGCGTCGCCACCCGGCGAGCCGACCGCGGAGGTCGCAGTGCCAGCAGCTCGGCGAGCAACGTGCCCGCGAGCACGGTGACCACGATGTCGCCGTGCCCCTCGCCCAACGGGGTGAAGTACCCGATCGCCGGGTAGAGCCACGGGTAGAGCAGGCGGCGGCGCTTGAGGTACCGAACGGCGTCCTCCACCTGCGCGTCCGTGGGATCAGGCACCTCCCACTTCTTCAGCAGGCGCTTGCCGTTCGCCGCGGTCGGCCACAGCAGCACGAGCAGCATCAACCCGACGAACACGAAGACGACCACTGCTGCCCAGCGATCACTCACCGCACACCCCCGACTTTGTATCGACCCCTTGACACAATAACTCACACTGGAGTCGTACGCAGCGTCATTCCGTGGCGCGACGCGCAGAAGTTCGGCCCGCACCTAACCTTGTCCGGTGCGGCGGTTCAGCCTGTGGATGAAGGCTCACCCGGCGTTCGGGGACTCCCTGATCGCCGGGCTTTTGCTGATCTTCGACCTCGGTATCGGGGTCACCACGGTGGATCTCGGGGTGTCGTTCTCGGCGTTCCTCGCCGTCACGTTGCTGATGCTCGGACCGCTGCCGTTCCGCCGCTACCACCCGGCCGGTTCCAGCTACCTGATCCTCGCGGGCGCGTTCCTGCAGCTCTTCACGCACGGCGGCGAGACCGGCGGCATACCGGTGCGGATGTCGGACTTCGCGCTGGCCATCGCGCTGTACACGCTGGTGGCGTACATCGGCCGCAAGTCCGCGTTGATCTACTCGTGCTGGCTGTTCGCCGGCACGATGCTGTGGGCGATCTTCCAGATCGGCGACCTCCAGGCCGTGTTCCTGGTGTTCATGGTCTTCGTGATCTTCGGCTTCAGCTGGGCGATGGGCGAGTTCGTCGGCGCCCGCCGCGCGTACCAGAGCGAGCTGGAGCAACGCCTCAAGCTGCTGGAGACCGAACGCGACCAGCAGGCCAAGATCGCGGTCGGCGAGGAGCGCTCCCGGATCGCCCGTGAGCTGCACGACGTGGTCGCGCACGCGGTCAGCGTGATGATCGTCCACGCGGACGGTGCCGCTTACACGATCAGGTCACAGCCCGAGGTCGCGGAGAACGCGGTCCGCACGATCGCGGAGACCGGCCGGCTCGCGCTGACCGAGATGCGGCGGCTGCTGGGCGTGCTGCGCAGCGAGGACGCCGAGACGCAGTGGGCTCCGCAGCCCGACGCGAGAGGCGTGGTCGAGCTCGCCGAGAACGCCCGCGCGGCCGGGGTGCCGGTCCGCCTGGAGATCACCGGTGACGTGGACGACCTGCCCGCCGGTGTCGGCCTGAGCATCTACCGGATCGTGCAGGAAGCGCTGACGAACACCATCAAGCACGCCGGCGCGGGCTCGACCGCGTTGGTGCGCCTGGCCCGCACACCGGAAGAGCTGCGGCTCGAGGTGATCGACAACGGCTTCGGCACGCCGCACGACGTGGTCAAGGTGTCCGGTGGCAACGGACTGATCGGCATGAGGGAAAGGGCCGCGGTGCTGGGTGGCGAGTTCGAGGCGGGCCCCAACCCCGGCGGTGGCTGGCGCGTGCGCGCGAGCTTCCCGCTCGCCGCATAGGGTGATCACGTGATTCGAGTGCTGCTGGTCGACGACCAGGAACTCATGCGCATGGGCTTCCGCATGGTGCTGGGAGCGCAGGAGGACATCGACGTCATCGGCGAGGCCGCCGACGGTCTCGACGCGGTGCAGATGGCCGACAAACTGCGCCCCGACGTCGTGCTGATGGACGTCCGCATGCCGGTGCTGGACGGCGTGGAGGCGACCAAGCGCATCACCGAGGCCAACACGGCCAAGGTGCTGGTCATGACCACGTTCGACATGGACGAGTACGCCCTGTCGGCGTTGCGCAACGGCGCCAGCGGGTTCCTGCTGAAGGACACGCCGCCATCCGATCTGGTGTCGGCACTGCGCGCGGTCGCGTCGGGCGACGCGGTGGTCTCGCCGTCGGTCACCAAGCGGCTGCTGGGGCGGTTCCTCGGCGACGGCGGCGGTGAGCTGCGCGACGCCACCGTGCTGGACGTGCTGACCGAACGCGAGCGCGAGGTGCTCGTGCTGATCGCGAAGGGGCTCTCGAACACCGAGATCGCCCGGAAGCTCTTCCTGTCGGAGGCGACCGTGAAGACGCACGTCGGACGGATCCTTGCGAAGCTGGAGCTGCGAGACCGGGTGCAGGCCGTGGTGCTCGCCTACGAGACCGGTCTCGTCCGCCCCGGCGACGCCTAGCGGTACTGCTCGGGGTCGGCGTCCACGGTGATGCCGGCCATCCTCGGCTTCACCACCTCGTCGTACCACCGGCCCCAGTCCGGTTTCGAGCCGTCGAGGTCGGTGAACCCGTACTCGCGCATGAGCCGCCACGACGACAGGCACTGCCCGGAGAACCTCCTGCGGTCGGAGTCCGCGGCGAGGTGCGCGAGACCGCGCCCGAGGTAGTGCGGCGTCTCGGACAACGCGTAGTCCGGCACCTTCTCGATCGCGTCCCGCCAGTTCTCCTCGGTGACGCCGAAGCCCTCCAGCATCTGCTCGGACCGCAGGAAACCCGGCGTGGCCGCGAGCGCAGTCACGTTCGGGTGATCCTTGAGGTCCTTCGCGAGCACCTCACCGAACCGCCGCACGGAGCTCTTCACCGCGTCGTAGGTGAGGTTCACGAAGTACGCCTCGCCGTCCTCGCCGTCGGTCACCTCGACCACGAGCCCGTCGTCGGACTGAATCACGAGCGGCATCAGCTTGTGGATCGCCACGAGGTGCGACTCGACGCCGTTGCGCCACATGCGAAGTTGCTTTTCGAGGTCGTGCTCCCAGAACTTGCCCCACTCGACGAGGTTCTCGCCGCCCCACACGTCGTTGACGAAGATGTCGAGCCGGTCGATCCGTGCGGCGAAAGCGTCCACATCGGACGGATCGGTGAAGTCGCACCGCACGGCGATCCCCTTGCCACCGGCGGCGTCCACCAGCTCGGCGGTTTCCTCGATCGTCTCGGAACGACCGACCTCCGACTGCTGCGTGCGCGTTGTGCGTCCGCCGACGAAGACCGTCGCACCGGCCGCGCCCAGCTCGACCGCGATCGCCCGGCCGGCACCCCTCGTGGCGCCCGTGACGACGGCGACCTTGCCGCTCAGATCCGGCTCACTTCTTCGTGACACGGCGAGTTCCCCTTCCCTCGTGCCAGGACAGGACAACCATCTCGTCGCCCTCGACGGTGAGCTGCACGACCTCGGTGACGTTCATCCGGAAGAGGTCGATCTCCTCCGGCTTCGGCTGCCAGCCCGTGCGGTCGAACAGATCCTTCAGGTAGACGTCCTTGTCTGCCCAGAACTCGGCCGTCCCGCTGATCTTCGCGTCGCCCGCCTCCGTCATCGAGGCAGTCGTGGTCATGCAGTGCAGCGCGAACCTCGGGTCCCGGCGCAGGTCACGGGACTTCAGCGAGTCGGGCATCATGCCCGCCCACAGCTCGCCGCGCGTGAAGTCCGGTTCCACACCGCTGATCCGCGGTGAGCCGTCCTTGCGCAGGGTCGCGATCAGCGCGTGCCGGTCCGCCGCGAACCTGCTCTGCACGAACGCCGCCATGTCGGGCTGTTCTGCCGCGAACTCCGCCCAGGTAGCCATCAGCGCATCCCCTCCAGCACCAGATCTATGTCCTCCGCCATGCGTTCCAGCAGGTCCCCGCGTGGTCGAACCGACCAGTCCATCGAGATTCCGTACACCAGCGCGGCCAGCACGCGAGCCGCGTTCGGCGGCAACCCCTCGGCTGCGCACAGGACCTCCAGCTCCGACTCCATCACCGCGTAGTGCCGAGCCAGCAACGCCCTCAGTTCGGGGTCGATGAGGTCGACGCCCAGCTGCGCCAGGTTGTTGGTCGCGACCACCGGATCGGCCAGCCGGTCGAACCAGGTCAGCAACGCCTCGCGCACGGTGCCGGCCTCCCGCATCCGGCGGGCGACCTCTTCCGTTCCCGCTCGGGTCAGCGCCTGCAGCAGACCGCTCTTCGACCCGAACCGCTTCGCCACCGCGCCGACCGAGACCCCGGCCTCCGCTGCCACGTCCGCCACCGTGAAGTCCGGTCCGCGCCGGTCGATGACCGTCGCGGTTGCACTGAGAATCCGCTCGTCGGTGATGGTGCGAGGCCGTGCCACTCCATTAGTGAACCACAATTCACTAACCTTCGCATAGGGTGGCTTCACGTGAACTGGAGACCGCGCCTGGTCGCGTTGGACATCGACGGAACCCTGACCCCAGTCGGCTCGCACGACATCTCACCCGCCGTGAAGGCGGCCGTCACGCGCGTGACCGAGCACGGTGGAGTGGTGGTGCTCTGCACCGGCCGCAGCCTCATCGGCACCACGCCGATCGCGCCACAACTGCCCACGTCGCTGGCGTTGTGCTCGAACGGCGCGGTGTGGTGGAACCCGGTCAGCGACGAGATCATCAAGCACACGACGTTCGACGCCGGCCCGACGATCAAGACGCTGCAGGCGCTCCTGCCCGGCGCGGTGTTCGCGGTCGAGCAGACCGGCGTGGGCAGCCTGTCGCTCGGCGAGTTCCTGCCGGGCGACCTCTGGGGCGTGACCACTCAGGCCACGTTCGACGAGGTCGCGGCGACACCGACGGCCAGGCTCGTCATGCGCTGGCTCGACCACACACCGGCCGAACTCGCCTTCGCGGTGCGGGAACTGGAGCTGCCGGGCGTCTCGTGGCACGTCGACCACACCGAGGCGTGGCTGACCGCGGTGCCGCCCGACGTGACGAAGGGCTGGGCGCTGGAGGAGCTCAGGGTGTCGTTGGGCATCAGCGCCAAGGACACGCTCGCGATCGGTGACGGGACCAACGACCTGGAGATGCTCCGGTGGGCCGCGTGCGGCATCGCGATGGGTCAGGCGCCGGCGACCGTGCAGGCAGCCGCCGACGCGGTGACCGGCACCGTGCTGGAAGACGGTGCCGCTCAGGCGCTGGCCCGGTTCTTCCCCGCCTAGTGGCGCGTCCCGGAACGTTGGCGAGGTGATTCACGCTCAGCAGGGCGCCGTCTGACCGCGAATTCCCCCGGCAACCTTCCGGGCCACACCACTAGTCGGCGACGTTGACCTTGGCGACGACCTTGTCGACCTTGACCCGGACCACCATCTCGCCGGGCACGCCGTTGCGATCGGCGTAGTGGTCGGCCTGGTCGTCGCCCATGTACCGGGCGGCGGTGCGGCCGGCCCAGTACTTCAGCTGGTCGGGGTCCTCGTCCACCTGGGCGCGACCCGTGATCGTCACGAAGTTGAAGGGCGGGGTTTCGTCGTCGAAGCAGAGGGCGACGCGGCCGTCGCGCAGGATGGACTTGCCCTTGATGGTGTCGCGGGAGGTCAGGAAGACGACGTCCGGGCCGTCGAGGTCCACCCACACCGGGGCGATGTGCGGGCTGCCGTCCTTGCGGGTGACGGCGAGCTTGCCGGTGCGGGCGGGCTTGGCCAGCACGAACTCGCGCCACCAGCCTTCTGGAGCTTCGGTGTAACCCATGAGAAGCATTCAACTACGACTGAGGTAGCGGCACAGGACGACTGAAGTTGACGGTGGTCGCAGACCGCTGGGCGATGTGGGTGGACCCCTCGGAGCGGGAGAGTTGTCCCCAACACCGAGAGGGGACAGCTGATGATCGAGGCAATCGGCCTCACCAAGAGATACGGCAGGACGGTCGCGGTCGACGACCTGTCGTTCACCGTCCAACCTGGACGGGTGACCGGGTTCCTCGGTCCGAACGGCGCCGGCAAGTCCACCACCATGCGGATGATTCTGGGGCTCGACCGACCGACGGCAGGCCGCGTGCTGATCGACGGGAAGCCCTACGACCAGCTGCACCGTCCACTGCAGACGGTGGGCGCGCTGCTCGACGCCAAGTGGGTTCACCCGAACCGGTCGGCACGAGCGCATCTGCGCTGGCTCGCCAAGTCCAACGGGTTGCCGGGCAAGCGCGTGGACGCCGTGCTCGACGCGGTCGGCCTCACGCAGGTGGCCGGCAAGAAGGCCGGCGGGTTCTCGCTCGGCATGTCGCAGCGGCTGGGGATCGCCGCGGCACTGCTCGGCGATCCGAAGGTGCTGCTGTTCGACGAGCCCGTCAACGGCCTGGACCCCGAGGGCATCCTCTGGATCCGCACGTTCATGCAGAACCTCGCCGCCGAGGGCCGCACGGTCCTGGTGTCGAGCCACCTGCTGTCCGAAATGGCGCTGACGGCGAGCGAGCTCGTGGTGATCGGCAGGGGGAAGCTGATCTCGCAGAGCAGCACCGCCGAGTTCGTCGACCGCTCGACGGGGAACTCCGTGCTGGTGCGCAGCCCTCAGCTCTTCAAGCTCGGCCCGCTTCTGGTGGACAAGGGCTTCACGGTTCGTGACGGCGCGGACGGGGCATTGTCCGTATCGGGTGCTACGAGTGACCAGATCGGGGACATCGCCGCAGCCAACGGTGTCGTTCTGCACGAACTGAGCCCGCAGCGCGGCTCGCTCGAAGAGGCGTTCATGCAGCTGACCGGCGATGCTGTCGAGTACCACGCAGAGATCGGGAAGTGAGTCTGATGACCCTGTTGGCAGTTGAGAGAATCAAGCTCTTCTCGACCCGTTCGCCCTACTGGTGCACGGCACTCGCCCTGGTTCTGGGTGTCGGTCTCACCGCGATCATCGCGGGCACGACCGAGAACGGCCAGATGTCCATCGGCCTGACCCAGTTCGGCAGCAGCCAGCTCGCGCTCGCCGTCGTGCTGGTGATGTCGGCGCTCGCGGTCACCACCGAGTACCGCTTCAACACCATCCGCGCCACGTTCCTCGCGGTACCGAGCCGCACGTCCGCGCTGGTCGCGAAGACCGCCGTGGTCGCGTTCATCGCCGCTGTCCTCGGCGAGATCATCGCGTTCGGGTCGTGGGGCCTCGCGAAGGTGATGTCGCCCGCCTCGGACCTGGCGATCAACACGGGCGCCGAGTGGCGGCACATCGCGGGTGTCGGCCTGCTGTACGGGATCGGCGCGGTGCTCGCGATCGCGGTGGGCATCCTGGTCCGCCAGACCGCCGGTGCCGTGGCCATCCTGCTCGTGTGGAACATGCTGCTCGAAGGCCTGATCGGGATCATCCCGAAGGTCGGCGTGAAGATCCAGGCGTGGCTGCCGTTCCAGAACGCCAACAACTTCCTGGCGCTCGGCGGCGGCAACCCCGCGGAGCAACCGGGAGCGGGCATCGACTTCAAGCTGAGCCAGTGGGGATCGCTGGCCTACTTCGCCGGCATCGCGATCGCTCTGCTGGTGGTCGCGCTGGTCGTCGCGAAGCGCCGCGACGCGTGACCGGTTCCGAATAAGGGGGAGCGGGACGTGGGTCATCCATCGGGGGGATGACCCACGTCCCGATCAGTTCTTCGAGCGAACGGGAGAGGCCATGATCGAAGCAGTGCGGTTGCGCAAGCATTACGGCCGGACGAAGGCCGTGGACGACCTGTCGTTCATCGTCAAGCCGGGTCGCGTCACGGGCTTCCTCGGCCCGAACGGCGCCGGCAAGTCCACGACCATGCGGATGATCCTCGGCCTCGACACCCCCACCAGCGGGGACGTCACGATCGACGGGAAGCACTACACCGAGCTCAAGCAGCCGTTGCGCAAGGTCGGCGCGCTGCTCGACGCGAAGTGGGTGCACCCGAACCGTTCCGCGCGCTCGCACCTCAAGTGGATGGCGGTGTCGAACAAGATCCCGGTCAGCCGCGTCGACGAGGTGCTGGAGATCGTCGGGCTCACCGAGGTCGCGAACAAGAAGGCGGGCGGGTTCTCGCTCGGCATGTCCCAGCGGCTCGGCATCGCGGGCGCGCTGCTCGGCGACCCCGAGGTGCTGCTGTTCGACGAGCCGGTCAACGGCCTCGACCCCGAGGGCATCCTCTGGATCCGGCAGTTCATGCACCGGCTCGCGGACGAGGGCCGGACGGTGTTCGTGTCGAGCCACCTGCTCTCGGAGATGGCGCAGACCGCCCAGGACCTCATCGTGATCGGCAAGGGCCAGCTGATCGCCCAGACCACCACGGAGCAGTTCATCAGCGACGCCACCCAGGACCACGTCCGGGTGCGCTCACCCCACGCCGTGAAGCTGCGCGAGATTCTCGTGGCCGACGCGACGGTCACCGAGGACGCGGTGGACGGAGCCCTTGTGGTGCACGGGCTTCCGGCGGCCCGCATCGGTGAGATCGCCGCGGACAACCAAATCGTGCTGCACGAGCTCAGCCCTCAGCGCGGTTCGCTGGAGGACGCCTTCATGCAGCTCACCAAGGAATCGGTGGAGTATCACGCGCACTGACCGGTTCCGGTCGTCGTGACCTGATGGCGGGCAAGGCGATCAGCAGCGCCGTCATCACCGCGGTTCCACCCGCGACGGCGGCGATGAACGGCAGCCGGTCGGAGATCTCGTCGGCCGGCTGCGCGGAGGGCTGGGCGGCGAGCGTCGGAGTCGGTTGCGCGGTCGACGGTTTCGGCGGCGGCAGCAGCGGATTCCGTTCCACCGGCGGCAACTGCGCGGTGAGCGCGCCCATCGGGTCGATCAGGCCGAACCCGGTCGCCTCGTCCCTGCCGGGTTCCGCCAGGTCCTTCGCGGTCTTGATCAACACGTTGACGACGTCCTTGGCCGGCAGCTGCGGGTGCTTCGCGCGCACCAGCGCCGCCACGCCGGCCACGATCGCCGACGCCGCGCTCGTGCCGTCCATCTCGGCGTACCCGCTGGAGTAGACGCTGGTCGGCGCCGCGGTGACGATGCCCTCCGCCGGGGCCGCGAGCACGGTGTCCGCACCGACGTTGGACGACTTCCACGGCTTGCCCTCGCGGTTGGTGCCCGCGACCGCGATCACGCCGCCGATGTTGGCGGGCGCGGAGACCTCCTTGCCCTCGTTGCCGGTCGCGGCGACGAGGACGACGTCCTTCTCGATCGCGTAGTTCACGGCCCTGACCAGGCTCGGCGTCATCGAGCTGGAGAAACCCAGCGACAGGTTGACGACCTTGGCGCCGTGGTCGGCGGCCCACCTGATGCTCTCCGCGACGACGTCGAGCGTGAACTGCTCCTTCTCGGCGCTCGCGATCGGGAGGATCTTGGCACCGGGCGCGATGCCGAGCGCTCCGCCGTCGCGGCCGGTCGCGGCGATGATCGCGGCCATGCCCGTGCCGTGACCGTCGGTGTCGGTCGTGCCGTCGGTGCCCTTGGAGCTGCCGAAGCCGGTGCCGGGCAAGACCCGTCCGGCGAGGTCGGGGTGCTTGGCGTCCACTCCGGAGTCGATCACCGCGACGATCACGCCGTCACCGCGCGCCTGCTCCTGCGCCGAGTAGATGTCGAGCGCGTCGAGATGCCACTCCTGCTCCTCGATCGACTGCGCGGCGAGCAGCAACGGCAGCGCGACGGCGAGCGCGGAGAGCAGAGGCACGTCCCCTACATCGTGTTTCCACGCCAAGGCGCAACGTGCCTGGGGTCACACGTTGAGTAAGAGCGCTGTTAACAAGCCGTGAAAAGCCGCTTTCTGGACAACACCGGCGTTTGGATTCGCGTTCAATTGGGCTATCCCCGCTGCGGAGGTGGCCAGTGGTCCGTGTCGAAGCAATGCTCGGCCTCGAGTGGGCAAGTGCGCTCGAAGCTCCCAACCCCGCCGAAATCGCCCTCACCCCTGCAGAAGCGCGTCGTTCCTGGGTGAACCGCGCGAACGAGAACGAAGTGCTCGCGATGTACCGCACCGTGCGCGCCGTGGAGGACGCACCCGCGCCCTGGTGGTTGCGGGCTTTGGACCGCGGCCGGCTGCGGTCCCGTGCCGAAGGTCACGCCGTCGAGGACGCGGTGACCGAGTTGCTCTCGTCACGTCCTGGCTGGGTGTTCGTCCCCTGGGTCGACCTCGGCGAGGTCGGGTACTGGGAGTACGTGCCGTCCGAGAGCGGTGTCTACGGACCCGCCACCCCGACAACCGTGCAGTTCACGGATCGTCACAAGGGCTTCGTCGACCTCGTTCCGGCACACCGCGGGCGCGGCCACGCCCAGCCCATCGACTTCACGGTCGCCGACCTCCGTGCACAAATCGAGGACATCGAGCTCATCGCCTAGTGCCCCGATCGCTAACCCCGCCGACGGCTCGCGCGCTCGGACGGGTGCCCGAGCCGCCGGTGGGGATTGCGATCGGGGCACTAGGCTGTCCGGTCGTGACCAGGCCTGAGTTCCACCGTTCCATCGTCAGCTTCGTCCAGCGCGGCGAGCGCATGACCGTGGGACAGGAGCGTGCCTGGGACACGTACTGGGAGAAGATGGGCAACGACGTGAAGTCCTTGCCCGAGGGCCCGCTGGACTTCACGTCGTGGTTCGGTCGTTCCGCGCCCGTGCTGCTGGAGATCGGCTCCGGCATGGGCGAGACGACCTCGCAGCTCGTGGCCGCCGCGCCCGAGCTGAACTACGTGGCCGTCGAGGTCTACAAGCCAGGCCTGGCCCAGTTGCTGCTGCGGGCCGAGCACCTCGGCGGGCTCGACAACCTGCGCGTGCTGCGCGGTGACGCCGTCGACCTGCTGACCGACCACGTCGCGCCCGCGTCGTTGCACGGTGTGCGGATCTTCTTCCCGGACCCGTGGCCGAAGAAGAAGCACCACAAGCGCCGGCTCGTGCAGCCGGAGTTCGTGGCGCTGCTCGCGTCACGGCTGGAGCCGGGCGGCGTGCTGCACCTCGCGACGGACTGGGAGCACTACGCGGAGCAGATGCTCGAAGTGTGCTCCGGAGAGCGTTTGCTCACGAACATTTACGACGGCTGGGCGCCTCGGCCGGACTGGCGGCCCGTCACGAAGTTCGAGCAGCGTGCTGTGAACGAGGGCCGTGTTTCCCACGATCTGATGTTCAAGCGGAACGACCTCACCTGATCGAGGTCTCAAGCCGATCGGGTGAACACCCAGGGTCTAGCGTTCACTCGTTGGAGTGGCCGGTGTTGATCACCCGAAATGCCCCGAGTGGCAGTGACGCGTGAGGCTGTTCCGGCCTTAGGTTCTCGCTCCGTGACCCCCGACGTCCTCCCCGTCGCGGAGGAGTTCATCCGCATGTTCCACGCGGCGCACTCCGACGCTGGCTCGCTGTCCGCCCGCATCGCCCAGGTGCGCGCGGAGATCGCCGAGACCGGAACCTACCGCCACACCACGAACGAGCTCGCGTACGGCGCGCGGATCGCGTTGCGAGATTCCGGTTGGTGCACTTCCGGTGTTCCGTGGCGACGACTGAAAGTCCGCGATCTGCGCGGCTATCGCAACGCCGCCGCTGTCGCCGGCGAATGCGTGGAACACCTGCGGCTCGCGACGAACGGCGGCGAGATTCGGCCGCTGGTAACGGTTTTCGCGCCGGACGCGCCCGGATCGCCTGGGCCGGTGATCTGGAACGAACAGCTGATCCGGTACGCCGGGTACGCCGACGGGATGGGGGACCGTCGCTACACCCAGTTCACCGAAACCATGCAGGGCATGGGATGGCGGCCGCCCGCGCGACGGTCGCGCTTCGACCTGCTGCCGCTGGTGGTGGAGACGCAGCACGAGGGACCGCGGCTGTTCACGCTGCCGTCCGAGATCGTGCACGAGGTTCCGCTGGAGCACCCGACTCTGCCGTGGTTCGGCGAAATGGGCCTGCGTTGGCACGCGGTTCCGGTCATCTCCAACATGCGGCTGTCGATCGGCGGCGTGAACTATCCGGCGGCGCCGTTCAACTCTTGGTTCGTGGGCGCCGAGATCGGCACTCGTTCACTGGCCGAAGAAGGCGCTTACGGTGTGGCGCGCGAGGTCGCCGAGGCGTTGGGTCTGGACACGTCGTCCGAACGCACGTTGTGGCGGGATTTCGCGACCGTTCACCTGAACGCCGCAGTGCTGCACTCGTTCGACAAGGCGTCCGTCACCATCACGGACCACCACGCGGAAGCCTTGCACCGCCTTGCGTGGCTGCGCTCTCGCCAGCGTCCTTCTGCTGCGCGTCCGGCATTCCGGTTGGACACCGCAGCCGCGGCGCGCGCACGGACCGGTACTCCGGCGCGCTTCACGGCCGCGTTGGACGAGACCCGTCCCCAACCGACGAGCAGGCTGGCGGAGCTGCTCCGCCAGCAGAATTCCCTGACCAGCGTCTGACTTCCCCATCACACGCTGGCTCTGCGGTTCTTACCTCTGAGAGTCGATCATCACGCCCGACAGGGCCATCAGCGCAAGGACCAACAGGCCGACCACAGCGGCGGCCCAAGTGAACACAACTGACAACATGGCGTCCTCCGTATCCCCGACTTTCGCTCCTCCAGAGTCCGTGACCAGGACGTGATCCGGCATCCGCCGTGAGGGTATTTCCGCAGGTCGCCCACTCAGCCTTCTGGCTGATGCCGGGTTAGCCTGCGGTCGGACGCGGAATCAGTCTTCCGGCTTTACCGTGTACCGGGTGGAGAGCACGGATCTGAACTGGCGGCTGCTCGCCAAACGCCAATGGCCGCTGGCGCTCTCGCTCACGGGCATCGTCATCGCGGAAGCCGGTGCGCTCAGCGGGCTCGGCTGGTGGCAGGTGCCCGGCGTGCTGGTGATCTGCGCGATCGCCGTGCTCGCACCCCGCCGTCCGTTCGACGCGGCACTGGCACTGGCGTTCGCGATCGTCTGCGTGGCGCTTTCCCTGCGGTTTCTCGGCGTTGCGATCGAGCCGCACTTCTTCATCAGCGGTGCCAACGTGTCGATGACCGGCGCGGCGATGGCGACCATCTCGGTTCTCGTGCGAGAAGACTCCCGCTGGCGCGCGGTGGTCGGCACGGCGCTGGTGATGGCCGCGATGGCGACCACCGAGGTCCTGGGGTGGCCGATCGTCGCCCCGGTCGAGTACCGCGACTGGGCCCCGGATCCCACGTCCTACCTGTTCGGCGCGACACTGCTGCTCATCCTGTCGGTGGGCAGTGGACTGCACTTCCGGGCGAGGGACAACGAACGTGCGTCTCAGCTCGCGGCTTCCGTTGCCGCGGCCCAGAACGCCGAGCGGATGGCGTTGGCTCGCGAGCTGCACGACGTGGTCGCGCACTACGTCACCGCGATCGTCGTGCACGCTCAGGCAGGTCAGCTGAGTCGCGAGACCGCCGAGCAGGTGCTGCCGACCATCGAGGCGTCCGGCTACGAGGCGCTGACCGCGATGCGCCGTCTGGTCGGGACGTTGCGCGATGGCGAGTCGTCCGGGCCGGCCGCGTCTTCGTCCTTGGTGGACGACGTGCGCGCGTTGGCAACGGAATCCGGTCTGCCGGTGCGGCTTTCGTTCGACCTGCAGGACGCGGTGCCGCAGGAGCTGGCGCGCTCCGTGCTGCGCTTGGTCCAGGAATCTCTGACGAACACCCAGAAACACGCTTCCGCCGTGTCCTCAGTGGACGTCGCACTGACCTCGAGCGAGGGCGCGCTGCGACTGTCGATCACCGACGACGGCGTCGCGTCGGGCGTTCCCGTTGGTGGCTCGGGTGGTTACGGGCTCGTGGGCATGCGCGAGCGCGTCGAACTGCTGGGTGGCACGTTCTCCGCAGGCCGACGCGAACCGACTGGATGGACGGTCCGCGCCGAACTGCCGCTGGCGTAAGTCAGCGGTCGTCGCGGATGACGTCGAACTCCTGCGTCATCTCGACATCGCTGAACTGGTCGTCGTTCTGAGGGTCGATGTCGGCCACTGATGCCTCCGCATGATCACGCCCGTACCCGTGCAGTCGTGATCATGCCAACTCAGCGCCGAGTCGGCGGTTTGGGGGTGGCGGGCTTCTGCGCGCGCCGGAAGTCTCCACTGGACGTGCACGGCTTCTTCGACATGATCATGTGACGTCGTCCCCGTCGGTCAGGTTGCCTCGAATGCACAAAGGGCCCGCCGGATAGTGCTCGACGGGCCCCCTGGTTGGGGAGAAGTTCTGGTCGGGGCGGACCCTGGGGGTCGGCCCGCACCCGACGGAGCCAGGATTCCCAGTTGCCCCTGACCTATGCATGCTTGTGACTGGCGTCACAGTGGCAGGATTCTTCGCATGTCAATGCGCTTGCACGCCCCGGTGGTCCTGCCCTGCGACTCGTCCTGCTCCGTGTTGCGCGACGCGGTCGTGGACGTGGTCGACGGTCGAATCACCTACGTGGGTGGTGCTGCCGAGGCTCCCGCGTTCGACGGCGAGGTCCGGCGGCTGTCGGGGATCCTGCTGCCCGGCCTGGTGAACACCCACGCGCACAGCCCGATGACGGTGCTGCGCGGCCTGGGTTCGGACCTGCCGCTGCTGCGGTGGCTGCAGGAGCAGATGTGGCCCAACGAGGCACGGATGACCGCGGTCGACGTCGGCACGGGCATGCTGCTGGGCGCGGTGGAGATGTTGCGGCACGGCGTCACCACCTCGGCCGAGATGTACTTCCACGGCCCCGAGCTGGTGTCTTCCGTGCTGGCCGCCGGGTCGCGCGTGGTGTTCGGCGCGGCGATCCTCGACGTGCCGGGGATGTCGTGGCGGTCGATGACCGACGAGATCTCGGCGTGGATCGACGCGGACGGGCTGCAGTTCGCGGACGGCCGGGTCGAGCTCGCCTACGGGCCGCACTCCGCCTACACGCTTTCTCCTGCTCAGCTGACCTCGATCGCCGGTGAGGCGCGGGCCCGCGGGGCGCTGCTCATGGTGCACGTCGCCGAGTCGCCGTTCGAGGACGAGGCGCAGCGGGCGGAGTTCGGGTCGGTGCCCGCCCTGCTGAAGGCTTCGGACGTGCTGGGTGGGCGGGTTCTGTCCGCGCACTCCGTGCATCTGTCCGATGACGACATTGCTTTGTACGCGTCGTTCGGTGTTGGTGTGGCGCACTGCCCCGGGTCCAACGCGAAGCTCGCGTCCGGGATCGCGCGGGTGCCGGAAATGCTGGCTGCCGGAGTCCCGGTCGGGTTGGGAACGGACGGGCCGGCGTCCAACGACGACCTGGACCTGTTCGAGGAGGCGCGGCTGGCCGGGCTGTTCGCTCGCGTTTCCAAGATGGACGCCACGGTGCTCGGTGCGGCGCAGGCGTTGTTGATGGCGACTCGGGGTGGAGCCGCGGCTCTCGGCCGGGACGACATCGGGGCGCTGGAAGCTGGGCGTTGGGGCGATGTCGTGCACGTCGACGCTGACGACCCGGCGTTCGCCACCGGGTTGGACGCGCCGGACTCGCAGCTGCTGGCGAACCTGGTCTGGGCTTCCGGAGCTCGGCGGATCACCGACGTGTGGGTGGGCGGCGAGCACGTCGTCGCCGGCGGGGAGTCCACCCGGGTGGATCGGCAGGAAGCCCAGGCAGGCGTGACCGCGGTGGCTCAGCGGCTGCGGAACACCTGATCAACGCGGTTGCGGCCGCACCACGATCTCGGTGATGTGCGCGTCCGGCGTCGCCAGCACGGCCGACGCCACGGCGCGCCCCACCGAGGCCGGGTCGAGGTACTGCGTGGCGTCGTACTCGCCACCCTCCTGGCGGCGCACCTCGCGCTGCATCGGCGTGTCCGTCCGTCCGGGAAACACCGAGGTCACGCGCAACGACGGCTCGTCGGCGCGGAGGGCGTCGGCGTAGGCGCGGAGAGCGAACTTCGAGGCCGCGTACACGCCCCAACCCGGGTTGGCGCGCAGGCCGGCACCTGAGTTGATCAGCACCACCTGACCGGACGCGGCGCGGAGCTGGGGCAGCAGCAGACGGGTCAGCTCGGCGACCGCCACGACGTTGACCTCGAGGGTCTGGCGCCACACGTCCACAGAGGCCTCGGACAACGGGCCGAGCAGGGCCACGCCGGCGCTGTGCACCACCACGTCGAGGCGCGCGATGTGGGCCGTGTCCGCCGAGGCGAGGTTCGTCAGGTCGAAGGGCCAGGCCTCCGCGCCGGGAAGTTCCGCATTGAGCAGGGACAGGGACGTTTCGTCGCGTCCGCCTAGCAGGAGATCGTGAGTTGGGGCCAGACTGCGGGCGATGGCCGAGCCGATTCCACTGGATGCCCCGGTGACGAGGGCGACCGGACGATCACTCATGGGGGAACCGTAACGTGCCGCGGAAGTTGATCCTTCCCTATCTCTGCCTGCTGTACTTCATCAACTACCTGGACCGGGTCAACATCGGGTTCGCCGGGCCGAACGGGATGTCGGAGGAGCTCAAGCTCTCGGCGACGGTGTTCGGGTTCGCCTCCGGGGTCTTCTTCATCGGGTACCTGATCCTGGAGGTGCCGAGCAACCTGGCACTGCACAGGTTCGGGGCGCGCAGGTGGATCGCGCGGATCATGGTCAGCTGGGGGATCGTCGCCACGGCCATGGCGTTCGTGCCCAACGGGACGGTGCTGATCGTCCTGCGGTTCCTGCTGGGTGTGGCGGAGGCCGGGTTCTTTCCCGGCATCATCCTCTACCTGACGTACTGGTTCCCGGAGAAGGACCGGGCGCGGATCGTCGCGCTGTTCATGGTCGCGGTGCCGATCTCCACCGCGCTCGGGGCAACGCTCAGCGGGTTGCTGATCCAGTGGACCGACTGGCGCACCATGTTCCTGATCGAGGGGTTGCCCGCGATCGCGCTGGCGTTCGTGACGTGGTTCTGGTTGCCGGACAAGCCGGAACAGGTGATCGAAGAGCCGCAGAAGGAGCACTGGCCGCTCAGGAAAGCGCTCACGCACCCGCGGATCCTGGCGTTGAGCTTCGTGTACTTCGGGATCGTGTACGGGTTGTACACGCTGGGGTTCTTCCTGCCGACGATCATCAAGGGGCTCGCGCCGGGAGCGGGCATCGTCGAGCGCGGGCTGATCAACGCGATTCCGTACGCGCTCGGCGCGGTCGCCATGATCCTGTGGGCCAGGCACGGCGACCGCACCGGAGAACGGAAGTGGCACGTTGCCGCGCCGATGCTGCTCGGTGGAGCGGCCATCCCGGTCGCGCTCTACCTGGACAACCCCATCGCGGCGATGGTCGCGGTCTCGGTCTGCGCGATCGGTGTGTG
The DNA here is from genome assembly GCF_039537795.1 of Lentzea roselyniae. Lineage (NCBI taxonomy): Bacteria > Bacillati > Actinomycetota > Actinomycetes > Pseudonocardiales > Pseudonocardiaceae > Lentzea > Lentzea roselyniae. The sequence continues at coordinate 105,393 of NZ_BAABBE010000001.1, forward strand.
TGCCGCCCTGCCCACGTTCTGGGCGCTTCCCACGAGTTTTCTGGGCGGTACGGCTGCTGCGGGCGGTATTGCGTTGATCAACTCGCTGGGCAACGTGAGCGGGTTCGCCGCGCCCTACGTCACCGGGTGGCTGCACGCTCACCGGAACCCAGAAAACCGGTCTCTGGGTCGTCGGCGTCACGATGATCAGCGCGGCCGTGGTGGCGCTGGTTCAGCGGGCGGGTGCGGAAAAGGTGTAGAGCGCCTCGTAGCGCACGGAAGTCTGGGCACCTTCAGCGCAACCACCCGACGGCGCGAGGCCGCCCTTGGTCGCGAGGCGCTGCACGTAGCTGACGCCGGCGAACACGCCCGCGCCCCTGGTCGTCTTGGCCTTCAGCAGGAGCTCCGGAACCGCTCCGGGAACCTCGTTCCTGGCGCCGTCGACCGGGGCGGCCTCTACGGCGCTTCCGTCTGTTGTGGACACCCAGATCGGACCGCGCGAGTGCAGGCCGACTGCCCTGCCCAGCCGGTCCGCCAGGGTGGCGGCGGGTTCCAGGAGCTTCCACGCTCCCGTCGTGCAGGTGTAGGTCTGCACGCCCTTGGCGTAGAACTTGGCGACGAGCTTGTTGCCTGCGGGAACTTGCACGGCGGGTGCGACCTGCGCGTCAGGTCCGTTGATGGCCGCCGGGGTCGGCGCGGCGGTGGAGGCGGCGCCGCCTGCCACGACGCCGAGTAGGGCTGTTGTGACGAACACGAGCCGAGCTCGTTTCATGACTCACTCCTATGTGGACAGACAGTGCGACGTGTCTTCGTTGTCCGCGGTGCAGCCGTCAGGGCATACGGCCCGACGGCCGCACCGGTTCAAACGACTTCGAGGAGTGAGCGGGCGAGCACCCTCAGCCGCAGATGCGGCGACGGTCCTTGCGCCACACGACCGCAACGGACGGACGCGGCTGCGAGGTGCCACCGTCCGGCCAGTGCGACGCCGGGTTGCTCGCCGAGGCGCCGTCGATCTCACCGGGGTGCTGCACGGACACCAGGACGAAGTCGTCGGTGATGACCGGGCCGCACGTCTCCGCACCGAGCGGCACGGTGAGGAACTGCTTCACCTGGCCGCGGCGCTTGCCCTCGACCGGCACCGCGAACAGGCCGTCGTTGGACTTCAGGGCGTTGCCGTCGGTGGAGATCCACAGGTTGCCGCGCGGGTCGAACGCGACGTTGTCCGGGCAGGAGATCGGGCTGACCTGCTTCTTGTCGAAACCGCCGAAGTACGTGCTCGGGTCGTTGGGGTCACCGCAGACCAGCAGCAGCTTCCACGAGAACGTGGTCGCCGTGTTGTCACCACGGCGCTCCTCGAGCTCGAGCACCTGACCGTGCTTGTTGCCGAGCCGCGGCGCGACCTCGGTGGCGCCTTCCTTGCCGGGCTTGCCGCGGTCGGTGTTGTTGGTGAGCGCGGCGTAGACCCGGCGGTTGCGCGGGTTCGGCTCGACGTCCTCGGGGCGGTCCATCTTCGTGGCACCGACCTTGTCGGCCGCGAGGCGCGTGAAGATGTAGACCTCGTCGGCGGTGAAGCCCTCGACGAACGACTTGTCGTTGTGCGCCAGCGGAATCCACTGACCGGAGCCGTCGAACTCACCGTCGGACGGCAGCTTGCCGGTGCCGTCGATCTCGGCGGCCGGGCTGTCACCGGTGAACTTCGCGACGTAGAGCGTGCCGGAGTCGAGCAGGCGCTTGTTGTGCTCGCGGGCGCGCTTCGAGTCGCCCTTCTGGTAGCAGCCGTCGGTGACGAACTTGTACATGTAGTCGAAGCGCTCGTCGTCACCCATGTACGCGACGACGCGGCCGTCGCGGGCGACGATGACGTTCGCACCCTCGTGCTTGAAGCGGCCGAGCGCGGTGTGCTTGACCGGCGTCGACGTCGGGTCGAGCGGGTCGATCTCGACGATCCAGCCGAAGCGGTTGGCCTCGTTGGGCTCCTGCGCGAGGTCGAAGCGCTTGTCGAACCGCTCCCACTTGCGCGTGGTGGCACCACCGGACATGCCGTAGCGGGCGAGGCGCGCCTTCGTGGTGGCGTCGGCGACCTGGCCGCCGTTGGCGAAGTACTGGTTGAAGTTCTCCTCGCCGGACAGGATCGTGCCCCACGGCGTGACGCCACCGGCGCAGTTGTTCTGCGTGCCCAGCACGACCTTGCCGGACGCGTCGGCCGACGTCTTGAGGTGCTTCGAACCGGCAGCCGGGCCACGCATCTCGAACTTCGTGGTCAGCGTGATGCGGCGGTTGTACTTGCGGCGGTCCTTGGACGGCACGAGCTTGCCGGTGCGGTGGTCGCGCTCGACCTGCACGACCGACAGGCCGTGCGCGGCCCAGGCGATCTTGACCTGCTCCTCGGTCGGGTTGTTCGCGTCCCAGTTCCTGAACATGAACTCTTCGGACGTGTACTCGTGGTTGCTCACCATGAGCCAGCGGTCCCAGCCCGGCAGTGGCACGAGGCCGCAGAAGTCGTTGTTGAAGCCGAACTGCTTCGCCTGGGCGGCAGCGGTCTGCTTGTCGAAGTCGAACGCGGGCGCGTCCGGCAGCACCGGGTCGCCCCAGCGGATCACGACGTCGGACTGGTAGCCCTTCGGCACCACGAGCGCATCGAGGGTGTTGGGCTGCACCGGCTCGAAGTTGAGTCCGTCGCGGTCGTGACCGAACTTCAGGTCCAGGTCGAGGTCGAGGTCGGCGTGCGCCGGGGCAGCGGCGGCCGCTCCGGAGAAGGCGAGCGCACCGGCGCCGGCGGCGGCGACGACCGCACCGGCCTTCAGCATGCCGCGGCGGCTCACGACCTCCTTGACGACGTCACCGAAGTACGCGTTGTCCGAGGTGTTGGGAGCGTCGTGCGAGCAGGCATTGCCGCAGCGGTACTGGCAGGTGACTGCCTGACGCCCGAGCGGGTGGTTCGTCGGGAGCAGGGGCAGCAGGCGGCGGCCCCGATCGGTGGGTGAGGACACGCAGGCCTCCGAGATCGGTCAGTGTGGGAACTGGCCGAAACTAAGAGCCGAACGAGATCGCCCGCCGTCCACGAGATGAACGGCAGGCGAACACCCGCTACACCCGAACGATCACAGCACGCAGGGTGATCAACCGATTTCACCCAGCTGACGGCGGCCCTTGCGCCACACCGCGACGACCGACGGACGGGGTCGGGAGGTGCCCCGGTCCGGCCAGTTGGAGACGGGCTTGTCGGCACTCGCGCCGTCCACCTCGCCGGGGTGCTGGACGCACACGGTGATCACCCGCTCGCCGATCACGGGACCGCAGGTCTCGCCACCGCGCGGCACCGTGAGGAACAGCTTGAGGTGACCGCGTTCCGGCCCTTCCAGCGGCACGCCGTAGAGGCCGTCGTTCAGCCCGTCCAGCTTGCCGTCGGCGTCCGTGGAGATCCACAGGTTGCCGTACCGGTCGAACGCCACGTTGTCCGGACTGGAGATCGGGCTGACCTGCGACTTGTCGTAGCCGCCGAAGTAGGTGTTCGGGTCGTCGGGGAACCCGCACACCATGAACAGGCCCCAGTTGAACGTCAGCGCGAGCGCGTCGCCCCGTCGTTCGGTGAGCTCCAGGACCTGGCCGTGGCGGTTGTTGATCCGCGGGTTCGGCTCGGTCGGGCCTTCCTTGCCAGGGGTGACGCCGCGCTCGACGTTGTTGCTGAGCGCGCAGTAGACCGTGCCGGTGCGCGGGTGGCACTGGATGTCCTCGGGACGGTCCATTTTGGTCGCACCGACCTTGTCGGCCGCGATCCGCGTGAAGACGTACACCTCTTCCGCGGTCATGCCCGGCACGAACGACTTGTTGCCCGCTGCCAACGGGATCCACTCGCCGGTGCCGTCGAACTTCCCGTCGCTGGGCAGCTTTCCGGTGCCGTCGATCTCGCTCGCCGGGCTGTCGCCCTTGAACCGCGCGACGTAGAGCGTGCCGTCGTCGAGCAGCGTCATGTTGTGACGGCGTGCGGCCTTGCTGTTGCCGCGCTTCATCTTCCCGTTCGAGATGAACTTGTAGATGTACTCGAACCGCTCGTCGTCACCGGAGTACGCGACCACCCGGCCGTCGTCGGCGACGCGCACGTTGGCGGTCTCGTGCTTGAACCGGCCGAGCGCGGTGTGCTTGATCGGAGTGGAGTCCGGGTCGTGGGGGTCGAGCTCGATGATCCAGCCGAACCTGTTGACCTCGTTGGGTTCCTGGGCGAGGTCCCAGCGCTTGTCGAAGCGCTCCCACTTGCGCGTGGTCGCGTTGCCGGTGACGCCGTACCTCGTGAGCTTCGGGTCGTTGCGGCCGGCGGCGTTGGCGAAGTACTGGTTGAAGTTCTCCTCGCCGGACAGGATCGTGCCCCACGGCGTGACGCCGCCCGCGCAGTTGTTGATCGTGCCGAGGACCTTCTTGCCCGTGGGGTCGGCGGACGTCTTCAGCAGGTCGCTGCCCGCGGCCGGACCGCGCACCTCGAACGGCGTGTGCAGGGTGATGCGGCGGTTGTACTTGCTGAACTTCGCCTTGTAGTGGCCGGAGAACAACGAGCGTTTGATCATGAACACCGACAGGCCGTGCGCGGCCCAGCCGATCTTCACCTGCTCCTCGGTGGGGTTGTTCGGGTCGTAGCCGCGGAACATGAACGTCTCGCTGGTGTACTCGTGGTTCGTGACCATGATTCCGGTCAGTTCCAGCGGGTCCAGCGGCAGGATCGCGGCGAAGTCGCAGTTGAAGCCAAACTGCTTGGCCTGCTTCGCGGCGGTCTGGTTGTCGAAGTCGAACTCGGGGACGCCGGGGAAGAGCGGGTCACCCCAGCGGATCACGATCCCCTGCTCGTACCCCTCGGGGACGACGACCTCGTCCTTGGTGTTGACCTCGACGGGCTTGAAGTCGAGCCCCTTCGGCGGCCGGTGACCCTTGGCCTCGGGCTCAGCGGCCGCGGCGGTCGTGGGCAGTGCGACCGTCGCGGCGGCGGCGACCACAGCACCGGCTTTGAGCGCGGTGCGACGGCTCACCAGGTCGCCGAAGTAGGGGTTGTCAGAGGTGTTCGGGACGTCGTGGAAGCACGCGTCCCCGCAGCGGTACTCGCATGTCACCGCTGCTCTGCCGACGCGGTGGTTGACGAGCGGCAGAGGGATCATGGTGGTGGCCTCCTACGGTCGGTGCGGGAACCACGACAGACCGTATGCGGCCGTTCATGCTTTGTTAACCCACAAGTTGTTCACCTGCCAGGACAGCCTCTGACGGAACGTCCCTTGTGTCCGTTCGGTTGAGCGTCAGCAGTCCGGCCGCCACGAGACAGAGGGCCGCTGCGACGACGAACGGTTGCGCCAAGTGGCTCACGAACGTCGCGGCCAGCGCACCGCCGAGCCAGCGCAGGAAGTTGTAGCCCGCGCTCGCGACGGGCCGGGGCGCGTCGCTGACGCTCATGGCGGCACCGGTGAACAGCGTGTTCAGCAGACCGCTGACCAGCCCGCTCACGATCACCGCGACCACCAGCAACGGCTTGCTCGGCACCGCCATCACCAACATGAGCAGCGCGAACGCGAGAACCGACCCGATGATCGCGTTCTTCTCGCCGACGCGGTCCGCGAGCCGAGGCGCGAGGAAGACGCTGGAGACGGCGACGCACACACCCCAGCCGAAGAAGATCAGCCCGATCTCGACGGCACCCCACCGCAGGACGAACGGCGACCACGCGAGCACCGTGAAGAACGCGGCCGTGTAGAGCGCGGCACCGATCGACGTCCGCAGCAGAACCGGATGCTTGAGCGCCTTGAGCGGATCGAGCAGGCCGATCTTCGAGCGCCCCTGGTGGGAGTCCCTGGCCAGGAACTTTGCGCAAAGTATCAGTGCGAGGGCCATGAGGATCGCGGTGCCGAGGAACGGACCGCGCCACGAGATGCTGCCGAGCAGGGCCCCGAGCAGCGGCCCGACGCTCAGCCCGAGCCCGAGCGCGGCCTCGTAGAGCAGGATCGCGCCCTTCTGCCCACCACTCGCCGCGCCGACGATGACGCTGAGCGCGGTGGCGATGAAGAAGGCGTTGCCGAGCCCCCACACGGCCCGCAGTCCCACGAGCTGGCCGATGCTCCCCGCCGCCGAGCACGCCAGCGTGGCGATGACGATCAGCGCGAGCCCGCCGACGAGCGTGCGCTTGGCCCCGAACCGCGCCGTCGCGGCACCGGTGAAGAGCATCGCCACGACCTGGACGCCGAGGTAGGAGGAGAAGAGGAGGGTGACCTGCGCGGGTGTCGCGTGCAGACCCTCCGCGATGGACAACAGGATCGGGTCCACGAGCCCGATCCCCATGAAGGCGATGACCGCGGCGAACGCCGTGATCCACACCTGCTTGGGCTGAGCCTGGAAATTCACTTAGCTAACCTAACAGATTTTGGTTAGCATGACGAAGTACTATGGGTCACAAGGTACGGTTCCGGTGTGGAAGCGGTGATCTTCGACCTCGACGGCGTGCTGATCGACTCCGAGCAGGTGTGGGACGAGGTGCGCCAGGACTTCGCGGCGCGCCACGGCGGCGTCTGGACCCCCACCGCCACACGGGACATGCAGGGGATGTCGACGCCCGAGTGGGGCGCGTACCTGGTGTCTGCCGTTGGTGTGGCGTTGACGCCCGAGGAGGCTTCCGCCGGTGTGATCGCCGAGATGGAGAAGGCGTACGCGGCGCACCTGCCGGTGATTCCGGGCGCGGTCGAGGCTGTCCGGGAGGTGGCGTCGCGGTTCCCCGTGGCCATCGCTTCGTCAGCACCCGCCGTGCTGATCAAGGTGTTCCTGGACGTGACCGGACTGCCGGTGCCCGTCGCGGTGTCGTCGGAGGAGTGCGCCGCCGGCAAGCCGGCGCCGGACGTCTACCTGCTGGCAGCGTCACGGCTCGGGTTCGCGGCCACCTCTTGCTACGCCGTCGAGGACTCGACGAACGGGTTGAAGGCCGCGCTTGCCGCGGGGATGACCGTGCTGGCCGTGCCGAACCCGCACTTCCCGCCCGCCGCGGACGTGCTCGCTCAGGTGCGGGTGCTGTCCTCGATCACCGACCTGCCGGGTGCGCTGACGTAGCTGGTCGCGGCCATGCCGATCGCGAGGCAGGTGCAGGCGAGAACGCCCTTCGGCCAGTAGATGTGGCTGCTGAGGAACAGGTAGCTGCCGAACACCAGGAAGACCGCTCCCGGGATTGCCTTGACCTTGCTGTTGATCAGCGCGCACACCGCGATCGCCACGCTGGCCGCGAAGAAGCACCAGGCGCCGACGGTTCCGAGCTGGTTGCCGATCTTGAAGATCGGGGCGTCGGCGGGCGAGCGGCCGCCGTTCGCCATGGCCAGCGCGCCGCCACCGATGCCGGCCAGCGCGTCCAGTGCGCCGTAGAAGACGACGTAGCCGAACGCGGCGATGCGGGCCGGGTAGCGCACGAGCTTCGGGGTGTCCGCGAGCAGAACCCATTGCGCGGCGCCGAGGAGCGGGAAGACCACAGCCAGGATGATGTGCATGTCGCGCCACCACTGGGCGGTGGTCGCGTCGAGGTGGTGCGGGTGGGTCAGGCCGATGCCGGCGAGGAGCAGGCCGGGGAGGGCGATGAGCAGTGTGCGCACCGCGCTGAAGTTAGCGGAAGCAGGCCTTTCGCTGAGACTCCGAACACACGAACGTGTCTGTCGCTGAACAGCGGCACTTACCTAGCCTCGCGCTCATGACGCAACGAGTTGCTGTGGTCACCGGCACGGCGCAGGGCATGGGCCTGCGGATCGCCGACGTGCTGCGTGAGGACGGGTTCGCCGTCGTCGGGTTCGACCTGCAGGAGAGCAAGGACGGGATCGTCGGCAACGTCGCGAGCGCCGCGGACGTCCAGCGCCTGACCGACCACGTGATGAGCACCCATCAGCGGGTGGACGTGCTGGTCAACAACGCGGGAATCGCCGGCATCGTGCCGTTCGAGGACACGACGCTCGAGCAGTGGGAACGGATCATGGCGGTCAACCTGACCGGGCCGTTCCTGCTCACGCAGGCGCTGGGCAAGGTGATGCTCGATCAGGGCAGTGGCTGCGTCGTCAACATCGCGTCGGTCGCCGGGCTGCAGGGTGTGGCGGACCGGGCCGCCTACAACACGACCAAGCACGGGCTGATCGGGCTGACCCGGACGCTTGCCGTCGAGTGGGGTGGGCGCGGGGTCAGGGTCAACGCCGTGTGCCCCGGCTGGGTCAAGACCGAGATGGACGTCGAGTCGCAGGCCGGTGGCTACTACGTCGACGAGGACATCACCGACCACGTGCCGGCCGGGCGGTTCGCGGTGCCGGACGACATCGCACAGGCCGTGCGGTTCCTGGCCAGTGACAACGCGCGGTACATCAACGGTGTGGCACTGCCCGTCGACGGCGGGTGGACCGCGGACGGGAGCTGGCAGAAGCTGCGGCTCTCGAAGCGCTGACGAGAAGGGCCGCCCTCCCGGACGGAGAGGGCGGCCCCCGCAGATCAGTCCTCGCCGCGGATGAAGGCCTCGACGGCCGCGTGGGCCTCGGCATCCGAGTACTGCACGGGCGGCGACTTCATGAAGTAGGACGACGCCGAGAGGATCGGGCCGCCGATGCCGCGGTCCAGGGCGATCTTCGCCGCGCGGACCGCGTCGATGATGATGCCCGCGGAGTTCGGGGAGTCCCAGACCTCGAGCTTGTACTCGAGGTTCAGCGGCACGTCGCCGAACGCGCGGCCCTCCAGGCGCACGTAGGCCCACTTGCGGTCGTCGAGCCACGCCACGTAGTCCGAGGGGCCGATGTGGACGTTGTCCTTGCCGATGTCGCGGCTGAGCTGCGACGTCACGGACTGCGTCTTGGAGACCTTCTTGGACTCCAGGCGCTCCAGCTCCTTCATGTTCAGGAAGTCCATGTTGCCGCCCACGTTCAGCTGCATGGTGCGGTCGAGCTGGACGCCCCGGTCCTCGAAGAGCTTGGCCAGCACGCGGTGCGTGATGGTGGCGCCGACCTGGGACTTGATGTCGTCACCGACGATCGGCACGCCGGCCGCGCGGAACTTCTCCGCCCACTCCGGGTCCGACGCGATGAAGACCGGCAGGGCGTTGACGAACGCCACACCGGCGTCGATGGCGCACTGGGCGTAGAAGCGGTCGGCCTCTTCCGAGCCCACCGGCAGGTACGACACGAGCACGTCGACCTCGGCCTCGCGCAGCGCGGCGGCGACGTCGACCGGCTCGAAGTCCGACTCCTCGATCGTCTCGCGGTAGAACCGGCCGAGACCGTCGAGGGTGTGCCCACGCTGCACGACGACGCCCAGCGGCGGCACGTCCGCGATCTTGATCGTGTTGTTCTCGCTGGCCACGATGGCCTCTGCCAGGTCGACACCGACCTTCTTGGCATCGACGTCGAACGCCGCGACGAACTCGACATCACGCACGTGGTAGTCACCGAACTGCACGTGCATCAGGCCGGGCACGCGGGTGCTCGGGTCGGCGTCCTTGTAGTAGTGGACGCCCTGCACCAGCGACGCCGCGCAGTTGCCAACCCCGACGATGGCCACTCGAACGGTGCGGCGATTTCCGCCCATTGCCGAGTCCTCCTTGATCAAAGATGAGTACTACTCGTCCTGCTCGGACTTTTCGTGCGCGATGAGCTCGTTGAGCCACCGCACTTCGCGCTCGGTGCTTTCCAGGCCCTGCCTGTGCAGCTCACGGGTGTAGCGGTCGATCTGCTCACCCGTGCGCGTGAGCCGCTCGCGGAGTCCCTCCCTGCGTTCCTCGACACACCGTCGCCGACCTTCCAGGATGCGCATCCTGACGTCGGCCGGCGTGCGTGAGAAGAACGCCAGGTGGACTCCGAACGAGTCGTCGTCCCAGGTCTGCGGCCCCGCGTTGGCCAGGAGTTCGGCGAACCGCTCCTTGCCTTCCGGAGTCAGCTTGTAGACCTTGCGAGCCCGACGTCCCCAAGAAAGAGCCGACTCCTCCGGCCCCTCCTCCACGATCAGGCCCGCACGTTGGAGTCGCCGCAATGTTGGGTACAGCGATCCGTAGGAGAACGCGCGAAACGCTCCGAGCAGGTCGTGCAAGCGCTTGCGCAGCTCGTAGCCGTGCATGGGCGCCTCGTGCAGCAGGCCGAGCAGCGCGAACTCGAACACGAGTCACCTCCTCGCACCTGCACCGATAGGTGAGGTGATTATATCGCCGCGATACATCGTTCGCCCCTCTTCAGTGTGGGATGTGGCACACCGTCATATCGCCTCGGCTTGCGATGCCCTGAACGGCCCACCGGTGGCGAGCGGGCGGCACGTACTCTGGTCACGTGTTGACCCAACGGCAGGTGGTGGACTATTCGCTGCAGCGGCGTGCGCTGCTGGCGGAGGTCTACGCCGGCCGCACGGGCACCATGGAGGTCTGCGACGCGTCCCCGTACCTGCTGCGAGCTGCGAAGTTCCACGGAACGGCGACCGAAGTGCCATGCCCGGTGTGCCGGAAGGAACCCCTCACGCACGTGTCGTGGGTTTACGGCGACGAGCTCAAGCACGCGACCGGTTCTGCGCGGACACCTGAAGAACTGGTGAAGATGGCGACCCTCTTCGACGAGTTCACCGTGTACGTGGTTGAAGTCTGTCGCACGTGCAGTTGGAACCACCTGGTGCAGTCATACGTCCTGGGGAAGCGTGGACTGGAAAAGCCACGCAGGAGGACTGCGGCGGAATGACCCACAGGTGACACTGCTCCGGATGAAGTACGACCACCGAACCGTGTGCTGATGCACGCCGGTCTGGGAGGCCTTTTCACGTGAACGACCAGCATGATGACAGGCAGCGCGGAGGCGAGCCGCAATGGCCGACCGGCGATGACCCGGACGGCGGCGGTACGAGGCGCGATGTCCCGAGTCAGCCACGACCGGGCACCCCGCCCGGCGGTTTCGCGCGCCCTCCCCAGGGTGGCACGCCACCCGGCGGTTTCCCACAGCAGCAGCCCCCACGCCGCCCGAACGGACCAGGCGGTCCCCAGGGCGGCCCGGGGCGTCCACCGGGGCCCGTGAACGGTCCCGGCGGCCCTCAGGGCGGTCCTGGCGGCCGTCCCCCCACACCTCCAGGAGGCATGCCCATGGCACCGCCTCCTCCCGGCGGTCGTCGCCCCGGTGGCCCGAACGGTCCGGGTGGCCCTCAGGGCGGCCCTGGCGGTCCCGGTCGTCCCGCCGTGCCTCCGCGCAGTCCGGGCGAGGAACGGACCACGCAGCTGCCGCCCGTCAACCGGCCGACGCAGCGCGAGCCCGACCTGCTGACGCACCGCGAGCCCGAGGACGAGTTCCTGCTCGCGGGTGGCATGGACGACGACGATTACTACGACGACGACGAGCCGGAGCTCACCGAAGAGGAGGAGCGCCGCCTGCGTAAGAAGAAGATCTGGAAGCGCATCCGAATCGGCGCTTTCGTCGCACTCGGCCTGATGATCCTCGGTCCTGTGATCGCGGTCGCCGTCGCGTACCCGCTGGTCGACTGGCCGAAGCCGGAGCAGATCGCGGCGGAGCAGAACAAGACGATCACGCTGCAGTACGCCGACGGCAGCGAGATGACCAAGATCACCGCTCCCGGTGAGAACCGGACGATGCTGACGTACGAGGAGATTCCCGACAACGTCAAGCACGCGGTGCTCGCGGCCGAGGACAAGAACTTCTACGACAACCCCGGCTTCGACTACCGGGCGATCATTCGCGCGGTCTGGATCCAGGCGACCGGCGGCAACAGTGGTGGTTCCGGTCTGACGCAGCAGTACATCAAGAAGGCGACGCGCAACGAGGAAGCGACGCTGACTCGTAAGTTCACCGAGCTCGTCAAGGCCTACAAGATGAGCAACGAGTCGGACCACAACACGATCCTCACCGCGTACCTCAACACCGTGTACTTCGGCCGCGGCGCGAACGGCTTCAAGGCCGCGGCGCAGGTCTACTACAAGAAGGAGATGAAGGACCTCACTCCTTCCGAGGCCGCGCTGATCGCCGCGATGATCCAGACGCCGTCCTGGTCCGAGGACAAGGAGCACTCCCAGAAGCAGTGGAAGTACGTGATGGGCCAGATGCTCCAGAAGAACTGGATCGACCAGGCCTACTACGACTCCCAGGAGTGGCCGAAGCCGCTGCCCTTCGCCGAGACCCAGCCGAAGTCGCTCGACGGCCCGCGCGGCCTGATCGTCGACCAGGTTCAGCAGGCTCTCGACGAGGAGAAGACCGACGTCACGTTCGAGCAGGCGCAGAAGACCGGCGTCACGATCCAGACGACGATCGACCCGAAGATGCAGGCCGCGGCCGAGGAGGCCGTGGACGAGGTCATGATCAAGGGCGGTCAGCCGGAGGCGTTGAAGACGTCGCTGACGGCGATCGACCCGGCCACGGGTGCGGTCCGCGCGTACTGGGGCGGCCGTGACGGCCGTGGTTCCTTCGACTACGCCAAGGGCACGCTGCAGGAACCCGGCTCGTCGTTCAAGCCGTTCGACCTGGTCGCCGCCTTGCAGGACGGCAAGGGCATCGGCACGACCTACGACGGCTCGTCCCCGCGCCAGTTCGGCAACGGCAACAGCAAGGTCACGATCCGCAACGCGAGCGCGGCCCCGAACTGCCAGAAGGACTGCCCCGTCAAGGAAGCGATGATCCTGTCGTTGAACACCGTGTTCTACGACATGGTCCTCAACGACGTCGGCATCAAACCGACCGTGAACGCGGCGCACCAGGCAGGCATCCCGCAGCAGGTCAACCTCAACGACGGCCAGGGCGTGCGCAAGCTCCTGGTCGGTGAGGACGGCGGCACTCCGAACGCCGGTATCGCGCTGGGCGGTGACCAGGCTCGCGTCCGGCCGTTCGACATGGCGTCGGCGTACGCGACGTTCGCCGCACGAGGTGTCTACCGCGCGCCGTTCTTCATCATGAAGATCACCGGCCCGGACGGCGGCGTGCTCTACCAGCACGTGGACAAGCCGCTCTCGGCGTTCGATCCTGACCAGACGAAGAGCCAGGACATCGCCGACAACGTCACCGAGGTGCTGAAGGAGATCCCGAAGCGCTCGTCGATCGCCTGTGCGCAGAACCGGGAGTGCGCCGGCAAGACCGGTACGCACGAGCTCGACCCGAACGTGGCGCCGGGCAACAGGATCGGCCTGAACTCCAAGGCCTGGATGGTGGGCTACACGCCGTCGATCTCCGCGTCGGTGTGGATCGGCCGCAACGAGGGCAGCCAGCCGATCATGGACAAGTCCGGCGCCAACATCTCGGGTGCCGGTCTGCCGGGCAAGATCTGGCAGACGTTCATGAACAAGGCGCTGGCCGGGACGCAGATGGAGAAGTTCGCGAAGCCGAAGCCGATCGGCCAGTTCACCCCGCCGGTGAAGTCGGCCCCGCCTTCGTCGAGCCAGCCGCCCTCCTCTGAGCCGCAGAGGTCGACCGAGCCGACGAGGCCGAGCCAGACCAGGCCGACGGAGCCGGAGGAGCCCTGTCAGGGCTTCCTGTGCCCCAACCCGACGGGCGTCCCGAAGCCGACCACGACGACGCCGAAACCCGGTCCGGGTGATGGCCGAAATCCCGGGGACACGTAGTACCCAAGACAGCTGAGAGGGCCTGGTGCGTTGTGCACCAGGCCCTCTTCGCATGTGCGGAGCTTTCACGCGGATGAACGGAGAAAAGGGCGATGTTGTCAAAACGGTCCGCGTGATCGGCTGGTCGCTGCTGGGTGCCGTAGTCATGTACGTGTGGGGCTTCCTCAACGCGCTCTCGGTGCCCGACATCGAAGAGGTGTGCCACAGGTACAACCAGCCCTGGGAGTTCGACCCCGACCACAGGGAGTCGCTGTTCCCGCTCTCGAATCCCTGCAACCCGTCGTCCTACGACCTCGTCCCGCCCTATGTGAACCCGATGTTCTTCGCCCTCCTGGCGTCAACGGTCGTGTTCACCGTCATCGCAGTCGTGCAGAGAGTTCGCAGGGAGAAGACATGACGTGCACACCGTCGGTCCGGGATGTTGACCACGGCGAAACGGTCTTGGCCGTAACATCCGCGACGTGCCCAGCAGCCCTGCCGAGCTTCCCGCCGAGGACACCGACTCGCTCACTCACGAGGATCGGGTCGCCCCCACCTGGACCGAGTCGCTCGCCCGCACCCTGAGCAGACCGTTCGGCGGTCCGCTCGGCGAGCACGCGCAGGTCGGCAGGAACTACTTCTGGACGGCGCTGCGGGTGATCCTGCTGCTCGCCGTGCTGACGTTGCTGGCGGGCTGGGTGCAGAAGTCGCCGTGCATCCAGCAGTACGTCGACGAAAAGGGCCAGATTCAGCTGGACTGGCGGGGGAGCAGGCAGTTCACCGCGCTCTGCTACTCGGACACCGTGCCGCTCTACACCGCGGAACGGCTCGACCAGCGCGGATCCTTCCCGTACATCACGTCGTGGAAGGACGACGAGGGCAAGCCGACCGAGCACGTCCGGTACATGGAGTACCCGGTCGTCACCGGCATCTTCCAGTGGCTCAACGCGCGCGTGGCCCAGGGCCTGGTGGCGTTGGTGCCGGGCCTGCCGATGACGGTGATCGTCTACTTCAACGTCACGGCGTTCTGGCTCGCCGTGGCGTGGCTCGTGACAGTGTTCTCCGTTGCGCGCATCGCCCGGCGGAGAATGTGGGACGCCGCGATCGCCGCGGTGTCGCCGTTGGTCATCGTCCACGCGTTCACGAACTTCGACACGATCGCGACGGCGTTCGCCACGGCCGGTCTGCTGGCGTGGGCGCGGAAGAAACCGGTGCTCGCCGGTGTGCTGCTGGGCCTGGGTGGCGCGGCGAAGCTCTACCCGTTGTTCCTGCTCGGGCCGTTGCTGCTGCTGTGCTGGCGTTCTGGCCGGGTGAAGGCCGGACTCACCACCACTGCGTCAGCCATCGGGGCGTGGGCGCTCGTCAACGCGCCGGTCGCGTTGAACCCGGCCTCGCACACGGGGTGGAAGGAGTTCTTCCGCCTCAACACCGAGCGCAACGCCGACCCTGACACGATCTACAACGTTCTGACGCAGTGGACGGGGTGGCAGGGCTTCGACCCCGGACTGACGCAGGGGCAGGCGCCGACGGTCCTCAACACCGTCAGCTCGGTGCTGTTCCTCGTCTGTTGTGCCGGCATCGCCTACGTCGCACTGAGCGCGCCGACCAGGCCGCGGCTCGCGCAGCTCGCGTTCCTCGTCGTGGCGGCGTTCCTGCTGACGAACAAGGTGTGGAGCCCGCAGTACTCGCTGTGGCTGGTGCCGCTGGCGGTGCTCGCGTTGCCGCGCTGGAAGCTGCTGCTGGCGTGGATGGCGCTCGACGCGCTCGTGTGGGTGCCGCGGATGTACTTCTACCTCGGCACGGACAACAAGGGACTGCCGATCGACTGGTTCCTCGGCGCCGTGCTGCTGCGAGACGCGGCGGTCATCGGGCTGTGCGTGATCATCCTGAAGGAGATCTACCACCCGGAGCGCGACCTCGTCCGGGCGTCGGGCGACGAGGACCCGCTGGCCGGCGTCCTGGCCGACGCACCGGACCGGCAGATCGTCACACCCGCACGACGCGAGCCATTGCACCGTATGCGGCCCCGTTCGGATGCAGGTGATCACCGGAGTCGAACTCCGGACGCAGTCTGAGCGGGCCGGCGGGGTCGCGCAGGACGGCGTCGAAGTCGATCGCGTCGGGGAAGGTGGCGCGGATCCAGTCGTTCGTCCGCTGGCGCTGCCGTTCCCGCTCCTCGGTCCAGTTCACCCAGCCGCGCCACGGGGTGAGCGTGCCGACGAGCACCTGCACGCCCTCGTTGCGGCACCGCAGCACGATGGTGCGGAGGCCCGCGATGACGTTCTCCGCGCTGACGCCGTTCTGGATGTCGTTGATGCCGCCCAGCAGGACGACCTTGCGGACCTCGTCGCTGTAGACGACGTCGCGGTAGACGCGAGTGATCATCGGGGCGTCGCCGAACACGACGCCGTTGCCGCTGATGCCCGCGTTCAGCACGGCGTGGTCGCTCTTCACCAGCGACGGCCAGGTGCCCTCCCAGTCGCCCTCGGTGATCGAGTCTCCGAACATCACCGCTGCTCCCGGCGCCGTGAAGCCCGCGACCTCGACCGCGGACACGAGGCAGACGTGCGAGCGCGCGGACGTGATCGTGCGGTACGCGCGCGCCTGGCAGGGCGTGCCGGCCGGGGTGTACGTGCTGATCTCCAGCGTGGTCGTCACGGTCAGCTGCACGGCGTCGCTGTAGACCTCGTCGCGCGGCCTGATCGTGACGCCGCGGGAGCGTCCGAACGTCAGCTGCCGCGACTCGCCGTTCGCGGTGACGGTGACCTGCTCGACGCGGACCGGCCTGATGCCCATGAGGTTCGACAGGCGGATGCGGACGGACGTGCCGCCCGCGCTGAGGTCGACCGTCGTGCGCACGCTCTGGTCCGGCACGGAGGCGGAGAGCGTCGGCACGGCCTGCCACACGGGCAGCCAGCGGATCGCCTCCGACCGCTCGTGCGATCCGGAGGCGCCGCAGACCAGCAGCAGCGTCAGGACGATGATCACCCTCACGCGTGAAGTCTGCGGCGAGTCAGCTCTTCGCTGCTACAGCTCCGCGGATGAAATTCGTGTCGTCGTGGTCGTCCTCGGTGACGTCACGAGCCTTGAGGAACACCACGAACAGCGCCACGAGCAGTGCTGCCCGGCCCCACACGCCGATCATGACGGCCTGTGCGGAGAAGCTGTCGTAGATCCCGGCGGGCTGACCGAACTCGATCGCCCAGAACCAGCGGAAGATCCCGATGCCCATCGCCAGGTCGACCGCGAAGTACGCGAACGCCCACATCAGCCGGACGCGCAGCAGGACCAGGAACGGCACCAGCCACAGCGTGTACTGCGGTGAGTGGACCTTGTGCAGGAGCATGAAGCCGCACAGCATCGCGCCCGACACCGCGATCCACGGGTAGCTGCCCTCGCGCCGGAACCGCAGCCAGCCGTAGCCGGCCGCGATCGCGAACGAGATCAGGATCGTGATCGGCGAGATGACGCCGACCAGCGACTGCATCGCGTCGTCGCCGATGAACGGCCGCAGGCCCCAGTACCAGATCGAGTTCGTGGTGATGTCGACCCGGCGCAGCTGCTGGAACTCGAACGACGCGAGCCAGCCGTCGTAGCCGGCGACCGCGAACGGCAGGTTCACCAGCACGACCGTGATGATCGAGGCGAGCCCGACCTTGATCGCGCCGGCGATGTCGGCCTTCTTGCCCTCCGGCAGTTCCCGGCCGCGCCAGCCACCGGTGGCGACGAAGAGCATCAGCGGCAGCACGAAGGCGGCCGGGTAGACCTTGAACGCGAACCCCAGGCCCAGCAGGACGGATGCGATGGTCGCCCGATCGACCAGTGGCCGGTTCCAGCGGTGCACGACGTAGACCGCGGCCGCCGAACACAGCACGACCGGCAGGTCCCAGTTGTGGAACGCGTAGAGGATCAGCGGTGGCCCGATCGCCCACAGCAACGCGCGCCAGCGGGCGAGCTTGCCCAGGATCCAGCCCGTGAGCAGGCCGAACGGCGCCATCAGCAGCGAGGAGAAGAGCAGGTACTCCGCGTCGTTGTGCGCGAAGATCGCTCCCGCCCAGATCACCAGGCCGGTGAGCACCGGGTACTCGACGGAGCCGCCGACGAGGATGCCCTTGTCGTTGATGCCGCCGTCGACGTACGGGAAGACGTGCCGGTCGATGTCGCGCCCGATCCAGAGGTGCTGGATGTCGGAGTAGCAGACCTCTTGCTTGTTGCGCTCGTCGTAGTCGGGCTGCGTGCGGCCCCACTGGTCGAACGCGGGACCGGTGCAGCGGTCCTTGTTGATGAAGCCCAGCAGCAGCGTGAGCCCGCACAGCAGCACGAGCACGGCGGCGGCCGGCCTGCCGAAGCGGTTCGCGAAACGCCCCGCGTCGTCACGCTCGGGCGTCACGCTCACCACCTCGTGCACGGTCTTCACCGGCCGGCGTGATCGCGCAGGTACGCGATGTCGGCGGCCTGGCCCTCGTCCGGTGTCTCCACCACGACCGGGCATCCTGCGCTCGCGGCGACGGCCACGAGCTGATCGGCGTCGATGGTGCCAGTCTTGATGTTGTCGTGCCGATCGCGCGAGGAACCGAACTCGTCGCGTGAGCTGTTGAGGTGCACCAGGTCGATGCGACCGGTGATCGCTTTCACCCGATCGACGATGCCGACGAGGTCCTCACCCGCGGCGAACGCGTGGCAGGTGTCGAGGCAGAAGCCCGCGCCGAACTCGCCGACCGCGTCCCACAGCATCTTGAGGGAGTCGAAGGTGCGGGCCATGGCGTTGTCGCCGCCCGCGGTGTTCTCGATCAGGATCGGGACCGCGAAGCCGCCCTCGGCGACCTGCCGCTCGAAGAACTTGCGCCAGTTCGCGAAGCCGTCCGCCGGGTCCTCGCCCTTGGTGACGTGGCCGCCGTGCACGATCAGGCCCTTCGCGCCCACCGTCGCGGCGGCCTCGGCGTGCTGGATCACGTTCTTCCTGGACGGAATCCGGATCTTGTTGTTCAGCGACGCAATGTTGATCATGTACGGGGCGTGGATGAACACCTCCAGATCGGAGGCGAGCAGTGCCTCCGTCTGCGGGTGCGGCTTCGGCTTCTTCCAGCCCTGCGGATCGGACAGGAAGAACTGGACGACCTCGGCCCCGCGTTCGGCCGCGGCGCCGACCGGGTCGTCGTCGCGAACATGGGCCCCGATGCGCATGGACTAGGAGGGTAGTCGTCGTCCATAACGACATCGCAGCCGCCGCCGATAGGAGTAATTGCGAAAACTGGGGATGGCCTGCGTCACGACCAGGACCTACGGTCGTTACTACTACAGAGTAGGAAAGGAGTTCACATGCGACTGCTGAGCGTCACCGCCGCGACGCTGCTGGCGCTGACCTCCGCCTCCGTGGGCGTGGTTCCGGCCACCGCAGCCGAGCCCATCGTCGTGGGCAGTTGTGCCACGAGCGTGCAGGGCACGCCGGGAACTCCGGTCTCGCTCAGTCCCAACGCGGTGCTCCAGCCGGTGACCGACCTCGTGCGCGCTGTGCCGTTGCTCGGCCCGCCGCTCGTCGAGCCGTTCAAGCAGTCGTTCTCGCAGGTCAAGCCCATGCCGATCGGTGCGGTGCAGACCGGTACGACGACCATCAGCGGTGCCACGATCGCGAACGCCGTGATGGCCGAGCTGGTGAAGCTCCCGCTGCTCGGACCGATCATCGGGACGCTCGACAAGACCGTTCGCGCGACGCTGACCAGCGGTTGCCAGGTCGTCGTGACGGGGGTGAACCAGGTCGCGGCGCCGGTCCAGGACGGCAGCAAGGCGATCGCGGACGCCTCGCAGCAGGCGGTCGGTGGCATCCAGGCCCCGAAGCCGCCCGCCGGGCAGCCCCAGCCCCAGCCGCAGCCGGGCACGCCGCCCGGTCAGCCGGGTGTGAGTCCCGGCACACCGGGAACGCCGCAGGGCGCCCCGAACAACCGCGACTTCTCCCTCTACCCGCTCGGCACGAACTTCGGCCGCGTGCCTCTGTTCAGCTACGGCTCGCTGCCGTTCGCGATGCCCGGCCTCTACTCGCCGTCGCCCGGCGTGCGGTACGGCTCGCAGGTTCCCCGCGCCTCCAACAGAAACGGCCTCGACGGCGACCCGGTCCAGGCCGCCGGTCGCGCGACCGCGCTGCCCCGGCTCGGCGGACCGGGTGGCGTCGGCGTCCCGGTGCTGCTCGCGGTGCTGATGCTGGCCTGCGTGACGGGCGCGCTGGTGCGGACCTGGGTGCTCCGCCGCACCCCTGCGTAGTCGCCGGACGCGCTCTGTTACCCTTCTTCAGTTGCTGACGCGACGACCCTCCTGCCACGGAGAGCCCGTGGCCGCGAGTCCACAGGAGGTGAGTGGTCCTCATGCGTCATTACGAAGTGATGGTCATCCTCGACCCCAGCCTTGACGAGCGCACGATCGCGCCGTCTCTCGACACGTTCCTCAACGTCATCCGCACCACGGGCGGCAACGTTGAGAAGGTCGAGGTGTGGGGCAAGCGCCGGCTGAGCTTTGAGATCAACAAGAACACCGAGGGTATCTACGCGGTGCTCGACCTGACCTCGACTCCCGACGCGGTGAAGGAACTGGACCGCCAGCTCGGTCTGCAGGAGACGGTGCTCCGGACGAAGGTCCTGCGCCGCGAGCCCGCCAAGTCGGCCGTCAAGGCCTGACGAACCTCAATCAGGGGAGCTCCCAAGACATGGCTGGTGAGACGACGATCACGGTGGTCGGGAACCTGACCGCCGACCCGGAACTCCGCTTCACCCAGAGCGGTGCCGCGGTGGCGTCCTTCACGGTCGCCTCCACGCCCCGCACCTTCGACCGCCAGTCCGGCGAGTGGAAGGACGGCGAAGCGCTGTTCCTGCGGTGCAACGTGTGGCGGCAGGTCGCCGAGAACGTGGCCGAGTCGCTCACCCGCGGTTCGCGCGTGCTCGTCTCCGGACGGCTGCGCCAGCGTTCCTTCGAGACGAAGGAAGGCGAGAAGCGCACCGTCGTGGAGCTTGAGGTCGACGAGATCGGCCCCTCGCTGCGCTACGCGACCGCGAAGGTCAACAAGGTCAGCCGTGGAGACGGCGGCGGTGGCGGCGGCTTCGGCGGCGGTCCCTCGCAGTCTCGTGGCGGTGGCGCCCCCGCTGACGACCCGTGGGGTTCCGCCCCGCCGGCCGGCTCGGGTGGCGGCTTCGCCGACGAGCCCCCCTTCTAGACCGCTGCACCGGTCATCCAGAACCTGATCACTGCGTATTCCAGGAGTTAGAGACACATGGCCAAGCCGCCTGTGCGCAAGCCCAAGAAGAAGGTTTGCGCCTTCTGCAAGGACAAGAGCGCGAGCCTGATCGACTACAAGGACACGACGCTGCTTCGGAAGTTCATCTCCGACCGCGGCAAGATCCGTGCCCGCCGTGTCACCGGCAACTGCTCGCAGCACCAGCGCGACGTCGCTGTTGCCGTGAAGAACGCCCGTGAGATGGCCCTGCTGCCCTACACCTCGACCGCTCGCTAAGGAAAGGGGACTCAACGATGAAGCTCATCCTCACCGCTGACGTTTCCGGCCTTGGCGCTCCCGGCGACATCGTCGAGGTCAAGGACGGCTACGGCCGCAACTACCTGCTCCCGCGCGGTCTCGCGATCGTCGCGACCCGCGGTGCGCAGAAGCAGATCCAGGTCATCCAGCGCGCGCAGGACACCCGTCGCGTGCGCGACCTGGACCACGCCAAGGAGCTCAAGGCCAAACTCGAGGGCCTGGGTGGCGTGACGCTGACCGCGAAGGCTGCGGCCGGCTCGAACAAGCTGTTCGGTTCGATCACCACCGCCGACGTCGCGGCGGCTGTGAAGAAGACCGCGGGCGGTCTCGTCCTGGACAAGCGCGCCATCGAGCTGCCGGGTCACATCAAGACCACCGGCAAGCACTCGGTGACGGTTCGCCTCCACCCCGAGGTCACCGTCGCGCTGCCGCTCGTCGTTACCGCTGCCGAGTAACTCCCGCAACGCGAACCGCGTGTCGTAACCCCCTCGGGGGCATTTCACGCTGGTTGCGATTGCTGAGGCGCCACCTACCCGGAATGCTCCGAGTAGGTGGCGCTTTCGCTCGTTCGGCCCAGCACCGCCCTGTCCACGTCCTGTGGATAACCGATGTGCCCGGCCTGGTCGCGACACGCCGAAGAGGCGGATTCTCGCGACACGCCGAGGCTGTGGCGCACAACTTTTTCCACATGTTGTTCACAGCGTCTGAGCTGCGGTTATTTCCGTCACCCCACCGGTTGTCAACAGGTTGTCCCCAGCGGCTCCACCCCTGTGGGCAACCATCCACAGGTTGTCCCCCAGTTGTCCACAGGGCGATCCACACGCTGGTTTGCTTGCTCCGGACGGGTCCCTCTAGCGTCGCGACTCGGGCGATCACCATCGCACAGCGTGGCCGCCCGGAATTGTCGGTGTCGCGCTGTACAACTAGGGGACAGACACCGGCTCTCGACTCTTCGCAGGGGTGATTTGGCAGTGGCGCTGGTGGACGACCGGGGTATGGCGGAACCCGGATTCGAGCGTCAGCCGCCGCAGGACCTCGCAGCCGAGCAGTCGGTGCTGGGCGGCATGCTGCTGTCCAAGGACGCCATCGCGGACGTCATCGAGGCCCTCGCGCCCAACGACTTCTACCGCCCGGCACACCAGGCGATCTACGACTGCATCCTCGACCTGTACGGCCGCGGCGAGCCCGCCGACCCGATCACCATCTCCGCCGAGCTCGAGCGCCGCGGCGAACTGCTGCGCGTGGGTGGCGCCCCGTACCTGCACACGTTGATCGCGACGGTGCCGACGGCCGCGAACGCCGGCTACTACGCCGAGATCGTGGCCGAGAAGGCGGTGCTGCGCCGTCTGGTGGAGGCGGGAACGCGCATCGTGCAGCTCGGCTACAACGGTGCCGAGGGCGCGGACGTCGACGAGGTGGTCGACCGCGCACAGGCGGCGATCTACGAGGTCACCGACCGCCGCACGACCGAGGACTACGTGGCGCTGGAAGACCTGCTCCAGCCGACGATGGACGAGATCGACGCGATCGCGTCGCGCGGCGGCATCTCGCAGGGCATCCCGACCGGCTTCGCCGACCTCGACGAGCTGACGAACGGCCTGCACGGCGGCCAGATGATCATCGTCGCCGCCCGTCCCGGTGTCGGCAAGGCGCTGGCCCTCGACACCCCGCTGCCCACGCCCTCGGGCTGGACCACCATGGGTTCGGTCTCGGTCGGCGACTTCCTGATGGGCGCGGACGGCCGCCCGACGCGCGTCGTCGCCGCGACCGAGGTGATGACCGGCCGCCCGTGCTTCGAGGTCGAGTTCTCCGACGGCGCGGTGATCGTGGCCGACGCCGAGCACCAGTGGCTCACGGAGTCGTGCAGCGAGACCGGCGGCTTCTGGGCGATCCGCACCACCGCGCAGCTGTTCCAGCGCGTCGGCGTGTGCCGCGTGTTCGTGCGCATGTCGGCGGCGTGGGAGCTGCCCACCGCCTCGTTGCCGCTGTCCCCGCGCGCGCTCGGTCGTTTCCTGTCCGGCCTGGGCGACCTGGAGCTGACCGACGAAGAGCTGCGCGTGGCCAAGGACCTGGACCTGGCCGACGACCCGCACATCCCCGCCGCGTACCTGCGGGCCTCCCGCAAGCAGCGCGAGGAACTGCTGGCGGCACTGCAGATCGACGGCCGGTTCGCCCGCCTGCGCCGCGACGTCGACGAGCTGATCGCGGGCCTGGGCCGGCACGACCAGGTGGAGATCGTCGCGGTACGCCCCGTCGCGTCCGTGCCGGTACGGTGCGTGGAGGTCGACAACCACGACCACCTCTACCTCGCGGGCAAGACGATGATCCCGACCCACAACTCGACGCTGGGCCTCGACTTCGCCCGCTCGTGCTCGGTGAAGCACGGCCTGACCAGCGCCATCTTCAGCCTGGAGATGAGCCGCACTGAGATCGTCATGCGCATGCTCTCCGCCGAGGCCCGCATCCGCCTCGGCGACATGCGAGGCGGCAAGATGAGCGACGACGACTGGACCCGCCTGGCCCGCCGCATGAGCGAGATCAGCGAGGCGCCGCTGTTCGTCGACGACAGCCCGAACCTGACCATGATGGAGATCCGCGCCAAGGCCCGCCGCCTCAAGCAGCGCCACGACCTGAAGCTGATGGTCGTCGACTACCTCCAGCTGATGAGCTCAGGCAAGAAGTCCGAGTCCCGCCAGCAGGAAGTCTCGGAGTTCTCCCGCTCGCTGAAGCTGATCGCCAAGGAGCTCCACGTCCCGGTCATCGCGATCTCCCAGCTGAACCGCGGCCCCGAGCAACGAACCGACAAGCGCCCGATGCTGTCCGACCTCCGCGAGTCCGGCTCCCTCGAACAGGACGCCGACATGGTCATCCTGATCAACCGCCCGGACGCGTGGGAACGCGACGACCCGCGCGCGGGCGAGGCCGACCTGATCATCGCCAAGCACCGTGCCGGCCCGACCGCGACCATCACCGTGGCGCACCAGCTGCACTACAGCCGCTTCACCGACCTGGCCCAGGCCTAGCGCTCAGGCGCGTGGCACGAACCTGGCGACCCCGTCGCCGACAGCGACGTGCCAGTGCAGGTGCTTGTTGTGCTGTTCGTCGCCCAGCGTGGTGAGCACCTGGCAGCCGCCGTGCTGGTCGACAGCCAGCGCGGTCGAGCACTACACCTTGCCCGAAACGGCCTCGTCGCAGTACCGGTCCGGCGGATGCCCCGACCGATCCTCTGCGGCTTCAGTCCGCCTCTTCCGTGAAGAACTCCGGCGGAGCCTGCAGGTCGTGAGCGCGGAACAGAACGGCGTGCTCGACGCCCATCGCCTTGCCGCTCATCGCCGCGAACTTCGGGATGAAGTCAGCCGGCGCCGGGTGGTCCGGGAGCGCGGCCAGGTACTCCGCGTGCGCCTCCAGCGAGGCGATGCCGCGGCGCAGCGGTTCGCCCGTGACGTCGACGCCGTGGGTCGCGCCGTGACCGGGGAGTCCGGGAACGATGTACCAGCGCGCGGAGTGCGGTTCGAGGCCCTCGTCGTCGATCTGCTCCGGGAAGATCCAGCGGTTGCCCGCGTCGCGCAGCGCGTCGAGCGTTGCGAGGCCGGCGGCGCGGTGGTCGGCCTGGTCGAAGCCGAACGGCGTTTCGATCTCATAGCCGGTGCCGAGCACGACGTCCGGTTTGAACCGGCGGATCTCACGGCAGATGTCGCGGCGCAGGTCGAGGCCATGGACGAGGACGCCGTCCGGGTGTTCGAGGACGGTCAGGTGCTTGACGCCCACGACGGCGCAGGCGGCCTGCTGCTCGGCCACGCGCAGGCGTGCCGTTTCCTCCGGCGGGTTCGGCATGCCGGCCTCGCCGCGGGTGAGCAGGAGATAGCCGACCTCGATGCCGCGGGCGGTCCAGCGGGCGACGGCCGCGGACACGCCGTACTCCATGTCGTCCGGGTGTGCGACGACGCAGAGCACGCGCTGGAAGGACTCCTCGGGGAGGGCAGGCAGGGTCATGCGGCCATCCTTCCGGCTTTCCGGGCTTCGCGTGGATCATGAGTGAGGTGAGCCCTCACCTCCGACCGGCCGAGCGCGGGGATGTGCCCGCCCTCGTCCGGCTGCGCCTGGCCAACGCCGAACGCCACGTCCAGCTCGACCCCGACGTCTTTCGCGTTCCCGATGCCGCCGCTGTGCAGCGGCACTTCGAGGAGGTCGTCGGCTCTGCGCTGATCTCGGTCGCCGAGGTGGCGGGCGAGGTGGTCGGCATGGCGGAGGTGGTGTTGCTGCCACCGCCGCCCGACCACCAGATCCTGGTGCCGCGCCGCGGAGCCGACGTCCACACCGTGGTGCTGGACGGCTTTCGCGGACAGGGCGTCGGTGCGGCGCTGGTCCAGGAGGCGGAAGAGGTGGCTGCGGCTCACGGCGCTTCGGTCGTGTTCGCGGGCATCTTCGCCACCAACGAGGACGCCGTCGGCTTCTACTCGGCGTCGGGGTTCGGGCCGCGTGGGATCCTGTTGAGCAAGTCGTGCGGCTGACGGTTCTCGGCAGCTGCGGCGCCTACCCGGAGCCGGGGCGGGCGTGCAGCGGGTTCGCCGTCGAGGAGTCCGGCTTCCGGGTCGTCCTGGACCTGGGCTACGGCACGCTGCCCCGGTTGCTGGAGCTGTGGCCGGAGGGGCCGGATGCTGTGGTGATCACGCACGAGCATCCCGATCACTGCGCTGACCTGCACGGCTTGTTCCGGATGCAGCACTACGGACGGCGTGGGCGGTTGCCGTTGTACTGCCCGCCGGGGGTGCTCGGCACCGTGCAGGGTCTCGAACCGGACGTGCCACTGGACGAGGTCTTCGACGTCTTCGAGCTGCCGGGCTCGTGGGATGTCGGACCGTTCAGGCTGACCGGGGTCGACCTGCCGCACTTCGTCCCGAACGCGGGCGTCCGGCTGGAGTCGTCCCGTGTCCTCGCCTACACCGGTGACACCGGTCCTTCGCCGGCGTTGTCCGCGCTGGGAGGGGACGCGGACCTGTTCATCGTCGAGGCGACCGACCGGCCCGGCGACACCTCCGGCCTGCTGATGACGTCGGCGGCAGCGGGAGCGTGGGCGCGGCAGGCCGGGGCCCGTCGTCTGATGCTCACGCACTTCTGGCCGGGCAACGACCGGTTCGCGGCCGTGGCCGCAGCGCGCGCAGAGTTCACCGGAGAGATCTTCGCCGCCTCCGAAGGTGACGTTTACGCACTTGGCTGACGTCAGTCCACGTTGACGACGCACGTTTGTCAGCCTAGCCTGACAAACGTGGACGAGCTCACGCGTCAGATCAACTCCGTCGATCCCGCGACCAGCCTGCGCGCCGTCGGGGCACTGCGCCGCCTCGCCGAACACGTCGAGGCGGTCTCCGTGGCCCGCGCCAGGGAACAGGGCTGGTCGTGGGAACAGATCGGTGACGCGCTGGGCATGTCCCGTCAGTCCGTGCACGCCAAGTACAGGGGGACGACGTGAAACAGGTGCGCACTCGCGTGATCATGGCCGCGCAGGCCGAGGCCCAACGCAGGGGCGACCGCCGCCTCTCCACCGAACACCTGCTCCTCGGCCTGCTGCACGAGCCGGCCGCCGTCACCGCACTCGGCGTCGATCTGGCCACCGCCCGTGCAGGCCTGGAAGGCCTCGACCGAGCCGCGCTCACCGCGATCGGCATCGACACCGGCGAGTTCGCCGCGACCGTCGTGCCCGCCGCGACCAAACGCCCGCCCCTGACCACGGCCGCCCGCGCCACCCTGCTCCGCGCGATCAAACCGACCCCGCGAAGCAGGGCCGTCCATCCGACCGCCGAACAGTTCGTCCTGGCTCTGCTCGCCAACGACCGGCCGGACCCGGCCGCCGACCTGCTGGCTCACCTCGGCGTCGACACGGCCGCCGTGCGCGCCCGTCTGTCATGAACCGCCTGGCGCTCTGCGGCGTGATCGCGGGCCCGCTCTTCGTCCTGACGTTCCTGATCAACGGCGCCCTGGTCCCGGACTACTCGCCCCTGCGCCACCCGGTCAGCTCGCTGCAGCTGGCGAGCTGGGTCCAGACCGCGAACTTCATCGTGGCCGGCACGCTCGTGGTGGCGTTCGCCATCGGCACCCGCATCGGGTTCTGGGGATCGCTGCTCATCGGCGCCGTCGGCATCGGCCTGATCGGCTCCGGCATCTTCACGACCGACCCGGTCAGCGGCTATCCGCCGGGAAGCCCTGCCCTGTCCGAGTACACCTGGCACGGCCTGGTGCACGACCTGTTCGCCATACCGACGTTCGTGGGCTGGCCGCTCGCCTGCTTCGTTCTCGCTCGCCGCTTCCGCCCGTGCTTCTCGATCACGTCGGGCGTGGCGTTCATCGCGATGTTCCTCCTGAGCAGCGCCGCCTTCGCCCAGACACCGGGCCTGGTGGAGTTCGGCGGGCTCTTCCAACGCCTCACCGTCGCCATCGGCTTCACCTGGCTGACTGTCTTCGGCGCGGCAATGCTGGTCAACCGGCGTGACCTCGGCTAGACACGGTCTGTGCTGCACGACCCGCTCACAGGCCTGCCCGGACACGCACTGCTGCTCGACCGCCTTGAGCAGTCGCTGATCCGCGCCCGCACGCGCGGCACCCTCGTGACCCTCGTCCTGATCACGAGTCCGGACTCCCTGCTGGACGCGGCCCGCGCACTGCGGGCGGGCCTGCGCCCGGACTTCACCGTCGCCCGCTACGGCGACGCGGTCCTGGCCGTGCTCGCCGAACACGACTTCGGCGACGGCTCGCCGATCTCGTCGCTGATCAGGCAACTCGTCGGGGACAGCCCGCAGATCCACTGGGTGACGAGCGACGGTGACGCCGCTCCGGACGACATGATCGCCACCGCAGAGAACCGCTGAACGCGAAAATCCCCCGGACGGCACCGAGCCCCGGCGACACCGTCGTGTCGCCGGGGCTCAGCTTCTTACCGGAGGAGGGTGTTACAACTGCGGGGTGTTACAGCGAGCCGGTCACCGTCTGGAACAGGTTGGCCGGGTCGATCATGGCCAGCGCCGGGGTGTCCAGCGGCAGCTGCGGGAGCGAGCGCTCCTCGGCCTTCGGGGCCAGGCCCTGGGTCGGGTTCAGGTTGATACCCGAGAGGGAGGCCGGGCCGTCCAGCGGCAGAGCGGGCAGCGAGCGCTCGGTCGGCAGAGCGGGCAGCTGCACCGGCACCGGCAGGGCCGGGGCGGTCACCGGGAGGGACGGCAGCGAACGCTCGGCGGCGGCACCGGGGAGCAGGCCCTTGGCGGCCTCCAGCACCTGGCCCAGGGGCAGACCCTGGACGTTCGGGTTCAGGTTCGCCACGCCACCGAGGCCGGTCGGCAGCTCGGTGCGCTCCTGAGCGACACCGGGCAGCGCCGGGGTGGGCAGCTGGCCGGCCATCGCGGACAGGCCGTCAACGCTCGGCAGGCTGTTCACCGGCAGCTGGTCGATGCCGTGGAACGCCGGAACCTCGTTGGCCTTGAGCAGGCTGTCCACGCCCTTGGGCAGCTCGAGGCCCTTGAGCTGGGTGGCACGCAGGGTGCCCTGGTCCTCGCCGGTGAGCTGCGTGTCGTCGCTCGTGCCCGCGGTGGTCGCCTGGCCGAGGACCTCGACGGGAATGCGCGCGACCTTGGCAGCCGCCTCGACGGGGACGGTCATCTCGCGGGCGGTCAGCGGGCCGCTGCCGTCCGTCTCCATGTCGCCACCGGCCTGGGTGTGCGAGACCTTGTCGGTGACCGTGTTGGCCTGGCCCGCAGCCGCGATCGCGTTCGCGTAGAAGCCGACGATGGCGTTCGCGGGGACGTGGATCAGGTTGCCGGAGACCGAGGCGTCCTCGGCGGTGGAGGTGCTGTCGCCACCCGCCACGGTGTTGGTGTCGGTGACCGTGTCGGAGTTGGTGATGCCCGCCGCGGAGACCGAGTTGCCGGGCGCCGGGACGAACGGGGTGGCCTGCGCACCGATGAGGTTGCCGGACACCGAACCGCCGTCAGCGCTGCTGTCGACGTCGCCGCCAGCGACCGAGTCGAGGTCGTTGGTGACGGTGGAGTCGACGTTGCCGCCGCCGCCGACCGCCCAGCCCGGGACCTGCGTGGCGGACGCGACCGGAGCCGACACGACGTTGCCCGCGATCGAGCCCGCGTCACCGTCGGTGTGGGCGGGGCCGCCCGCCTTCATGTCGGTGGCGTTGTCACCGTTGGTCGAGTTGTTGCCGACCAGGGTGACGCCGTCGCCGAAGACCTGGGCCGGCGTCGAGGTCGGGGCCTGGACGATGTTGCCGGACACCGAGCTCTTCTTGCCGGTGGCCTTCGGGGCCCCGCCGGCGGTGACCGACGTGTCGTTCGAGGTGTCGGACTCGGTGTTGCCCACGAGACCGGCGGTGACCGCGAAGACCTGCGCCGCGGCCGCGGTGGGGGCGGTCACGACGTTGCTCGAGACCGTGCCCTTGTCGTCGACCGTGTTCGGCTGACCGCCGGAGCGGACGTCCTTGGTCTCGTCCGCCGAACCCGTGGCGGAACCGGCGGCCGCGCCGGCCAGGCCGTAGGCCTCGGCCGGAGCGGCCAGCGGGGTCTGCACCACGTTGCCGGAGACGACCGAGTCGTTGCCGGTCGTGCCCACGTAGCCCGAGGTACCCGACTTGACGTCGTTCTCGCAGGTGCCAGCCGCCTGGCCGGCGCCGGCGGCACCGTTGCCGCACACGTCCACGGCCGTGGCCGGGGGAGCGTCGACGATGTTGCCGGACAGGACCGAGTTGTCGCCCAGGGTGTAGCCGGGGCCACCCGCGGTCGACGTCGCGTCGTTCGTGTGGTCGGTCAGCGCGTTGCCGATGACCGCGGCACCGTTGCCACCCACGGCGGTGGGCAGCGAGATCGGCGCGTCGGCGATGTTGCCGGACCCCGTGGAGCCCGCACCGTTGGTGTTCTTCTGGCCACCCGCGATCGACTCGTTGGTCGTGTCGCTGATCGCCGTGGCGTTGCCACCACCGGCGACCGCGTTGTCGTCGACCGTGATCGGGCCGGCGAGCGCGGGCTCGACGATGTTGCCTGCGAGCGTGGCGGGGTCGCCGTCGGTCGCCGTGTTGCCACCGGCGTACGCGGTACCGGTCTGCGTCGACTGGGTGGCGGCGTTGGCCGCACCGGCGACCGCGTTGCCGTTCACCTCGAACAGCGGAGCCAGCGGGATCGGCACGGCGTTGCCGGAGATCGAGCTGTCCTTGCCGCTGGTGGCGACGTCGCCCTCGGAGGAGGCGAACGTGTCGGCGGTGGAGTTGGCCTCGGCGATGCCGACCGCGCCCACACCGTTGCCGGTGATCTGAATCGGCGTCGCGCCCTGCTCGGCCACGACGTTGCCGGAGACCGCGCCCTTGTCACCGTTCGTGGTGATGGGGCCGCCGGTCGTCGACACCTGCGAAGCGTCGGTCGCCGTGACGGCGTTGCCGCCCGCCGCGATCGCGTTGCCGGTGAGCTGGATCGGCAGGATGTGGTTGACGGCGACGACGTTGCCGGCGAGAGCCTGGCCTTCGCCGTCGGTGACGATGCTGCCGTCGCGGTGCGTCACCTGGTCGCAGTCGCCGGCCGCCTCGGCGTTGCCGAGGACCGCGATCGCGTTGCCGCAGATGTGGATCGGCACATCGACGTGTGCCTGGACCGTGTTGCCGCGGAGCAGGCCCTGCGCGGCAGCCAGCTGCACGCGGTCGGTGGCCTGCTTGATCAGCGGGTGGGCGACGGGCGCAGCCGTGCGGACTGGCACCGCGCTGGTGACGCGGTCCGTGCTGATCGTGCGGTCGATCTTGGGAACGTTCAGGTTCTTGGCGGGGGTGCCCAGGTTGTTCTGGTCCACCTTCACCGGAACCGAAACGCCCACGTCAACGGGCGACGGTGCTGAGTCGGGGTTGACGTTCTCCTGGGCAGAAGCGATGCCCGTACCGAGCATCAGCAAACCACCAGTGACAAACGCGGACTGGATTCCGCGCTTTGCCCAGGTCTGCATTGGGTCTCCTTCCAAATGTCCCGTCTCGACGACGGGGGTTCTGGGGGTGGGGCCGGACGCGCTTGGGGAAGGCGCGTCATCACCGGGGGAGGCGCACGCGGTGAGCGACCGGAAGGAGCGCAAGAAAAGCGCGACGGTCGACTTCCGGACAGCCGGGGAGGTTGCTGCCGCGGACCGCGCGCTGGAATCAGTCGGGGTTGATACCGGGCTGCTTGCCCGGCGTGACGGTCACCTCGTCGGTGGACGGCGCGAGAGCGCGCGTCACCGAGGTGCCGTGGGTGCCGGACGCAGCCAGAGCAGCGGACTTGCCGCCGTTCGCGGAACCAGAACCGTCGGAGCACGAAGTGCACTGCACCGGCGCGGGGGCCGGGACGGGCAGCTTCGGGAACGGGTTGCTGGGCAGGGACGGACGCTGCTCGACGGGCACGACGAAGTCGCCCGACTCCAGCAGATCCGTCCACGTGGCACCGGAGGGACCGGTGAACTGCGAGACCACCGGGGCCGGCGACTGTCCGGCATCGGCGGGGGGAGCCGGGATCTCCGGGAACGTCACGTCCATCGACCGCGCCGTGGCGGGGGCGTGGGACTGACCGATCCTGGTGACCTGCGGCAGGATCCGCTCGGCGATCTTTTCGACCGTCGTCTGGACCTGCACGTCCGGCAGGGCGGCGCGAGCCTTCTGCTGCTCGGCGCGCAGCGTTTCGTCGATCTTGTGCACTGCGGCGGCAGCGGGGACGACGACCGGCAGCTTCTCGTCCACAGAGACGATCTTGGTGACGGCGTCGAACTGCTGCACGTCTTCCGCAGCGTGCGCGGAAGACGTGGTCAGCGCCCAGGCAACGGCCGTACCCGCGATCGCACCACCGACAGCGAGCAGCGCTCGGGTGGCGAACCGGCGGATGCCGTTCGCTCCCGTCTTCGCTCGCAGATCGGCGGAGAACAACGCAGGAAACCTCGCTACTCGGTGGCGCTCAAGGGATTCGCCGACGATCAACGTGATCAAGTCGACGTCGGCGACTCTGCCAGTCCCGGCACCCCGAATGCACGCCCAGAGCACTCGGTTAACTACATCGTGTGAACGCACCGCCCAAGATCAAACCCGTTTCAGCACGCGAGCCGCGCCGGCCGCCGCGGTCGAGGCCAGCACCCAGCCCACGGCGACGAGCAGGGACGAGATCCACTGTGACGCGCCCGTGAACTGCCACTTCCCGTCGTGGCCGAAGTCGATGATCGGGATCAGCAGGTCCAGGGCGAGGAGCCAGGCGTTCCACACCGGGTCCTCGTCCTTGTTGAGCCTGACCATCGGGTGCCAGTTGAACCAGAGCGCGCCGCCCAGCCAGAACACGCCGAGCCAGCAGATCGCGAGCCACGGCCGGTAGCCGTAACCGACTGTCCACCGCTGCACCGCGCCCCAGACCCGCCCGGCCTTGCCGAGCTCGGAGTAGCGGCGGCGTTGCTTCTCCAGCTGGACCTTCTGCGCGAGCTCTTCCTCGCCACCCTGCTGGTAGACGGCGGCGAGCTGCTCGTACGGTCCTGGAGCGAAGTCCGGCTGCACCTTGAGCAGCCACCTCAGCCGGGTCTCCACCGGCACGTCGGGATCAGCGGTGATGCCGGC
Organism: Lentzea roselyniae; assembly: GCF_039537795.1. NCBI lineage: Bacteria > Bacillati > Actinomycetota > Actinomycetes > Pseudonocardiales > Pseudonocardiaceae > Lentzea > Lentzea roselyniae. The sequence continues at coordinate 138,015 of NZ_BAABBE010000001.1, forward strand.
GAACTCGAAGTCGTCGACGGCCACGCCGCCTTCCGCATCCCACAGACCCGGTCCGTCGGTGACCGACACCGCCTTCAACCGGCTCAGCACGACCTTGCCCTTGGGCTGCTGGCCGGCGGGGATGTGCAGGCGGAACTGGTGCACGGTGAGGCCGTACGCGTTGAGCGCGATGTCCGCGGTGCTCGAGCCGAGGTGCGAGTCGCTGAACGTCGCCATCTTGCCGACCTCGCCCAGCCGGATCCGCACACCGCCGACCGCGGTGAACCCGCGGCTGCACAGCAGGTCCTTGCCGATCGTGATGGCGCGGGCGTCGAGCGACGGCTTCTGCGTCTTGTTGGCGCGCAACCGGGGCAGGGTCAGCTCGGCGCCGGAGAGGTCCAGCGTGGAGCCGATGTTCGCGTTCTGCAGGCGGATCGAGCCCTTGGCCCTGAGCTCGCGCAGGAAGAGCGTGCCGCCGATCTGCAGGCGGTCGGCGAACAGGACGTCGATGCCGGGCCCGTGCAGCGACACCCCGGACATGCTGGCGCTGCCCTGGATCTGCGCGTTCGACAGCCGCACCTGGCCGTAGGTCTGCAACGGCAGTGATCGGATGCCCGCGCCGTTGACCGCGCTGCGGGCCTCGACGTCGCCGCGGACCTGCATGCCGTCCGCGTGCAGTGCGACGGGAATGCGGTTGGTGACGTCACCTGCGAGCTCCTCTGCGACGTCGCGCGGCCCGATCACCGCGCCGGACAGCCGGAGGTAGCCGCCGATGATCGCGTTGGGCAGCCGGACCGTGCCGGTGCTGGTGAAGCCGTCGTCCAGTTCGACGTTGCCCTCGACCCGGATGCGGTCGCCCACCAGCGTCGCCGCCTCGTCGGCCAGTCCGTGCGGCAGCACCAGCACCTGGTTCTCGACGCGGTGGGTGGAGTTCAGCCTGGCGCCGGTGAACTCGAGGTTCCCGCCGACCCGCGCGCCGTCGAACAGCACCCGGCCGTCCGCGGTGAACCTGCCACCCTCGGCGTTGCAGAAGATGTTGCCCGCGACGACGATGCCGGACGCCTCCAGCGCGTCCCTGCCTGTGTTGATCAGCCGCGCGCCGCCCAGGTGGACGCTGCCGCCGATCGTCGCGCCCCTCAGCCGGACCTCGCCGTTGGCGCGCATCGCGATGGCCTGGACGGATCCGCTCACCCGGAGACGAGCACCGAGGAAAGCGTGGGACGTCTCGCTCCTCAGCACCGCGCCGGCCAGCCGGAGGGTGCCGTCGACGGCGGCGTCGGTGAGGTCGACCGTGCCGGTGCAGGTGAAGCCGGCTTCGAGGACCAGGTCGCTGAAGACGCGGAGGTTGCGGCCCTGCAGGCCGGGGACGCGGGTGCCGCGGAGCCGGAGCCCGATGAGCCTCGCCATCCGGAGGTCCAGCGGTTCCTCGAACGTGCAGTGGGTGAGGTCGATGACCCGCGTCACACGGGTGCCTTCGAGCTCGAAGCTGCCGGTGATCCGCGCGTTTCGCAGTCGGAGCGCGGGCAATCCCTTGCGCGGTACGCGGTACATGCCGGTCAGCAACCCGGTGAGCACCTCGCCGCGGACGCTCTGTCCGGTCAGGTCGATCTCGGTGCCGCCCGCATAGGATCCGGCGACCTGGCGTTCGATCTCGGTCAAGTCTTCCGGCTTGATCACTTTCGTCCTCCCCTGACGAACGGATCATCCCTATCAGGTTCCGCGTCCGCCAGGGTCCGAACAGTTAACGTGAGGCACGTGAGCGCACCGGAGTCGGAGATCAGCAGCCGCGTTCCACTGCTGCTGCGGGTAAGTGCCGCGTTGAGCTGGCGGTTCGTCGTTGTGGTGGCCGCGTTGTACGTGGTCGCGTACGTGCTGGGCTTCCTCGCTTCGATCGTGATCCCCGTCGCAATCGCGCTCCTGCTCGCCGCCCTGCTCTCGCCCGGCGTGGCGAAGCTCGTCGAGTGGCGGGTGCCGCGCGGCGTGGCGACGACCGTGATGATGATCATCGGTATCGGCGTGCTCGGCGGTGTGCTGACGTTCGTGATCAGTGAGTTCTCCCGCGGTCTGCCCGAGCTGCAGACGCAGGTGGGCGCTTCGCTCGACACGATCCAGAAGTGGCTGAAGGACGGGCCGGCGCACCTGTCGGACGCGCAGCTGCAGAACTACATCGACGAGATCGTGAAGACGATCAAGGAGAACCAGGCCGAGATCACGTCCGGTGCGCTGACCACCGCCGCGACGCTGGGCGAGGTGCTGACCGGGCTGTTGCTCGCCCTGTTCACGCTCATCTTCTTCTTGCACGACGGTGACGGGATCTGGCGGTTCGTGACCCGTGCGGTGCCTCGCGACGTGCGCAAGCGTGTCGACGTGGCCGGCCGCCGCGGGTTCAGCTCTCTCGTTTCTTATGTGCGTGCCACGGCAGCGGTCGCGGTCGTCGACGCCGTTGGTGTCGGTATCGGTCTGGCGATCATCGGTGTCCCGCTGGTGGTGCCGCTGTCGGCGTTGGTGTTCCTCGGTGCGTTCATCCCGATCATCGGTGCGGTCTTCACGGGCGCCGTGGCGGTTTTGATCGCGTTGGTGACCAACGGGCCGATCGCCGCGCTGGTGGTCCTCGCGGTGCTCATCGGTGTGATGCAGCTGGAGTCGCACGTGCTGCAGCCGCTGTTGCTGGGGCGCGCGGTGAAGCTGCACCCGTTGGCGGTGGTGATCGCCATCGCCGTCGGGTTGGTCGTGGGTGGCATCGCCGGTGCGCTGCTCGCGGTGCCGTTGCTGGCGGTGCTGAACTCCGGGATCCGGTCGCTGGTGTCGGACGCGGACGCGCAGGAGGACCCGGAGAAGGTGGACGTGCTCAACCCGCAGGACACCGCGCCGAAGGACGACAAGAGCGAGCGGGTCGAAGAGCTCTAGTGCCGTGGCAGGCGGCCTTTGCCCCGTGTTCGGCGGTCAGCGGTGAAGACGCGGTGAAGGTTGGCTGTCGCGGCACTAGGCCATCGAGACCAGGTTGCGGCCGTACGCCTTGGCCGCGAGCAACGCGGCATCGGCCGCCACCAACAGGTCCGGCAGCTCGTAGCCGAACCGCGTCGTGGTGGCGACACCGATCGACACGGTCAGCCCGCGCAGCTCGTGCGGCTTCCCGTCCGTCGCCATCGTCGGCACGCGAAGCGCTGCCACGGCCTTGCGCACCCGTTCCGCCACCGACTCGGCCTCGTCCGGCGTGGCCTCGGGCAGCAGGACGACGAACTCCTCGCCGCCGAACCGGCCTACGAGATCACCACGGCGAACGGTGCCGCGCAGCAACAACGAGATGGCGGCGAGAGCGGCGTCGCCGGCGAGGTGGCCCACCTCGTCGTTGACCTTCTTGAAGTGGTCGAGGTCGAGCAGCATCACGGCCATCGGACGGGCGCGGGCCGAGGCCTTGGTCAGCTCGTAGCGGGCGCGACTGTCCCAGTGCACGGCGTTGGCGAGGCCGGTCTTGGCGTCGCGCTGGGCCGAGCGGCGCCACTGCGGGAGCTGGGCTGCGCGTTCCAGCAGGAGCAGGGGCGGGCCCGCGATCAGTGCGTGGACGGCGTTGGACTCCGCGACGCAGCCCATGAGGCCACCGATGGACACCGCGACGATGCCGAGGACCACGTCGATGGGTTCGCCGACGTTCTCCTCGAAGGTCGCGGCCGGGCGGCGGAGCTTCAGGCCGACCGAGATCAGGGCCGCGCGCAGGGCCAGGAGCACGGTGGCTCCCAAGACCATGATCAGCAGGCTCGCGTGCGAGTCCGCCCAGCCGAGCAGGTAGCGGGTGGCGAAGACGGCGAGGGTCGTGGCGCTGAGCGTGAACAACCAGCGGTACATCTCCGGGCGTTGCGCCAGCAGGCAGTGCAGCGCGGGGCCGAAGAGCAGCAGGACCATCAGGTTCGGGGGCAGCGCGAGGATGCCCGCCGTCAGGTAGGAGAGGTGCGCTGCCCACGGGTTGCGCTCGGTCTCACCCAGGCGGTGGCTGTAGATCGAACTGGCGATGATCACGGCGCCCGCGGTGCCGGCGATGGCGGCGAAACGGCCGATTTCGGACGGTGACGGGGTGGGCGTGGAGATGATCACGTAGGTGACGAGGACCAGAGCGGCCAGGTCGATGATCAACCAGTAACAGAGCGCGGGCCGCCGCAAAGTCCACACCGGCCAGTCCCGCACCTGTATTGCCCTCCCCCCAACCGGGAGCGCTGCCCCGAACCCGGAGAGCGTCGCACATTCCTCCGTTCGGCAGAAGACGGCCACCTGGGGGTTAGCCAGCGCACGTTCACGCGGCAGGATGGTGTCCGAAAGGAGCACAGAGTGCCCAATCTGCCTGCCGAACGTGTGACGAAGGTGATCGACGACCCGGCCACACCGCTGTGGCGCGGGACGATTGCGCTACGCATAGTCACATTTCTCTTCGCGGCGGCGAACGTGATCGCGAACCAATCCGGTTACATCCGCCCCTGGCTCGCGTGGACGACGCTCGGAGTGATGGCGCTGTGGTCCGTTTTCACCAGCCGCGCCTACAGCACCACCTGGGGCAGGCGGTGGCCGGTCGTGCTGATCGACCTCGCGCTGACCTGCGGGCTCATGTCGCTGTCGCCGTTGATCATGTCCGACCACCAGCTGCTGACCCTGAACGTGCCGCTGATCACCACGATCTGGGCGTGCGTGCCCGCGGTGGCGCTGGGCGCGCTCGGCGGGTCGTTCGCCGGTTTCGCGGGCGGCATGACGGTCGGCCTCTTCACCTATCTGTCCAAGGGCGTGCCGAGTCTCGACCTGCTGCGCGACGTGGTGCTGCTGGCGGGTGCCGGCATGGTCGTCGGCATGGCGTCGGCGACGGCACGGCGTTCGGCGGTGCGGCTGGCCCAGGCGTTGCGCACGGAAGCGGCGACGGCGGAACGCGAACGGCTCGCGCGCTCGATCCACGACAGTGTCCTGCAGGTGCTCGCCCGCGTCCGCAAGCGTGGACTGGAAGTCGGTGGTGAGGCCGCGGAACTGGCCAAGCTCGCGGGCGAACAAGAGGTGGCGCTCCGCAACCTGGTGGCCGCCGCACCCACCGACTCCACTGTGGATGGAGAGATCGACCTGCGTCCCGGCCTGCAGCTCCTCGCCACACCGAAGATCCAGGTGTCCACTCCGGCCACTCAGGTCATGCTCACCGCGACGACCGCGGTCGAGCTCACCTCGCTGGTCCGCGAAGCACTGTCCAACGTGGACAAGCACGCGGGTGAGGACGCTCGGGCGTGGGTGCTGCTCGAGGACCTCGGAGAGGAAATCGTGCTGAGCGTCAGGGACGATGGTCCTGGCATCCCGGAAGGCCGGATCGCGTCCGCTGCCGCGGAAGGCAGGATGGGCATCGAAAAGTCGATCAAGGGCCGGGTGGAAGCGCTGGGCGGCACGCTGGAACTCCAGACCGGGCCGGGGGAGGGCACGGAATGGGAGGTTCGGGTGTTCAGGAAGGGGGCGGCAAGATGACGGTCACGGTGATGGTCGTGGACGACCACCCGATGTGGCGCGAAGGCGTCGCACGGGATCTGGCGGAGCGGGGCTTCGAGATCGTCGCGACCGCGGGTGACGCCGCCTCGGCAGTGCGCATCGCGAAGGCGGTGCGGCCCAACGTGGTGCTGATGGACCTCAACCTCGGCGAGCTCTCCGGCGTCGACGCCACCCTGCTGATCACCGGCGAGCTGCCGGACACGCGCGTGCTCGTCCTGTCCGCGTCCGGCGAGCACGACGACGTGCTGCAGGCCGTGAAGGCGGGCGCGTCCGGCTACCTCGTGAAGTCGGCGTCCGCGGACGAGCTGGTCGAGGCCGTGACCCGCACCGCGGCCGGCGACGCCGTGTTCACCGCGGGGCTGGCCGGGCTGGTACTCGGCGAGTACCGGCGGATGGCCGCCGCGCCGGACGACTCCGACGAGAAGCCGCAGCTCACCGACCGGGAGACCGAGGTGCTGCGACTCGTGGCGAAGGGTCTGACCGCACGTCAGATCGCGAACCGCCTGGTGATCTCCCACCGCACGGTCGAGAACCACGTGCAGTCGACCCTGCGCAAACTGCAACTGCACAACCGGGTGGAGCTGGCGCGTTATGCCATCGAGCACGGTCTCGACAGCGAACCGGAGGCAGAGAAATGACAGACCCGAGAGACTTACGCGTGTCCGACGCGGAACGTGAGCACGTCGTCAGCCTGCTGAACAAGGCGGTGGGCCGCGGCATGATCACTCTCGACGAGTTCACGACGCGCACGGACACCGCTCTCGCCGCGGTGACCAGGGCGGATCTGAACGCCGTGCTGGCCGACCTGCCCGGCATGGTCAACAGTGAGGGCGCCCATGCCCGCACCGAGCTGAAGAACTCGTTCGGCACCACGGTGCGCAAGGGTCACTGGGTCGTGCCGCGCGAACTGGTCATCCGCAACACGCTCGGCTCGACGAACCTCGACTTCACCGAGGCGGACGTGCCCCCGCTGGTCGACGTCGAGCTGGACGTGTCCGTGGGGTCGGTGAAGCTCGTGCTGCCGCCCACCGCCTCCGTGAACATCGACGCCGTCGAGATCCAGGCGGGCGAGATCAAGGACAAGGTCCGCAACGGTGTCGGCAACCCGCACTTCCACGTGCGCGGGTACGTCCGCGGCGGATCAGTGGTGATCAAGCGCAAGCGCTGATCTGCACTCACCCGTCGTGGCGCGCAGGATCGGGGCATGCGGTGTCTCGTGACCGGCGCGACCGGGTACCTCGGCGGACGGCTCGTGCCCAGGCTGCTGGCCGAAGGGCACCAGGTGCGCTGCCTGGTGCGCTCGCCGGAGAAGCTGCGCGACGTCCCGTGGGCCACCGACGTCGAGATCGTGCGCGGTGACGTGCTCGACGATCTCGGCGAGGCCATGCGGGACGTCGAGGTCGTGCACTACCTCGTGCACTCGTTGCACTCGAAGGACTTCGCGGGCGCCGACCGGGAGGCAGCTGAGAACACGGCTCGCGCAGCCGCGCGTGCGGGCGTGCGCCGGATCGTCTACCTGGGCGGGCTGCATCCCGAAGGCGTGCCGCTCTCCCCGCACCTGGCCTCCCGCAAGGAGGTCGGCGAGGTCTTCCTGCGGTCGCCTGTGCCCGCGGTGGTGCTGCAGGCGGCGGTGATCATCGGGTCCGGGTCGGCGTCGTTCGAGATGCTGCGGTACCTGACCGAACGGCTGCCGGTCATGGTCACGCCGCGGTGGGTGCACAACCGGATCCAGCCGATCGCGGTCAGGGACGTGCTGCGGTACCTGGTCGGCGCGACGAGCCTCGACGCGAACCGGACGTTCGACGTCGGCGGGCCGGACGTGCTCACGTACCTGGAGATGATGCTGCGGTACGCGCGGGTGGCCGGGCTGCCCAAGCGTCGCGTCCTGCCCGTGCCCGTGCTGACGCCGGGTCTGTCCTCGCACTGGGTCAACCTCGTCACGCCCGTCCCGCGGTCGATCGCGAAGCCGTTGATCGAGTCGTTGGTGCACGAGGTGGTGTGCCGCGAGAACGACATCCGTGAACTGCTGCCCGGTGAGAACGTCGGCTACGACAAGGCGGTCGAGCTCGCGCTGACCAAGAGCCGTGACGCCGACGTCGAGACCCGCTGGTCGGGAGCCTCCACGCCGGGCGCCCCGAGCGAACCTCTCCCGACCGACCCAGACTGGTCCGGCGGCTCCGTCTACACCGACGAACGCGAGCGACGGACCGAAGCGACGCCCGAACGACTGTGGGAAGTCGTCGAGGGCATCGGCGGCGAACGCGGCTGGTACTCGTTTCCGCTGGCCTGGGCGATCAGGGGGTGGCTCGATCGACTCGTCGGCGGGGTCGGGCTGAGACGAGGCAGGCGTGATCCACACCGGTTGCACGTGGGCGAGGCGCTCGACTTCTGGCGGGTCGAGGAGGTCGAACGCGGCCGGCTGCTTCGGTTGCGCGCGGAGATGAAGGTGCCGGGCAAGGCCTGGCTGGAACTTCGAGTGGCGGAGGGTGAGCGGGGCGGGTCCACTTACCGCCAACGCGCCGTGTTCGTGCCCAAAGGGCTTGCCGGACACCTCTACTGGGCGGTGGTCTGGCCGTTCCACGGCGTGGTGTTCGGCAGCATGGTGCGCAACATCGCCAATGAAGCTGAGCTGCACAAGAACTTCAGAAAGTCCTGATGGACTGCACAAGCAGCAAAGGGTGAGACTTCCCGCATGAAGGCTCTCGTCAAGGTCGCCGCTGGGCCTGGCCTCGAACTGACCGACGTTCCGGACCCCACGCCGGGGCCGGCCGACGTGGTCGTGAGAGTGCTGCGGACCGGCATCTGCGGTACCGACCTGCACATCGACTCGTGGGACGACTGGGCGGCCCAGAACATCAATGCGCCGCTGGTCCTCGGGCACGAGTTCGTCGGCGAGGTCGTGGAAACGGGCGCCTCGGTCACCGGCGTCAAGATCGGTGACCTGGTCAGCGGCGAGGGCCACCTCGTGTGCGGGACGTGCCGCAACTGCAAGGCGGGGCGCCGGCACCTGTGCGCCAACACGCGTGGTCTCGGCGTGCATTCCAACGGGGCGTTCGCGCAGTACGTCGTGTTGCCCGAGCAGAACGCGTGGGTGCACCGCACGGCGGTCGACCTGGATGTGGCCGCGATCTTCGACCCGTTCGGCAACGCCGTGCACACCGCGTTGAGCTTTCCCGTCATCGGCGAGGACGTGATCATCACGGGCGCCGGGCCGATCGGGATCATGGCCGCCGCCGTCGCGAAGCACGCGGGTGCGCGCAACGTCGTGATCACCGACGTGTCCGAGCACCGGCTGGACCTCGCGCGCAAGGTCGGCGTCGACCTCGCGGTGAACGTCGCCGAGAAGACGATCGAAGACGCTCAGCGGGAGCTCGGCATGGCCGAGGGCTTCGACGTCGGCATGGAGATGTCCGGCAAGCCCACGGCTCTGCGGGACATGATCGCGAACATGGCGCACGGCGGTCGCATCGCGATGCTGGGGCTGCCCGCGGAGGAGTTCCCCGTCGACTGGAGCAGCGTCGTGCTGAAGATGCTGCACATCAAGGGGATCTACGGCCGCGAGATGTTCGAGACCTGGTACTCGATGACCGTGCTGCTGCAGCGCGGCCTCGACCTCGCACCGGTCATCACGCACCGGTACGACCACACGCAGCACGCGGAGGCGTTCGCCACCGCGCGCGAAGGCAAGTGCGGCAAGGTCATCCTCGACTGGACGGGAGCCTGATGTACGGCGAGCTGAAGAACGACCTCCGCAAGACGATCGACGAGATCAGGGAGGCCGGGCTCTACAAGGCCGAGCGCGTGATCGGCACCCCGCAGAACGCCGCCGTCCGGGTCGGGCAGGGCGACGAGGTGCTGAACTTCTGCGCCAACAACTACCTCGGTCTCGCCGACCACCCGCGCCTGATCGAGGCCGCGAAGACCGCGCTCGACGAGTGGGGCTTCGGCATGGCGTCCGTGCGGTTCATCTGCGGCACCCAGGAGCCGCACAAGGAACTGGAGCGCAAGATCTCCGAGTTCCTCGCGACCGACGACACGATCCTCTACAGCTCGTGCTTCGACGCGAACGGCGGCCTGTTCGAGACGCTGCTCGGCGCCGAGGACGCGATCATCTCCGACGAGCTGAACCACGCGTCGATCATCGACGGCGTGCGGCTGTCCAAGGCTCGCCGCTACCGCTACAAGAACCGCGACATGGACGACCTGGAGCGCCAGCTCAAGGACTCCGCCGACGCCCGCTACCGGCTGATCGCGACCGACGGCGTCTTCTCGATGGACGGCTACCTCGCGCCGCTGGACGAGATCTGCGACCTGGCCGAGCGGTACAACGCGCTGGTCATGGTCGACGACTCGCACGCCGTCGGCTTCACCGGCCCGACCGGCCGCGGCACCCCGGAGCTCTTCGGCGTGCAGGACCGCGTCGACATCGTGACCGGCACGCTAGGCAAGGCGCTGGGCGGTGCGTCCGGCGGCTACACGTCCGGTCGCGCGGAGATCGTCGAACTGCTGCGGCAGCGCTCACGCCCGTACCTGTTCTCGAACTCGCTCGCGCCGTCGATCACCGCGGCCGCGATCGCCGCGCTGGACATGCTCTCCAGCTCGTCCGAGCTGCTCACCCAGCTGCGGTCGAACACCGAGCTCTTCCGCCGGCGCATGACCGAGGAGGGCTTCGACCTGCTGCCCGGTGAGCACCCGATCATCCCGGTGATGATCGGTGACGCGGCCGAGGCGGCCAGGCTGGCCGACCTGCTGCTGGAGCAGGGCATCTACGTGATCGGCTTCTCGTACCCGGTGGTGCCGCACGGCAAGGCGCGCATTCGCACGCAGATGTCGGCCGCGCACACCACGGAGGACGTGAACCGGGCGGTCGACGCGTTCGTCGCCGCACGAGCGAAGATGTGATCCGGGACAGAGTGCTGTAAGAATCCTGACGATTCGCGCACTACCTCGTGAAGAGGGAGGGGCGATCGTGGAGGACTTCTGCGCGGTGTACCGCGAGTGCTACCCACGCGTGCTCACCTATGCGGCGAGTCACGCGGGTGCGCGGCTCGCGGAGGACATCACCAGCGAGACCTTCACGATCGCCTGGCGCAAACTCGACCAGATGCCCGCCAACGCGTTGCCGTGGCTGCTCGGCATCGCCCGCAACCTGGTGCGCGAGGCCCGCAGGCAGGCGCGGCACGCCGAGCTCGTCGACGCTCCGGCCGGGGACGACTACGCGGTGGTCGAGCTGCGTGAGGCTCTCACCGGGTTGGCACCGGCGGACCAGGAGGTGCTCACGCTCATCGCGTGGCACGGGCTGTCCGCGGCCGAGGCGGCGCAGGTCCTGGGCTGCTCCACCGCGACGTTCTTCGTGCGGCCGCATCGCGCACGGCGACGACTGCGGCGTTCTCTCTCCTCATCGACCACCGACCGAGTGAGGGAGTCATGGGGGACTTGCTGAAGGACCTCGCCCGGACCCGTCCGTCCACACCGGACGTCGACCCGGAGCGCATGGAACGAGACCTCGCCCGGATCACCTCACTGCCCAGTCCACGCGACTGGGCGTGGGCGCCTTCCTTCACGCGACGGTTCGGGCCGGTGCTGGTCGCGTTCGCCGCGGTGGTGTTGCTCGTGCTCGCGATCCTGCCGTCCGACCGCACCAGGCAGTTCGCCGATCCGCAGCCGTGGTGGCACGTGCTGACGCGGAACACCTCGTTGCTGCTCGTCGGTGACCCGGCGAACCCGTACGTCATGCGGATGGTTTCCGACACCGACGAGTGGTTCGCGCCGGGCCGGCACGTGAAGGTCAGCCAGCTGAGCGGCCTGGTCGCCCCGAAGTCGGCAAACGACGACGCCCGGTGGGTGACGGCCGGTGCACCGATGGTGGTGCCGATCGTGGGCATGAACCACAACTTGCGCGTCGGCCAGATGCGGCCGGGTGCGTGGAAAGACGACATCTCGACGTTCGGGACCATCCCCTACGAGGAGATCGGCAACCTCTTCACGGACGTCAGCGCCTCGGGCTCCGGGGTCAGGCCTCCTCGGGAACCCGGCCAGATGATGCGGCTCGCGATCGCCCCGCTGCGCGACGACCAGCGACAGGCGCTGCTCGCACTGCTCAGGACCTCGGCGAGGGACCTCGGCAGGGTGACCCTGCCGGACGGCCGGGTGGGAGTGGGCGTGGCACTGGCACCTGTGGAGTCGCAGTTCGGCACCGTGGAGGAACAACTGGTCGTCGACGAGCGGACCGCGCAACCGATCGTCCACCAGCAGGTGCTGACCACCTCCAGGCACGGGCTCCCCGCGGGCACACCGATCTGGTCCGAGGAGTACCTCCACCTCGGCCTGGCCGACGGCGCGACAGGCCCGCCCGACGTGAACGCGATCGGCGAGCCGGTGCCCCCCATCGTGAAGCGGTGAGCTTCCGAGATCTGCGGAAAGTCTTGCTGCTACCCGATCGTCGTGCTCGTGCCGCCTATAGCTTGCCGCTCGTGAGACTGTCGCTCCGCATGGCCACCCTCGCTGCAAGGGCCGCGTTGAGCCTGCCCGACCCGGTCATCCGCGCGATCCTCGGCGCACCCGTCGAGGTCGAGGGTGCGCAGCTGAGTCCCACGGCTCAGCTGCTGATCGCGCTGGAACGGTTCGTGCCGAGGAAAGAACCTCAGGCGGTTCCGGATCTGGAGGCGGCGCGCAGGGACTACGACATCGTGTCTTCCGTGATGCACGCCGGCGTCACGCGTGACGTGCAGGTGCGCGACACCGTCGTGGTCGGCGCACGGGGACCGGTTCCGGCGCGGGTGTACAGCCCTGCCGACGCCTCCGGTCCGCTTCCCCTGCTGGTGTTCTTCCACGGCGGCGGTTTCGTGGTCGGCAGTGTGGCCAGCCACGACGGCATCTGCCGCTTCCTCAGCCGGCATGGCGGCGTGCGGATCGTGTCCGTCGAGTACGCACTCGCGCCGGAACACCCGTATCCGGCCGCGGTCGACGACGCTTATGCCGCGTACCTGCACGTCGTCGCGAACTTGAACCACTTCGGCGTTGCCTGCGGCACGGTGGGCGTCGGGGGTGACAGCGCAGGCGGAGCGCTCTCGGCCGTTGTGGCGCAACGGTGTGTCGATGACGGGGTCGCGGTGCCGGCCTTCAACCTGATGCTCTACCCGGCCGTCGACGGGATGGGGGAGCATCCGGCGCGTCAGCTCTTCGGGCGCGGTTACTTCATCGAGACCGACATGATCGACTGGTACCGGTCCTGCTACTCACCGGATCTCGAGCGGCTGTTCGAGCCGTACGCCTCACCGTTGCGCGCTCCCGGTTTCGGCGGGCTGCCGCGGACCTGTGTGGTCACGGCGGGCTTCGACCCGCTGCGGGACGAGGGAACCGAGTACGTGGAACGGCTGAGGGCCGCCGCGGTGCCGGTGACACACCTGCACTGCGACGGGTTGGTGCACGGGTTCGCTTCGTTCCTGTCCTGCGACCGGCACGCTCGGCGCGCGATGCTGAAAGTCGCGGCGGAACTGCGTTGCATGGCTGCGGCGGCCATCATGAGCGGGTGATCGACCCACGACGGCTCCGCGTGCTGCGCGCACTCGCCGACCACGGCACCGTGACGGCTGCAGCTTCCGCATTGCATCTCACGCCGTCAGCGGTGTCGCAGCAGCTCGCGGCACTGGAGTCCGAGGCAGGACATCCGTTGCTGCTCCGGAAAGGACGACGGGTCTCGCTCACGCCCGCCGGTGAGTTGCTCGTCGCACACGCACATGTCGTTGCGGCAGAACTGGAACGCGCACAGGCCACTTTGGACGCTCTCACCTCCGGAACCGCCGGACGGGTGGCGGTGGCCGCGTTCGCGTCGGCGATCACGCAGGTGGTCGCTCCCGCGCTGGCGACGTTGAAGGAACGGTCGATCGAGCTGTCCGTGCGGGATGCCGAGGGACACGAGAGTGTTCGGTTGTTGCTGGACGGCGAGATCGACGTGGCGATCACCGAGGAACACCGCTCGACGGACCGCTTCACCACGTTTCCGCTCTACACCGAGCCTTTCGACGTGGTGCTGCCGCCGGACCACCCGCTCGGGGGCGGGCCGGTCGAACTGGCGGCGCTGGCCGACGAGGACTGGGTCGTGACGCTGCCGGGGAACCCGCTGCGGGACGTCGTGGAGATGGCGTGTGCGCAAGCCGGGTTCGCGCCGCGGATCCGCCACACGTCTGACGACTTCCGGGCCATCGAGGCGTTGGTGGCGGCCGGGGGCGGGGTGGCGTTGGCGCCGCGGAACGCCGTCGGTGGGGTGCGCATGGCAGCCGTGCGTCAGGTGGTGGCCGGTGTGGCGCCATTGCGGCGAGTGGTGGCGGCTGTGCGCAGAGGGTCAGAAGACCATCCGTTGATTCGCGTCGTGATTGATGAGCTGTGTACTGCGCACCTCTGACCAACGCCTACCGCAGCGCCCGTAACCGGGCGAGGTTGTCGGCGAGATAGCTGCGGCAGAACGCGAGGTGTTCCGCGTTGTCGTAGCCGCGGGGCCCGAACTCGATGATGAGCAGCAGGCTCAGGTAGAGCTGGTACAGGGCCAGGCGGTGCTGGAAGGCGGGCGTGAAGTCGAGAACGCCGCCGGCTTCGGTGTAGCCGCGGACCAGGTCGCTGTCCGGGCCGGTGTCGCCGCCGAACACCAGCGAGACCAGTTCGGCCGCCGGGTCACCCCAGAACGCCCGCTCGTGGTCGATGAGCCCGACGATGCGGGACCCGTCGATGAAGATGTTGCCCGGCCAGAGGTCGAAGTGGATCAGGGCGGGCTTGGTGACCTCGTCGAGGGCGTAACCGCCGTCGGCGACCAGGGTCCGGATCTCACCGGGTGTCACGCCCAGTTCGGACTGCCATCGTGCGGCGTCTTCCAGCAGCGCGTCCACCATGGCGGTGAAGGCCGTCCGCCAGTCCGGAGCGGACAGCGCCGCCTCCTCGGCCGGGTAGCCGAACCGCCCGTCCTCCGAGGTCAGGGTGTGCAGACGCGCGGTGATCGCGCCGAGTTCGCGCCGCAACGCCCGCTGGGTGGCCTCCGGCAGGTCGCCCGCCTTGTCCCACGTGGTGCCCTCGAGGACGGAGACGGCGAGGAAGTCCTCGCCCGCGTGGAGGAGTTCGGGTGCCGGTACGCCCGGCAGGGTCGCGAGCCGCCGGTAGACCATGGCCTCCGTCGCCATGATGCCGCGCTCGTACCGCAGGACCGGGACCTCGGCCGGTGGTGCGAGCTTGACGACGGCGGCCCGGCCGTCGTCCAGCCGGACGCGGTAGGCCGTGTTGAACCAGCCGTCGGTCAGCTCGGCTTCCACCCGGCACCCGATGCCGGCAGAGCCGGACATCAGGGCGTCGAGTTCTCCTGGAGACAGGCGGCGCTTGGTCTGACTCTGCACCAGCCCCAGGTTAGTGCGGTGCGCGTGCCGCGAGCTTCGCCGTCGCCGGGTCGCCCGCAGCCAGCGCGCCACGGGCGGCGAGCTGGCAGATGTCCATGCTCGAGGTGGCGAGCTTGGCGCCCACGTCGGCCAGCGCCGTGTGGTTCATCGACAGCGACGTCACGCCCATGCCGATCAACACGCACGCGAGCAACGGGTCTGCCGCGGCCTCACCGCACACGCCGATCGGCTTGCCTGCGGCCGTGGCCGCCTCACCGACCTGCGCGATCAGGCGCAGCAACGCCGGCTGCCACGGGTCGTTCAGCGCGGCCACGCCACCGAGCTGGCGGTCGGCGGCGAAGACGTACTGGGCCAGGTCGTTGGTGCCGATGGAGATGAAGTCGACGACCTGCAGGATCTCCCGCGCCGACAGGGCGGCGGACGGTACCTCGACCATCACGCCGGCCCGCTGGATCCCCGCCTGACGGGCACGCGCGACGAACCACGAGGCCTCGGCGGCGGTGGCGACCATCGGGGCCATGACCGAGACCTCGGCGCCGGACGACGCGGCCGCGGCGGCGATGGCTTCGAGCTGGCGGTCCAGCACGTCCGGACGGTCGAAGGCGACACGCAGGCCGCGGACGCCCAGCGCCGGGTTGGGCTCGGGGTCCGGGCTCAGAAACGCCAGCGGCTTGTCCGCACCCGCGTCGAGGGTGCGCACCACAACCGGCTTGCCCTTGAACGGCGCCAGCACAGCCTCATATGCAGCAGTCTGCTCAGCAACGGTCGGCTCCTCCGCGGCGTCGAGGAAGCAGAACTCGGTGCGGAAGAGGCCCACACCCTCTGCTCCGGCGGCGGCTGCAGCGGCGGCGTCCGCGGGAGAACCCACGTTGCCGAGGACCTTCACGCGGTGGCCGTCCTTCAGCACACCCACGCCGTTCCACGAGGCCTTCCTGCCCGCACCCGCGGCTCGGACCTTGCCGTCCGACTCGCGGACCTGACCGGTGTCGCCGTCGACCTCCAGAGCGGGGACCTCCAGAGCGAGCACGCCACGGCACGCGACGACAGCCGGGATGCCCAGCGAACGAGCCAGGATCGCGGTGTGCGAGGTGGGGCCACCCTCCTCGGTGACCAGCGCGAGGACCTTCGACGGGTCGAGGCCCGCGGTGTCGGCCGGCGCGAGGTCGCGCGCCACGAGCACCGACGGCGCCACGAGGTCGGGGACGCCGGGTGCGGGCAGGCCCAGGAGCTCGGCGACCACCCGGTCGCGGACGTCCTGGACGTCGCGGGCGCGTTCGGCCATGTAGCCACCGGCCGCCTGCAGGGCCGTGACGAACTTCTGCGCGGCCTGGTGCACCGCGCGGGCCGCCGGCAGCGACTCCTCGACGACGAGCTTCTCGGCGGACTTGATCAGGGACGGGTCGCCCGCCATCGCCGCCGTCGTTTCCAGCACGGCGCGGGCCTCGCCCTCGACGGTCTTCGCGCGCTCCATCAGGCGCTGCGCCACGACCTCGGTCGCCGGGCGGATGCGGGACGCCTCTTCCTTCGTATCCGCAGGTCGCGGACCCAGCGGAGGTTCTGGCAGGGTCTCGGCGACCCTGACCACTGGGCCGGAAGCCCGGCCGCTGCTGACACCGACACCGCTCAGCCGCGCGCTCGACATGGTCTAGACCATACCCTTCCACCGGGAACCGACGACAGCTCAGTGTGACTAATTCAAGGGCGGGATGCGGAAGGCCGCTGAGCTGGTCGTCGTGGCGTAACGCAAAAGTGCGTCGCCCTCGGTCATCCGATACATCGTGTTCACAAACGTCTTCAGCTCGCGCTGGTAGGAGATGAAGAGCAGACCCTCGGCGTAGTTGTAGGAGCGCCGCAGCATCAGGCCCGCACCCGCCGTCAACGGGTGTGCCCGCCGGACGTGCGCGTCGGCCGGGATGACGTACTCGCCGTCGGGGGTCTTTGCCGACAAATCGACCTCGTCGCCGCCGGACAACGGCACCGCGTCGCGCTTCCGCCGCCCGAAGATCCGCTCCTGCTCACCCACCGGCAGAGCGGCGAACCCGGCGACGTCGAGCTTGATCCGGCGCACGACCGCGATGGTCGACCCGTCCGGCCGCCAGACCTCCTGCTCGAACTCCGCCGGGGTCTTCGGCACGACGATGCCGTCCCTGAACCCCAGCACGTTGGTGCGGTCGGAGTTGCAGAACCCCTGCTCACGCCAGCGCAACCGACCCTCCGGCCGCAGCCGGGCGGCCGCGTCCCGCACAGCGCCGGCGTCGTCCCCGCAGATCTGCAGGAACAGCTTCCCGCCCAGGTCCTGCGGCCGGACCGCGTCACCGGGGAACTCCGGCAGCCCGTCGATCCCGTGCCCCCACGTCACCGTGACCGACGAGCTGACCTGCACAGACGGCAATGCGTGCGCGTCCCACACGGAGATGTCGGCGTGCAGCTGCTGCGGCGTGACGACACCTGGCTGTCGTTCGGGCGTGCCACAGCCACCCAGTAGTCCAATAGCAGCAGCACCGTACAGCAGACAGCGGCGCGATAGTTGACCCACAGGGCCAGTGTGGCACTAGGCTGAACGGCGCAGTACGGTGACCGGCTGTGCGCGCTCCGTACACGTTTGTTGCACTGCTCCTGGTCGCCGGGTGCTCACCGGCGGCGCAACCGAAGCTCGGCCCCGAGATCAACGTCCCGGCGCAGCTGAACACCATCCAGGCTGCGGTGGACGCAGCACAGGAAGGCGCCACCATCGTCGTCGCACCCGGCGTCTACAAGGAGTCCGTGCAGGTCAGAACCAAGGGCCTCACGATCAGGGGAACCCAGCGCAGCAGCGTGATCATCGACGGGGAGGTCAAGCGCGCCAACGGGATCGTGGTCACCGCACCGGACGTCTCGGTGCAGAACCTGACGGTCCGCAACCACACGCTGAACGGCGTCCTCATCACCGGATTGAGTGAGAACGGCGGGATGGGCCGCGGCAGCAACGGCTACACCAAGCTGGACACGCAGAAGTTCCCGCCGCTGCAGGGCTTCCGCGTCTCGTACGTGACGGCCAGCAACAACGCGCTGTACGGCATCTACGCGTTCGACGCCCAGCACGGCGTGATCGAGCAGAGCTACGCGAGCGGCAGCGCCGACTCCGGCTTCTACGTCGGGCAGTGCAAGCCGTGCGACATCGTCGTGCGCGACAACGTGGCCGAGCGCAACGCCGTCGGTTACGAGGGCACGAACGCGTCCGGCCAGATGTACGTGCTGGGCAACAGGTTCAGCGGCAACCGCGTCGGCATGACCTCGAACGCCGACTACCAGGAGGCGTTCGTGCCCCAGGAGGACGCCACGTTCGTCGGCAACCTCGTGTCGGAGAACGCCGAGGCGCTCTCACCCGCGCAGGCCGACGGCGCGTTCGGGCTCGGCATGGGCATCGCGGGCGGCACGAAGAACCTGGTGTCCCGCAACCTGATCACCGGCAACCCCGGGACCGGCGTCGCGATCGGGTCCAGTGAGGACCTGGCGCCGCTGGACAACCGGTTCGACGACAACGTGCTGACCCGCAACGGCCAGGACGTGCTGTACGTGGCCACGCAACGGGCGCCCGGCAGGAACAACTGCTTCGACGACGGCCACTGCTACGGCGGTGTCGGCGCCCCGTTGCCGAAACCCGCCGCGCCGCGCGGAATCCCGTTCAACCAGGTCGCCGCGCCGCCGAACCAGCCGGACATGCCTAGCGGCCCGTTGCCGGACAAGGTACCGAACGTCGAGAAGTACGGCGTGCCGACCGAGGACCTGTTCGTCGACCGGGCGACGGTGCGGTCGTGAAGAAGACCGTCCTCGCCCTCGCGCTCCTGATGACCGCCTGCAGCACGGCGCCACACCCGCGGCCGCTCTCGATCCCCGAGGCGGAACGCCTGGCACTGGTCCGGTTCTCCAACTACACGACCGGCGTCAGCACGTTCACCGCGTCCGTCCCGTCGCCCGGCGGAAAGCTCGTGCTGGACGGCCGGGTCGACTTCGTGAACCACCTCGGCTACGCGGGCATGCGCACGGACGGCCGCGACGACGAGTTCTCCAAGGGCCTGGTGCAGTGGAACCTCGGCCGCATGGCGTTCGGGACGACGCCGTCCACCAAGCCGGTCGACCCGGTGCCGGCGATCGACTGGCAGGTGAGAGAACTGCGGGAACGCGGCTCCGAACTGGACGGCGCGCTCAGGCTGCTGGTGAACCTCGGCTCGGACCGGCCGGAGAACGCCCAGCTGCTGCTGCAGAGCTCGGCGCGCTGGCTGCGATCGGACAAGATCGGCGACACGGCCGTGGACGTCTTCGAGGGACCGAAGCAGAAGAACGCGGCGGACGCACGGCTGCGCTACTGGCTCGACGCGGATGGCAAGCTCCGCCGGCTGGAAGCCAAGCTGGGCAACCAGCAGGAGCTCGCCGTCTTCGACTTCACCGGATCGGGTGAGCCGGTGAAGGTCATCCCATCGCTGGCGAGCTGACCTCGGCGGCCGTCGGATAGGACGGCTGCGCACCGGCCTTCGTGACGGACAGGGCGGCGACCTTCGCGGCGTACTTCGCGGCGTCGACGAGCGTGTCGCCCTCAGCGAGCCGGGCGGACAGCGCGCCCGCGAACGCGTCACCGGCGCCGGTCGTGTCCACGACCTCGGCGACCTCGATCGACGGCACTTCGGTGATGCCTTCCTCTGTCACCACGGCGGCACCGCGCGCGCCGAGCGTGACGACCGCGGACTTCGGACCGAGCTGCAGCAGGCCGTCGAAGCCGGGGGCGAGCTGCGCGGCCTCGTGCTCGTTCACGATCAGCACGGTGAGCTGCCGCAACGTCTCCGCGGGCAGCTCGGCGACCGGCGACAGGTTCAGCACGGTCCACACACCGGCCTTCGAGGCCACGCCGATCGCGTGGACCACCGTCTCCAGCGGCACTTCCAGCGAGCACGTCAGAACCTGCGCACCGTCGAACGACACGGCGTCCACATCGGACGATGAGACGTCGGCGTTGGCACCGGGCGAGACGACGATGGAGTTCTCACCGTCCGGAGTCACGGTGATGTAGGCGATGCCGGTCGGCCGCGCGGAGGTCTTCACCAGTTTCGTGTCGACACCGGACGACTCCAGCGACTCGCGCAGCAGCGAGCCGTACCCGTCGCCACCGACAGCACCGATCAGCGCGACGGAAGCACCGACGCGAGCGGCGGCAACGGCGGTGTTCGCGCCTTTGCCGCCGGGCAGCACTACGGTGTCGCCGCCGAGCACGGTCTCACCGCCGGCGGGCCGCCTGCCGACCTCGACCACGAGGTCGGCGTTGGCGGACCCGAGGACAAGCAGAGGATTCGTCACTTGATGAACTCTGCCACGTTCTGCTTCGTGATGACCTTCACCTCGACGTCCACGACCTGCTGAACGGGCTCGCCCTTGGCGGCCTTGACCGCCTGCTCGACGGCCTTGGAGCCGAGCTGCTTCGGCTGCTGCGCGATGGTCGCGACGAGCGTGCCGTCCTGGATCGCCTTCAGGCCGTCCGGCGTGCCGTCGAAGCCGACGACCATGACGTCCTTGCCCGCACGGGCGCCGAGGGCCTTGATCGCACCGAGCGCCATCTCGTCGTTCTCGGCGAAGATGCCCTTGATGTTCGGGTGACCCTGCAGCAGGTTCGTGGTCTCGTTGAGGCCCTTGGCGCGGTCGAAGTCCGCGACGGCGGTGGCGACGACCTTGATGTTTCCGCTGTTCAGACCCTGCTCGAAGCCCTGGCCGCGGTCACGCGACGCCGACGCGCCGGAGATGCCCCGCAGGTGCGCGACCTCGCCGGAGGTGGCGCGGCCGAGCTCGATGGCCGCGAGGCTGCCGCCCGACACGTTGTTCGAGGCGACCTCGGCGGCGACCTTGCCCTCGACCGAGCGGTCGACCGAGATCAGCGGGATGTTCGCCATCTCGGCGGCCTTGGCGGCCGGCGCCGACTGCTTGGAGTCGACCGGGTTCAGGATGATCGCCTTGACGCCCTGGGTCACCAGCGTCTGCACCTGGTTGACCTGGTTCGTCGCGTCGTTCTGCGCGTCCATCACGGTCAGCTTGGCGCCGAGCTGGTCCGCCATCGCCTGCGCACCCTGCTGCAGTTCCACGAAGAACGGGTTGTTCAAAGTGGACACCGCGAGGCCGATCGTGATGCCGCTACCTCCGGACGCCCCAGTACCGCTGCACCCGGTCGCCAGCAGAGCGGCGGCGCCGAGGGTCAGCGCGATCCGTCGGGTCACCTTCATTGGTGTCTTCCTTACGTGTTCGGGATATCTCAGCGACGGCGAAGTGAGTCGAGCAACGCGGCAAGAGCGATCACCGCGCCGATGACGACCTGCTGCCAGAACGGCGGCACTTGCAGCAGGTTGAGGCCGTTGCGCAGGACGGCGAGCACAAGTGCGCCGACCAACGTCCCGGTGGCGCGGCCAACGCCACCGGACAGCGACGCACCACCGATGACAACCGCGGCGATGGCGTCGAGCTCGTAGCCGGTCGCTGCCTGCGGACCGGCGGACCCGAGCCGTCCCGCGAGCACGAGGCCCGCGGCGGCGGCGAACAGGCCGGAGAGGGCGTAGATCCAGAGCTTCTGCTTGCGCACGTCGATGCCGCTGAGCTTCGCGGCTTCCTCGTTGCCGCCGATCGCGTACATGCGGCGGCCGAGGTTCGTGCGGGTGAGGATCAGGCCGGTGATGCCGAAGAACAGCAGCATCAGCAGCAGCGGCAACGGCACCATCGGCGCGAGGTTCGAGCCGAGGAACGTCACCACGGCGTCGGTCTCGTGCGGCTGACCTTCGGAGATCACCAGCGTGAGACCGCGCGCGACGCTGAGCATGGCCAGCGTCGCGATGAACGGCGGCAGCTTGCCGTAGCTGATCAACGCGCCGTTGACGAGACCGCACAGAGCGCCGACGACGAGGCCGACCGGGCCGGCCGTGAGTGCGCCGACCATGGCGGCCAGTGCGGCGATGCTGCCGACGGACAGGTCGATGCCACCGGCGACGACCACGAACGTCATGCCGAACGCCATGATCGCGATGACCGCGGCCTGGACGCCGACGTTGACCAGGTTCTGCGCGGAGAGGAACGTCGGCTGCATGATCGCGATCACCAGCGCGAGCAGCAGAAGCCCGGCCAACGCTCCGTTCTCAGCGATGAATTTTTGGGGCGTACGGCGATTGCTGCTGATCGTGGTCATGCGGAGATCTCCTGCACGGCGAGTGCCATCACCTGGTCTTGGGTCGCGTCCTTCGGCAGCTCACCGGCCACCCGGCCGTGTGCCATCACGACGACGCGGTCACTCATCCCGATCACCTCGGGCAGGTCGCTGGACACGAGCAGCACGGCCCGGCCCTGCGCGGTCATGCGGTTGATGAGCTCGTAGATCTCGACCTTGGCGCCGACGTCGACGCCGCGCGTTGGCTCGTCGAGGATCAGCACCTTGGGGTCGGCCAGCAGCCACTTGCCGATGACGACCTTCTGCTGGTTGCCGCCGGAGAGCTCCTTCACCGGCTGCTCGACGCGGCCCTTGATCCGGAGCTTGCCCGCGATGTCGTGCAGGCGCTTCTCGTCGCGGTTCGCCAGCGTCGCCAGTTCGAGGTTCTGGCCGACGGTCGCGGTGAGCACGAGGCCCTGGCCCTTGCGGTCCTCGGGGACGAGGCCGAGGCCTGCCTTGATCGCGGCCTGGACGTTGTTGCGGGGCAACGGCTTCCCGTCGACCTCGACACTGCCGTAGTCGTAGTCGTCCACGCCGAACGCCGCCCGTGCGACCTCGGTGCGTCCGGCGCCGACCAGGCCGGCGATGCCGACGACCTCACCCGCGTGGACCTCGATGTTGATGTCGCGGAAGACGCCTCGCCTGGTGAAGTTCGAGATGCGCAGGAGCGGCTTGCCGCGACGCTGCCGGGCGCGCGGGTACTGCTCCTCGATCGGGCGGCCGACCATCAGCTCGATCATGTGCTGGGTGGTGGCGCGCGGGCCGAGGACTCCGACGCTGCGCCCGTCGCGCAGGACCGTGATGCGGTCGGCGATGCGCTGGATCTCGTCCAGGTGGTGGGTGATGAAGACGAGGCCGACGCCGTTGTCGCGCAGCTGAGCCATGATCTGCAGCAGCCGGTCGGTCTCGGTGTCGGTGAGGACCGCGGTCGGCTCGTCGAGGATCAGCACGCCGGCGTCCTTGTCGAGCGCGCGGGCGATCTCGATCATCTGCTGCTGGGCGATGCCCAGGTCCTTGACCTTGGCGTTCGGGTCGACGTTCAGAGCGACCCGGTCGAGCAGCTCGGGTGCACGGCGGCGCATCTCGGCGCGGTCGACGAAGCCGAACTTCCTGGGCAACCGGTTGAGGAACAGGTTCTCCGCGACGCTCAGCTCCGGGACGAGCGCGAGCTCCTGGTGGATGACGGCGAGGCTGGCCTCGCCCTCGATCGTGCCCTCGTCGTGGCTGTGGATGCCCGCGAGGACCTTGACCAGGGTGGACTTGCCGGCGCCGTTCTCGCCGAGCAGGACGTGCACCTCTCCGGCGTTGATGTCGAGGTCGACGCCGTCCAACGCCCTGGTGGCACCGAACTGCTTGGTGATGCCGCGGGCGGTGATGAGCGCTTTCACAGCTCGGCCTCCCCGCACGAACCGCGCAGCACGAGCTTCGCGGAGAGGCGGACGTCGTCGGGTTGCTGACCATCGATCAGCGCCAGCAGGCTGCGGGCGGCCGCGCGGCCCATCTCAACGGTCGGCTGGGCGATGACCGTGATCGGCGGGTCGAGCAGCGGGAACCACGGCTGGTCGTCGAACACCGCGATCGCGATGTCGTGCGGAATCCGCAAGCCGCGGGCCTTGATCTCGCCCAGTGCGCCGAGGCCCATGAGGTTGTCCATCGCGACCAGCGCGGTGACGCCGTCGTCGATCAGCTTCGCGGCGGCCTGGCTGCCGCTCTCCTGCCGGAAGTCGCCGTGCACGATCTGCGCCGCGCCACCGAGCGCTCCGGTGAACACGTCGCTGCGTTCTCTCCCGGTGGAGGTGTCCGGCGGGCCCGCGATCACGCCGATGCGGGAGTGGCCGGCGCCGACGAGCCGCCGGGCGAGCGCGGTCAATGCCTCGCTGCCGTCGGCGCGGACGACGGGGCATGTGGCGCCCCTTACCGTCCGGTCGAGCAGGACGAGCGGTACGCCGCCTGCGCTCACTTCGCGAACCAGGCTCGGGTCGTCGGTCGCGGGGCACAGCAGGAGGCCGTCCACCCGGCGGTCGAGCAGGGTGCGCACGTAGGTGGCCTCCTGCTCGGCGCTCTCG
The DNA here is from genome assembly GCF_039537795.1 of Lentzea roselyniae. Lineage (NCBI taxonomy): Bacteria > Bacillati > Actinomycetota > Actinomycetes > Pseudonocardiales > Pseudonocardiaceae > Lentzea > Lentzea roselyniae. Next base: position 162,152 of record NZ_BAABBE010000001.1, read on the forward strand.
TCGGCGTTCCCGATCACGACGCAGTAGCCGTGTGACCGGGCTTCGTCCTCGACCGCTCTGGCGATCTCGGCGAAGAACGGGTTCAGCAGGTCGCTGATGACCAGACCCAGGGTCTGGGTGCTGGTGGTCCTGAGGGATCGCGCGAGGGCGTTGGGCCGGTAGCCGAGTTCCTCGATCGCGGCGAGCACCCGCTCGCGGGTCTCGGGGGTCGGCGCGGCATGGCCGTTGAGCACGCGCGACACGGTGGCCGTGGAGACGCCTGCGTGCTGCGCGACGTCCTTCATGGTCGTCACGGACGAGAAGTTAATCGATTACACGGCTGTCCAGTCAAGCCGGATGAGTAGGTGTACGGATGTCACCGGCCGTGTCCTGCCTCACCCTGATGCCATGAACGGACATGACCGCCTCGGGTACGAGCAGCGCCTCGCGCTGGAGCTCGCGGCCATCGGGCAGCGGCTGGTGACGATCAGCTCGGAGATGCGGTCGGCCTCCGTGGCCTCTGCCGCCACTGCCGTGGCCGAGGTCGTCGCGCCGCCGCCGACTCCTCAGGCACCGGTCTCGGTGCCGCTGCCGCCCGACCCGTGGTCGCAGCAGGGCGCCATGCCGGTGCCGCCGCCGGTGCCGCAGCAGCAGTGGCCGCAGCCACCGCAGCAGTGGCCCGCTCCGCAACCGCGCGAGTCCCTGTTCGAGAAGCTCGGCAAGGACGGCGCAGGCTCGAAGCTGCTGGCCTGGGTCGGTGGCGCGATCACCGTGCTCGGCTTCGTCCTGCTGCTGGTCCTCGCCATCCAGCGGGGCTGGCTCGGCCCGATGCCGCGCGTCATCGGCGGCGCGGTCTTCAGCGGCGCGCTCGTGGGCATCGGCATCTGGCTGCACCGCAATCCCACCGGCCGCACGGGGGCGTTCGCGCTGGCCGCGACCGGTTTCGCGGGCCTGTACCTCGACGTCATCGCCGCCACGAGCCTGTACGAGTACCTGCCACCGCCGGTGGGCCTCGTCGTCGGGCTCGGCGTCGCGGCGACCGGTGTCGTGCTCGCGCTGCGCTGGGACTCGCAAACGCTCGCGGTCGGCGTCGTCGCAGCGTGCGCCATCTGCTCGCCGGTCTTGACCGAGGGCTTCACGGTCCTGCTGGTCGGGTTCCTGCTGGTGCTGAAGATGGCCAGCACGCCGGTGCAGATCCAGCGCAACTGGCCTGGACTCGCCATCGCCGGCGGCTTCCCGCCGATCATCGCCTCGCTGCTCACCACGGCGAACGCCATCCCTCGCGACTACGAGTGGACCGTTGTCGGGGTCGCCGCCGCCACGACCGTGGTCGGCATCGTGGTCGCGCTGCTGACCACCCGGAAGCGGCCGGACGACATCGTCGCGGTCGCGCTGGTGGCGGGCTCCGCGCTGCCGGCGATGTTCGCCACCACGCTCCTGAGCGACCCGGCCAACTCCGTGCTGGCGGGTGCGGGCGCCGCGGTGCTGCTGGCGATCTGGATGGTGCCGGACCTGCCGCGCTCGTTCACGACGGCGGCCGGTGCGACGGGCATGCTCGCGTTGTTCCAGACGACGGTGATCGCGCTCGACGGCAACGTCCGCACGGCGATCGTGCTGGCCGAGGCGGTGCTGCTGGCGTTCCTCGCGGCGCGGCTCAACAAGAAGAGCGCACTGGTGGGGTCGATCGTGTTCGGCGCCGTCGGATTCCTGATGACGGTCAGCCAGGCCGTGCCGATCACGTGGCTGCTGGAGGAACCGCGGTACGTCATCGCCGGCTCCGGCGACTACGCGGCGGGCCTCGTCACGGCGGTGGTGCTGGGTGTCTTCGCGGCCACCGCACCGTGGGCCGCGTTGAAGATGCAGGTGCTGCGCGAGCCGGCGAAGCACCCGTTCCCGTGGATCATCGCCGGGCTCGTGCTGCTCTACGGCGCGGCGGGTGCGGTGTTGTGCGCGGCGCTGCTGGTGTCGCCGGACGAGAGCGGATTCCTCTTCGGACACTCGGTGGTCACCGTGTCGTGGACGGTCGCCGCGTTGTTCTTGCTGGTCAGGGGAATCAACAACAAGGCGCTGCGGATCTCCGGGCTGATCCTGGTCGGCGCGGCGGTGGTCAAGCTGGTGACGTTCGACCTGGCCGCGCTCGACGGTGTCGCCCGCGTGCTGGCGTTCCTCGGCGCCGGCCTGGTGCTGCTGACGGCCGGCACCCGCTACGCCAAACTGGTGGCGAGCGCGAAAAACCCGGATTCATATGAATCCAAACCAGCTGCTCCTCCGTCTTACTAGGTACACGGCTGTCGCCCGCGCCGCCGTCGCGGGCGACGGTCGTACTACGACCGGGCAAAGATTTCCCTCTGACGGGTGACAGAAGTAGATCGAAAGCACCCAGAAGTGGTCCCATCGGGCGTATGGCAAAGCCACGCCTCGTGGCCGCGGTTCTAGCGCTCTCAGCGGCCATCGCGGCGATGGGTGTCGAGCAACGGCACGACTACACGACCACCTCAGCAGCAGCGGTTCCGCGTGCGTACGTGGTGGGCAAAACCGGTCTCGTCCAGGTCGTCGACACCAGAACCGGCACGGTGCTCGCGCACGCCGACACGGCGGGTCGCGCGACGGGTGTCGCCGTGTCGCCGGACGGGCAGCGCGTCTACGTGGTCAACGGGTGGACGGGCGCGATCACCGAAGTCGACCCGAACACCGGCGCGGTCGTCGACCGGCTCTTCACCCAGGTCCAGCTCACGCATGCGGCGATGCGCCCGGACGGCAAACGTCTGTACGTCTCCGCCAGCGGTGGCGTGGCCGTGGTGGACCCGGAGAACTTCCGGCTGGTCGCCGCGGTCAAGGTGCCCGGCCAGCCGCAGGGCCTCGCCGTCCACCCGAACAACCAGGTCCTCTACGTCGCCAACGCGCAGGACGGCACCGTCGGCCTGGTCGACACGGCGACCGCGTTCCAGACCTCGACGGTGCAGGTCGGCGGCATGCCGCAGCACCTGGCGATCTCACCGGACGGCAAGCGCCTCTACGTGAGCAGCATGCGGCTGGGCGAGCAGACGCCGGGCACGCTGTCGGTGATCGACACGACCACGAACCGGGTCGTCGGCACGATGAGCGTCGGCAGGGGAGCGGGCAGTCTCGCCGTCACCCCGGACGGCGCCACCGTGTACCTCGCGCTGACGAAGGAAGAGTCGGTCGCGGTCATCGACGCGGCGACCATGACGTTGCGCGAACGCTTGCCCATCAACGCACCGAGCGTCGCCATCGCGCCGGGGGACCCGAGGGTCTTCCTCGCGACCGGCACGACGACGACGGTGCTGGACAGCTCGAACGCGGTGCTCGCCACGTACCGGATGAAGCTGGGCGAGCTGCGGGACACGAGGCCGCGCCTGTTCGACGCGGCCATGATCGCCTTCCCTCCCGGTCAGCCGACCGCCGCGGGCTCGCGGACCTCGTCGTCGAAGTCGTCGTCCACCGGCTCGTCGTGAAGTGCGAGGCGTTCCTGGATCCGCTTGAGCGGACCGGGTGACCACCACGCGGCGTTGCCGAGCAGCTTGAGCACGGCCGGCACGAGCAGCATCCGGACCACGGTGGCGTCGAGCACCAGCGCGAGGATCATCCCGACACCGACGAACCGCATCATCGCTACCTGTGAGAACGCGAACGCACCTGTCACCACGACCAGCAGCAGAGCCGCCGAGGTGATCACCCGGCCGGTCTTGGCCAGGCCGATGGTCACCGCCTCTTCGGTCGTGGCGCCCTGACCACGTGCCTCGACCATGCGCGAGAGCAGGAAGACCTCGTAGTCCGTAGAAAGGCCGAACACGATGGCGGCCATCAGCACGACGATGCCTGACTCGAGCGGACCCGGTGTGATGCCGAGCAGGTCGGCACCGTGGCCCTCCTGGAAGACCCAGACCAGCACGCCGAACGTCGCGGACAACGACAGCGCGCTCATGACGACGGCCTTGATCGGCAGCAGGACCGAGCCGAACGCCAGGAACATCAGGATCAGCGTCGCGCCGACCAGCAGCGCGATCATCAACGGCAGCTTGTCCGCGATGGCGTCCAGCGAGTCGCTGACCATGGCGGTGTTGCCGCCGACCAGCACCTCGGCGCCGGCCGGCGGGGCGAGCGCCCTGACGTCCTTGAGCGCCTGCTTCGACTCGTCGCTCAGTGCGTCCTGCTCCAGCCCGGCGGAAGCGGAGGTGACGCCCTTGTCCGAGCCGAGCGGCTGGACGTCGCCGACACCCTTGATGTCCTTGACCCTGCCCAGGTAGTCCTGGACCGCAGCCTGGTCACCACCCTTGACGACGATCTTGAAGCCGGTGTTGGAGAGCGCGGAGAAGTTCTGGTTGATGTTCTCGGTGGCCACGCGCACGGTGTTGCCCTCCGGCAGCACCTTCTCGGTCACCTGGCCGAACTGAACACCGAGGAACGGCGCGCCGAGCGCGACCAGGACACCGATGATCGGCACCGCGACCAGGACGGGGCGCTTCATGACCTTGCCGCTCAGCCTGCGCCAGCCGCGCTCGCTGGGCTCCTTCTTGCGCCACGGCATGGCGAGCTTGTCGACCCGGTGACCGAGCACGCCGAGCAGCGCGGGCAGCAGCGTCAGCGAGACCAGTGCGGCGATCGCGACCGACGACATGCCGCCGTACGCGAGGGACTTCAGGAAGCCGTGCGGGAAGAGCAGCAGCCCGGCCAGTGCGATGACCAGCAGCGTCGCGCTGAACATGACGGTACGGCCGGCGCTCGCGACCGTGCGTCCCACCGCCTGCTCGGTCGTCCGCCCAGCCGCGAGCTCCTCGCGGAACCGTCCGACCATGAACAGCCCGTAGTCGATCGCCATGCCCAGGCCGAGCAGCGACGCGACGTTGACCGCGAACGAGTTGACCTCGGTGAAGATCGCGACACCGTGCAGCACACCGAGCGCGCCCATGATCGCGAGCCCGCCGACGACAACGGGGAGCGACGCCGCCACCAGACCGCCGAAGATGATCACGAGCAGCAGCAGGACCAGCGGCAGCGAGAACATCTCCGCGCGCGTCAGGTCTGCCTGCGACATGTCGTTGATGGCCTTCTGGGTGGGCACGAGCCCACCGACCTGCTGGCTGAAGCCGTCCACCGCGAGCTGCTTCTGGATGTCCTCGAACTGCTTGATCTGCTCGTTCGAGTCCCCGCTGGTCAGCGTGATGGCGACCAGGGCCTGCCGCTTGTCGTCGGACGGCACCGGCCCGACGGTCTTGAGCACGTCGTCCTTGGGAAAGCCGCTGATGTGGTCGGCGATCTTCTTGAGCTCGAGCTGGTTCGCGAAATCGCCCCGATAAATGACGATCACATCACCGTTCTGCCGCCCGAACGCCTCCTCGGCTACCTTGTCGGCCCGCGCCGCCTCGCTGGAAGGAGCCTCGTAACCACCCTGGCTGAGCTTGTCGAACACGCCGATGCCCCACACGCCGCCGACCACGGCGAGCAGTACGGTCGCGATCAACACCACCCACCGGCGGCGATATGCGACAGATCCCCACTTCGCGAACATCGACGACGGCCTCCTGGGTTACCGTGCTGTTAATCCCGTGAACTCTTGTAAACACCGTTCACCAAAACCGTACGGGCGGTGGACGAGGTCTACAACCCGATGGAGTGACATATGACCGAGGCCACTCGCCGAGAACGGCTCCGCGCAGAAACCGAGCGTGAGATTCGGCAGGCGGCCCGCGCCCTTTTGGTGGAACGCGGCCGCGACGCAGTGACCCTGCGTGCGATCGCACGCGAGCTGGGCATCACCGCGCCAGCCCTGTACCGCTACTACGACTCCCACGACGCGCTGTTGCGGCAGCTCTGCGACGACATCTGCGCCGACATGGCCGCCGTCCTGTACGCAGACCTCGCCGCGGACACGTCAGGACAGGTGGGATGCCAGGTCAGGGCGGTGTGCCGGGGCTTCCGGCGCTGGGCACTGGCCCACCCGCAGGAGTTCGCGCTCGTCTTCGCCTCGCCACGGGATCCGCTGGGCGCCGACCAGTTCGGCGCGGTGTTCCTGCAGCTGGCCGGACGGCTGATCGCCTCGAACCTGGTCGTCAAGCACGCGGACGACGAGGTGCCCGAGGTGCTGCACGAGGACCTGGCCAGGTTCCAACAGGTACTGATGGACGCGGTGTCGGTGCACGGCGTCACGGTCGAGGACGACGTGCTCAACCTGGGCAAGATCTACCACGTCGTGCAGTCGTGGGTGCGGCTGTACGGGCACGTGGCGCTGGAGGTGTTCGGGAGGTTCCCGTTCGCGGTGAGCAACCCGGAGCCGATGTTCGACAGCATGCTGGACCAGATGCTGTCGGACATCGGATTCCAGGAGGACGACTCGGCGGTTCGCTGAGTCGAGGGGACGGAAATGGCAGGCTGGTCGGCAGTAGCAGGTACGCACGACTTCGCGGTACCAGACAGGACGAGCGCCGCGGCGCTCGCCAAGGCACTGGCCGAACACGGCTTCGCGATGGTTGCCGCTCGTCCGGGCGGACCTGAGGGCTGGATCGTCAGTGCGCTCGACGAGGGCCGTATCCGGTCAGCGCTCAGGGACACCACACCATCGACGCGGTGGGCAAGGCCGCCGCTGTTGTGGCGCGTGCGCACGGCGGATACCGGAACGGGGGCATCCGTTGTGACCCCGGCATGCTCACCCACCAGAACGCACCGATCGTGCGCACCAACCCCGGCACGCGTCCGCCTGTCCCCACCGTCCTCGTCACACCCGCACGCCCTTGAGCTGACCCCGGATCCCGGCTCCGATGCGAACGTCGACCTGACCGGCTCGACGATGTCGACTGGTCCCGGCTCAGTCACGCCCACGGCCCGGCCGATGACATCCCCGAGCTGATCCGGGCACTCGCGCAGAACGACGACCGCTGGGCCGACATCCTCGACGAGCTCTTCAGCGACGACCTGCTCCACCAGGGCACCTGCTACTCCGCGACCGGTCCGGCGCTGCCGTTCGTCAGCCGGTTGATCCTCACTGGCGGACTGCCCGCGTTACGACGGCTCGAGCTCTGCACATGGCTGGTCGTCGCGGCTGATTGCCGGCCGGCCAGCCTCCTGGGCGATGCCGAACGCGCTGCCGTGCGAGGCCTGCTCCCCAACGCTGCGCCCTGGACACAGGAGGTGCACCTCGCCGTCGGCGAGCGACTGCCCGCACGCCTGACGCGGTGGAACACCGAGCCCCCTGCCATCCGGTACGTGCTCGCCTGCCTGGCCGCGCTCCACCCGCAGCACGGACAGCAGATCGTCGAGGACGTCGCCGCGATGGCGACCGAGCACGCCGGTCGGCGACCAGGGGAGTACCTGCGACTCGCCGAAGCACTCCTGCGTGCCGACGACACGCGCGCGCTGACGATCGCCGAGCAGATTTCCGGCTGGGAAGACCTGCGGTGCGACTGGCTCGACGTACCCGATGTCACCGGCGCGCTGAAGGCAGGAAACGTGCTCGCCGAAGGCGCGTTGCGGGTCGCAAGCACCACGGCATAGCACGAGAGAGCCGGCGCAGCCGTAGCCGCGCCGGCCCTTCCGTTGCTACAGAACGACGTTCACCAGGCGACCGGGGACGACGATCACCTTGCGCGGCTCGCCACCCGCGACCAGCTCGGCGATCTTCTCCTCGGCCAGCGCCGCCGCCTTGATCTCGTCCTGCGACGCGGACGCCGCGACGACGACCCGCGAGCGGACCTTGCCGTTGACCTGGATCGGGTACTCGACGGTGTCCTCGACCAGGTACTGCTCGTCTGCGACCGGGAACGGCCCGTGCGCCAGCGAGTCGGTCTTGCCCAGCTTCGCCCACAGCTCCTCGGCCACGTGCGGGGCCTGCGGAGCCAGCATCAGCACCAGCGGCTCGGCCAGCGCCCGCGGCGTGCCGGACGCGTAGTGCTTGGTGACGTAGTTGTTCAGCTCGATCAGCTTCGCGCCCGCCGTGTTGTAGCGCAGGTTGGCGTAGTCGTCGTGGACGCCGGCGATGGTCTTGTGCAGCAACCGCAGTGCCTCGACCGAAGGCTCCTCGTCGGTGACGCGCAGGGAGCCGTCGGCCTCGTTGACCAGGTTGCGCCACAGACGCTGCAGGAACCGTTGTGCGCCTACGACGTCCTTGGTCGCCCACGGGCGGGAGACGTCCATCGGGCCCATGGACATCTCGTAGAACCGGAAGGTGTCAGCGCCGTAGGTCTCGCACATCTGGTCCGGCGTGACGACGTTGTTCAGGCTCTTGCCCATCTTGCCGTACTCGCGGTTGACCTCCTGGCCGTTGTAGAAGAACTTGCCGTTCTCCTCGACGACCTCGGCCGCGGGCACGTAGACGCCGCGGTCGTCGGTGTACGCGTACGCCTGGATGTAGCCCTGGTTGAACAGGCGGCGGTACGGCTCGTCACCGGTCAGGTGGCCCAGGTCGAACAGGACCTTCTGCCAGAAGCGCGAGTACAGCAGGTGCAGCACCGCATGTTCGACGCCGCCGATGTACAGGTCGACGCCGCCGGGGTCGGTCGGGCCGTGCTCGGCCGTGCGCGGGCCCAGCCAGTACTTCTCGTTCTCCGGGTTGACGAACCGCTCGGTCTCGACCGGGTCGACGTAGCGCAGCTGGTACCAGCACGAACCCGCCCAGTTCGGCATGGTGTTCGTGTCGCGGCGGTAGGTGCGGACGCCGTCGCCCAGGTCCAGCTCGACCGTCATCCACTCGGTGGCGCGCGACAGCGGCGGCGACGGCTCGGTGTCCGCGTCCTCCGGGTCGAAGGTGCGCGGCGAGTAGTCGTCGACGTCGGGCAGCTCGACCGGCAGCATCGACTCCGGCAGCGCGATCGCGGTGCCGTTCTCGTCGTAGACGACCGGGAACGGCTCGCCCCAGTAGCGCTGGCGGCTGAACAGCCAGTCGCGCAGCTTGAACTGGACGGTGCCGTGGCCGTGGCCGTTCTCCTCCAGCCACCCGATGATCGTCTTCTTGGCGTCGTCGATCAGCATTCCGTCCAAGAACCCGGAGTTGATCGCGGGTCCCTCGCCGGTGTACGCCTCGCCCTCGAAGCCCTCCGACGGCTGGACGGTGCGGATGATCGGCAGGTCGAACTTCTTCGCGAAGTCCCAGTCGCGCTGGTCCTGGCCGGGGACGGCCATGATCGCGCCGGTGCCGTAGCCCATCAGCACGTAGTCGGCGATGTAGACGGGGATCTGCTGGCCGTTCACCGGGTTCGTCGCGTACGCGCCGGTGAAGACGCCGGTCTTCTCCTTGTTCTCCTGACGGTCCAGTTCGGACTTCAGGGACGCTTGCCGCCGGTACGCCGCGATGTCTGCCACGCGATCGGGCGTCGCAATCTGGTCCACCAGCTCGTGTTCCGGTGCCAGGACCATGTAGGTCGCGCCGAACAACGTGTCCGGGCGGGTCGTGAAGACCTCAATGTTCTCGTCTCCCACCGCAAATCGGACACGGGCACCATGCGAGCGCCCGATCCAGTTGCGCTGCATGGCCTTGACCTTGTCCGGCCAGTCCAGCCGGTCCAAATCATCGATCAGCCGGTCCGAGTACGCGGTGATGCGCATCATCCACTGGCGCAGGTTTTTCCTGAACACCGGGAAGTTGCCACGCTCACTGCGACCGTCCGCGGTGACCTCTTCGTTCGCCAGCACAGTACCCAGTCCGGGACACCAGTTGACGGGCGCCTCCGACAAGTAGGCCAGCCGGAATTCGCCCAAGATCCTTTGCTGGTCGGCAAAAGACAGCTCAGACCACTTGCGACCGCCCGGAACGTCCCGCTCACCAGACTCGAACTGGGAGATCAGCTCGGCGATCGGACGCGCCTTGCGGGCGTCCGGGTCGTACCAGGAGTTGAAGATCTGCAAGAAGATCCACTGGGTCCACTTGTAGTACTCCGGGTCGATCGTCGAGATGCGACGCCGCTCGTCGTGGCCCAGCCCCAGCCTGCGGATCTGGCGCAGGTACGTGTTGATGTTCTCTTCGGTGGTCTTGCGCGGGTGCTGACCGGTCTTCACGGCGTACTGCTCGGCGGGCAGGCCGAACGCGTCGAAGCCCATGGTGTGCAGGACGTTGCGACCGTTCATGCGGTGGTAGCGCGCGAACACGTCCGTGCCGATGAAACCCAGCGGGTGCCCGACGTGCAGGCCGGCGCCGCTCGGGTACGGGAACATGTCCTGCACGAACAGCTTGTCCGCGGGCACGTCACCCTTGAGCGCGCCAACCGGGTTCGGCGCGTGGTAGGTGCCGTGCTCTTCCCAGTACTGCTGCCACCGCTTCTCGATCTGGTTCGCCAGCTCGGCGGTGTAGCGGTAGGCGGGGATCTCCGCCGCGTCCGTGCTCATGTTGATGAGTCCCTCTCCATCGATCCTGCCCCTGACATGACGAAACCCCCCAGCCCAGATGGGCATGGAGGGCTGCCGCGCCGACCGTCTTTCGATCAGGTCGTCGCGGCTAACTAAGGAGCAGGCGGGCCGTGCTCATGTCGTCAACGGTATCAGCGGACCGCAAGGCCGATGAACTGGGTGACCTGCGAGGAGGAGAAGTTGTCGTCGGAGACCAGCCACAACGTGCCGTCCGGGCCCCAGGCCATGCCTTCGAGGTTGTCGACCCTGCCCACCGGGAAGGCGCCGATGTCGGCCAGGAACCGCTTCTTCAGCGTCGTGCCCTGCGGCCTGGCCTCGAACAGCCGGACCTTGTTGCCCAGCTGCTGGTGGAAGGACCGTTCCAGCACCAGGTAGACGCCGGGGGACTTCTCCAGCATCGCCGTGACGCCGGTGCTCGCACCCGCGGCTAACAGCGGTTCCTGCTGGTAGCGGTACTGGGCGACGACCTGCCCCTGCCGCGTCTGGACGATCATCCTGCTGACGGCGCCCCTGGTCTCGTCGGCCGGCGGGCCGTCCTGCAGGAGCGGTCCTTCGACGGCGGTGACGACCAGGGTGCCGCCGAGCGCGAAGGTCAGTCCTTCCAGCGCCTCGTTGCGCCTCGGGCCGGACTCCGGCTTCATCTTGACGTCCTCAGGCGTGGGCAACGCCCGGTGGAACGCTCCGTCACGCTTGCTGAACTGCACGGACGGGTCGATGAGCGTCGTGGGCGTGCGGTCACCCTCCTGGCTCCACAGCAGGTCACCGGCCCAGCGATCCACCCGGACGTCCTCGGGATCGACGGTGCCGGGCGCGTACGGACCGTTGGGACCGACGAGAGAGTGCACGTCGGTGAACTCGACGCCCTTGCGCGAGAGCTTGCCCTCGTAGAACCGGGGCGCCACCCGGTCGTCGCTGATCAGAACCCACCTGCCGGTGCGCCGGTCGTAGTCCAGGCCGGAGAGGCCGCCGACCGTCGTACCGCCCACGACCAGTCCTTTCGGCACGACGTGTGCGGCGATGAAGCGAACTTCGGGGTTGTGCGCCTGCGCTGGAGCCGCGCACAGGCCGAGGAGCACGGGGACGAGCAACAGTCGTCTCAACATGGCGTGCAGCACACCCGACCGGGGTGACTTTCAGGTGAACCGTTGTTCGGGCCTACCCTCATGGACGTGAACATCGTGCTGTCGGTCGTCCTGGGTGTGCTCGGCGTCGCTCTCGGCGCGGTCGGTCTGCTGGGTCTGCAGGGCAAGCTGCGGCGCAACCGGTTCGTCGGGGTGCGCACGGCGGCGGCGCTGCGTGACGACGAGGCGTTCGTGCTGGCCAACCGCATTGCCGGGGTGCCGAACGTCGCGGCCGGTGTCGTGGCGATCGTGTCGGGCGCTATGGCGTTCGTCATGGCCGAGCTCGCTGTCACCGCTGGGATCATCGGACTGGTGGGCGCGCTCGCCATCGCTGTGGCCGGTGGACTGATGGGGCACCGCGCGGCCGAAGCGCTGCCGGAGCCGGTCAAGCCCAAGGGCTGCGGTGGCTGCGCCTGCGGTGGTGGCGGTTGCTCGCCGCTCGCCGGGCTGTAACCCGAAGTTTCACGTGAATCAGTTGTTGCGGACGTCGGTCGGATAGGTCGACAGCAGCGCCAGCGGCATGCCCTGGCGGCGCAGCACCCGGCCCCACAGGTCGACGTTCGCGCCGACCAGCACGTCGTCAGCGAGGCCGGTCACCACGATCCAGTCGCCGCGATCTATCTCGTTCGCGAGCTGTCCCTCGCCCCAGCCCGCGTAGCCCGCGAACACGCGCAGGCCGCGCACCAGCGGCATCAGGTCGTCCGGCTCGGCGTCGAGGTCGATCAACGCCACCGGGCCCTGCACGCCGACCAGGCCCTCCACCTTGGACGGATCGGTGCCCGCCTTCAGCGCCGCCAGGCACAGCGCCGTCTTCTGCTCGACCGGGCCACCGATGTAGATGCACTGCGGCTTGGTGACGTGCGGGCCCCACGGCGGTAGGACGTCGTGCACTGCCACCTCGGAGGGGCGGTTCAGCACGACGCCGAGGGTCCCCTCTGGACGTTGATCGATGATGTAGACGACGGTGCGCGTGAAGTTCGGGTCGTTCAGGCTCGGGGCGGCAACCAACAGGGAGCCTGGCTCGACCTCGGCATCGGGACGCACGTCACCATGAAATCATCCGTGATCGCCGGAACAACTCAGGGCCGCGCCCCGTTAGACTCAGGTGTCGGATGTCTTTGTGTCCCCCGGGCTCAACAGACAACCGCCTTCGCGGAATACCGTACGGCTGGAGCCGCGTAGTGCATCGCGCCGTGAGGCGACCTGGCATCCGATCCAGGGGAGCCGGACCGAGAGGTCCGGCTTTCGTGGTTTTCACCCGTACGCGCATAGAGTGCAACGGTGACAACGCTTGCGGTGGAGAAGCACCACTGGGGATCACGCCGGTTCCTCGGCATCCCGGAGTTCCGCAGGCTCCTCGCCACTCGGCTCGCCTCGCAGTGGGGTGACGGTCTCTTCCAAGCCGGGCTCGCCGGCGCTGTGCTCTTCAACCCCGAGCGGCACGCCGATCCCGCGGCCATCGCGGCCGGGTTCGCCGTGCTCCTGCTGCCCTACTCGATCGTCGGGCCGTTCACGGGCGCGTTGCTCGACCGGTGGGACCGCAAGAAGGTCATCGTCGTGGCGAACATCACGCGCGCGGTGTTCGTCCTGCTCACCGCCCTGGCGGTCGGTGCGGGGCTGAGCGGGCTGCCGCTCTACATCTCCGCGCTCATCGTGATGGGCATCGGCCGGTTCGTCGGCTCCGGGCTGTCGGCCTCGCTGCCGCACGTCGTCGACGAAGATCACCTGGTCGAGGCGAACGCACTGGCCACGACGGCGGGTGCGATCACCGCTGTGGTCGGCGCGGCTTGTGCGATCGGCTTCCGCACGTTCCTCGGCGCCGGTGACGGCGGTTCGGCGTGGACCACCAGCATCGCCGTCGTCGGCATGCTGACCAGCGCGTTCATCGCCAGCAGGTTCCGGGCGGGCGTGCTCGGGCCGGACGAGGTCGACGAGCCGCACAACGCGTTCAAGGCCGTCGCCCGCGGTCTGCTGGACGGCGCCAAGGCCACCTGGCACACCCCCAACGTCACGGCAGCGCTGGCCGCTCTGCTCGCGCACCGGGCCGCGTTCGGCGTGAGCCTCATGGTCACGCTGCTGCTGATGCGCTACAGCCTGGAGGACGCCGGCATCCTCAAGGCGGGCATCGGCGGGCTCGGTGAGGTCGCCGTCGCGGGCGGCGCCGGCATTCTGCTCGCCGGCGTGCTCACCGACCGGATCGTCGACAGGTTCGGCACCAAGCGCACGATCTGCGGCGCGCTGCTCCTCACCGGCGCCGCCCAGATCGGTCTCGGGCTGCCGATGACGCTGGTGACCATCCTCGCGGCCAGCTTCGTGATCATCTTCGCCGGTCAGATCGTCAAGCTCTGCGTGGACACCGCGGTGCAGCACGACGTCGGTGACGAAGTGCGTGGCCGGGTGTTCGCCCTGTACGACACGCTCTTCAACGTCACACAGGTCACCGCGGTGTCCATCGCCGCGACGGTGGTCCCCCTGGACGGGCGTTCGCCCGGTCTCATCATCACCGCCGCGAGCCTCTACCTGGTCGGTCTGGCCGCCTACCTGCTCCTGCTAGCGCGGAAACGGCAGGTGCAACATCCCGGCCTCGTGCGCGAAGACGACGGCAGCCACCCGATCGGGTAGGTCCAGGCGCCGCAGGATCTCGGCCACCTCGTCGGCCACCCGCCGTTGCCCGATGCCGAGCACGCGCGCGATCTCGTGGTCCGCGTGACCACGCGCGAGACACCGCAGCACCGCTCGTTGGTCGTCGGTCAGCACTTCCAGGTCGTGTACCGCCGGACCTGCGGAAAGTCCCCAAGTGAACATCTGCACCACCCCCCATGCGCACCCCTAGCGCACTTCCATGGTGCAACCCCGCGCTGTCGGTTCACTAACGCGGGGATTTCATGCGCTCACTATGAGTCACGCAGATGGCGGAGTGATGCCCTGTTCGCGCGCCCAGTCGAGCAGCGCCGCCTCTGCCTCGTCGCGGTCCATCGGTCCCCGGTCGAGCCGCAGCTCCTTGAGGAACTTCCAGGCAGCACCCACCTGCGGGCCCGGCGGCAGCCCGAGCAGCTTCATGATCTCGTTGCCGTCGAGGTCCGGCCGCACGCGCGCGAGATCTTCCTCGGCCGCGATGCGGGCGATGCGCTCCTCGAGAGAGTCGTAGGTGCGACGCAGCAGGTTCGCCTTGCGCTTGTTGCGGGTCGTGCAGTCCGCGCGGACGAGCTTGTGCAGCCGCGTCAGCAGGTGCCCGGCGTCGGTCACGTACCGGCGCACGGCCGAGTCGGTCCACTCGCCGTTGCCGTAGCCGTGGAAGCGCAGGTGCAGGTAGACGAGCTTGGCGACGTCCTCGGTGATCTCCTTCGAGTACCGCAACGCCCGCAAGCGCTTGCGGACCATCTTCGCGCCCACGACCTCGTGGTGGTGGAACGAGACACCGCCGCCTGGCTCGAACTTGCGCGTGGCCGGCTTGCCGATGTCGTGCAGCAGCGCCGCGATCCTCAACACCAGATCGGGCGATTGATCAACATCTTCAAGATCAATCGCCTGTTCCAGCACAACCAGCGAGTGGTCGAAGACGTCCTTGTGCTGATGGTGTTCGTCGATTTCCAGCTTCATGGCCGTGAGCTCTGGCAACACGATGTCCGCCAGGCCGGTCTCGACCATGAGCTCGATGCCGCGGCGCGGATGCGCGCCGCACAGGAGCTTCGAGAGCTCCACCTGCACGCGCTCCGGCGTGATGCGGGCGATCTCGCCTGCCATCGAACGCATCGCCTCGATCACCCGCGGGGCGGCGGTGAAGCCCAGCTGGGAGACGAACCGAGCCGCCCGCAGCATCCGCAACGGGTCGTCACCGAACGACTCCTGCGGGGTCGCCGGTGTGTCCAGCACGCCGTCGCGGGCCGCCTGAAGACCTCCGGTCGGGTCCACGAACGTCCTGGACGCCACGTCGAACGCCATGGCGTTGACCGTGAAGTCGCGGCGGGCCAGGTCGCCGTCGATGCTGTCGCCGAAGGTCACCTCGGGGTTGCGGGTGACGCCGTCGTAGACGTCCGCGCGGAAGGTCGTGATCTCGAGGATCTCGCCCTTCTTCGAGGCGCCGACCGTGCCGAACGCGATCCCGGTGTCCCACTGGGCCTCCGCCCAGCCGGTCAAAATTTGCTGGATCTCGGCAGGGCGCGCGTCCGTGGTGAAGTCGAAGTCGTTCGTCGGGCGCCCCAGCACGGCGTCGCGCACGCTCCCACCCACGAGGTAGAGGTGCTTTCCCTCGGCTGCGAACCGAGCGGCGAGCTCTGCGACGACTGGTGTGATGGCGGGCTGTTCCACCACCGCATTCTGCTGGAGCGATCGAGACACGAGAAACCAGCGTACTTAAGGTTCCTAAGTACGATCGGCCGTATGCCCCCGTCAGCCGCACGATCCGGAGGTGGTCCCAAGCCGGGACGCCGGAAGCGACGCCGGGGCCGGAGGCTGAAGACTGTCGACGAGACGTCGGCTGGTGGCCTGGTGCTCGACGGTGAGCAACGGGCCGCGGTGATCGGCAGACTTGACCGGCGGGGCCGGTTGCTGTGGTCTTTGCCGAAGGGTCACATCGAGGCCGGCGAGACCGCGGAACAGACCGCGGTGCGCGAGGTCGCCGAGGAGACCGGTATTCATAGCAGGGTGCTGCGCCCGTTGGGGTCGATCGACTACTGGTTCGTCGCTGACGACCGCCGGGTGCACAAGACGGTTCACCACTTCCTCCTCGAAGCGCTGGGGGGAGAGCTTTCCGACGAAGACGTGGAGGTCACCGAGGTGGCGTGGGTGCCACTCGGCGAGCTGGACGAGCGACTCGCGTATGCCGATGAGCGCCGTCTGGTCCGCCGAGCCGCCGAACTGCTCGCCGACCGCTGCCGGAACGGGGCGGAGTCGGCGTGAGCGCGAGGAAGCTCTTCTGCACAGCCGCGGTCGCCGCGTTCCTGGCGGTGCTCGCGCCGCCCGCAGGCGCCGTGGAGCAGGCACAGCCCGACGACGTCGACGCGCTGCCGTTCATGCCGGCCCCCGCCGCCACCCAGGTGTGGGCGACCAGATCCCTCTCCGCGCAGCCCGGCCAACAGCAGCAGCAGTTCCTGCGGCTCGACATCGGCCAGCTGACCCCCCGGTTCGTGACGGGTGACTCCCCGGCCACCGTCAAGATCACCGGCAAGATCGTCAACGTCGGCGACCGCAAGGTCTCCGACATCGTGCTGCGCCTGGAGCGCGGCGAGCCGCTCGACTCGGAAGACGACCTGCGCAAGGCGCTGCGGGAGCCCGCGGCCGCGGAGTTCATCCAGCCGAAGTTCACCGAGGTCGCCCGCGAGCTGCAGCCCGGCCAGCAGCAGGACTTCACGCTCGAGGTGCCGTTGCGCGGGTCCGCGCCCACCTCGCTCGCGATCGACCAGCCCGGCATCTACCCGATCCTCGCCAACATCAACGGCAAGCCGGACTACGGCGGCCAGGCGCGGCTAGCGGCGCTCTCGACGCTGCTCCCCGTGCTGGGCGTGCCCGGCGGGGAGACCAAGGGCAAGCCGGACGCTCCCGCCAAGCTCACCGTCCTGTGGCCCATCGCGGACCAGCCCAGGCTGGTCAGGGCCGGTGGCGAGGGCCAGTCCGAGCTGGTCGACGACGAGCTGGCCTCCTCGCTCGCCACCACCGGGCGGCTGTACGGCCTGCTGCAGGCCTACGAGCAGTTCATCGCGTCCATGAGCACCTCCATGTGCCTGGCGATCGACCCCGACCTGCTGCGCACGGTCCAGGCCATGAGCACCGGCTACAAGATCCGGGGCGGCATCGAGGGCAGGGGCAAGGCGGAGGCCAAGCTCTGGCTGGACCGGCTCAAGCTCGCCGTGAGGGGCCGTTGCGTCGTCGCGCTGCCGTACGCCGACGCCGACCTCGTGGCGCTGAACAGGGCGAAGCTCACCAACATGCGCACCCTCGCGCTGACCGACGGCCCCAAGCTCATCCAGCAGATCCTCGGCGTGCAGCCGCTGCCTGACTTCGTCTGGCCGGAGGACGGCGTGCTGGACCAGCAGACGTTCGACGAGCTGGTCACGCCGCTGCCCGAGCAGAAGTACACCGGCATGAAGTCGGTCCTGCTCGACCCGGCGGGCCTCGCCGACGCGCCGGGCACCGGACCTGTCGGCATCGCCGGCCAGCACCCGGTGACCGCCGTGAAGATCGACTCGATGGTCTCGGACGCGCTGCAGGGCAGTGCGTCCCGGCCGCGCACCCTGTCCGGGGTGACCACGCCGGTCGAGAACCAGCCGGTGTCGGTGCAGAACGCGCTGTCGGTGCTGGTCTTCCGCGCCGGTTGGCAGGGCGACGGCCGCAACGTGCTGGTCACGCCGCCGCGCCGGTGGAACGCGCCGCTGACGGAGATGACCGAGTTCCTGAGCGCCGCCCAGCGGTTGCTCGCCAGCGGCTACGTGACGCAGACCGGCCTGGAGGAGCTGACCAAGGCCACGCCTCCGGTGGCGACCGCCAAGATCGCGTACCCGCCGGAGGCCGGTGCGCGCGAGATCTCCTCCACCGTCGCCGACGAGGTGACCAGGCAGAGCGCCCAGCTGAACGGCCTGGTCGCGTCCATGCAGCAGGAGGACAGCGAGCACGCGGCACCCGCCGACCTCGCCGACCCGCTGTGGCTCGGCCTCCTGCGGGCGATGTCCGGCGCGTGGCGGTCGAACGCGGACGGCGCGCGGTCCGCCGCCAACATCAGCCAGGCCGAGCTGAACTCGCTGACCGGCATGGTCGGCGTCACACCGCCGGCCAGCCCGATCCTGCTGGGCTCCGGCGACAGCCCGATCCCGGTCACGATCACGAACAAGCTCGACGTCCGCGTCACCGTGCGGATCGTGCTGGCCGACACGCCGGGCATCCGCAAGCTCGACCTCGCTGACCAGGTGCTTCCCGCCCGCGGCGAACGCGTCGTGCGGGTGCCGGTCGAGGTGCTTCGCTCCGGCCGGTTCCCGGTCAACGTCCGGCTGACCACTCCGGAGGGCGTCGCTCTCGGCGACACTGTCAAGCTGGAGGTGTCGTCGTCCGCCTACGGCACCATCACGGTGATCGTCACCGTGATCGCCGCGATCGCGCTCGTCCTGCTTTCCGGACGACGCATCTACAAGCGGGTCCGCGCTCGCAACGGCGAGGGCGGCGGCGATGCACCGTCCATCGAGAACGTGACACCGGAGAAGTCGAGCGCGTGAGCGAGTCAGCCACGACCACCGAACCAGAGCAGCAGAAGCAGGCACCATCGGTAGCCAGAGCCAGTGGCTCGATGGCGATCGCGACGATCGTCAGCCGGGTCACGGGCCTGTTGTCGAAGGTCTTGCTGATCGCGGTGATCGGCGCCGAGACGCTCGGCGACTCGTACCAGGCGGCCTCGACGCTGCCGACCATGATCAACGAGCTGCTCCTCGGCGGCGTGCTGACCAGCGTGGCGATCCCGCTGCTGGTCCGTGCCGAGAAGGAGGACAGCGATGGCGGTGAGTCGTACGCCCAGTGGCTGATCACCATGGGCACGCTGATCCTCGGTGTCGGCACGGTCGTCGCGATGGCCTGCGCGCCGTTGCTCACCGACGTCTACATCTCGGATTCCCAGGACGCCAACCCCGAACTGGTCACGGCGTTCGCGTACCTGGTGCTGCCGGGCATCGTCTTCTACGGCCTGACCGCGCTGCTCAGCGCGGTGCTGAACGCACGACACGTGTTCGGCCTGCCCACGTGGGCGCCGGTTCTGAACAACCTCGTCGTGATCGTCGTGCTGGTCGTCTACGCGATGCTGCCGGGTGAGCTCACGCTCAACCCGGTTCGCATGACCGACACGCACCTGCTGGTGCTCGGTCTGGGCACCGCGCTCGGCGTGGCGGTGCAGGCGTCCGTGCTGGTTCCGGCGCTGAAGAAGACGGGCTTCCAGTTCAAGTGGCGGTTCGGCTGGGACTCGCGCCTGTCGGAGTTCGGCAGCCTCGCGTTCTGGGTGCTGCTCTACGTGGGCCTCGGCCTGGCCAGCATGACGGTCCTGACCAACGTCGCGACGAGCGCCACGGGCACGCTCACGGCGTTCAACTACCAGTGGCTGATCGCCCAGGTGCCCTACGGCGTGCTCGGCGTCTCTCTGCTCACCGCGCTGATGCCGAAGATGAGCCGGGCTGCCGCGCACAACGACAACGACGCGATCGTGCGCGACCTGCTGTTCGGCAACCGCATGTCGGCGATCCTGCTGATGCCGTTCAGCGCGCTGATGACGGTGTCCGGTCTGGCGATCGGTCTCGCAGCGTTCGCGTGGGGCAACTCGGGCATCGAGGGCGGCACGAGGATCGGTCTCGCGCTCGCGCTGTCCGCGTTCGGTCTCGTGCCCTATGCCGTCACGCTGCTGCAGCTGCGGGTCTTCTACGCGATGAAGGACGCCCGCACGCCGACGTTGATCCAGGCGTTGATCGTGGCCGTCCGCATCGGCCTGCTCTACCTGTTCCTCGCGGTGTCGGAGCCGGGCAACGCCGGGCAGCTCGCCGTCGGCGTGTCGCTCGCGATGTCGCTCAGCTTCGTCTTCGGCGCGATCGTCGGTCAGGTGTGGCTGCGGGTCCGGCTCGGCCGCCTCCGCACGGGCTTCACCATCTGGACCGTCTGCCTGACCGTGGTGGCGTCGTCGCTCGCGTTCGCGGTGGCCAAGGGTGCGAACGCGCTGGTCCAGAGCTTGATCGGGATCGGGAATCCCGTTGTAGCCGCATGGGTCGAGGTCATTCTGGTGACGTTGATCGGTTTGCCGCTCGCGTTCGGCCTTTTGGCGGCGTTCCGGGTACCCGAGATGAAGCCCGCGATCGACAAGATCAACCGTTTGGTGCGGCGACGGTGACCCCTGAGGGTGAGCGTCGTCCCGTACCCTCGTACCCGTGAGTAGCGGAGTTCACGCCGCCCTGGTTCCCGGCGGCGTCATCGGCAACGGCCGCTACCGCCTGCTCGCGAAATCCGGAGCGGACGACAGGTCGAACGCGGAACTGTGGCGCGCGCGGGACGGTCAGCTCAACCGCGACGTCGCACTGACGGTGCTGCTGGGCGACCTGGCCGACAACGACGCCGCCGCCCGTGCCCGCCGGACCGTCGAACGAGCGATGCACGCGGCGTCGTTCACGCACCCCGGTGTCTCCAGGGTCATCGACGTGCTCACGCCGGGCACCGGCATCCGGCCGGACGAGGGCATCCTCGGCATGGTCGTGGCCGAGTGGACCCAGGGCACCGACCTGATGGACCTCATCGCGGAGGGCCCGCTGCCGGCGGGCGCCGCGACCCGCCTGCTCGAACCGCTGGGCGCCGCCATCGAGGGCGCGCACCACGCCGGACTCGTGCTGGGCGCCGACCACCCGCAGCGCATCCGGGTCACCTCGGACGGCCGCCTGCGCCTCGCGTTCCCCGGCCCGCGGCCGGACGCGATCGCGCGCGACGACGTCAAGGGCCTCGGCGCGATCCTGTACCTGCTGCTCACCGGCCGGTGGGCGCTGCCTGGCGGTCCCAGCGGCGTACCGGTCGCCCCGACCGGGCCGGACGGCACCGTCGTGGCACCGAGCGCGTTGCACCCGTACCTGCCGCACGAACTGTCGTCCGTCGCCGTGCGGTCCTTGGAGGACACGAGCGTCGGAGGCATCCGCACGTCCGCGGCGATCCTGCAGGTCCTCGACCAGATCGCGGCGGAAGAGGCCGAGACCGCGCTGATCCCCGCAGTGGCGTCGTCGTCCCGCAATGACGACCAGGTCGTGTGGACGACGCAACGTCCGGTGCAGGACAAGCAGCAGAAGAAGAAGCTGTGGATCAGTGTCGCGGTGCTCGCCATCGCCACGCTGGCCGTGATCGTGTGGCTGAGCGTGCAGATCGTCGGGTTCTTCAGCGACGAGCCCTCGCGCGGCGGCGGTCCGACCGTGGTGGTCGGCCAGCCGGGATCGAACGGCCAGACCGCGCCGGCACCCACGCCGGCCGGACCGGTGCAGCCGGGCCAGATCGGCGTCTACGACGTGACGAACCAGCCGGACAACGCCAACCAGGCGAGCCGGGCGGTCGACAACAACGCGAACACGTTCTGGCGGACCGACAACTACTTCCAGCAGTTCCCGGCGCTGAAGCCGGGCATCGGGCTGATGGCGTCGTTCGCCGAGCCGGTGCGGCTGGCCTCGATCACGATCACCTCGCCGAGTGAGAAGACGCACGTGCAGATCCGGGTGGCGTCGTCACTGGACGCGCCGCTCGAGGAGACGAAGATCATCGGTGAGGGCGACCTGTCCAACGGGCAGACGCAGATCCAGCTGGGCGAGCACGAACCGACCGGTCACGTGCTGATCTGGATCACGCAGCTGACCAACGCCGGCGGGGGCAAGAACCAGTCGGAGATCAGGGAGATCCTGTACACCAGGGCGCAGTAGCCCTGTCCGGATGACGCGAGGTCGTCTCCGGAGGAGCGGCAGACAACGCAGTGATCAGCCTCGCTATCCTCCGTTCGTGACCGCCGCAGCCAGCTCGGACGCCGATCTCATCTCGGCCCACGCCGCAGGTGACCCCTACGCGTTTTCGGAGCTGGTCAAACGGCACCGCGACCGGATGTGGGCGGTGGCGTTGCGGACGCTGCGGGACCCGGAGGAGGCCGCGGACGCGCTGCAGGAGGCGTTCATCTCGGCCTTCCGCGCCGCGTCGTCGTTCCGCGCTGAGTCACAGGTCACCACCTGGCTTCACCGGATCGTGGTGAACGCGTGCCTCGACCGGATGAGGCGACGACAAACAAGACCGACAGTGCCGCTGCCCGAGGCCGGTCCCGGCGAGCCCGCCGCGCCCCGTGACGCGATGAGCGACCGCGAGACCAGCCTGATGGTGCAGGAAGCGTTGATGGCGCTGCCGGAGGAGCAGCGGGCGCCCATCGTGCTCGTCGACGTCGAGGGCTATTCCGTTGCCGAAACGGCGCAGCTCCTGGGCATCGCGGAAGGCACTGTCAAGAGCCGGTGTGCGCGGGGTCGCGCCAAGCTCGCCAAAGTTCTCGGGCACCTCAGGAACCGAATCGCAGATGCGAACGTCCCAGCTGACGGTGTGAATGTGCAAGAGCAACGTCAGTGGGAGGGCCGATGACCGGCATGGAGCGCGTGCCGATGGGTCCGCCGTGGTCGGTAGACCTCATCGCGGATCTGCACGCGGGCGTGCTGCCCCCTGAGGTCGCCGCACAGCTGCGCCCGAGGGTGGAGGCGGACCCTGAGGCCAGGGAGATCCTCCAGGCGCTGGACGCCACGCTGGAGGACCTGCACGCGTTGCCGCCGATCCCCATGCCCGACCACGTCGCGGCGCGGATCGACGCGGCTCTCGCCGCCGAGGCCCGTCCCGCCGCACCGGTCGTGTCGCTGGACGAGGCCCGCAAGCGTCGCAACCGCAGGCTGGGCCTCGGTGGAGGCGTGCTGGTGGCCGCCGCGGCCGCGTTCGGCATCGTGCTCGCCGTGTCGCCCGGCACGCAGCAGCCCTCGAACGACGCCAAGCCCGCACCGACGACGTCCAGCGCGAACGCCGCCACGCCGCTCGCGCTGAAGCGTGACGAGCTGGGCTCCGCGGTCGGTGACGTGCTCAAGGCGCAGAACTTCGGCCCGCTGGAGACCCCGGACCGCCTCGCCGGATGCCTCAGGGGTGGTGGCATCACCAGCTCGGGCAACCCGCTCGGCATCAGCCCGATCACCCTGGACGGCAAGGACGCGGTGATGGCGATCCTGCCCGCCGGTCTCGGACAGTACCGGCTGGTCGTGCTGGATCCGGAGACCTGCGGACCGGACAAGCCGGAGGGTGTCCTGGCGGACACCACCATCAAGCCGAGGTAGTCGCTCAAGTCACGGAATTACCGACACCTACGATCCGTTGAGCCAGTCAGACGACGAGATCGAGGAGTTGCTGGGGCCGTGAGCGTGCGCAACGTGATCATCATCGGATCGGGGCCTGCGGGTTACACCGCGGCGGTCTACGCCGCCCGCGCGCAGCTCGAGCCCCTGGTCTTCGAGGGTTCGCAGTACGGCGGCGCCCTGATGACGACCACCGAGGTGGAGAACTACCCCGGCTTCCGCGACGGCATCATGGGCCCTGAGCTCATGGAGCAGATGCGGGAGCAGGCTCAGCGCTTCGGTGCCGAGCTGCGGGCGGAGGACGTCGAGTCCGTCGAGCTGACCGGCGAGATCAAGAAGGTCGTCGCCAACGGTGTCGAGTACCACGCCAGGGCGGTCATCCTCGCCATGGGCGCTGCTGCCCGTTACCTGAACATCCCCGGTGAGCAGGAGCTGCTCGGCCGCGGTGTGTCGGCGTGCGCGACGTGCGACGGGTTCTTCTTCCGCGACCACGACATCGCGGTCGTCGGCGGTGGCGACACGGCGATGGAGGAGGCGACGTTCCTCACGCGCTTCGCCAAGTCCGTGACGGTCATCCACCGCCGCGAGGAGTTCCGTGCCTCCAAGGTCATGCTCGAGCGCGCCCGCGCCAACGAGAAGATCAAGTGGCAGCTGAACACGCAGGTCACCGACGTGCTGGGTGACGGCACCGTGTCGAGCATCAAGGTCAAGGACACCGTCACCGGCGCCGAGTCCGAGCTGCCCGTCACCGGCTTCTTCCTGGCGATCGGCCACGACCCGCGCTCGGCGCTGGTCAAGGGCCAGGTCGACCTGGACGAGGAGGGCTACGTCGTGACCAGGGGCAAGAGCTCCTACACCAACCTGGACGGCGTGTTCGCGGCCGGCGACCTGGTTGACCACGAGTACCGCCAGGCCATCACCGCCGCCGGCTCCGGTTGCAGTGCCGCGATCGACGCGGAACGGTGGCTCGCCGAGCACGGCGAAGAGCACGCCGAGATCGCCGCGGAGGCGGTCGGTGGCGGCTACGGCAAGAGCAACTGAAGTTTCTTCACGGCTTTAGGGAGAGAACATGGCAGGCGCCACCGTCACGGTGACCGACAAGTCGTTCGCGGACGACGTGCTGACCAGCGAGAAGCCCGTGCTGGTCGACTTCTGGGCGACCTGGTGCGGACCGTGCAAGATGGTTGCGCCGGTGCTGGAGGAGATCGCAGCCGAGCACGGCGAGAAGCTCACCATCGCCAAGGTCGACATCGACGCCAACCCGTCGATCGCTCGTGACTACCAGATCATGTCCGTGCCGACGCTGATCCTGTTCCAGGGCGGCCGTCCGGTGAAGCAGATCGTCGGCGCGAAGCCCAAGGCCGCGCTGCTCAACGACCTGCAGGATGTCATCGGCTGAGCAAAAAACTTGCATCGGCTAAACAAGTCGCTTGCAACGCGCAACGTGACCCGCCCGTCTACCGATAAGACGGGCGGGTCACGTTCGTTTCGTACCGGGACGTGATCTCGGAACGACTGTGAGTAGCCCTGCATCGATCACTTTGCGGAGCAGGGCACAATAAGGACTTCCCACCTACCGCGCCGACGACGATCGGCGCCCTAGTCGAGCGAGGGTGCATGCAGCTGCTCCGCCGCGGGGACGTCGGAAGTGATGTTGCCGAGATCCGGTCGACCCTGACCAGGCTCGGACTGCTTCCGCCGACCGACCCCCAGGCGCCGCCGGTGTTCGACCAGCAGGTCGAGCACGCCGTGCGCGCGTTCCAACAGCAGCGGGGGCTGATCATCGACGGCATCGTCGGCCCGGCGACCTACCGTGCGCTGCGTGACGCGACGTTCCGGTTGGGGGACCGGCCGCTCGCGTACCTGATGTCGCAGCCGACCACCGGCGACGACGTGCTGATGCTGCAGGAACGCCTGCTGGAGCTCGGCTACGACGCCGGCCGCGCGAACGGCGTGTTCGGCCAGCAGACCGAGCAGGCGCTGAAGAACTTCCAGCGGGACTACGGCCTGATCGTGGACGGCATGTGCGGCCCGGACACCGTGCGCGCACTGCGTCAGCTCCAGCCGAAGGTCCGCGGTGGCCGTCCCGTGCTGCTGCGTGAGCAGGAACGGGTCCGCAACGCCGGTTCGCGGCTGTCCGGCAAGCGGATCGTCATCGACCCCGGTCACGGCGGCCAGGACCGCGGCGTGATCGTGGACGGTGTCTCCGAGGCCGACCTGATGCTGGACCTGGCCCGCCGGCTGGAGGGCAAGATGGCCGCCACCGGCATGGAGGCGTTGCTCACCCGCGGGCCGAACAACTGCCCGGACGAGGCGGAGCGCGCCCGGTTCGCCAACGAGGCAGGCGCCGACCTGATCCTGTCGCTGCACAGCGACGGCAACTCGTCGCCGAACGCGCAGGGCGTGGCCACGTTCCACTACGGCACCGGCAACGGCACGTCGTCGACCGTGGGTGAGGCGCTCGCCGGGTTCATTCAGCGCGAGGTCAGCGCCCGCACGTCGATGCGGAACTGCGGCACGCACCCGAAGACGTGGGATCTGCTGCGGCTCACCCGCTGCACGGCCGTCCGCGTCGAGGTCGGCTACCTGACGAACGCGGAGGACCGCGGACGCCTGGCGACGCCTGGTTTCCGCGACATCGTGGCCGAGGGCATCCTCGTGGCCGTGAAGCGTCTCTACCTG
This sequence comes from Lentzea roselyniae, assembly GCF_039537795.1. Taxonomy (NCBI): domain Bacteria; kingdom Bacillati; phylum Actinomycetota; class Actinomycetes; order Pseudonocardiales; family Pseudonocardiaceae; genus Lentzea; species Lentzea roselyniae. Next base: position 188,133 of record NZ_BAABBE010000001.1, read on the forward strand.
CTCGGCAAGGACGACCAGCCGACGGGCACGTTCACGTTCAACGACCTGCTGCGCTACGAGATGGCCAAGGGCTGATTTCCCGCATGACAAAAAGGGCCCCTTCGAGGGGCCCTTTTTCGTGTGGTCAGACGGGACGGAAGCTGGGTTCCGCCGTCGAGACGGTGACGCTGTTGAGGAGGCGTTCGAGGGCGGCCTCGACGTCTTCCTTCCACGTGATGGCGCTGCGCAGCTCCAGGCGCAACCGGGGCCAGCGCGGGTGCGGCCGCACGGTTTTGAAACCGACGCTCGTGAGGAACTCCGCAGGCGTGACGCAACTGCGCTCTTCCTCGTCCGGACGCATGTCGCCGAACGCCTCGACGGCCTTCACGCCACGACGCGTCAGATCCTTCGCCACGGCCTGGACGAGCACTCGCCCGAGTCCTCCCCCTCGGAACTCCGGAAGGACCTCCAGCGACGTCATGAGGACGGCGTCCGGGCTGACCGGGGACGTGGGGAAGGCGGCACTGCGCGGAACAGCGGCAGGTGGTGCGTAGAACACCGAACCGGCGGGAATGCCGTCGCAGTAGATGAGACGACCGCACGAACCCCATTCGAGCAGGACGCTGGAGACCCAGGCTTCCTTCTCGAATTCGGTGTCGCCGTATTCCTCGGCCTGTTCACGCAGGTGAGGGGCCAACTCCCAAAAGACGCACGTCCTGCTGTGCTTGGAGAGATGCTCCAGGTTGTCCAGCGTGACGCCCACAACGCGTCGCGACACCCCGACCTCCACCCCTCGGCACGCACAGTTCAACCCGTACGAGGGTAGGCGAATGTGACGGAACCCGGAAGGTACGTGCCCTGAACGGGACGACGGTTACACTCGCTCGGGACATTTCCCATTCAGGAGTCCCCCATGACGATGCCCGGACAGCCGGCCAAGCAGGGCCCCAGAAGCCTTGACCCCCACCTCCGCCGCTACGCAGCGCGCACGGCAGGGATGACGGCATCGGAGATCCGGGCGCTTTTCGCAGTCGCATCGCGTCCTGAGGTCGTGTCGCTGGCCGGGGGCATGCCGCACCTGGCCGCGCTGCCGCTGGAGTCGCTGTCCGCGGAGATCGGTCAGCTCGTCGCCACCGAGGGTCTCGTCGCTCTGCAGTACGGCTCGGCGCACGGTGTTCCGTTGCTGCGCGAGCAGATCTGCGACGTGATGGCGATGGAGGGCATCAACGGCCACCCGGACGACGTGGTGGTGACCGTCGGCTCGCAGATGGGCCTCGACATGGTCACCCGGATCTTCTGCGACCCCGGTGACGTGGTGATCGCCGAAGGTCCGTCCTACGTGGGCGCTCTCGGGTCCTTCACTGCGTACCAGGCGCACGTCGTGCACGTGGCGATGGACGCAGAGGGGCTCGTGCCGTCGTTGCTGCGAGAAGCCCTCGAGGCCTGCAAACGAGCAGGCCAGCGGGTCAAGTTCCTCTACACGATCCCGAACTTCCACAACCCGGCCGGCGTGACGCTGGCGGTGTCGCGGCGCGCCGAGATCCTGGAGATCTGCCGGTCGTACGGCGTGCTGGTCGTGGAGGACAACCCGTACGGCCTGCTCGGCTTCGACGGGCAGACGTACCCGGCGCTGCGGTCGATGGACCCGGACAACGTGGTGTACCTCGGGTCGTTCTCCAAGACGTTCGCCGCCGGCCTGCGGGTCGGCTGGGTGCTGGCGCCCCACGCGGTGCGCGAGAAGCTGGTGCTGGCGGCCGAGTCGGCCACGCTGTGCCCGCCGACGCTGAACCAGATGATCGTGTCTCGCTACCTGGCCACCCAGGACTGGAAGGGTCAGATCAAGACGTACCGCGAGGCGTACCGGGAGCGCCGGGACGCGGCTGTGTCCGCCCTGGAGCAGCACATGCCGCAAGGTTCCACGTGGAACATTCCCGACGGCGGCTTCTACGTCTGGGTGACGGTGCCCGAGGGCATCGACACGAAGGCGATGCTGCCCCGCGCCGTGACGGCCCGTGTGGCGTACGCGTCCGGCACCGGTTTCTACGCGGACGGCTTCGGTTCTCGCCAGCTGCGAATCTCGTACTGCTACCCGACGCCGGAGCGCATCCGGGAGGGCGTCCGCCGCCTGGCGAACGTCATCGAGGATGAGATGCAGCTGCACGCGACGTTCGGGGCGACGCCCGGCCGTCAGCTGTCCGGCCCGCAGACCCCGTCGCCCGACACCGCCTGATCCTTGGAGTTTTGCTGTGGCTGACCGCATGGTCGCTGTGCTGTCCGGTGGGCTCTCCCACGAACGCGAGGTCTCGATCCGCTCCGGTCGCCGGCTGTCGGCTGCCCTGCGGTCGTCGGGCGTGACCGTGGAGGAGTGGGACGCCGACGCCTCGCTGCTGACGCGTCTTCGCGACCACCGTCCGGACGCCGTCGTCGTCGCTCTGCACGGCGGCGAGGGTGAGAACGGTTCGGTGCAGGCGATCCTGGAGATGCTCGGCGTGCCGTACGTGGGCACCGACTCGCGCGCGTGCCGTCGCGCGTGGGACAAGCCGACCGCGAAGGCCGAGCTGGCTCGTGCCGGGCTGACGACGCCGGAATGGGTCGTGCTGCCGCACGCCACGTTCCGGGAGCTGGGTGCCCAGCCGGTGCTCGACGCGATGGTCTCGACGCTGGGGCTGCCGTTGATGCTGAAGCCGGACCAGGGCGGCTCGGCACTCGGCGCTCAGGTGGTGCGGGACGCCGCCGAACTCCCGGCCGCGATGGTGGGCTGTCTCGCGTACGGCGACACCGTGCTGGCCGAGCAGTTCATCTCGGGCGTCGAGGTGGCGGTCACCGTGGTCGACGGTCCGGACGGCCCGACGGCGCTGCCCGCTGTCGAGATCGTTCCGGAGACCGGCGTGTACGACTACACCGCTCGGTACACCGCGGGGCTGACCGACTTCCACGCGCCGGCTCGGTTGGACGCGGTGGCGGCCAAGGCGGTCGGAGAGCTCGCGGTGGCGGCACACCGGTTGCTCGGGCTGCGGGACGTGTCGCGCACCGACGCGGTGGTGGCCGAGGACGGCACCGTCTACTTCCTTGAAGTGAACGTGTCGCCGGGACTGACCGAGACGTCGCTTCTGCCGATGGCGGTCGAGGCGGCCGGGCAGTCGTTGGGTGAGATCTACGCGGGCTTGATCGAGCGGGCTGTCGCTCGCTGACTCACGACGAAGAAGCGCGGCATCGGACGTCTCGGTGCCGCGCTTTTTTGTGCATCGACTGATCCAGAACATGGTTACGCCCCGCAACCTTGATGTTGCGGGGCGTCATCGTCACCGTGACATAAGGCCCGTGGGTGATCCTATGGACCTACTCCGATGTCCGAATTGTCGCTTCTGGGCTCATCAGTCCGATGATCCGTTCAAGATCGTCAACTGACCCGAATTCGACGACGATCCGGCCCTTTCGCTGCCCGAGTTCGACCTTCACGCGGGTGTCGAAGTTGTCGGAGAGACGCTCGGCGAGCTCCTGCAGACCGGGTGCGTGCATCTGCTTGCGGGGAGCGGCCTTCTCCTTCTTGGGCTTCTCGTTCTTGGCGAGCGTCACCGCTTCCTCTGTCGCCCGGACCGACATGCCCTCAGCGACGATCTTCGCCGCGAGGTCCTCCTGCATGCCGGCGTCGTCCAAGCCGAGCAGCGCACGAGCATGGCCGGCACTCAGCACGCCCGCCGCCACCCGTCGCTGCACGGGGAGAGGGAGCTTCAGCAGCCGGATGGTGTTCGTGACGACCGGGCGGCTGCGTCCGATGCGGTCCGCGAGCTGCTCGTGCGTGACGCCGAACTCCTCCAGCAGCTGCTGGTACGCCGCCGCTTCTTCAAGCGGGTTGAGCTGGACGCGGTGGATGTTCTCCAGCAACGCGTCGCGCAGCATCACGTCGTCGCCGGTCTGCCGCACGATCGCCGGGATGGTCTTGAGCCCGGCCTGCTGGGTTGCCCGCCACCGCCGCTCGCCCATGACGAGCTCGTAGGCGTCGCCGCCGAGCTCCCGGACCACGATCGGCTGCATGAGCCCGAACTCCTTGATGGAGAACGACAGCTCGTCGATCGCGTCCTGGTCGAACACCTGGCGCGGCTGCTTGGGGTTGGTCTTGATCGCGGTGACCGCGATCTCCCGGTAGACCGCCCCCGCGACCTCACCCACCGGCTGCGGCTTGGCGCCCGAGCCGTTGCCGGCCGCGGCGGGCCGGATGGTGCTGGGCGCACCGGGCGGAGGACCCTGCGGGATCAATGCGGCCAGGCCGCGCCCGAGTCCGCCCTTGCGCTGCTCCGTCATGCGCCCTCCTCCTTGGCCCCACGCACGGCGATCTCCTTGGCGGCGTCGAGGTAGCTCATCGACCCGCGCGAGCCCGGGTCGTACGTCAGCACCGTCTGACCGAATCCTGGCGCCTCGGAGACCTTCACGCTGCGTGGAATGACGGTCTTCAGGACCGTGTCGCCGAAGTGACTGCGCACCTCGCTGGTCACCTGGTCGGCGAGCTTGGTGCGGCCGTCGTACATCGTGAGGAGGATCGTCGAGATGCCGAGGTCCGGATTGAGGTGCTGCTGCACGAGCTCGATGTTGCGCAGCAGCTGGCTCAGACCCTCCAGCGCGTAGTACTCGCACTGGATCGGGATCAGCACCTCCTGGGCCGCGACCATCGCGTTGACGGTCAGCAGGCCGAGGCTGGGCGGACAGTCGATGAAGACGTAGTCGGGCTGCAGCTGGTCGAGCGCCTCGGGGGAGAGCGCCTCCTTGAGCCGCGACTCGCGGGCCACCATCGAAACGAGTTCGATCTCGGCGCCGGCGAGGTCGATCGTCGCGGGCACGCAGAAGAGGTTCGGAGACGTCGGGCTGACCTGAGCCGCCTCGGCGATGGAGATCTCGCCGATGAGCACCTCGTAGACCGACGGCGTGCCGGAGCGGTGCTCAACGGCGAGCGCCGTGCTGGCGTTGCCCTGCGGGTCGAGGTCGATCACCAGGGTCTTGAGCCCGTGGATCGCGAGGGCCGCAGCGAGGTTCACCGTGCTCGTCGTCTTGCCCACGCCGCCCTTCTGGTTCGCGACCGTGATCACCCGGCGGTGTGTAGGTCGGGGGAGCAGTGACTCGTCGGGGTGCAGCACGCTTGCCGCACGAGCCGCCTCTTCTGCAATCGGGGTCCACACCACGGCGCTGTCATCTCCGTTGTTGGTCGGCTTCGGCTTCTGCTGGGGTTCGGTTTCACGTGGAACATCGGCTGCTTGAAACTCCGGGTACACGCTCACCGATCCCTTCTCGTCTGGCGCTCGACGATCAGCACCGTCGTCGGCACCTCAAGTACGTCCGCTCCCACGACGACGACCCTGCCGTTGACGCCCCCAGCGCGTTCCACGGCGACACCGTCGCGGTCCAGTTCCTCCTGCGCGCGCTCACCCTTGAGCGCCACCATCCGCCCACCACCCTTGAGGAGCGGAAGGCACCACCTCGCGAGCTTCTCCAACGGAGCCACCGCCCGGGCGGTCACCACGTCGCAGTTCTTCAGCTGTGCGCGGATCGGCCCTTCCTCGGCTCGCCCGCGGACCACTGTCACGTTGTCGAACTCGAGGCGGTCTGTGACCTCCTCCAGCCACGCGACGCGGCGCGCCATCGGCTCCAGGAGGGTGATCCTCAGGTCGGGCCGCGCGATCGCCAGCGGCACACCCGGAAGCCCCGCTCCCGAACCCACGTCGACCACGCGCTCGTTCCGCTGGAACAGCTCCTCGATCACCGCCGAGTTGAGCACGTGCCGATCCCAAATCTTGTCGACTTCGCGGGGACCGATAAGTCCGCGCTCGACGCCGTGCTCCTCCAGGAGCCTGACGAACCCGGCGGCACGGTCAACGTGCTCACCGAAGACGAGCTTCGCGCTGTCGGGCAACTCCCCGGCCATGTTCTCCGTCCGTGAGCGTTTCACGTGAAACCACGCGGCGGCGGCTTTCCGGCGGCCGGGTGGAAAAGCTGGCGAATGCCAGGGCACCATCATGACGGATCGACCGTGCGCTCCGCCAAATCCTGAGCGCCGTTTCACGTGAAACTTGGGGGAAAGTTGCGTCCGACCATCTACACGGTCTCTCATCCGGGTCCTGGGACCGTCTCGACGATGTCTCACCCGCCAGGCGGCGCTCTCCTGGAGCCCTACGTTCGCGGGCTGCGTCGGCTCGGGGTCGACGTCCTCGTGTCCGCTCAGACCGACCCCGAGCGAGCCGAGTGTGAGCTGGAGGAACAGGCGGCTGTCGTCACCGCGGCGGGACTGTCGTTCGTGTGCGTGCCGATCGAGGACCGCACGGCGCCGCTCGGACTGGAAGTGGTCGAGCCGGTGGCGGCGCTCTACTCGCAGTACCAGCGCGGGGCGCACGTGGTGTTCCACTGCTGGGCCGGGATCGGACGGTCGTCGTTGCTGGCGGCTCTGCTGCTGGGGATGGACGGAGTCGAGCCGGAGTCGGCCTGGGCGTTGATCTCAGCGGCTCGCGGGTTCCCGGTGCCGGACACGGGGGACCAAGAGACGTGGCTGGCTACGTGGTGGGCGTCCCGGGATGGACGGTTTCACGTGGAACAGTGACCCCCTGACGTCATGTCGACTTGTCGGCACTCCCGGACAAAGCGAACGGCCCCTGGTTCCCATCGGAACCAGGGGCCGTTCGAGAAAGCAGAACCCGTCAGGGCTTGGGGAAGATGATGACCCGTCGCTGCGGCTCCTCACCCTCGCTCTCGCTGTGCACACCCGCGATCGCGGCGACGGCGTCGTGCACGACCTTGCGCTCGAACGGCGTCATCGGGTGCAGCCGAGCGCGCTCACCAGAGGCCAGCACCTTCTCGGCGGTCGAGCGCCCGAGCTCGGCCAGCTCCGCGCGACGGCCCGCACGCCACTGCGCGATGTCGAGCATCAGGCGGGAGCGAACGCCCGTCTCCTGCTGCACGGCCAGGCGGGTGAGCTCCTGGAGCGATTCGAGGACGTTTCCGCGGGGGCCGACGAGCTTGGACAGGTCCTCGCCGCCGTCGATGCTGACGATCGCGCGACCACCCTCGACGTCCAGGTCGATGTCGCCGTCGTAGTCGAGCAGGTCCAGCAGACGCTCGAGGTAGTCACCCGCGATGTCGCCTTCCTGGACGAGCAGTTCCTCGGTCTTGCTCTGCGACTGCGGCTCGGCCTCGTCCGACGACGACGCCTCCACGTCGGTCGCCTGCAAGGTCTCCGACACGATGTCTCCTCTCCGGGGCAAACGCCCGAAATCAGCGGCGCTTCTTGCTGCCCGGCTTCTTGCTGGTGGATCGGCCTGGGGTCAGGCCGGGAATCTCGGTGTTGGAGCTGCCGTTGGCGCCGTCCGATGACGACGAAGAGCCACCGGGGCCCGCGGTCGGCATGCGCTTGGCTCCGTTGGCGGGCTTGGCGCCCGGCGCCGGCTTCTTCGGGTTGACCGGCTTCGCGCCCGGCTTCGGCGCGAGCGCCTGGCGGGTGGTCGCGGTCGTCGTCTTCTTCTCTTCTTCCTCGGCGTCGATGCGCTTGTAGACGATGTGCTGCTGGCCGAGCGTCCAGGCGTTGTTGGAAAGCCAGTACAGCAGGATCGCGACGGGGAAGAAGAAGCCACCGACGAGGACACCCACCGGGAAGATCCAGAGCGTCAGCTTGTTCATGATGGCCGTCTGCGGGTTGTCCAGCGCGGCCTGGTTCTGACGGGCGACCGAGTGGCGGGCCGTGAAGTGGGTCGCGATGGACGCCACGATCATCAGTGGCACCGACAGCAGGATGACGTTCAGGCGCTCCGTGCCGTACTGGGCCAGCTGGTCGGCGGGCATCGTGATGAACGTCGAGAGGTTCGTGCCGAAGAGCTTGGCGTTGACGAACGAGTCGACGCCCTGCTTGTCGAAGAAGTAGACCTCGCCCCAGCCGGGCTTGAACGAGCGCAGCACGTGGAACAGACCGATGAACACCGGGATCTGCACCAGCATCGGCAGGCAGCCGCCGAGCGGGTTTACGCCGTGCTCGGACTGCAGCTTCTGCATCTCCTGCGCCTGGCGCTGGCGGTCGTTCGGGAACTTCTTCTTGATCTTCTGCATCTCCGGCGCGAACTCCTGCATCTTCCGCATGGAGCGCACCTGGCCGACGAACGGCTTGAAGAGGATGGCGCGGAGGGTGAAGACCAGGAAGATCACGGCCAGTGCCCAGGCGAAGCCGCTCGACTCACCGAAGACCTTGCCGAACACCCAGTGCCAACACCACAAGATGAAGGACACCGGGTAGTAGATGAAGTTGAGCACGGAGCTACTCCTCGGTGGATACGTCGGGGACCTGCCGCTTGGGCGGAACGGGGTCCAGGCCTCCAGGGTGCCAGGGTCCGCAGCGCAGCAACCGGCGGATCGTCAGCCAGGTTCCACGCAGCGCACCGTGGACGGTCAGGGCTTTCACCGCGTACGCGCTGCAGCTGGGGTAGAAGCGGCACGTGGGCGGCAGCAGCGGTGAGATGAAGCGCCGGTAGAAGTGCACCGGCAGCAGCGCGACCTTCGCGGGCAACGTGGTCATCGCAGCACCTTGCGCAGAGCGGAGGAGAAGTCGGCGGCGAGCTCCGAGCTCGACGCCTCGGCTGCCGGTGCCAACGCTCGTACGACGACGAGAGTTCCCGGCGGTAGCGATTCGAGCTGAGCGCGCACGACGTGGCGCAGTCGCCGGGACACGCGGTGGCGGACCACCGAGTTGCCAACTGTCTTGCTCACGACGAAGCCCACCTTGGACGAATCCAAGGTGGGCACGTCTGGCGTCAAGGCGTGGACGACCAACCGGGGTCGTCCGGCGCGGCGGCCTCGGCGGACCACCAGGCCGAAGTCCTGGCTGCGGGTGAGCCGGGCGGCCGGTGGTAGCACGACGACGCTGCGCTTACCAGCCGCGATCAGGCGGACAGGCGGGCACGGCCCTTGCTACGGCGCGCCGCCAGAATGGCGCGGCCGGCGCGGGTGCGCATGCGCAGCCGGAAGCCGTGCGTCTTCGCGCGGCGGCGGTTGTTGGGCTGGAAGGTGCGCTTACCCTTGCTCACGGTCGGTTCTCCCGGTGCTTCACTGCTTACAAAGCCTGGTGGTTGTCCCCGACGGCAGTGGACGTAGGCGCGCGAAAGGCGCCCGTCGCAAGCGGGAGACTCGTACGAGAGTACGCACGCCCGGGTGCCACGACCAAATCGGGGTGGCCGATGCCACGTCTTGTGAGGCGTGGCAGGCCTTGTTACCGTTCTTCCCTCGCGCATGCCGGAGCTGGCGTGGGAGCCGCCACCGTACCGGTAACACAACGCACCGTTTAGTGCACAGTTGTGGATAACTCTGTGGATGCCTCTATTCTCCGTGTCCACATGTGGAGTCTTGGGCTCCGGCGGAGGGGAGGGGAGCGCGGAGGTGTCGAACCAGCAGGTCGACCTTGGTCTCGTGTGGGCCGAAGTGGTGCAGGAGCTCGCCACGAGCCACCTGTCCCCTCAGCAACGCGCGTGGATGAGGGTCACCCGTCCCATCGGATTGCTGGACGGGACCGCCCTGCTCGCGGCTCCGAGCGACTTCGCGAAAGAGGCGATCGAACGCGCACTGCGCGACCCGATCACCGACGCCCTGTCCCGCAGGCTCGGCCGCACGGTCTCGCTCGCGGTGAAGGTCGACTCGCCGGAACCGGTGAGCCCGCCCACCACGCCCATCCCGGTGCAGGCGGTGCCGGGCATCCCCAACGGTGACGCGGCCGTTCCGGTGCTCACCGAAGAAACCACCGACCAGGCCGCGGAAGGCGACTCGGACGAGGTCGACGAAGCCGGCGACGCGCTCGCCGCCGTCACCGAGATCTGGCCGACCTTCAACTCTGCGAACACCGCCGCCGGCGCGCCTGCCAACGTGGGCACCCCGTTCACCAGGCCGGCCAACCCGTCGCCGTCGCAGACCAGGCTGAACGAGAAGTACAACTTCGACACGTTCGTCATCGGCGCCTCCAACCGGTTCGCTCACGCCGCCGCCGTCGCGGTGGCCGAAGCGCCCGCCCGCGCCTACAACCCGCTCTTCATCTGGGGTGAGAGCGGCCTCGGCAAGACGCACCTGCTGCACGCCGTCGGGCACTACGCCCAGCGCCTGTTCCCCGGCATGCGCGTGCGGTACGTGTCGACCGAGGAGTTCACCAACGACTTCATCAACTCGCTGCGCGACGACCGCAAGGTCGCCTTCCAGCGCCGCTACCGGGACATCGACGTGCTGCTCGTCGACGACATCCAGTTCCTGGAGGGCAAGGAAGGTACGCAGGAGGAGTTCTTCCACACGTTCAACACGCTCCACAACACGAACAAGCAGATCGTGGTGTCGAGCGACCGGCCGCCCAAGCGGCTGGAGACGCTGGAGGACCGCCTGCGCACGCGGTTCGAGTGGGGCCTGATCACGGACATCCAGCCGCCAGAGCTGGAGACCCGGATCGCGATCCTCCGCAAGAAGGCGGCGCAGGACCGGCTCGCGGCCCCGGCCGAGGTGCTGGAGTTCATCGCCGCCCGCATCGAGCGGAACATCCGCGAGCTCGAGGGCGCGCTCATCCGCGTCACGGCGTTCGCGTCGCTCAACCGCCAGCCGGTCGACGTCCAGCTCGCCGAGATCGTCCTGCGCGACCTGATCCCCGACTCGCACGCACCGGAGATCACCGCGCCGACGATCATGGCGGTCACCGCCGAGTTCTTCGGCGTCACGATCGACGACCTCTGCGGCCCGGGTAAGACGAAGGCGCTCGCCCAGGCTCGGCAGATCTCCATGTACCTGTGCCGCGAGCTGACCGACCTGTCGCTGCCGAAGATCGGGCAGACGTTCGGCGGCCGCGACCACACGACGGTGATGCACGCGGACAAGAAGATCCGCAAGGAGATGGCGGAGCGCCGGCGGATCTACGACCAGGTCCAGGAGCTGACGTCCCGGATCAAGCAGCGCGCCCGCCACGCTCCCTGATCCAACCCGGGTACGACGAGGGGTCCTCCACCGCGGAGGGCCCCTTTTTTCGTTCATGCACAACGGGTTCCCACGGCACGCAACCGGCGCACGGCCCGTACGCGCGCGCTCGAACCCGGGTGGAATCGAGCCTGCCCGGACACGTGGAGGGGCTTACTGCTCGCCCACCGCACTCGAAGGGGTGGGGACAACCAGAAAAGTTTGAGACCCAGGCCACGATCTGGCCACAGAAGCCTGTTGAACACCCGGGTACAACTGGCCCGCACCCGGGGACGCACCCGGGGACAACTGTGGACGATCTGTGGATCGAGAGGTGTGCACAACCAGCTGTCCCCGGGTGCGCCGATCTGTCCCCGGGTGCCATCCCCCCTTAGTCCACATGGACGATGGTGTCCCGACCTGCGCGTTTAACGGCAGTCCACACAATCCACAGCCCTTACTGTTACTGCTGTTTGATCTCTTCCAAGAAGAACTTCAAAGCAAAACAGCGGGGGACAGCTCCCGGGGATCGGTGCCCGAACCCCGAAGTGACGGGAAGGGCCAGGACGCTCTAACGTGGTTGCTCCGCACCTCGGGTCAGCCGAGGCGAGGCTCCCTAACCCCCACTGGCGTGTTGTCGTGGTTGGGCTTGTCGACTGTCGAGGAAAGGACGCCTCATGAAGATCCGCGTCGAACGCGACGGCCTCGCCGACGCTGTCGCCTGGGTCGCCCGCAGCCTTCCGTCCCGCCCGCCGGTCCCCGTGCTGGGCGGCGTGCTGCTCGACGCGGAGTCGGACGACTCGCTGACGGTCTCCGGATTCGACTACGAGGTCTCGGCCCAGGTCGGTGTTCCGGCGACGATCGCCGACGGTGGCCGCGCGCTGGTCTCCGGCCGGCTGCTCGCCGACATCACCAAGGCGCTCCCGAACCACCCGGTCGAGATCGCGGTCGACGGCGCTCGCATGATGATCAGCTGTGGCAGCGCGAGGTTCAGCCTCCCGACGATGCCGGTCGAGGACTACCCGGCGCTGCCGTCGATGCCGCAGCTCATCGGTGAGCTTCCCGGCGAGGTCTTCGGTGAGGCCGTCTCCCAGGTCGCCGTCGCGGCCGGCAAGGACGACACGCTCCCGATGCTGACCGGTGTGCGCGTCGAGATCGGCGAGGGCAAGCTGACCCTCGTCGCCACCGACCGGTTCCGGCTCGCGATGCGCGAGTTCCCGTGGGAGCCGGACGCCACCCTCGGCGAGGTCGCGGTGCTCGTCCCGGCCCGCACGCTCGGCGACGCGGCCAAGACGCTCGGCTCGTCCGGCGGCAAGGTCGAGATGTCGCTCGCGGCGAACGACGGTCTGCTGGGTCTGTCCGGTTCCGGCAAGCGCACCACGACCCGCCTGCTCGACGCGGACTTCCCGAAGTACCGCCAGCTGCTGCCGAGCGAGCACTCGGCTGCGGCGATCATCGACATCGACGCGCTGACGCAGGCGATCAAGCGCGTCTCGCTCGTCGCCGAGCGCGGCACGCAGGTGCGCCTCGAGTTCGTGGACGGCGGCCTGCGCCTGTCCGCCGGTGGCGACGACGAGGGTTCGGCCGAGGAAGAGCTGCCGGTCGAGTACACCGGCGACCCGGTGACGATCGCGTTCAACCCCGGGTACCTCCTCGACGGTCTCGGCGCGGTCCGCACTCCCCGTGTCCACTTGTCCTTCACCACACCCAGCCGACCGGCACTCCTCAAGCCGGTGGACGAGGATGGGAACGTGGCGCCGGGCTACCTGTACCTCCTGATGCCCGTTCGCCTGCCCGGCTAAAACTCTTACCGGGTAACGAGAAAACGTTTAGGGGAGAACACCGTGCAGCTCGGACTCGTCGGCCTCGGCAAGATGGGTTTCAACATGCGCGAGCGGGTGCGTCGAGCCGGTCACGAGGTGATCGGCTACGACCGCAACCCGGAGGTCAGCGACTCGGAGTCGTTGGCGGACATGGTTTCCAAGCTCGAGGCGCCGCGCGTGGTGTGGGTCATGGTGCCCGCGGGCGACATCACCCGTAACACGGTGAAGGAGCTGTCCGAGCTGCTGGAGCCCGGCGACCTGGTGATCGACGGCGGCAACTCCAAGTTCACCGACGACCGCATCCACGCGGACCTGTTGGCGGAGAAGGAGATCGGCTACCTCGACTGCGGCGTGTCCGGTGGCGTGTGGGGTCTCGACAACGGCTACGCGCTGATGGTCGGTGGCGACGCGAAGCACGTCGAGCAGGCGATGCCGATCTTCGACGCGCTGCGTCCGGAGGGTCCGCGCGAGGAAGGCTTCGCGCACGCGGGCAAGGTCGGCGCCGGCCACTACTCGAAGATGGTGCACAACGGCATCGAGTACGGCCTGATGCAGGCGTACGCCGAGGGCTTCGAACTGCTCGACAAGACCGACGTCGTGGACAACGTGCCCGCGGTGATCTCGGCGTGGCAGCGCGGAACCGTTGTGCGGTCGTGGCTTCTCGACCTGTTGGTGCGCGCGCTCGAGTCGGACCCGGAGCTCGACGATCTTCGCGGTTACGTCGAGGACTCCGGTGAGGGCCGGTGGACCGTCGAGGAGGGCATCAACAACGCGGTGCCGCTCCCGGTGATCTCCGCCGCGCTGTTCGCCCGGTTCACCTCCCGCCAGGAGGACTCGCCGGCGATGCGTGCCGTTGCCGCGCTGCGCAACCAGTTCGGTGGCCACTCGGTGCACCTCGCAGGTCCGTCGTCCGGTTCGGGCAGCACCCAGGGCTAGCGGGTGCACGTCAGACATCTCCAGGTCAGCGACTTCCGGTCGTGGGAGCTCGCGGACCTGGCGTTCGAGCCCGGCGTCTCGGTGCTCGTCGGGCGCAACGGCCAGGGCAAGACGAACCTGGTCGAGGCGATCGGGTACGTGGCGACGCTGGGCTCGCACCGCGTCGCCACGGACGCACCGCTGATCCGGCACGGTGCTCAGCGCGCCGTCGTGCGGACGGCCGTGGTCAACGACGACCGCGAGCTGCTCGTCGAGCTCGAGATCACCGCGGGCAAGTCGAACCGGGCGCGGATCAACCGCGGTCCGGTCCCACGTCCGCGTGACGTGCTCGGGATTCTGCGCACTGTGTTGTTCGCACCGGAGGACCTCTCTCTTGTGCGAGGCGATCCGGGTGACCGGCGGCGGTTCCTCGACGAGATGCTGGTGTTGCGCGCGCCGCGGTTCGCCGGCGTTCGCAGCGACTACGACCGTGTCCTGAAGCAGCGCAGCGCGTTGTTGAAGACGGTGAAGCATTCACGATCGGCGGATCTGTCGACGCTCGACGTGTGGGACGGGCACCTCGCCAAGCACGGCGCGGAGCTGCTGGCCGCGCGGATGAAGCTGGTCCGCGACATGGCGGACCACGTGACCTCGGCGTACGCGGAGGTCGCTCCGGAGTCACGGCCGGCGCTCATCTCGTACCGGTCGAGCGTCGGTGAACTGCCGGAGGACAAGGAGAGCATCGAGGACCTGTTGCTCGCCGAGCTCGACAGGGTGCGGCGGCAGGAGATCGAACGCGGCGTGTGCCTCGTCGGCCCGCACCGCGACGACCTCGACCTCACGCTCGGCGAACTTCCCGCGAAGGGGTACGCCAGTCACGGAGAGTCATGGTCGTTCGCGCTCGCGCTGAGGCTCGGCGGGTACGAGTTGATGCGTGTCGACGGCATCGAACCGGTCCTCGTGCTGGACGATGTCTTCGCGGAGCTCGACCGCGGCCGGCGGCAGCAGCTGGCGAAGGTCGCGGCCGCCGCCGAGCAGGTGCTGATCACCGCGGCGGTGGCGGAGGACGTTCCCGAGGAGCTGAGCGGTGCCCGGTTCGAGGTGCACGGCGGGGAGGTACGACGTGTCTGACTCACAGGCTTCAGATCCCCAACATGTAGCTCGATCGGGTGTGTCCGCCCACACATCTGGGGACAAGTCTGTGGATGGTGTGGATAACTCCGTCACAAATCCGGACTTGTCCACAGGTTCATTCACACCTGAGGGTGAGCCACTGAAGGGTTCTGACCTCGCACGAGCCGCTCTCGAAGCCGCGAAGGCGAGCGCGAAGGCCCGCGGACGCACCCCCGGCAGCAAGTCGAAGGGCCGCCCGGTCAACCGCCGCCGGCGCCGCTGGTCGGGTCCGGGCCCCGACGACCGCGACCCCCAGACGATCGGGCGGATCGCGTCGCGGATCGCCGCCGACCGGGGCTGGGTCGAGCAACTTCAGGGTGGCCAGGTCTTCGGCCGATGGGCAAAATTAGTGGGAGAGGACGTCGCCGAGCACGCGAAACCGATCGCGCTCAGTGACGGGGAACTGACGGTCCAGGCGTCGTCGACGGCGTGGGCCACTCAGCTGCGCCTGCTGCAGCGCGACCTGCTCAAGCGGATCGCCGCAGGGGTCGGTCACGGCGTCGTCAAACGGCTCAAGATCAAGGGTCCGGACGCTCCGAACTGGCGACACGGCCCCAGGCACGTTCCTGGGCGCGGTCCGCGTGACACCTACGGGTGAGGTCCTGTCAAGGCCTCAGCGGCGATTCTGCGGCTCAATGAGCGTTCACCTGCGGATTTGAACCCCCGTTTCAGCCGTCCGCACCCATCTGGGGCGAGTTGAGGGCGTCTGTGACCGAATCAAAGGTGTCCTTGGCCCCGTTCTGTCGGGGTGCCCCGGTAGAATCACGGGGAGCGTCACCCATCATCGTGCGGGTTCTGCCCGCATCAGCGAGGAGACTCCAGGCCCGTGTCAGCTAAGAAGAATGAGTACGGCGCGTCCTCGATCACCGTCCTCGAAGGCCTCGAGGCAGTGCGCAAGAGGCCGGGCATGTACATCGGCTCGACCGGCGAGCGCGGTCTGCACCACCTGGTCCAGGAGGTCGTGGACAACTCGGTCGACGAAGCGATGGCCGGTTACGCGACGACAGTCGACGTCACCCTGCTGGCCAACGGCGGCGTCCGGGTGATCGACGACGGTCGTGGTATCCCGACCGACATCCACCCGGTCGAGGGCATCCCGACCGTCGAGGTCGTCATGACCAAGCTGCACGCGGGCGGCAAGTTCGACAGCGACTCGTACGCGGTGTCCGGCGGTCTGCACGGCGTCGGCATCTCGGTGGTCAACGCGCTGTCCACGGCTGTCGACCTGGAGATCAGGCACAAGGGTTTCACCTGGACCCAGCGCTACGAGAACGCCAAGCCGACGCCGCTCGAGAAGGGCGCGCCGACGACCGAGACGGGCACCTCGGTCACGTTCTGGGCCGACCCCGAGATCTTCGAGACCACCGAGTACAACGTCGAGACGATCGCGCGCCGCCTGCAGGAGATGGCGTTCCTCAACAAGGGGATCACGATCATCCTGCGTGACGAGCGGGTCTCGGACGAGGACGAGGAAGCCGACGCCGAGGGCCACAAGGCCGCTGTGAAGGAGCGCGTCTTCCACTACCCCGGTGGTCTGGAGGACTTCGTCCGCCACATCAACCACACGCGCGAGGCCGTGCACCAGAAGGTGATCGGCTTCGAGGCGCAGGGCGAGGACCTCCAGGTCGAGGTCGCGATGCAGTGGAACACCGGCTACACGGCCTCGGTCTACACCTTCGCGAACACGATCAACACGCACGAGGGCGGCACGCACGAGGAGGGCTTCCGCGCCGCGCTGACGCGAGTCGTCAACGAGTACGCGCGCGAGAAGAAGCTCCTCAAGGAGAAGGACGCGAACCTCACCGGTGACGACATCCGCGAGGGTCTCGCGGCGATCATCTCGGTGAAGCTCAAGGAGCCCCAGTTCGAGGGCCAGACGAAGACCAAGCTGGGCAACAGCGAGGCGAAGTCGTTCGTGCAGAAGTCGACGAACGAGCACCTGGCCGACTGGTTCGAGCGTCACCCCAACGAGGCCAAGGCCATCGTCACCAAGTCGGTGTCGTCGGCGCAGGCCCGCATCGCCGCGCGCAAGGCCCGCGAGCTGGTGCGCCGCAAGGGCGCGCTCGACATCGGCGGCCTGCCCGGCAAGCTCAAGGACTGCCGTTCGACCGAGCCGGAGCGCTGCGAGCTCTACATCGTCGAGGGTGACTCCGCCGGCGGGTCAGCCAAGGAGGGGCGGGACTCGATGTACCAGGCGATCCTGCCGATCCGCGGCAAGATCATCAACGTCGAGAAGGCCCGCATCGACCGTGTTCTGAAGAACACCGAGGTCCAGTCGCTGATCACGGCGCTCGGCACCGGCATCCACGACGAGTTCGACCTGTCGAAGCTGCGCTACCACAAGATCGTGCTGATGGCCGACGCCGACGTCGACGGCCAGCACATCCGCACGCTGCTGCTCACGCTGCTGTTCCGCTTCATGCAGCCGCTCATCGAGCACAACCACGTCTACCTCGCGCAGCCGCCGCTCTACAAGATCAAGTGGCAGCGGGCAGAGCCCGAGTACGCCTACTCCGACCGCGAGCGCGACGCCGTGATCAAGGACGGCCTCGCGTCCGGCAAGAGGCTCGGCAAGGAAGACAACATCCAGCGGTACAAGGGTCTCGGCGAGATGAACGCCGAGGAGCTGTGGGAGACCACGATGGACCCGGCCAACCGGATCCTGCGCCAGGTCACCATGGACGACGCAGCCACCGCCGACGAGCTGTTCAGCGTGCTCATGGGCGAGGACGTCGAGGCACGCCGTTCGTTCATCACCCGCAACGCCAAGAGCATCAAGTTCCTGGACATCTGAGTCCGGTCTTGGCTTCTAGGCACCCTGGCGTTTCTGGCGAGAAGGAAAGAGAACAGTGACCGAGACGACTCTGCCGCCGGAGCACGACCGCATCGAGCCGGTCGAGATCCAGCAGGAGATGCAGAACTCGTACATCAACTACGCGATGTCCGTCATCGTGGGTCGCGCGCTGCCGGACGTGCGCGACGGGTTGAAGCCCGTGCACGTGCGGGTGCTGTACTCGATGTTCGACTCCGGTTTCCGTCCCGACCGCGGCTACAACAAGTGCGCTCGTGTCGTCGGCGACGTGATGGGCAACTACCACCCGCACGGTGACTCGGCGATCTACGACGCGTTGGTGCGTCTCGCCCAGCCGTGGGCGCTGCGCTACCCGTTGATCGACGGCCAGGGCAACTTCGGCTCGCCGGGCAACGACCCCGCCGCCGCCATGCGGTACACGGAGTGCCGGCTCTCCCCGCTGGCCATGCACATGCTGGCCGACATCGAGGAAGAGACCGTCGACTTCCGCGACAACTACGACGGCCGCATCCAGGAACCGGTCGTCCTCCCGTCGCGCATCCCGAACCTCCTGATCAACGGCAGCTCGGGCATCGCGGTCGGCATGGCGACCAACATCCCGCCGCACAACCTGCGCGAGGTCGCGGACGCGGTGGTGTGGGCGCTGGACAACCACGAGGCCTCCGACGAGGAGACCCTCGAGGCCACGATCGCGCGGATCAAGGGGCCGGACTTCCCGACGTACGGCCAGATTCTCGGCACCTCCGGCATCGAGGACGCGTACCGCACCGGCCGCGGCTCGGTCCGCATGCGCGCCGTCGTCGAGGTGGACGAGGACGCCAAGGGCCGCACGATCCTGGTCGTCACCGAACTGCCGTACCAGGTCAACCCGGACAACCTGGTCGAGAACATCGCCGCGCTGGTCCGCGACGCCAAGCTCACCGGCATCGCGAACATCGCGGACGAGTCGAACCGCCGCATCGGCATGCGCATCGTGATCACGCTCAAGCGCGACGCGGTGGCCAAGGTCGTGCTGAACAACCTCTACAAGCACACCCAGCTGCAGTACTCGTTCGGCGTCAACATGCTGGCGCTGGTCGACGGCGTGCCGCGCACGTTGCGGATCGACCAGATGATCCGCCACTACGTGAAGCACCAGATCGAGGTCATCCAGCGGCGCACCAGGTTCCGCCTGCGCAAGGCCGAAGAGCGCGCGCACATCTTGCGCGGCTTGGTGAAGGCGCTCGACCAGCTCGACGCCGTGATCGCGTTGATCCGCCGGTCGGAGACGCCGGACATCGCGCGCACGGGCCTGATGGAGCTCCTCGACGTCGACGAGGTCCAGGCCAACGCGATCCTGGAGATGCAGCTCCGCCGCCTGGCCGCCCTGGAGCGCCAGAAGATCATCGACCAGCTGGCCGAGATCGAGCTGGAGATCGCGGATCTCAAGGACATCCTCGAAAAGCCGGAGCGGCAGCGCGCCATCGTGCGCGAGGAGCTCCTGGCGATCGTGGAGAAGCACGGCGACGACCGCCGCACGAAGATCATCCCGTTCGACGGCGACGTGTCCATGGAGGACCTGATCGCGGTCGAGGACGTGGTCGTCACGATCACGCGCACCGGCTACGCCAAGCGCACCAAGACCGACCTCTACCGGGCGCAGAAGCGCGGCGGCAAGGGCGTCCAGGGCGCACAGCTCAAGCAGGACGACATCGTCGCGCACTTCTTCGTGTGTTCGACGCACGACTGGATCCTGTTCTTCACGAACAAGGGCCGCGTGTACCGCACGAAGGCGTACGAGCTGCCGGAAGCCAACCGGAATGCACGCGGTCAGCACGTCGCGAACCTCCTCGCGTTCCAGCCGGACGAGGAGATCGCGCAGGTCATCCAGATCAAGAACTACGAGGTGTCGCCGTACCTCGTGCTCGCCACCCGCAAGGGTCTGGTGAAGAAGTCGAAGCTTTCCGACTTCGATTCCAACCGATCAGGTGGTCTTATCGGCATCAACCTGCGCGAGGACGACGAGCTGGTCGGAGCCGTGCTCTGCTCGGCGGACGACGACCTGCTGATGGTGTCCGCGGACGGCCAGTCGATCCGCTTCCACGCGACCGACGACGTGCTGCGCCCGATGGGGCGAGCCACGTCAGGCGTGCAGGGCATGCGGTTCAACGCCGACGACGAGCTGCTCTCGGTGGGCGTCGTCCAAGAAGGACTCTTCGTTTTGGTCGCAACCGACGGTGGGTACTCGAAGCGAACGCCGATCGAGGACTACCCGGTCCAAGGTCGGGGCGGCAAGGGTGTGCTGACCATTCAGCACGACCGCCGACGTGGCAGGCTGGTGGGCGCGCTCATCGTCGACGTCGACGACGAGCTCTACGCCATCACCTCGAGCGGCGGGGTCATCAGGACCCGAGCCGAGCAGGTGCGCAAGGCTGGACGGCAGACGAAGGGCGTGCGGCTGATGAACCTCGGCGAAAGCACCACTTTGATCGCCGTCGCACGCAACGCGGACGAGCCCAGCGACGTCACTAACGGTGAGACGTCTGCCGCGGAGGACTCTGCCGCCGACCAGGCAGTCACCCCCACCGACTCGGCTGAGTAGTCGGAACTTGCTAGCGAGAGGCTAAGGACAGCTCGTGACTCCACCCGAGAACCGCGAAGGTCGGGACGCGGACAAGACCGCGGTGATCACCAAGCCGGCTTCGCAGACCGACGCGAAGAAGGCGGACTCGGCCGCGCCGGCGGCCTCCGGTTCCTCGGGTGGGAACGCGCAGGACAAGACGAAGCCGGTGTCGGCGGAGAAGGCGGCAGAGGCCGCCGCGCCCGCTGAGAAGCCTGCTCCGACGCCTGCCGAGGAGAAGACCGTCTCGGTCGAGACGCCTGCTCCCGCGCCTGCTCCGACGCCTGCCGCCGAGCCGGTCGCGCCTGTCGCCGAGGAGCCGGTCGTCGTCTCCGCGCCGCCGCCCTGGCAGCGCGTGACGAACGACACGGAAGCCACCCAGCAGGACTCGACCCAGGCGTACGTGGCTCCGGCCGCGCCGCCCGTTCCGTCCTCCGAGCCGGCGTTCCCGTCGACCGACCCGGACACCGTCAAGGTGCAGAAGCCCGTGGTCACGGGCTCGGCCGTGCCGACGGGCCTGGGCAGCAGCCGCACGTCGGTGAACCTCGGCAACGGGGGAGCCCGTCCCGCCGCGGCCACCCCGTCGGCCCGCCGCCCCGGTCGCGGCCCGCGCCGCGCCTCCCTCCAGGTGAAGCGCGTCGACCCGTGGTCGGTGCTCAAGCTCGCCCTGGTGCTCGGCGTCGCGCTGTTCTTCGTCTGGCTGGTGGCGGTCGGTGTGCTCTACGGCGTGCTGCACGGCATGGGCGTGTGGGACAAGATCAACAGCACCGCGAACGACCTGCTCCAGGCCAACGAGCCGGGCGAGCCGCTGATCAGTGCCGGCCGCGTGTTCGGCGTCTCGGCGATCATCGGCGCGGTCAACATCGTGCTCTTCACCGCCCTCGCGACCGTCGGCGCGTTCGTCTACAACGTGTCCGCGGACTTGGCCGGTGGCTTGGAGTTGACGCTCTCCGAGCGGGAGTGACCCCCTGATTTGGGGCAGCGAAGGACGATCCTGTAAGGTCTTCCTCGTTGCCCCAAGGGGTGATGATCGAGGGCCTATAGCTCAGGCGGTTAGAGCGCTTCACTGATAATGAAGAGGTCGGAGGTTCAAGTCCTCCTAGGCCCACTCGATTTACTTTCGAATCATCATCGTTCTGTCTGGGATGCATCCCAGAGCCCCGGCCCAAGTCTCGCAAAGCCTGTAGGCTGGTGCGGTAGGTCGGGGCATTAACAGTCTTGGAGGGGTTTCCAGTGGCTAAGAAGATCATCGCACTCGTCGTGGTTGCCGGTGCGGTCCTGTTCTTCGTGAAGCGCAACCGTTCGGCGAAGGCCGACGCGGACCTCTGGCGCGAGGCCACCGCCCCCACTGACTGATCTCGCGGGCGGCTTGCCGCCCCGGATCTTCGGGGACGTAGCTCAATTGGCAGAGCACCGCCTTTGCAAGGCGGGGGTTAGGGGTTCGATTCCCCTCGTCTCCATAGGCTTTACGCTCGTCGGGTGAGGTATGTCGGCAGAAAGCGCCGACCAATGCCTCACCCGCCGTGTTTTCTGGGGGCCGAGCCCCCAGACCCCAGCCGGGGGCAAGCCCCCAGACCCCCGGCCGCCTCGCCTTCGGCTTCGGCAGGCCTCATCTGAGCTGAACGCGCTAGACGCTCTTGAATCCTTCTTGGATGCTCACCGCTACCGCTGCTTACCGCTAGCGCTGCCTGCCGTTGACCCGGCTTGAGCCAGCGGATGCTCTTCTCGGCGATCTCCATCGCTGCGGTTCTCTGCGAGACGGTTGCGGCGGTTGGAGCTGCAGTTGAAGGTGAAGCCCTGTTCGCTGGGTTGCGAACAGGGCTTCTGGGTGTGGCTTGGTCAGGCGTTGGCCAAGGATTTTTTGGACGACTCGCGGAGCTTGTCGATGCTCCAGGCGCCGGCGCCTGTGAACACGAGGAGCAGGAACGCCCAGGAGTAGACGGCCGCCAGCTCGCCGCCGTTCTGGATCGGCAACAGGCCGCGCGGCTGGTGCACCACGAAGTAGGCGTAGGCCATGGCGCCGGAACTGATCAGCGCCGCCCAGCGTGTCCACAACCCGATCACGATCAGGGCACCGCCGATCAGCTCGATGAGGCTGGCGGGGCCTGACGGCCAGGAGAGCAGCGACGCACCCTTGAGGAGCTTCTGCACGCCGTGGATCAGGAAGAAGACGCCGATCACGATCCGGAACAGGGCCAAAGCCTGGTCTCGTCGTTGCTCAAGAAACTGCATGGCGAGTGGTCCTTCCGGGCAGGGATGAAGAAGTTGATCAATCACCTAGTCTGCCGCTCAAGGCACTTTCGCGGTCTGGTTGACTGTTGCTCCTATGAAACGAGCACTGTTGCTGCCCCTGCTCGGCGTCCTCGCCGCGTGCGGCCCTGATGTCGCCCAGAACGTGCCGGTTCCGACGACTCAGACCCAGCAGGTCACGACCACTACCAGCGCGGCTCCGACAGTGCCGCCCGCGCCGCAGCCCGAGAAGGACGGCGCCTGCCCGTACCTCGCGACGAGCTTCGTTGCCGAGGCGAACGGGCAGCGCGTACCGAAAGTGAAACTGTCAACGGACGCGCCTCATCCAGCGTGCTTCTTCTACGCCAATGCGACGGAAGTCCAGTTGACCGTTCGGGTGTACGTCGGTGACGCGCGTATCGCCAAGACGATCGTGAACGAGGCCGCGCCGGACGGTTCACAGCCCGCGACCTCACCCGCCGGGTGGACAGGAGGCTACGTCAGCAACGACACCGGTGTCGTCTACGCCGTCTCGAAAGGTGACGCCGCGGTGGTCGTGACGAGCAACCAGAAGCAGTCGATCAAGGCTCGTCGCATCGCCGAGACCGCGATCACCAACCTCAAGATCTGAAAATTTGGTCACCCTTTGTGGTGATCAATGCGTTTTCGGTAACGCGTTGGGCCGTTCGGCGTGCATGATGTAGGTCAACAACTGATCTGCAGTGAGGGTTTGGTGCACGCCGAAGACTGGCAACTGGGGAAGGACAGCCGCCTACCGCGGCTCCTTCGCCGTGCGCTGCTGGTCGTCGGAGGCGCCATCGCCGCAGCGGTGATCACGTCTGCGCCAGCGTGGGCAGACGTGATCGAGGACGGCGTGACCGTCACCGCCACGACAACCTCCGCTGTGGTCAGTTCGGTCGCCGACGCGACGAAGGCCGACGAACTGCAGAGCCGTGTGCTCGACGCGGGACGTGGCCTAGTGCCGGCTCCTGTCGTGCCGATCTCGCTGGACACCGGCCTCGGGCTGCTCCACGAGTTCGCCACCGAACTGCCGCTCGTGTCGCCGGCCGCTCTTCGGCAGGGCGACGTCGTCGCACCCGTTTCTTCCCGTCTGGGCCTCGTCGAGGACCACTCGGGATCACCGGCGTCGAGCACGCCGGTGGCGCGGTTCAGCACCGAACCGGTTCCTCCCTCCGCCACCTCCGACGTCATCGTGTCGGAGGTGGCTTCGACGCCGCCGTCGTCGAACGTCACCAACGGGCAGCAGAACGACACTTCGCCTGTCGTTCCTCGCCGGGGTGAGCTCAACGGCACTTGCCACGCCATGCGCACGACCGAACCCGGTCTGCTGGCGTGCCGGACCTGGACGTCTGTCGTCCGTGTCATGTCGGTGCGGGTCGGGAAGCAGCCCGGCCGCACCCCCGACTGATCCGAGCGCGCGGTTCGCGGAAGCCCGCTGAGGCTTCGCCGCCCCCTCGGTCAGCGTTGTACCCAGCGCCGTCGAACCGCGCATTTGCGAACCCTCGCACAGAAAAATCCCCGAACAGGAGTTGCAATGCGCATCTGGGCCAAGCGCGGTATCCAAGCCGCACTGGTTACCGGAGGAATGATCGCCCTCGGTACCGGCGTCGCGAACGCCGGTGGCTGCGAGGCGACCTGCCCGCCACAGCCGCACGGTGCCGTCGACGGTTCGGCGCCGGCCGGCCTGCTGAGCGGGCCCGGCGTGGACGTTCCGATCCACGCGGCGAACAACAAGATCGGCACCCCGCTCGGTGAGATCGCGCTCCCGTCGATCCACAACGAGCAGATCAAGACCGGTCCGCTGGGCAAGCTGGTCCCGGCCGTCAAGGTGCTCCCGCCCGGCCACCCGCTGAGCGGCACCACGATCCCCGTCGACGGCATGGTTCCGATCGACATCTCGGGCAACGCGATCGCCCTGCTCGGCGACGTCGAGACGACGAACGAGTCCGAGTACTGGTACCACCGCCCGAACGCCGTGACCACCAACGGCGACAACGGCACCCTGACCGGCATCATCGCCGGCATCACCGGGTACGTGCCGACCCAGATCACCGGCAACGCCATCGCCGTTGGCGCCAACGCCAAGACGCAGAACAGCGCGCTCATGGCGGTTCACGGCGGCGGCGACTGGGAGACCAGCGGACGCAAGGGCACGGCGAACGGCATCATCGCCGCGATCCGCCAGTCCCTGCCGGTCGGCTTCAACAACAACGCCATCGCAGGCCTCGGCATCGCCGAGACCGACGGCTGCAGCACCGACATCGGCCGCATCGACGGTGGCCTCAAGTCCGACGGCACGGAGAGCGTCGCCGGCGGCAGCATCGTCGACTTCTCGCACGGCCACCCGGTCGGCCTGAACACCGGTGCCTACAGCGCCGCGGGCAACGCGACGTCGCACTCGCACGACACCGGCATCGCCGAGGTCGGCACCCCGCTGCCCTCCCGCACCGGCGGCGAGTATGTCCTCACCGAAGGCCGTCGCGGCGTGCTGTCCGGCCTGGTCGCGCAGCCGACGCTGGCCCTGCCCTGCGAGCTGTGCGGTGACGCCGTCACCGTCGGCGGCAACGCGGACGCGAGCGGTTCGAAGACCAAGCTGTCGACCGCGAGCCCCGGCCCGATCAAGACCGGTGGCGCCGAGAGCGCCGGCTCCGGCCAGGTCGTGCAGGTGCCCGTCACGCTGCCGCACGGTCTGTCCAGCACCTCCGCAGCCGGCCTCGGCAACGCGTCTGCCCAGTACGACGAGACCAACACGATGATCTCGGGCGGCCCCGTCCAGACCACCGGTGAGGACAGCACGCTCGGCGGCAACATCGTGTCCGCTCCGGTCGCGCTGCTCGCCGAGGCGTTCTCGAACGCGTTCTCGGTGGGCGGCCAGGCGTACTCGAACGCCTCCAGCGAGCAGCACATCACCGCCGGTGGACCGCTGGAGACCAAGGGCACGGGCTCGGTGCTGGGCGGCAACATCGCCCAGGCGCCGGTCATCGCGGCCGCGAACGCCGTCGGCCAGGCCTACACCGTGGGCGGCATGGCGACCGCCAAGGCCCCGACCTCGATCAAGTACGTCACGGTCGGTGGAGACACCGTCGCCGGCACGCCGGACGGCACGCCCGAGGGCAGCACCGCCGCGAGCAACGTCGTCAACGCGCCGGTCATCGCGTCGTTCCTGATGGCCGACAACGCTCTGTCCGGCCTTGGTCTCGCCGAGGCCGAGGGCACCCAGCTCGCGAACTTCGTCGCCGGTGGCGACGCCGTCTCCAACGGCAACCGCGGCTCGCTCTCCGGCAACCTCGTCGAGGGCGCCGTGATCCAGCCCCTGGTGAACCCGGCGGGTGTCGCCGGCACCGTCGGCGGCCACGCGTACACCGAGCACGAGGGCGTCGTGAACCACGTCGCCGGTGGTGAGCAGACCACCGACGGCACGGACGGGTCGCTCTCCGGCAACATCGTCCCGGTCGCCTGGGCCGGTGTGGCCGAGGTCTTCGGTGTGGCTGCGGCCGCGCCCGGCATCGCCGAGTCGCACGCGGCCGTCGACACCTTCTCCGGTGCCGGTGGTGCGCGCGAGACCCACGGCGACGGTGGTTCGGTCGCCGGCAACATCGTCCGCGCCGACGCCGCGCCGGTCGTGCAGGTCGTGTCCCTCGCGGGCACGCTGGGCGGCCAGGCGCTGGTGTGCGCTCACGACAAGACCGTCGCGATGGCGGGCGGCGACGACACCACGACCTCCGAGGGCGGTTCGGTCGCGGGCAACAGCATCGGCGCCCACGTGCCGGCCATCGTCAAGACCGTCAGCGTCGCGGTCGCGGCTGCGGGCAACGCCACCGCCACCGCCGAGACGTTCACCGCCGCGGTCGCCAGTGGTGAGCACTCCACGGCTCCCGCGGGCAGCGGCCTGTCGGGCCGGATCATGGACGTCCCGCTCGCGGGCAACGTGCTGATCTACGACCTGCCGGTCGAGCTGCTGGGCCAGGCGGTCACCGACGTGACCTACCTGGACCCGAGCGAGGGCGAAGAGGCACAGGCCCGCGCGCTGCCGCTGGACCTGTCGTTCGCGGACGGCCTGATGGGCGCCACCGAGGTGCCGACGTTCAACCTGTTCAACAACCTCGGTTCGATGACCGGCCAGCTGCTGTTGGCGGTCTGACCGGTTAGCCAACCGAACTCACGCGAACGGGTGGTCTTCCAGACGGAAGACCACCCGTTCTGCTGTTCCGCGTCTTACTTGACGGGTTCCTTCTGGGTCGGCACCTGTCCGTTGAGGACGGGCTCCGGCAGCGGGGCCTGCTCCTCGTCGTCCTGCAGGTGGACCTCTTCCGGCCTGCGCGTCAACGCGATGTAGCCGGCTACCGCAGCGGCGATCAGAAGACCCATCACCCACGGCCAGCGGCGACGCTTCGGGGCATCGGCGCCGATCTTGGCCGCTGCCTTGCGAATTTCCTTGGCGCGCACCTTGGCGTCCTTGCGGGCGTGCTTGGCCGCCTTCTTGACTTCCTTGCGCACTTCTTCGGCCTTGCTCATGAGGTCGGCGCGCGTCTTCGCGCTCTTCTTGGCGAGGCGCTTGCGGGAGCGGCGCGTCTGCTTCTCCCAGTCCTCCGCCTTGCCCATGAGCTGGTCGGCTCGCTCGACGAGCGCGCCGCGCACCTGGTCAGCCGTGATGCCACGCTCCGCAAGCTTCACCTCAGCGGCGTGACCAGCGCGAACGACACCCTGACGCGCGGCCTTCAGACCGGTGCCGACAGCCTTGCCAACGTTCTCGCCGGCACGGGTCATGACGTCCACCTCGTCCATTCTGTGCTCCACACGTTGTCGTCCGGTGATGTCATGCAGATACCCCATGGTGCCCCTTCCTGAACATCAGCGCCCGTGGATGGCACGATGGGGTGGTGGCTGACAGCAACGAATCCTTCGTCGGGACCAAGGTGACGGCGACCCTGCACACCACGCAGGGCGACATCCGTCTCAACCTGTTCCCCGACCACGCCCCCAAGACGGTGGCGAACTTCGTCGGGCTCGCCGAGGGCACCAAGGACTACACCGAGGCGAACGCGAGCGGCACGAAATCGGGCCCGTTCTACGACGGGACCCTGTTCCACCGCGTCATCGCCGGCTTCATGCTCCAGACCGGTGACCCGACCGGCACCGGGCGCGGCGGCCCCGGCTACCGCTTCGCGGACGAGTTCCACTCGGAACTGCAGTTCAACAAGCCCTACCTGCTCGCGATGGCGAACGCCGGGCCCAACACCAACGGCTCGCAGTTCTTCATCACCGTGGCGCCGACGACGTGGCTGAACTTCAAGCACACGATCTTCGGCGAGGTCTCCGACCAGGAGTCGCGTGACGTCGTCGACGCGATCGGCAACACCACGACCGGCGCCGGCGACCGCCCCGTCAACGACATCAAGATCGAGCGGATCACGATCGAACGCGCGTGAGCGACGCACTCGTGCCACCGGAAGGGCCGATCGGAGCGGAGCCGGAAACCCCGGTCTGCGCACGTCATTCCGATCGGCCCACCCGGCTGCGCTGCACCAGGTGCGACCGTCCGGCCTGTCCGGACTGTCTGCGCGACGCCGCGGTCGGCATGCAGTGCGTCGACTGCGTGAACGAGGGCAAGCGCTCGGTGCGCAGTGCCCGCACGCTCGTGGGTGCCGAGGTGACGGACCGCGTGATCATCACGCCGGTGCTGATCGCGTTCAACGTGCTCGCGTACGTGGTCACGGTCTTCCAGTCCGGCAGCCCGATGAACAACGACAGGTCGCCGCTCTTCCTGTTGACGTCGATGATCCCCGGACCCACCGCGAACGGTGAGTGGTGGCGGATCCTCACGTCGGGCTTCATGCACTTCGGGCTGATTCACCTGGCACTCAACATGGCGGTGCTCTACGTCGTCGGCCAGCACGTCGAGAGGGAGCTCGGCAGGCTGAGGTTCTGCGCCGTGTACTTCCTGTCGCTGTTCGGCGGCAGCGCGGCGGCGTTCTACTTCGGCACCGTCTGCCAGCAGCTCGCCGGTGCGTCCGGTGCCGTGTTCGGCCTGATGGGCGCGTTGCTCATCCTGTGGAAGCGGCAGCGGCGGGACATTTCGACGATCGTCGTGGTCGTCGGCATCAACCTGGTGTCGAACCTCTTCACCAACGCCTCACTGCTCGGGCACCTCGGCGGGTTCGTCATCGGCGGCCTGCTGACGCTCGCGATGGTCAGGGCGCCGCGGCAGAACCGCAACCTGTACCAAATCGCGGCTGTCGTGGCGGCGGTGGTGTTGCTCGGCGGCATGTTCGTGTTGCGCGCCTCCGAGCTCGACACGGCGGCCGAATACGCCATCGAGTACGCCAGGACGTGCCGCTGACCTGATTACGGGCGCAGCGCGTGCAGGACGCCCGCGACTTCTTCCGGATCGGCGCCGAGGTCCAGTTTCGTGAGCACCACGAGACGGTCGTCGGCGTCGAGTTCCAATGTCTGCTGTTCCCTGCCGAGCCGGCGGGTGGTCTGCAGCTTGACCTTCACCTCGTGCCACCGCAGGTGCGTGGTGCTCGCGAACCCGCGCACAGCGAGCCCGTTCGCGTCGGCCGACAGGCGCGGCCGCGCGATCGTCGCGAACGCCGCGAGGTACGTGACCAGCAGCGTTGCCAGTCCGACGAGGAGACGGCCCGCGTTGTCGTCGGCGATGATCGCGGCGAAGGCGAGCAGGAGAGCGAGCACCCACGCGCCGGCGACGAGCGGGGCGGGAGTGGACCAGGTGCGAGTCACACCGTCGAGTGTCCCGCATGAAATGTGGACCGCTGAACGGCACCGCGTGAGGGGAAACGGCCGCTTGTGCATTTTCTCGCAAAGTTGTCCACAGGACTTGTCCCCAATGGGGATGACTTACAGCCGTGTGCTTCGGTGACGCTCAGATGAACCAGGTGAACCCGGTGATAACAAAGGTCGGCCCGGACGTGTGACGTCCGGGCCGACCTCGACGAACAGTGATGAGCTGAGGGCTACGAGTGGCTAGCGCCAGCGCATCGTCATCAACAGACCGATGATCATCAGCGCGAAGCCGATGGCGAAGTTCCACGCGCCCAGCTCGAGCATGAACGGGATCTTCTCGGCCGCGATGTAGTTGACGACCAGCCACGCGAGGCCCAGCAGCATGAAGCCGAGCATGACAACGACGTAGACCGGGTGAGACGGTCCCGCTGCCTTGACCTTGACCGGCGTGCGGCGGTCAGTGGGTGCGGTGTAGACCGCCTTCTTCCGGACCTTGGACTTGGGCATGCTGTCCTCGCCTGACGTGGATATCCCTGAGTGACGCAAGTTTACGTGCACTACTCGGGGAACACGTTAACGTAGCGAAGGTGGTCAGCGAACCACCTGGCAGACGCAGTTGTTTTCAGTTCACAGTCCGCGCGGAGGTTCTCAGGTGAACTCGGGTCCGCAGCAGCCGCCTCCACGGCGTCCTGCACCCCGTCGTGACGACCTGCAGCACGTGCGGGCCGCACCTTCACCGCGCCCGCTGCCCCCGCCCGACGCAACCCAGTTCACCAGCGCTTTCTCCGGAAGCCTGCCCCCGTCGGGCAGCCCGCCGCGTCACCAGCAGGTCCCGCCGCCGGGCACTCCTCCGCGCGGAATGCCGCAAGGACCGCCACCGGGAACGCCGCCGCGCGGCATGCCTCCCGGTCCGCCTGTCGGCCTGCCTCCCGGTCCACCCCCGGGGACGCAGCCGAGAGGAACTCCTCCGCAGGGAATGCCGCGTCCGCCTCGTCCCCGCCCGGTCGATCCGCCCACCGAGGTGATCCCGCGCGTCGAGGACGATTACGACGACGAGTACTACGACGATGACGAGTACTACGACGGGGAGGACGACAAGCCGGCCCCGCCGCCGGACAGCTTCGCGCGCAAGGCCGTGCGCGGCTTCGGCGAGGCTCTCATCACGATGGGCCTGGTCGTGCTGCTCTTCGTCGTCTACGAGGTCTACGTGACCGACCTGCTCTCCGCGGAGAAGCAGCAGGAGGCCACCGCCGCGCTCGACTCCGAATGGGGCTCGAACGTCGTCACGCCGCCCCCGTCCGACCCGAACCGCCAGACGAAGCTGAACCTCATCGAAGGCAAGGCCTTCGCGAAGATGTACATCCCGGTCTTCGGCAACGACTGGAAGTTCTCGGTGGTCGAGGGCACCACGGACAAGCACCTGGAGATCGGCCCCGGCCACTACAAGGACACCGCCCAGCCGGGCGAGCCGGGCAACTTCTCCATCGCGGGTCACCGCGTGGGCAAGGGCGCCCCGTTCAACGACCTCGACCTGCTCCAGTCCTGCAACGCCATCGTCGTGCAGACCCAGACCCAGTGGTTCGTCTACCGGGTGCTCCCCATGCGCAACGAGGTGGCGGGCTGGGCCTCGAACCCGAAGTCGAAGCAGCCGGCCTGCGCCGGAGTGGCACCGCTGTCCACGACCCTCGGCGACGCCTACGCCAAGACCGTGGGCCAGGAGATCGTGGCGCCGACCCAGGGCGAGGTCATCGCCCCGATCCCGCACCAGGTCAACGCCACGGTGCCGCCCGACAAGCAGGCCCGCCTGCTCACCCTGACGACCTGCCACCCGCGCTTCTCCGACAAGCAGCGCCTGATCGTGCACGCCATCGAGACCAAGAGCTACCCGGTGGCCGACGGCTTCGTGCCGCCAGAGATGACGGAGGGCTGATGTACGGCTGGATCTGGCGACACCTGCCGGGCCCGCTGTTCCTGCGGATCATCCAGGCCGTCGTGCTGGTCGCGGGCATCGTGGCGCTGCTGATGTTCGTGGTGTTCCCGTGGGCGGAGCCGAAGCTGCCGTTCAACAACGTCACCACCGAGTGAGCACACCGGTTCAGGGGGGCAGGGCAGCCACACCCTGAGCCGCTCATCCGCGATCCGCACGAACTCGCGGGCGTACTCGAGGACGTCCTCCGACACCTCGGCAGGGTCGTGCACAGCCACCGCCCGAAACGTGTCGAGGTCGTCCCCTCGCCAGAACCGCCCGAGCGGCCAGATGCAGCACGCCCAGTGCTCGGGCGCGAGCTCGCCGCTGATGACGTCCAGCGCCAGCTCACGGCACTCCACCAGCTCCACCTGCTCGCGGTTGAGCCGTGGAATGCCGAGCTCCGCCAGCACCCGGTCGGCGAGCAGCTCGGCGTCGTCCGCCAGCAGCCCTGCCGGCGACTCCCCGGCCAGCTCGACCACCGCCGGCGTCCCGATACCGGCGACCAGCAGGTCGCACGCCAGCCACGCGGCCTGCGACGGCAGAAGCCGATCCGCGTTCAAGTGCAGCAGGCGGGAGCGCAGCTCGGGGTTCACGGTGTGACCGCTCCAGACTGTTCGTCGGCAAGCCGCAGGTATTCGCGCACGAAGCCGCGAAACGGCTCGGGGTCGGTGTCGTGGTTCGCCAGCGCCGCGAAGACCTCGTCGCCGTCGCCGGCCAGCTTCAGCGTGATGCGCCAGGTCTCGTCAGCCCACTCGGCGCTTGGTGCGCCATCGAGAATTCGCAGTGCTGCCTCGCGGCCGAGGAACCAGTCGGCCTCCTCGTAGGACAGCGGCGGGATGCCGAGTTCCTCGAGCACCTGCCGGAGAAGGTCTCGGGCTTCCCACTTGTCGAGCCGCGTCGGCGACTCGCCGGCCAGCTCGCAGAGCGCGGGGGTGTCGACGCCGTCGAGCAGGAGGTCGCACGCGAGCCACACCGCCCGGTCCGGCTCGATGTCGAGGGCGGCGAACTCCGCGTTCAGGCGTTCCAGGCGGGAGCGAAGCGACGGGTCCACGGACCAAGTGTCCGCACGAGAGCCACCGAAATAGGTGAAACCGCCATCGCGCCCACACGCGATGGCGGCTTCATCGGGGAACGACCGGGAACGGCACTGCGTCAATCGCCATTCTGGCCGTTCGAGATCGCGGTCATCTCCTCGCGCGACACGACCTTCACGCGCTCACGGCCCTCGGCGGCACCCAGCGCCATCTCGTGGAGGTCGAGCTTGCGCCAGCCCTCGTTGGTCACGAACGGCACGCCGCGCTGCTCCAGGAACTGGACGACCGCGTCCGGGGAGGGCGCGCTGCGGCGGGGGAGTGCCGAGGCGTCCTCGAGGAGGCTGGTGATGGTCTCCAGCGCGTCGCCCTTGGTGTGGCCGATGAGGCCGATCGGGCCGCGCTTGATCCACCCGGTGACGTACACGCCGGGCATCGGCACCTCGTCGAGGTCCAGCACTCGGCCGGCGAGGTGCGGGATCGTGCCCGAGACGTGGTCGAACGGGATGTCGGCCAGGTGGGTGGAGAGGTAGCCGACGGCGCGGTAGACGGCCTGGACCTCCCAGTCGGTGAAGACGCCCGTGCCGCGGACGTTGCCGTCGCCGGTCAACTCCTGGGTTTCGGTGCGCAGGCCTGTGACGTGGTCGGTGCCGAGGACCTCGACCGGGGCTTCCAGGAAGTGCAGGTGCAGGCGGCGCGGGCGGGAGCCCACGTCGCGGATCGCCCATTCCTGGAGGGTCTTCACGATCATCTCGACCTGCTTGTTGGTCCTGATCGCGTGCATCGAGGCCTCGTCGAACTCGATGCCCTCGGCGTGGACGATCACCTCGACGTTCGGCGAGTGGTCGAGCTCGCGCAGTTCGAGCGGCGTGAACTTCGCCTGGGCCGGGCCGCGGCGGCCGAACACGTGCACGTCGGTGACCGGTGAGGACGCCAGGCCCTCGTACACGTTGGCGGGGATCTCGGTGACCAGGAGCTCGTCCGCGGTCTTGGCCAGGATGCGCGCGACGTCCAGCGCGACGTTGCCGACGCCCAGCACCGCGACCGAGGTGGCGGTCAGAGGCCAGGTGCGCGGCACGTCCGGGTGGCCGTCGTACCAGGACACGAAGTCCGCGGCGCCGTAGCTGCCCGGCAGGTCGATACCCGGCACGTCGAGCGGGCGGTCGGCGGACGCGCCCGTGGAGAAGATGACCGCGTCGTAGAACTGGCGCAGGTCGTCGAGCTTGAGGTCGACGCCGTACTCGACGTTGCCGAAGAAGCGGACCGACGGCTTGTCGAGCACCTTCTGCAGTGCGCCGACGATGCCCTTGATGCGGGGGTGGTCGGGTGCGACGCCGTAGCGCACGAGGCCGTAGGGCGCCGGCAGCTTCTCGAACAGGTCGATCTGCACGTCGACGTCGGACTTGGTCAGGATGTCGGCCGCGTACACACCGGCCGGTCCAGCGCCGACGACCGCGACGCGCAAGGGGCGACTCATGACACCTATTTTAGGTTAGCCTAACCTCGTCGATGACGAGAGCTAACTCACTCGACGCGACCGACTAGGCTTCGTACATGCGCGTGCTCGTGGTCGACAACTACGACAGCTTCGTCTACAACCTCGTCCAGTACCTCGCCCAGCTCGGGGCCGAGTGCGTCGTGCGGCGCAACGACGAGGTGGACCTCGACGAGATCGCGAAGGTCGACGGGGTGCTCGTCAGCCCAGGGCCCGGTACGCCGGAGCGGGCAGGCGCGAGCATCGACGTCATCAAGCGGTGTGCCGACACCGGCAAGCCGGTCTTCGGCGTGTGTCTCGGTCATCAGGCGATCGGTGTGGTGTGGGGCGGCACGGTCGACCGCGCGCCCGAACTGCTGCACGGCAAGACGAGCATCGTCTTCCACGAGGGCAAGGGTGTGCTCGACGGCGTGCCGAAGCCGTTCATCGCGACCCGCTACCACTCGCTCACGGTGCTGCCGGAGACGATCCCCGCGGAGTTCGAGGTCACCGGCAAGACCGAGACCGGCATCGTCATGGCCATGCGGCACAAGGAGCTCCCGGTCGAGGGTGTGCAGTTCCACCCCGAGTCGGTGCTGACCGACGGCGGCCACCGGATGCTCGCCAACTGGCTCAAGGTCTGCGGCTACGAGGTTCCCGAGGCGACGGTCGCGCAGCTCGAGAACGGCATGCGCACGCTCGCCGCAGCAGCTCGCCAGTGATGAAAAGGGGCGGCTCCCCCGAAGGGAAGCCGCCCCGGCAATGCACGAACCTAGGTCGTCACGATCCCGAACTTGCCGACGGTGATCGTCACCGACGCGCCCTTGGTGATCGTTGAGCCCTTGGCCGGGTTCTGCGAGAGCACGGTCTTGTCCTGGGACGGACTGTTGACCTGCTGCTGCTGAACGTTCAGGTTTCCGTTCCAGCCCAGCGACCTCAGCTTCTCCGTGGCTTCCTTCTCGGTCATCCCGGAGAGGTCCGGCATCTCGATCTGGTTGCCCTTCGACACCCGCAGCGTGACGGTCGTGTCCTTGGCCACCTTGCTGTTCCCGACGGGGTTCTGCGAGATGACCTGACCCTCTTGCTTCGCGCTGTCGACCTGCTCGATG
Organism: Lentzea roselyniae; assembly: GCF_039537795.1. Taxonomy (NCBI): domain Bacteria; kingdom Bacillati; phylum Actinomycetota; class Actinomycetes; order Pseudonocardiales; family Pseudonocardiaceae; genus Lentzea; species Lentzea roselyniae. The sequence goes on from NZ_BAABBE010000001.1 coordinate 222,952, forward strand.
TTCACCTTGAAGCCGGAGCCCTCGAGCGTCTGGCGGGCATCGTTCACATCACTGCCCACGACGTTCGGCACGTTCTGCTTGTCCGGTGCCTTGCCGAGCTGGATGTTGATCGTGCCGCCCTTCTTCAGCTTCAGGCCGGCCTCGGGATTCTGCGTCGCGACCTTGCCCTGCAGCTTGGCGTCGTCGACCTCGACGGACTCGGCGCTCTGCGCGAGCTTGAAGCCGCCGGGGTCCTTGTCGATGATCGCCTGAGCCTCCTGCGGGGACTTGCCCTTCAGGTCCGGCACGGTGGCCTCACCGGGAGGCGCGCCGACGAAGATCGTGACCTGCGAACCCCTCTGCACCCGGCTGCCGTCCGGCGGGTCCGTCCTGATCACCTTGGAGATCTGGTCGGTCGTGCACGGGGCCGGTGCACCGTTCGCGCCCGGCTCGCAGGCGACGTCCTGCTGCAGCGGCACGAGGCCGGCCTTCGTGACGAGCTCCTTGGCCTCCAGGGGGCTCCGGCCGACGATCGACGGTACGGAGGACTGCTCGGTGTTCTGGCTGCCGGCCTTCATGATGTTGTTGGTGATCCAGGCGGCGAGGCCGAGCACGGCGATGCACAGGATCACCACCAGCGTGATCATGATGGCTTTCTTGCGCCTGGCGCGCCGTTCCTCTTCCTCGTCGGCGATCGGGTCGTAGTCGTCTGCCGGCTCCGACCTCAACGCCGCCGGGCGGTGTCTGCCACCACCGGACATCACCTGGGTGCGAGGAGCGCGCGCCTGCTCGTTCATCACGGCGGTGCGGTCCTCGGCCGTCATCACGGCCGGCGCGGACGGACGCTGACCCGAGAGCACGCGCACCAGGTCGGCACGCATCTCCGCCGCTGACTGGTAGCGGTTCGCCGGGCCCTTCGACATCGCCTTCAGCACGATCGCGTCGAGCTGCGGCGACACCTTCGGGTTCAGCGACGACGGCGGCTTCGGGTCCTCCCGCACGTGCTGGTACGCGACGGCGACGGGGGAGTCGCCGGTGAACGGCGGCTCGCCCGTCAGCAGCTCGAACAGCACGCAGCCGGCCGCGTAGACGTCGGAACGGGCGTCGACGGACTCACCGCGCGCCTGCTCGGGCGACAGGTACTGGGCCGTGCCGATCACCGCGGCGGTCTGGGTGACCGCGGCCTGGCCATCGTGTATCGCACGGGCGATGCCGAAGTCCATCACCTTCACGGCGCCGGACTTGGTGATCATCACGTTGGCCGGCTTCACGTCGCGGTGGACGATGCCGTGCCGGTGGCTGAAGTCGAGCGCGGCCGAGACGTCGGCCATGACCTCCATCGCGCGCTTGCCCGACAGCGGGCCCTGCGTCTTCACGATGTCGCGCAGCGTTCGCCCGTCGACGAACTCCATCACGATGTACGGCAGCGGGCCGTACTCGGTCTGCGTCTCGCCGGTGTCGTAGACGGCGACGATCGCCGGGTGGTTCAGGGCGGCGGAGTTCTGCGCTTCACGCCGGAAGCGTTCCTGGAACTGGGTGTCACGGGCGAGGTCAGCGCGCAGCACCTTGATCGCCACGTCTCTGCCGAGGCGGACGTCCCGCCCCTTGTGGACCTCGGACATGCCGCCGTACCCGAGGGTCTCACCCAGTTCGTAGCGGTTTGAGAGCAGTCGCGGAGTGCTCATCGGTGCTTCGTCCCGCTCCTCGTCGACGGTGTTCCCAACTCGGTTCTGGTCTTGCTCATGGCGCGCACGTCACCTTCACCTGCGAGCCAGCCGCCACGTCGCCTGTCGGCGCGATGGCGGTGACCCGGCACTTCTTCAGGTCGCCCGGCGCTGTGCCCTGCGGGCTCTGCACCCTGGGCTCCAAGCCGTGGTCGATCAGCTCGGTCCTGACCTCGTCGCCGGAACGACCGATGTAGTCGTCCACGTCGATCCGCTTCGCCGCGTTCCCCGGTATCCGGTCGGCGGAGTCGGGCTGCGCCTGTCCGTTCGCCGGCGGGTTCGCCGAGCTCGAGGTGATCTGCAGGCCACCTTGCCCGCTGCCGGCGTTCGGCTTCAAGGTCCACTTCCACAGGACGACCACGCCGAGCACCAGCAGCACGGTCACCAGGAGAGCGACCATAACCCAGACGACGGTCCGGTTTCTCCCGGGTGGCGTCGGCATTGGTGCGAACGTCCCGGTCTGATGCGCTGGTCGCATGCCCGGATGGGTGCCCGGACGACCTGGTCCCGTCGGATGGTGTGCCATTTGCGGCGGAACCGGGAGTGGCTGCGAAACCTGTGGAGGCGGAGGCGGCGGCGGTGCCATCTGCTGCGGCACCAGCTGGGGCATCGTGAACCCGGACGGTGTCGGCAGCGGCTGGCCCACCCGCACCGCGCTCACGGCGGCGGCGAACTCGCCACCTGTCCGGTAGCGCTGCCGGGGGTCCTTCACCAGCGTCGCCTCGATCAACGCCCGCGCACCCGGCGGCACGTCCGGTGGCAACGGTGGCGCGATGTCGCGGATGTGCATCATGGCGACGGTCACCGCGTTGTCCGACAGGAAAGGCCGGTGTCCTGCAAGGCATTCGTAACCACACACAGCCAACGAGTAAACGTCGCTCGCCGGTTCGGCCTCACCGCCAAGAGCTTGCTCCGGTGCGATGTAGTGCGCAGTTCCCATGACCATGCCGGACCGCGTCACGGGTGCCGCGTCCACGGCCTTCGCGATGCCGAAGTCGGTGATCTTCACCTTCCCCGACGGCGTGACCATGATGTTGCCCGGCTTCACGTCCCGGTGCACGAGTCCGCGCTCATGGGCCGCCTGCAGCGCGTTTCCGGTCTGCTCCAGCAGATCCAGCGTCACCTCGGCGGTCAGCCGGCCGCGGGAGATGATCGTCGCGAGCGGTTCACCCTCGACGAGCTCCATCACGAGGTACGCCGTGTCCTCCGGTCCGTCCGTGATGGACGCCGTCTCGCCGTAGTCGTGCACCGACGCGATGCCGGGGTGGTTGAGCGACGCGGTCATCCGCGCCTCGGTGCGGAAGCGGTGCAGGAACTCGGGGTCGCCGGACAGCTCGGCCTTGAGGACCTTCACGGCCACCCTGCGGTCGAGCCGCTCGTCGGCGCCTTCCCAGACCTCGCCCATGCCACCGACCGCGATCCGCCTGGTGAGGCGGTAGCGGTCGGCGAGGAGCTGGCCCGTGGTCAGCATCAGCGACCCGCCAGGTACGCGTTCATCACGGCGCGCCCGATCGGGGCGGCGACCTTGCCACCGGTGGCACCCAGACCGCGGTCGCCACCGTCCTCCACGATCACCGCGATCGCGATCTCCGGCTTCTGCGCCGGCGCGAACGCGATGTACCAGGCGTGCGGCTTGTTCTCCGACGCCTTCTCACCGTGCTCCGCGGTACCGGTCTTCGACGCCACCTGGACGTTCGACAGACGACCCTCGCCGCCGGTGTTGAGCTCCGACTGGATCATCATGTCGCGCAGCACGTTCGCGTTCGCCGTGCTCATGGCGGTGTCGACCTGGTCAGGCTCGGTCTCGTCGATCGGCTTCAGGTCCGGCCCCAGCACCTTCGACACCAGGTACGGCTGCATCCTCTTGCCGCCGTTGGCGATCGTCGCCGCGACCATCGCGTTCTGCAGCGGCGTGACGCGCACGTCGCGCTGGCCGATGCCGCTCTGGTAGAGCGCCGCCTCGTCCTGGATCGCGCCGAGGGTCGAGGTCTCGACCGCCAGCGGCACCTGGAGGTCCGAGTCGTTGAAGCCGAACTTGTTCGACTGCGTCGTCAGCTTGGACTTGCCGACCTGCGCCGCCATCTCGCCGAACGCCGTGTTGCACGACTTGGCGAGCGCGAGCTCCATCGACGCCGTCTGGCCACCGCCGCACGGCTGGCCGTTGAAGTTCGGGAACGGCGCGTTCGACGTGCCGGGCAGGTTGATCGTGCCCGCCGCGGTGTACTGGGAGTCCTTGGTCTTGCCGTCGGCGAGCGCCGCGGCCGCCACGACCACCTTGTACGTCGAGCCGGGCGGGTAGAGGCCCTGCGTCGCGCGGTTGATCAGCGGGTTGCCGTTGCCCTTGGCGGTGAGCTCCTTCCACGCCGTCTGCTGCTCCGTCCCGTCGTGGCTCGCGAGCCGGTTCGGGTCGTAGGACGGCGTGCTCACCATCGCGAGGATCTCGCCGGTGTCCGGCTTGATCGCGACGACGGAGCCGGTGAAGCCCTTCGCGGTCAGCTGGTCGTACGCGACCTGCTGCACCTTCGAGTCCAGCGTGAGCTGGACGTTGCCGCCGACCGGGTCGCGGCCGGTGATCAGCGCGGAGACCCTGCGGGCGAACAGCCGGTCGTCAGAGCCGTTAAGCAGGTCGTTCTCCGCGCGCTCCATGCCGGAGGTGCCGTAGGTGACCGACAGGTACCCCGTCACCGGCGCGTACACCGGGCCGTTGTTGTAGGTGCGCAGATACCGGAGACGGTCAGTCGTCTCCTTGACGTCCGCGATCACCGTGCCGTCGGCGACCGTGATCAGGCCGCGCTTGCGGGCGTACTCGTCGAGCAGCACCCGCCTGTTGTAGGGGTTCTTGCGCCACTCGTCGGCGTTGATCACCTGGACCCAGGTCGCGTTGCCCAGGAGCAAGATGATCATCACCATCATGGCCATGCCGACGCGGCGGAGCGGTGTGTTCATTTGGGACGCTCCACCATCACAGTGTGCTGGTCGGCGATTGCCGGTTGTTGCGGTTTCGGCTTGGGAGCCCGCTGCGGGGCCCTCGCTGCGGCAGAAATTCGCAGTAGCAACGCGACCAGGATGTAGTTCGCGAGAAGGGACGAACCACCGTAGGACAGGAACGGCGCGGTGATACCCGTCATCGGGATCAGCTTGGTGACACCGCCGACGACGATGAACACCTGGAAGCACACCGCGAAGGCCAGACCGCCGCCGAGCAGCTTGCCGAAGCTGTCGCGCACGGCGATGGCGCTGCGCAGGCCGCGCAGGGCGAAGATCATGTAGATCAGCAGCAGTGCCGCGAAACCGACGAACCCGAGCTCTTCGCCGATCACGGCGGTGATGAAGTCGGTGTTCGCCTCGGGGATCATCTCCGGGCGGCCGGCGCCGAGTCCGGCACCACCGATGCCGCCGGTCGCGAGCCCGAAGAGCGACTGGGAGATCTGGTAGCCGCCGCCGATGAGGTCGTAGCGCGAGATCGGGTCCTGCCAGTTCGCCACGCGCTGCTGCACGTGCGTGAAGAGCTTCCACGCGATGATCGCGCCACCGGTGAACAGACCGAGGCCGAGCACGACCCAGGCCGCGCGTTCGGTGGCGACGTAGAGCAGCACCAGCACGATGCCGAAGAACAGCAGCGAGGAACCGAGGTCCTTCTGCAGCACCATGACCGCGACCGTGACGCCCCACGCGGCGAACAACGGGCCGAGGTCGCGGGCGCGCGGCAGGTCCATGCCGAGGAACCGGCGACCGGCGGTGGTGAAGAGGTCCCGCTTCGACACCAGGAACGCGGCGAAGAAGACCATCAGGAGGATCTTGGCGAACTCACCCGGCTGAATGGACAGCGGGCCGATTCGCAGCCAGATCTTCGCGCCGTTGATCTCCGGCGCGATGAACCCCGGCAGCACACCGGGCAGCATCAGCGCGACCAGTCCGACGAGGCCGAACGTGTAGCCGAACCGCGCCAGCGTGCGGTGGTCCGAAAGGAACTTCAGCGTGGCCGCGAACAGCAACAACCCGATGGCGGTCCAGATGACCTGCTTGAACGCCACCGGATCCCAGGTCGAGCCGTCCGGGAAGACGGTGCCTTCCAGCGCGAGGTCGATCCGGTGGATCACCACCAGGCCCAGCCCGTTGAGCAGGGCGACGCACGGCAGGATCGCGGGGTCGGCGTAGGGCGCCCACCTGCGCACGGCGAGGTGGGCACAGGCGAAGAGACCGAGGTAGGCGAGACCGAGGTAGAGGATCCTCAGGCTCAGCGACCGCTCCTGGTTGAGTTCCACCAGGATCAGCGCCAGCGTCACGAGACCGGCTGCGAACGCGAGCATCACCAGTTCGGTGCCGCGCCGCGTCGGCGCTCGCAGTCCTGGCGACGTGCTCGTCGCCACCGACGCGCCTGGTGAGCCTTCCCCGACGGGGACGGGCGAGCCCATCAACTACGGACCCTCCCGGCATTCCACACCCGGCTTCTGCTGGGAGGGGGTGAGTGAAGGCTCGGTCGCGCCGGTCTCCGGGTTCGGCGAACCGTTCGCCGGCGGAGTGCTGGTCGGGCTCGTGGGCGTCGTCGTCGTGCTGTTCGACGTTGACGACGTGTCTTTGCACAACGGCAGCATGTGCTCCGTGCGCAGCAGCCTGACCGCGGCGCGGGCGCCGTCGATCCCGTTATCGCTGCGGATACCCGCGGTGATGGTCTTGCGACCGGCTTCCTGCAGGTCCTTCAGCGTGATCGGGGTGCACCCCGTCGATCCCGGCGGGCACGAGTCCTCGACCTTGGACGACAGCTTGAAGCCGAGCACGGTGCCGTTGAGGCCGCGGAAGATCGCGACCTGGCCGTCCTCGGTGGCGCCGACGTAGTACTGGGTGTTGAGCCACAGCTTGCCGCCGACCGCCACGACACCGGTCAGCAGGAGCAGCACGAAGATGATCGCGAACGCCTTGATCGCGTTGCGCTTCTTGCGCTTCGGGTCCTGCGGCGGTGGCGGCGGTGCCTCCATGCGCTGCGGCATCGGCGGGCGCTGCTGCGTGAGCGCGCTCGCTCGCGACGCCGCGGAGTCCGGCGGGGTGTTGTGCTCCTCGCTGCCGTCACCGGCCGCGCCGCCGACGATCGGGTAGTCGTCGCCGAAGTCGACGTCCTCGACGTCCGCCACGATCACCGTGACGTTGTCGGGTCCGCCGCCCTTGAGCGCGAGCTCGATCATCCGGTCCGCGCAGGCCTGCGGGTCGGGGATGCGGATCGCCTCGTCCAGCGTCTCCTGCGAGACGACCCCGGACAGACCGTCCGAGCAGAGCAGGAACCTGTCGCCGGCGCGTGCCTCGCGCACGGTGAGGCTCGGCTCGAAGTCGTGGCCGGTGAGGGCACGCAGCAGCAGTGAACGCTGTGGGTGGCTCGCGGCCTCGTCCGGCGTGATCCGGCCCTCGTCGATCAACGACTGGACGAACGTGTCGTCGTGCGTGATCTGCGCGAACATGCCCTCCCTGAGGAGGTACGCGCGCGAGTCGCCGATGTGCACGAGCCCGAGCCTGTTGCCCGCGAACAGGATGGCCGTGAGCGTGGTGCCCATGCCCTCCAGGTCCGGGTCGCTCGTGACCAGTTCGGAAATGGCGCCGTTGCCGGCCGCGACCGCGTCGCGGAGCTTGCCGAGGAGGTCGTCGCCCGGCTCGTCGTCGTCGACGTGGGCCAGCGAGGCGATGACCACCTTGCTCGCGACTTCACCGGCGGCGTGGCCACCCATGCCGTCGGCGACTGCGAGCAGGCGGGGGCCCGCGTACACGGAGTCCTGGTTGTTGGAGCGAACCAGGCCCCTGTCGCTGCGGGCCGCGTATCGAAGAACCAAGGTCATGAGCGCAGCTCGATCACCGTTTTGCCAATGCGGATCGGGGTGCCGAGAGGTACTCGCAGGGGTGCGGTGACCTTGGCTCGGTCTAGGTAGGTGCCGTTCGTGGAGCCGAGGTCCTCCACGTACCAGTCGGTTCCGCGCATGGACAGCCTCGCGTGCCTGGTCGACGCGAAGTCGTCGTCCAGGACGAGAGTGGAGTCGTCAGCGCGGCCGATCAGGATCGGCCTGCCGTCGAGCGAGATGCGGGTGCCTGTCAGCGCCCCGTGGGTGACCACGAGTTGCCGAGGCGCCTTGCTTCCCCTCGCCGACTTCTCGGACCTCCGGAATCCGGGCAGACCTGACGCCCGGAGCCCTGAGGCTGCGTAGAGATCAGAGCGGACCACACGTAGGGCGGCCAGCACAAAGAGCCAGAGGAGCACGAGAAAGCCCGCTCTGGTCAGCTGCATCACCAGCTCTGGCACCGGTTGTAACCGCTCCTGCCTTGAGTTGCTTACCGACGCCCGTATCGACCTCAGCCCGCGGTGCGGAAGACCAGTGACGAGTGGCCGATGCGGACGACGTCGCCCTCCGCGAGCTGCCAAGTCTGCACTGGCGTGCCGTTCACCGTGGTGCCGTTGGTCGAACCGAGATCAGCGAGCATCGCATTCTGCCCGTCCCAGGAGATTTCCAGGTGGCGCCTGGAGACACCCGTGTCCGGGAGGCGGAAGTCGGCTTCCTGCCCACGTCCTACGACGTTTCCACCCTGCTTGAGGTTGTACGTGCGGTTGGAACCGTCGTCGAGGTGCAGGGTCGCGTTGAGCTGGCGGTTGGCGCCCTGGGTGGCCGGAGGGGCGTATCCGCCCTGGTTGTAGCCCTGGTCGTAGCCGCCGGGCTGACCGTAGGCCGGCTGCTGGCCGTAACCCTGGTCATATCCGCCGGCCGGCTGGCCGTACCCCTGGTCGTAGCCACCGCCCTGCTGGCCGTAACCCTGGTCGTAGCCCTGCTGGCCGTAACCCTGCTGCTGGCCGTAGCCCTGGTCGTAGCCGCCGCCCTGCTGGCCGCCGCCGTAACCCTGGTCGTAGCCCTGCTGCTGGCCGTAGCCCTGGTCATAGCCCTGCTGGCCGCCGCCGTAGCCGCCGCCCTGCTGGCCGTAGCCCTGGTCGTAGCCGCCTTGCTGGCCGTAGCCCTGGTCGTACCCCTGCTGGCCATAGCCCTGTTGCTGGCCGTAGGCCTGCTGGTCGTAGCCCTGCTGGCCGTAGCCGCCCTGACCATAAGGGTCCTGGCCGGGCTGGCCCTGTCCTTGTCCGTAGCCGGGTGGCTGGCTCATGGATCGGTCTCCTGCGGTGCGAGGTGGTGCTGACCGTCGGCTGGCCGCTTTCACGTCGGGGTCGACGGACGAGCTGGTTCGGAACTGTCCGGTGTGCAGCGCCTCGGAGCGCTCCAGGGAGACTACGACGTCACCATAGGTATCCCATCCGGACTCGGCCAGGTGCTCTCGCAGGCCCTCTGCGAGAAGCTGGGTGATGCGTAGTTCATCCTGCTCATCGCCCGCAAGACGCTCGTGGTCCTGAGGTCCGAGCAACACCTTGTAGTGGTTGGGGGCTAGCAGTCTGCCACCCGCGAGCTCACGGATGTTGCTCTCACCCTCCCGTTGCAGCGCCTGTGCCACCTCTTGGGGCACGACACTGCCACCGAACACGCGCGCGAAGGTGTTGCCGATCAGACCTTCCAGCTTGCGCTCGAAGCGTTGCAGGCCCACGTCAACTCCTTCCGCTCGGACGGGCTCCTGTACCGATCGTATCCGGGTACGACCCGGCCTACAGGGGGCGATTAGGAACCCGGTTTGGACGCGTGCTAGTGTTCTCCACGTCTCCAGGGGCAAGTGGCGGAATGGCAGACGCGCACGGTTCAGGTCCGTGTGTCCGAAAGGACGTGGGGGTTCAACTCCCCCCTTGCCCATCGAAAGACAGATGGAACCCCTCTCGCGGAATCGCGAGAGGGGTTCTTTCGTTGATCTGCGGTATCAGATTCCTTGATCCAACAGGTGATGTCTGTCACTCGTTCGGGGGTCGGCATGTGGGCGATAGCGGGGGCGGACTTCGGCGCGGAACTCGAACTGGTGGAGCTTCCCGAGCCGGAGGCGGGCCCGAACGAGTTGAAGGTGCGCTTGTTCGCGGCGAGCGTGAACCCGTTCGACCGGAAAGTCGTCGACGGCATGCTTCGCGGTTCTGGTGAACACCGGTTCCCGTTGGTTCCGGGAACTGATGGGGCTGGTGAGGTCGTCGGTTCCGGAGAGAGGATTTTCGGCACCTTCTTCCACCGTCCCGTCGGCGTCGGTACATACGCCGAGTACGTCACAGTTCCGGCCGGGAACGCGTTGGCTCCGTTGCCGGAAGATCTCGATCCCGCCGTTGCCGCCGCATTGCCGACCGCGGGTATGACTGCGTTGCAGTTGGTCGAGTCACTGGGGTCCGCGGAATCCGTGCTGATCATCGGACCGAACGGTGGCGTCGGATCGTTCGCCGTCCAGATCGCCCGTGCGGCCGGCAAGCGGGTCATCCCCGTCGGCCGCGGTGACTCTCCCGTCGAGGCCGACGCTCTCATCGACCTCGTGAGCGCCGACCGTTCGTCGTTCGAGGCGAACGCGCGCTACGCGCCGTTGGCCTTCAACACCAACTACGTCTCCAGCGATCCGGCCCAGAACTTCGGCATGAAGGGGTCGCGAGAAACGCTCGTGCGCCTCGCGTCGATGGTGCAGGCGGGAGACCTTTCCGTGCCGATCGCCCGCCGGGTGCCGCTGCGCGAGGCGACTGACGTTTTCGCAGGTCACGGGCCTGGCAAGACAGTGATCATCATGTAGGTGGTCGTTCTGGCGCGGTGAACGGTCGACGGACGGTGACCGGCGACGCTGACCGGCTTTTCGTCCTCACGCGTAGAGCACCCACTCTGAGCAGCACTTTTGGTGCGTCCAACCGGATTAACGTCACCCAGACGGCAGCACCGTAGGACCGAACTCCCCGCGCCACTCTTCGACCGGTCACCGACCGGTCGGCGCCGTCGATCGCAGGGGGTGTGGCGACCTGGGGGCGGGCCGCGCGCTTCCTGGTACGCCTTATCCAGAGCACGAGTCGAAACGCGGCGGATCGACCGCCGCGGGTTGCGAGGAGGCACTGGCGTGAGCAGCACCCCAGCAAGGATCGCGGCACCCGGCAGCGCACAGGGACTGTCGACCACCGCGCTCCCGGTTCCGGAACTGCCCGCGTCCGTCGAGGAGTTGGCAGCCGCCGCGGCGATCCGCCTCGGCTGGCACGGCGTCGTTCTCCCCGAGATGGTCCTGATGGGCCGCAAGGTCGTCGTCGTGGCCGAGCTCCTGGCCGACGCCCACGCCGAGCGCGTGTGCGTGGGTGCGGGCCCTGAGGCCGACAAGACCACCGTCTCCACGTGGGTGTGGCCGGAGATGGAAGGCCGCGTCCCGCCGGCCGCCGTCCGCATCGTCGGCGTCCTGGCCGTCGCCCGCCACTGGCGCACCGCGCTCGCGTCCGCCGTCCCCTTCGCGCGCTACGGCAACGCCGCGGTCGTGCTGCCGGAGTCGGTCGCCTTCTCGCACGACTACCTGTCGAACTGCCTGCCGCGCGTGCGTCGCTATGGCGTCTCGGTGCTCCTGGCCGACGACGAGAAGGACCTCTCGGTCGACGTCTCCGGCCGCCAGGAGCACGTGCCCGCCGAGGACACCGCCATCACCCGCTGGGTCAACGAGCTGGTCTACGAGCAGGTGCTCGCCACCGCTTCCTGATCTACGGTCGGGGCATGCGAGTAGTCATAGCCGGCGGACACGGGCAGATCGCGCTGCTCCTCGAGCAGCTGCTGGCCACCCGTGGAGACGCGGCAACCGCACTGGTCCGCAACCCGGATCACTTCAGCGACGTGCAGGAAGCCGGAGCCGTTCCGGTGCTGTGCGATCTGGAGTCGGCCACAGTCGACTCGGTCGCCGCGTATTTGAACGGCGCGGACGCCGCGGTCTTCGCCGCAGGCGCAGGGGCAGGCTCAGGAGCCGCCCGCAAGGACACCGTGGACTTCGGGGCCGCCGCCCTGTTCGCCTCGGCTGCGGCCGAGGCGGGGGTGCGGCGGTTCCTCCAGGTGTCGACCGTCGGAATCGAGTCCGCCGACTCGCCTTCCGTGGATCCCGAGTTCGCGGTCTACCTGAAGGCCAAGCGCGCGGCGGAAGACGACCTGAAGCCGCGGGATCTCGATTGGACGATCCTGCGGCCGGGGCCGTTGGTGAACGACCCGCCCACCGGACTGGTCACGCTGGCCGCGCCCCGGTTGCCGCGTGCGTCCGTCACTCGGGCCGACGTGGCCGCCGTGCTGGCGGAGTTGCTCAACGCTCCCAACACGATCGGCAAGACGCTGGAACTGGTGAACGGTGAGACGCCCGTCGCCGACGCCGTTCGCGAGATCCTCTAGCCGAGCACCCGGTCCAGGTAGGGGTTCGTGAACGTCCTGCCTGGATCGACCTCGTCGCGCACCCGCAGGAAGTCGTCGAAGTGCGGGTACAGCGGCCGCAGCTGCTCGGCGGTCAGGTCGTGCATCTTGCCCCAGTGCGGACGTCCTCCGACGGACGCGGCGATGCTCGCGTAGGCGTCGAAGAAGGCCTTGTACTGCATGCCGAGCGCCTGGTGCATCGAGATGTAGGCGGTGTCGCGGCCGGACGCGGTGGACAGCCAGATGTCGTCGGCCTGCGCCACCCGCACCTCGCACGGCACGATCAGCGCGTCCCGGTCACCGAGCCTGTTCGCGACCGCGCGAAGCTCCGCGATGACGTCCATCAGCGTCTCGCGCGGGATCGAGAACTCGGTCTCCACGAACCGGACGCGCCGGGGCGTCACGAAGACGTTGTGCGAGTAGTCCGAATAGGACCGCTCCGAGATCAGCGAACCGCAGACCTCGTTCAGCTTCCTGGTGTAGCGCGGGAACGCCTTGGCCACCTTGCACACCGCGCCGAACGCGGCGTTCTCCATGACCTCGTACTCCCAGAGCTGACGTGCGCGCGACAGCGGCTCGGCCGGTTCCGGGATCCTGTTGTTGCGCTTGAGGATCACCCGGTCCGAGTGCGTGAACCAGTGGAACTCGACGTGGTCCTCGACCGCGCACAGGTCGTCGAACTGCTCCAGCACCGCGTCCAGCCGGCCCGGCGCTTCCGAGGCGCGCAAGACGAACGACGGCACGCACTGCAGCGTGATCGTGCTGATGATGCCCAACGCGCCGAGGCCGACGCGGGCGGCGTTGAAGAGGTCCGGGCGTTCCGAACGAGAGCACGTGACGACGGATCCGTCGGCCAGCACGAGTTCCAGCCCGGCGATGGCCGTGGCCAGCACGCCGAGCTTGGCGCCGGTGCCGTGGGTGGAGGTCGAGACGGCACCCGCGATGGTCTGGGCGTCGATGTCGCCGAGGTTCGGCATGGCGAGACCGAGGCGGTGCAGGTCGGCGTTGAGGACCCGCAACGGCGTGCCGGAGCGGACGGTCACCAGGCCGGTCTCCGTGTCCGCGCGCACGATTCCCGTCCAGCGGTCGAGGTCGAGCGCCACTTCCGGCGCGACCGCGATGTCGTTGAACGAGTGACCGCTGCCCCGCGCGCGGACACGGCCCCCGGACACGACCGCCGCTGCGATCTCGTCCGTGCTCGACGGGTGGACCACGCGCGTAGGCGTGCACGAAGCCGTTCTAGCCCAGTTCGTCCACACGCGTTCCTCCACGAGAGAGTGTGACCTGCGAGTAACGTAAGTGAAAGCTCTTCACGTTTCAAGGGTTTACGACGTACCGTCAACGCATGCGCAGAACACGACTCGACGTCGCGACGAAGGATCTCGATCCTCCGTTCGCGATCGTCGACCTGGACGCCTTCGACTACAACGCGGCGGACCTCGCCCGTCGCGCTGCCGGTCATCCGATCCGGGTCGCGAGCAAGTCGATCCGTGTGCGCGACCTGGTGAGCCGGGCGCTCGAACGGCCCGGCTACCGGGGCGTGATGTGCTACTCGCTGGCCGAGGCGCTGTGGTTGTCCGAGCAGAACGTCAGCGACGACCTGCTGGTGGCCTATCCGACCGCCGACCGCGCCTCGCTGCAGAAGCTCGCGGCGAACGAAATCGCACGTCAGCGCGTCACGATCATGGTCGACTCGATCGAGCACCTCGACTTTGTGGACGCCGCGACCGGCCCGCACTCGGACCTCCGCGTCTGCCTGGAGCTGGACGTCTCGTGGCGTCCGCTGCCCGGCGTGCACATCGGCCCTCGCCGCTCGCCGGTCCACACCCCGCAGCAGGCGAAGGTCCTGGCAGCCAAGATCAACCAGAGGCGGGGCTTCAAGCTCGTCGGCGTCATGGCGTACGAAGGCCAGATCGCGGGCCTCGGCGACAACCCGCCGGGGCAGCCGTTGCGCGCCATCGGCATCCGGCTCATCCAGTCCAAGTCCGGACCCGAGCTGATCGCCCGTCGCACCGCCGCGGTCACCGCGATCCGGCAGGTAGCCGACCTGGAGTTCGTCAACGGCGGTGGCACAGGCAGCCTCGAGCTGACCGGCACCGACCCGTCCGTCACGGAGCTCGCGGCAGGCTCCGGGCTCTTCGGTCCGACGCTCTTCGACGGCTACCAGGCGTTCAAGCCGGAACCCGCTGCGCTCTTCGCGCTGTCCGTGGTCCGCAAGCCGAACAAGCGCACGGCGACGCTCTTCGCCGGCGGCTACATCGCGTCCGGCACACCGACGCCCGACCGGCAGCCGTCGCCGTACCTGCCGGAGGGGTTGAAGACGCTCGGCCTTGAAGGCGCGGGTGAGGTGCAGACACCGGTCACCGGCAAGGCCGCGGAGCAGCTGAAGATCGGTGACCGCGTCTGGATGCGGCACGCCAAGGCCGGTGAGCTGTTCGAGCGGTTCGACGAGGTGCATCTCGTGCACGGTGACCGCATCGAGCGCACCGTGCCGACGTACCGCGGCGAGCGGCACAACTTCGGCTAGGCGGGCAACCGCGACGACAGGTAACCCCTGACCAGTGCCCTCGCTTCGGTCAGGATCGCCTGGTCGCCCGTCGGGGCGTTGCGGAACGCCATCTTCATCACGGCGTCGGCCGCCTCCACGGCGATCGCGATCGGCAGCTGGACCTCGCTCATCGGAATTCCGAAGTTGACGGAGATCAGCTCGGAGATCTTGTCGGAGATGACCGCGTTGTTGTCGCGGCGGTCGTCCAGCAGCCGCATGTCCACGACGTCACCGAAGTGCAGCCTCCCGAACGCGGGGATCTCGCGGTGCATCGTCACGTAGACGTCGAACACCGTGTCCACGGCGTCCCACCAGTGCTCCAGCGTCGCCTGCTCGAGCCGTTCGGTGATGCCCTGGGAGAACCTGTCGACGTTGCGCAGGGTCAGCGCCTGCACGACGGCTCTCTTGTCCGGGAAGAACTGGTACAGCGAGCCGACCGCGACACCTGCTCTCTCCGCGATCAACGTCGTTGTGACGCCGTCGTAGCCCACCTCGTCGATGAGGGTCGCGCAGGCCTCGAGCATTCGCTCTACTCTCTTGGCGCTGCGCTGCTGGACTGGCTGACGGCGAAGCGGGGTGGTGCTCGTCACGGCGACTCCCAGTAGTTCGGGTACATCCATCTTGCCTGTTGTACGGCCTTTTCACTTCCCTGAGCCTGTCAACACGCCTACGATCCGAATAAGTTTCACATTTGGAGGATCGATGAGCGGCTTCCTTTGGGGAGTGTCCACGTCCGCGTTCCAGATCGAGGGCGCGTTCGGCGCCGGCGGCCGGGGTCCCTCCGTGTGGGACGAGTTCACTCCGGTACACGAGAACCAGAACGCCAGCGTTGCTTGCGATCATTACCACCGCTGGCGCGAAGACGTTGCGCTCATGACACAGCTCGGCGTGAACGCGTACCGGTTCTCCATCGCGTGGCCGCGCATCCAGCCCTCCGGCAAGGGACCTGTCAACGCCGAGGGCCTCGACTTCTACGACCGCCTGGTCGACGCGCTCGTCGACGTCGGCATCGCGCCGGTCGCCACGCTGTACCACTGGGACACCCCGCTGGAGCTCGAAGCCGAGGGCGGGTGGCTGGGCCGCGACATCGCCGACCGGTTCGCCGACTACACCGCGCTGGTCGCGGACCGTCTCGCCGACCGGGTGCAGATGTGGATCCCGATCAACGAGCCCGCGATGGTGACGTTGCAGGGCTACGCGATCGGTGAGCACGCGCCGGGCAAGACGTTGCTCTTCGACGCGTTGCCGACCGCCCACCACCTGAACCTGGCTCACGGTCGTGCGGTCGAGGTGCTCCGGTCGTTCAACGCGCACCGGGTCGGCACGGCGAACAACCACACGCCCGCCTGGCCGGCTACTCCGAACGACGTACCCGCTGCCGAGGCCTACAGCGAAATCCACAACTGGATGTACGCGGATCCCGTTCTGTCGGGCCGATATCCCGACGCAGTCGCCGATCTTCTGCCGATCGAGGACGGTGACCTGCAGACGATCCACCAGCCGCTCGACTTCTACGGCGTGAACTACTACAACCCGACGCGGCTGAAGATGCCGTCCGAGGGCAACCCGCTGCCGTTCGAGCTGGTGGAGATCGACGAGTACCCGCGCACCGGCTTCGGCTGGCCGGTCGTGCCGTCCGGGCTGACCGAGATGATCACCCAGCTCCGCGAACGGCACCC
Organism: Lentzea roselyniae; assembly: GCF_039537795.1. NCBI lineage: Bacteria > Bacillati > Actinomycetota > Actinomycetes > Pseudonocardiales > Pseudonocardiaceae > Lentzea > Lentzea roselyniae. The sequence goes on from NZ_BAABBE010000001.1 coordinate 239,162, forward strand.
GGACCTGCCACCGGTGTACGTCACCGAGAGCGGCTGCAGCTTCCCGGACGAGATCGAGGACGCCGAGCGGATCGCTTATCTGGAGGGCCACCTCAAGGCCGCGCAGGCAGCGAACGTCAACGGGTACTTCGTGTGGTCCCTGCTCGACAACTTCGAGTGGGAGGCCGGCTATTCGCAGCGGTTCGGCCTGGTCCACGTCGACTACGAGACGCAGCGGCGCACGCCTCGCAACTCGTTCCACTGGTACAGAAGGGTGATCAGTGGTGAGTGAAACAGTGGCCGAACCGGTCGTCCCGGTTCGCAGGAGCTGGATGGCCTGGCTCTTCGTCGCGAACCTCGGCTTGTGGCTCGCGATCTACGCGCCGATCCAGATCCTCCTGCCGCAGCAGGCCGAGCAGCTGGACAAGGCGAACAAAGTGTTCGTGTTCGGCGTGGTCACCGGTGTCGGCGCCTTTGTGTCGATGGTGGTGGTACCGCTCATCGGGTTCTTGTCAGACCGCACGACCTCGCGTTTCGGCCGCCGGCATCCGTGGACGCTGGGCGGTTCCGCCGTGGGGGCCGTCGGTCTCGGCGTTCTCGCCGAAGCGGACTCGGTCCACGTCATGACGATCGGCTGGTGCCTGGTGCAGGCCGGGATCGGCGGCATGCTCGCCGCGCTGATGTCGACCGTGCCCGACCGGGTGCCCGTCGTGCAGCGGGCGCAAGTCGGCGGGTTGATCGGGATCAGCCAGATGCTCGGCACGCTGGCGGGCGCAGTCGTGGTGACGGAGCTCGTCAGCGGTCTGCCGGCGGGCTACCTGGCGTGCGCGGTGATCGTCGTGGCCGGTGCGTTGTTCTTCGTGCTGAGGACACCGGACACGAAGTTGGTCGAGAAGCCGGTGCGGCTGACGCTCTGGATCTCACCGCGCGAGCACCCCGACTTCGCCTGGGCCTGGCTCGGACACTTCATGCTCAACGTGGGTAACGCGCTCGGCACGTTGTACCTCCTTTTCTTCCTCGGTGACGTGGTGCACCATCCGGCACCCGAGACAGGTCTGCTGGAGCTGATGGCGCTCTACGGCGTGGCACTCACCGCAGGAGCAGTGCTGTTCGGCGCACGAAGTGATCGTTCTGGGCGCCGCAAGCCGTACGTCTACCTCGCGTCGGCGGTCATGGCGCTGGCCGCCCTGTTGCTGGCGGTGTGGCCGACGTGGGAGGCCGTGCTGGTCGCCGCACCGTTGCTCGGCTTCGGCTTCGGCATTTACATGGCGGTCGCGATCGCGTTGCTCACGCAGGTGCTGCCGTCCGCGGCCGATCGGGCGAAAGACCTCGGCGTCGTGAACGTTGCCAACGCGTTGCCGCAGGTCGTGGCCCCCTTGCTGGCTGCCTTGATCTTGGCCAACCTTGGTGGCTACCGCGGTCTGTTCGCGGCGTCGGCGCTGGCGACCGCGCTGGCGGCGGTGTTGATGAGTCGAGTGCGATCGGTGGTCTGATGCAGCTGGCGGGCAAGAGGGTTCTGGTCACGGGAGCGTCCCAGGGGATCGGCGCCGAGGCCGCGTTCCGGTTCGCGGCACACGGCGCGCACGTCCACCTTGTGGCTCGGAGCGCCGAACTGCTCGATCTACAGGTCAAACGGATCATCGAGTTCGGCGGCTCGGCGTCCGCTCACGTGGCCGATCTGGCGGACGCCGCGCGGATCCGTGCGCTCGCCGAGGAGGTCGAGACGCCCGATGTGCTGGTCAACAACGCCGGCGTGGGCCGTTGGTTGTTCCTCGACGACACGTCGGCCGACGAACTGCAGACGATGACCGCCGTGCCGTACCTGGCGGCGTTGTTGCTGACCAGGGAGTACTTGGGCGCCATGCGTGCCAGGCGCTCCGGCTGGATCGTCAACGTGAACTCGCCGGTGTCCCGCCTGCCGATTCCCGGCTGCGTCGGCTACCAGTCGTCGCGGTGGGCGTTGCGCGGACTGACCGCGTCACTGCGGCTCGACCTGCGCGGAACCGGCGTCGGAGTCAGCGAAGTGGTGCCGGGAAAGGTCTCCAGCGAGTACTTCAACAACAACCCCGGTGCGGAGGAACGGATCCCGGCGATCGCGCGGTTGATCCCGACCGTGACGCCCCAGCGGTGCGCGAAGGCGATCGTCGACGCGGTCGAGAAGGAACGTGCCGAGCACCTGTTCCCGTGGCAGCTCAAGGCGTTCGAGCTCTCCGGCCGGCTCTTCCCCGGCCTGACCTCGTATCTGACCTGGAAGACCGGCACCCACCGCTAGAAGCGCTGAAAACGGCCCTTGCCTGCGCGGGAGGTGCAGACAAGGGCCGTGGCTGGTGACCGCGGACCGGTGCCGGTCGGGGAGGGAAGGTGCACGTCACCGGCCCGCGGGAATCTGTGGAGTTGTCGAGCTGACCGGGGTCCGCGATGTCGCGGTCGGGGGTTCGCGCATCGCGGACCACCGGTCAGTAGGCCGTTTGCAGACCTGGTCGTGTCGGGGGGACGCCAGGTCAGTCGCAAAGGCCCGTTAGTGGGCTCGAGCCACCGCGCGGCGGGTCCTGGTGACAGGAGGGGTCACCGGAGCCTCGCGCAGGTGGCGAGCCGGGCGCGGGGCGAGTCCGCCCGCAACCAGGTGTTCGTACGCGGCGCGCCACACCGAGCAAGGTGACTTCTGCTGGCGCCAACGGCCGGAGCACTCAGGGCAGTTGCCCTTCTCGTCCGGCTCGTGCGCTGCCAGCAGAGCACGCCATCCCTCGGTCAGCCGAGGGAGCTCGGATCGAGCCACCGACAGCAGGGACGGGGCGTCCGCGCGGCTCGCCAGCTCCGTGAGCAGGTCGAGGCGTTCCCACACAGCGTTGCGAAGAACCTGTCCGAGGATCGCGTCCATCGAAACGTCACCGTCACCTTTCCGCCTGGTCGGCGGCTTCGCGTAGCGCAGCCCTGAGCTGTACGAGCTGGTCGTGGGACAAGATTGCCGTCTCACCGGGAGGTCCGACCAGAACCACTTGGCCCTGAACGACCTTCACGGTGAGCTGGCGGTCCCGGTCGACCACGTCGCCGCAGCTGATCTGCCACGTCCGACGCTGCCCGGTCGTGCCGCGCCATGTGGATTCGGTGTCACCCGTCTCCACAATGGAGGTGGAGCTTGGGGAGGAGCTGTCCACGATCGGTCGTTCCTCTCCGTGCTCACTCGCTTACCGGAATCTAGATTGCGATGATTCATGCCGGAACGGGACGTCACAGCGCTGACCGGTGGAAGTCTTACGGTGAGCGGTAAGCGGTGTTCGGTAGGGCCGATCAGCCTCACCGAAGAGGACTTCTCGGGCTCGGGGACCTGCCCCTAGTCTGCCGATGACGCCCAACGGACTGTGAGGGTGCGCGATGAACACCATGGGTTCCCAGGGCTCTCCGATTCCCGCCGACGTGTGGGATCAGCAGGAGATGCGGGACGCACTTGCCCGACGAGAGATCAGCTCGGTCTACCGGCTGCTCCGACGGCACGGCGTGTCCCAGCGCCAGATCGCGGCGCTCACTGGTCAGTCGCAGTCCGAGGTCTCGGAGATCCTCAAGGGACGCCAGGTGATGGCATATGACGTCCTCACCAGGATCGCCGTCGGCCTGGGTGTCCCACGTGGATACATGGGTCTCGCCTATGACGAGACAACGGCAGTGAGGGTGGCCGCAACCGCGGACTCACCCCATCCTGAGGAGGACGAGTCGGTGAAGCGTCGGAAGTTCCTCGCGCACGCCGCCGCCGTGACAGTCGGCGCGGCCGTGTTCGGAGCGGACTCCGGGTCGTGGGTTTCACACCCCACACAGACTCCGGCTCCGGGACGCATCGGCATGACCGATGTGCGCCAGGTCGAAGCGGCGACGCGAGCCCTGCGTGCCCTCGACTACCAGTACGGCGGCGGCTCCTGCCGCGACGCCGTTGTCGCCCAGCTGTCCTGGGGACAGCAGATGCTCGGTGCGAGTTCCACTGATGTCGTTCGCCAGCGCCTCTACGTCGCGCTGGCCGACCTGCACAACCTCGCCGGCTGGACGTCGTTCGACACGGGCCTGATGGACTCGGCCCGCAACCACTTCGGCCAGGCCCTCGACCTCGCCAAGCAGGGCGAGAACGAGGCGCTGATGGCGAACATCCTGTACCGCATGGGCCGCGTCTACCTGCACCAGAACGCCCCGGACGACGCGCTGAAGGTGTTCCAGCTGGGTCAGCTGGCCGCGCAGAACTCCGGTTCCGAGCTGGCGGTCGGCATCCTGTGCGCGAACGAGGCCTGGGCCTACGCGAAGATGGGTTCCGACGAGCAGGCGTTGAAGTTGCTCGGCCGCGCGCGCGACGAGTTCTCGCGCGCCAACGTCGCAGAAGCCCCCGCCTGGGCCAAGTTCTTCAACGAGATCGACCTCTCGTCCATGATCGGCACGGTGCACACGGAGCTGGCACAGACGGTGGACGCCAAGTACACGAGGACGGCCATCCCCGCGCTGTCCAAGGCGATCAACAACTTCGGTGACGAGTACGCGCGCAGCCGCTCGTTCAACCTGACCTCGATGGCCATCAACCACCTGCTCGAAGGCGACATCGACCACGGCGCCAAGATCGGCCGCCAGGCCGTCGACCTGTCGGAAAGCCTCAAGTCGGTGCGTACCAAGCAGCGCATGGAGCCGCTGCGCCAGGAAGCCGAGAAGCGCCGCAACAACCCCGAGGCCCGCGAGCTGGCCGACCGCGTCGCCCGCTTCACCGGAGCCGACACGGCCGCCTGAGCCAATCTCGTTTGGGTCCTATAGCACCTCTTTTGGATGGTGTGGGACACGAACCGGTAACGCGAGGGCCTTCTCCCACGAATGCAGCATCGACGGGCGAGAAATCGACGCCTAGTGTGCGGCAGGTCGGGGCGAAGGACGAGGTGCGGCGCGTGAGCCTTACTCGGAGGTGGCGTTCCAAGAGAGCGCTGCGATCCGCGCAGTTGCTCGATGAGGTGGTCGACACCCAGTTGCCGCTGCTGGCGGCGTTCGACGAGGAGCGGCGGCGGCGTTCTGCCGACTACCTGGCGGAGCTCGTCGCACTGGCGCAGGACTACCGCTACTACGCCAACGGCTGGATCGACAGCCGCGAGCTGGACCGTCGCGGCCAGCGGACGATGAACCGGCTGGCGCGCATGCGTGAAGAATCTTCGGCTCGACTGATCACCGATTAGTCCGTTCGCGCGCAGCTCGTCGTGCCGATCAGACCACTCACCGAGTGCGTGGATGTTTCACGTTGAACAATTGCTCGTCCCACACCAGGGCACGGTTCCGGCGTCGTCGAACAGGCCGCCGGTCGGACCGTCGTCGGGCAGGGTGGCCAGTTTGATCGCGATCTTCGCCCCCTCGGCCGGCGTGCTGGTTCCTTGAAAGCCGTTGAGGTCGGTCGCCACGTAGCCGGGGCAGGCGCCGTTGATCCTCATGTGCGGAAGTTCCTTGGCGTACTGGACGGTGAGCGCGTTCAGGAACGTCTTCGACGGCGTGTAGGCCCCGTTGACCTCGCCGAACTCCACCCCTTGGCGTGGTCTGCAGCGTCAGTGACGCGAGGTGGCTCGACTGGTTGACGATCCGCGGTCGTGCGGAACGGGCCAGCAGAGGCAGCATCGCCTTGGTGACCCGGACGACGCCGATCACGTTGGTCTCCAGCACCTCACGCAGGCTTTCCGGCGTGGCGGCGGACGGCGCCGCGGGCCATCCTCCGGCGATCGCCGCGTTGTTGACCAGCACGTCGAGGCGGCCGAACCGTTCCTCGAACAGCGCTGCTGCTGCCTTGACGCTCCCGTCGTCGGTCACGTCCAACGGCACGGCGAACGCATCGACGCCGTTCGCCCGCAGTTTCGCCGCCGCCTCCTCGCCACGCCGGGCGTCTCTCGCGCCGACTCCGACAGTCATCCCGAGCCCTGCCGCGATCTCGTACCCGATGCCCTTGTTCGCGCCGGTGACCAGCGCAATCGTCTGTTCGCTCATGCAGTTGATCGTGGTCTCGCGGGCTCTCCGGACCAACATCACTTCGGCCTGGTATCAGTACGGTGGTCCGGTGGAGACCCGAGAGCTCCGGTACTTCGTCGCGGTCGCGGAAGAACTGCACTTCGGCCGAGCTGCCGACCGTCTCGGCATCGCCCAGCCACCGTTGTCGCGGACGATCGCCCAGCTCGAACACCGGCTCGGCGTCGCGTTGCTGACCCGGACCAGCCGCAAGGTGTCGCTCACCGAGGCGGGCGCGGTGCTGCTGGCCGAGGGAAGGGCGATCCTCGGTGCGGTCGCCGCGGCGGAGAGGCGTACGCGGGGCGTCGACCGGCCTTCGCTGGTGTTGGCCGCCAAGGCAGGTGGTTCCAGCGAGCTGCCGGCGAAGCGGAGCAGATCCGCACCTGGCAACCGCTGCTCGACGGCCGTGCGGACGTGGCGATCCTGCACGAGCCGTACGACTCGACCGCAGGCCTCGACGCCGAGGCGCTCCACACCGAGAGCCAGTTCGCGATCCTCGCGACCTCGCACCCACTGGCCGGTGCGGCGCGGTTGCGGATGGCCGACGTCATCGACCTGCCGGAGCTCGCGCGCTGGCCGGAGCCCGACGGCACCTACCTGGAAGGCCCCGGCGTGGAGGTGCACAACCTGACGCAGCTGTTCCAGATGATCGCGCTCGGCCGTGCCGTCGCGGTCATGCCGGAGGTCGTCGCGGTGCCGGTCGTGGACGCGCCGAAGATGACGACTGTCATCGCGTGGCCGCCGCACAGCAGGTCGCGCGCTGTTGCCGATCTGGTCCGCGTGGCGACGGGGTTCAGCTCACCGGTGCACGGCTGAGCACCACAGCGAGCCCGAACGCCACTCCCATGATCGTCACTTCCAGGATCGCCCACTGGACGATCGCGGTGACCTTGTGCTGCGAGATCCTCGGCAGCAATCGCCACCGGATGTGCGCGCCGAGCACCGCGATCGCCGCGGCACAGACCGCCTTGCCGATGAACAGCAACCCGTAGCCGGTCGTGAACATCGACTGCGGGAACGGCACGACCGGGTTGAGAATCAGCTCCAGCAGACCGTTGAACAGGCCGGTCACCGTCACCACGATCAGGCTGACGGTCGCGACCCTGGAGAACTTCGGCAGGGCGACCGCCAGCAGTCCCTTGCGGTAGGCGACCAGCGCCATCAACGCGCCGAGCCCGCCCGTCCACGCCGCGGCGCCCAGCACGTGCAGTTCCATGGAGACCATCGAGTAGTCGTGGTACTTCCAGTTGGAGGCGTGCCCGGTCACCGGGATCGGCAGCAGTCCGAACATCGAGATGAGAATCCGCAGCTCAGCGGGCACCGACTCGCCGCTGCGCACCGCCATCACGCCGACCAGCAGGTAGACGAACGCGCAGGCCGCGCTGAACAGCAGGCCCTTGCCCGCGCCGACGGTCGCGATGTAGTCGATGGCGTTGCCGATGCTGACGTCGCTGCCCGGCCGCAGTTCGGCGGCCTGCAGCACGATCGCGAGCAGTGCCGTGACCACCCAGACGACCGCGGCGACGACCGCGGCCGGCCGAGCGAGGCGCAACACCGGTTCGGTGTGCGTCGGCCGGTCGAAGCCGAGCAGCTTCGGCAGGATCGACAGCCCGACGACGATCGTCGCCGAGACGTCGAGCAGCACCCGCGTCACCGGCAGTCCGTACCGGACCGCCGCCCCGGCGTCCACGACCCCGGCGACCACGGCGGGCGGTGCCAGCACGAGGCCGAGCGCGATGCCCGCGAGCGCGCCGAGGACGAGCCCGGTGAGCACGCGGTAGTGGGAGGGGGCGGCGGTCCGGACGTCGCTCATGCCTTGGTTCCTCCGCCGCGCAGGGCGAAGAACACGCCACCGCCGAGGAGGACCACGGCGCCGACGATCCACACCCAGATGGGCAGGCCGTCCCCCGAACCGCTGTCGGGCGTTGCGTTGGCGTCGACCTGGCGGGGCGTGCCGGTGCCGTCCTTGGTCAGCGTGAACGTCAGCTCACCGGACACCGGGTGGCCGTCCGCGGACAGGATGCGGTAGCCGATCTTGTACTGCCCGGCCTTGCCAAGCGCGTTGACCTTCGCGGAGACGGCGTTGTCCTTGATCGTCGGGTCGCCCTCGACCTCGTAGTGCCCGCCGTTGGCGTCGACGACCGAGATCGTGTTGATGCCCTGGCCGCCCTGCACTTCCTGGTCGAACGTCAGCGTGACCGTCGACGGGCCGACCTCCAGCGAGGTCTTGTCCTTCGGATCACTGCTGATCAGCGAGTTGTGCGCCGCCGCAGGGGCGGCCGTGCCGAGCACGGCCGCACCAGCGATCAGGCACGCGATGAGCGCCCGCTTCATGCCTTGCGCCGCGAACGCAGGATGGCGCCGACGCCGAAGCCGAGGCCCAGCGCACCGACGGCCAGACCGGCGCCACCGAGGTAGCGGGCGGTCTTGTCGGAACCGACCGACGCCTCGTGGGTGTCGGCACTGCTGTTGGCGGCGGGCGTCGTGCCGTGACCGCCGTGGCCGTCTTCGCCTGCCTTCTTCGGGGCGAGCTTCAGCGCGGGCGCCGGGTGCTCCGGCTCCTTGCCGTCGGCACCGGTCGACTGGGCCCAGTCGACGACCTCGCCGTTCTCGTAGGTCTGCTTCGCCGGCAGCTCCAGCTTGTCCTTCTCCGGCAGGGTGCCGAGCGAGACGAAGAACTCCTGGTACTCGTTGATCCCGATCTTCACGCCGGGCTCGGCGGTCCAGGTGATCGTCTTGTACGCCTCGGTGATCTCCTTGCCGCCGGCCGTCACGGGCTTGTCGAGCTTGCCTTTGACGACCTCGGACTTCCATCCGGCCAGCGGCTTGGTGCGCACCGAGGTGAGCGGGGTGTCCTGCGGCAGCGTGATCTCGAGCTTGATCGTGCCGGCGTTGTCCCGCTCGTTCGGGACGCGGAACGCGAACGTCGCGCGGCCGCCCTGCGTGAACTCCGAGGGCTGGGCGCTGACGTGCGCCGATGCGATGGTCGGGGTGCCGAGGACTGCGAGTCCGACCACACCGAGAACGGCGAGCGCGCGCACGCCAAAGCGATTTGTCGACATGAAGTTGTGGCTCCTGATTGCCAAAGGGATTGGGGGATTGGGTGATCAGGAACCACAGGGCGGGCCGCGCCGCCCGTGTGCACGCGTGTACAGCGTCGTGTGCTGCTGCTGCGTGTACGGCGTGCTGGTGAACGTCCGCACCGGCTTGGTGACCGGCAGCGGCGTGAGCCTGCGGGGGATCAGGCGTGTGACCGCGGAGAACAGCCTGAACAGGGCGTTCTCCGCGTGGAACAGGAGCAGACCGGTGAGCGTCGCGGCGACGAGGTGCGCTACGAACATCTGCCCGGTGAGCGTGTCGTTGTGCTCGTGGTTGACCCAGGTCAGCAGCAGGTGCTGCGCGAGCTGGGCCGTGCCGAGCCCGGCGATGACCGAGAGCCTCCCGGTGCGCTTGTCGGCGAGGCTGGCCGCGGCGAACGCGATCAGCACGACGAGCGGCAACGCGTGGATGAACTCCGACAGCTCTCCGCCGCCCAGTCCGTGCGCGGCGATCGTGAGCGCGGATGAGGTCAGCGCAAGTGCAGCACCACGCAGGGTGCGCAACTCACTCGACCGTGTGCTCACGGCCGTGAGAGTAATCGGAGGAGTTTGCCGCGGTCCATGAGCGGGTAACTGGGACCGCATGCACAACCAATGCGACCAGCCGGGCCGTACCGACAAGGTCGTGTTCGGCGTTGCCGCTGGTCTGACGCTTGCGTTCGTGGCTTGGGGAATCGTCGGCACGTCCAGTCTGGCGTCCTTCTCCAAGTCGGCACTCGGCTGGATCATCCAGCATCTGGGCTGGGCTTTTGTGATCTCGGCCTCCGGATTCGTGGTCTTCGCCCTGTGGCTCGCGTTCAGCCGTTACGGCAAGATCCCGCTCGGCCGTGATGACGAGAAACCCGAGTTCAAGACGGTCTCGTGGGTCGCGATGATGTTCAGCGCCGGCATGGGCATCGGCCTGATGTTCTACGGCGTCAACGAACCGCTGACCCACTTCGTGAAGCCACCGCCCGGCACCGACGGTGACCCGCTGGAAACCGCGATGGCCACCACGCTCTTCCACTGGACGCTGCATCCGTGGGCGATCTACGCGGTGGTCGGCATCGCGATCGCGTACGGCAGCTTCCGCCGCGGCCGGTCTTCGCTGATCAGCGCCGCGTTCGCGCCGTTGCTCGGGCGTCGGGCGGCCAGCGGCTGGGGTCGCGCGATCGACGTGATGGCGATCTTCGCGACGTTGTTCGGCTCGGCTGCTTCGCTGGGACTGGGTGCGCTGCAGATCGGCAGCGGTCTGGAGGCCGCCGGCTGGGCCGGCAACGTCGGCAAGGGTGTGCTGGTCGCGATCATCGCGGTGCTGACCACTGCGTTCGTCGCGTCCGCCGTCTCGGGTGTCGCGAAGGGCATCCAGTGGCTGTCGAACATCAACATGGTGCTGGCGGTGACGCTGGCGCTGTTCCTGTTCGTGGTCGGGCCGACCGTGTTCATCCTGAACCTGCTGCCGACCGCCCTGGGCGACTACTTCCGGGAACTCGCCACGATGGCGGGTCGTACCGCTGCCTCCGGCGGCGACGCGACCGAGACCTGGCTGTCCGGGTGGACGATCTTCTACTGGGCGTGGTGGATCTCGTGGACGCCGTTCGTCGGCATGTTCATCGCGCGGATCTCGCGTGGCCGCACGATCAAGCAGTTCGTGGCAGGCGTGATCCTGGTGCCGTCCGCGGTGTCGCTGGTGTGGTTCGCGATCCTGGGCGGGACGGCGATCTTCGAGCAGCGGTCCGGAGTCGACCTTGCCGGCCAGACCACGCCGGAGTCGCAGCTCTTCGCGCTGCTCGGCCAGTTCCCGCTGGCGACGATCGCCGGCGTCGTAGTCATGATCCTGGTGGCGATCTTCTTCGTGTCCGGTGCGGACGCCGCCTCGATCGTGATGGGAACGCTCTCCCAGGAAGGCACGATCCGGCCGACGAAGCCGGTGGTGATCTTCTGGGGTGTGCTGACCGGTGCCGTCGCCGCAGTGATGTTGCTCGTCGGTGGCTCGAACGCGCTGACAGGCCTGCAGAACCTGACGATCATCGCGGCGTTGCCGTTCATGGTCGTGATGGTCGGGTTGTGCGTGTCGCTGGCGAAGGACCTGCGATCCGACCCGATGATCAGGCGCGAGGAACGGGTCGCCGAGGTGATGGAGGAGGTCACCGCGCACCTCGACCCCGGACAGGTGGTCGAGGAGGCGGCGGTCAGGGCCGTGGCCGAGGTGACGGGGAAGACCCCGGAAGTCACCGCACGTCCAGGCGCCTGAGCAGTTCCTGCTCCAACACGTCCAGATCGGTTCCGACGGCCCGGTGCGCGGCTTTGCGCCGGGCCGTCGGCATGCGTTCGGAAGCACGCACGGCGGCCAGCAATTGGGCGAGGCGTGCCTCTGTCTTCGAAACCCAGGCGGCGTCGGAAGCGCGCAAAGACTCCAGGGAGTCCGAAAAGCCCACAATTCGCGCGTGCAGACGGGCGCCGTAGCCGGAGTACTTGCCGATGTCGGCGACGTCGATGCCGAGGCGGCGGGCGCGATAGCGGTCGTACTGCTCGCTCAGCATCCCAGCACCGCGGGCGATCACCGGAGCGAGGACCGGAATGAGTGCCGGGGCGATCACTTTTGCCACTCCGACCAGGTTCTTGGCCCTCTTGGGCGTGATCAGATGCCCGGTTTTGCGCGCCATTCGGGTACACCTCCTCCGTCAGATGAAACTTACTGCCCAGGTTGCTGACACATCAGGAGGACGCGCGACATACGCTGCATCAGTGACTTCCCAGGTGCAGCTAGACGCCGGCGTGGTCACTCGTTGTCGGCGGCGGGTGCACCTCGAAAACGATCCGGAGATGCGCGACGCTCCCAAGGCGGCGCCGGATCCGGCTTCGGAACAACGGAAAGCGGACGCGACGAACCATCGTCGCGCGGTGGCGGACGCGCTCGGGCGGATCGTCGGCTCGGACTTCTTCGAGGTGCCGAACGGACCCGACGTGCGCAGCGCGGACCGGGAACGGGTCACGCTCGCCGCGATGGAGATGGGGGCGCCCTACATCTGGGGTGCCGCACTGCCGCGTGATCCGCGTGGCGGGCGTCGCGGTGGCATCGACCTGCTGGTCAAGGACTCCACCGGGTACGTGCCGGTGCTCGTGGTGCGGCACAAGATCACCGATCCCGGTCAGGGCGCGCGCACCAGTCCGCTGACCATGCCGTTGCCCGGTGGCAGCCGCACGGACCCGCACCGCAAGGTCCGCCCCCAGCCGCGTGACCAGCTCAGGCTCGCCCACGCCCAGCGGCAGCTGCAGGCCGCCGGGTACGCGGCCCACGGGCGGGCGACCGGTGGCGTAATCGGCATGGACGCGGACGTCGTGCTGTGGCACGACCTGGAAGCGCCCACGTGGCCCGGTGGCCGCACGGCCCTGGCCGAGTACGACGCGCGGTTCTCCGATCGGCTGGCCGTGGCGCTGGCGGCGGTGAACCAGAAGGACCCGCTCGCCAGGCCGTCGCGGATCGTCGACTGCAAGACGTGCCCGTGGTGGCCGACGTGCGACAACGATCTCAAGCAGGACCGGGACGTCAGTCTCGTCGTGCGCGGTGAGGACGCGGTCGCGTTGCGGAAGGCCGGCCTGTCCACTGTGGACAAGCTGGCCGAGCTGGACCCGCTGGCAGAAGGGCCGCTGCAGCTCGTGGGCATGCCGTTCGGGGACGCGGTCGTGCTGGCGCGGGCGTGGCTACGGGATCTGACCCTGGTGCGGCGGGTGCCCGAGATGAGGGTGCCCCGCGCGGACGTCGAGGTCGACGTCGACATGGAGAGCTTCGGCGATCTCGGCGCGTACATGTGGGGCTGCCTGCTGTCCGGAAAGGACATCGACGAGGAGCAGGGTTACCGCGCGTTCGTCACGTGGGACGCGCTGCCGTGTGATGACGAGGCTCGGTCGTTCGCCGAGTTCTGGACGTGGCTCACGGGCATCAGGCTGCGGGCGAAGGCGCGTGGGCTGAGCTTCCGCGCCTACTGCTACAACGAGCTCGCGGAGAACCGCTGGCTGCTCGCGTCGGCCGAGCGGTTCGCGGGCAAGCCGGGCATTCCGACCGTCGCGCAGGTCAAGGAGTTCATCGGGTCGGACTCGTGGGTGGACCTGTTCGGGATCGTCCGCGAGCAGTTCCTGTGCGCGCACGGCAAGGGCCTGAAGATCATCGCGCCGGTCGCGGGCTTCCAGTGGCGTGATCCGGAGGCCGGTGGCGAGAACTCCATGCGCTGGTACCGGGCGGCGGTGGGGATGAACGGCGACGCGCTCGACACCGAGCAGCGGCGGCGGTTGCTGGAGTACAACGAGGACGACGTCCGGGCCACCCACCGCTTGCGCGAGTGGATGACCTCGGACGCCATGTCGAACCTGCCGTACGCGGGCGACCTCTAGTGCGATCGCCGCGCTAGCGAGGAGCCATCCGGAGAGCGCCGTCCATGCGGACGACCTCGCCGTTCAGGTAGTCGTGCTCCACCAGCGAGATCGCGAGCTGCGCGTACTCGGACGGCTGGGCCAGGCGCTTCGGGAACGGCACGCCGGCGGCCAGGCCCGCGCGGAACTCGTCGGAGACCGTGGCGAGCATCGGGGTGTCGACGATGCCGGGCGCGATGGTCAGCACGCGGATGCCGACGCTCGACAGGTCGCGGGCGGCAGGGAGGGTCATGCCGACGACACCGCCCTTGGACGAGGCGTAGGCGACCTGGCCGATCTGGCCGTCGAACGCGGCGATCGAGGCGGTGTTGATGATGACGCCGCGGGCGCCGTGCTCCAGCTCCTCGGTCTTGCCCATCGCGGCGGCGGCCAGGCGAAGCACGTTGAAGGTGCCGATCAGGTTGACCTCGATGACCTTCCGGTAGAGGTCGAGGTCGTGCGGGCCGGTCTTGCCGACGGTGCGGGACGACGGGCCGATGCCCGCGCAGTTCACCGTGATGCGCAGCGGGGCCCCGGAGCCTGCCGCGGTGTCGACGGCGGCCTGGACCTCTTCACCGGAGGTCACGTCGGCGGCCAGGTAGGTGACGTTCTCGACGACGTCGGCCTTCTCGATCGCGCTGGGCAGGTCGAGCGCGAACACCTGCGCTCCACGCGCCGCCAGCGCACGTGCGGTCGCGCCGCCGAGACCGGACGCGCCACCGGTGACGATGGCCGCGGTACCCGAGATCTCCATGCCTTCATCCTCCTCGAAGCGAACTGCTCGCGAGGAGGTTAACGCTCGTTACCTGAACATCAACGGTCGGACCAGTGGAGCAGCGCCACGAGCGGCACCGCCGCCAGCAGCGCGAGGCCGATGAAGATCGTCGCGATCGTCAGAATTCCCATGCCCTGAACTGTGCCGTTCGAAGGTGTTCGAAACATCGGCCGCGCCGGTAGACCTCTGGTAGGAGATCTGTCACGGTCAGCTACAACGAAAGTCGTACGGAGTTCGTTCGGCGGACAACTGGGCCTGTCAGGGTCAATCTCATGTTCGCGCGTCGTATCGCCGTCGTCGGCACCGGCTACGTCGGGTTGACCACCGGGGCCTGCCTCGCCTCTCTCGGTCACCGCGTGGTGTGCGCGGACGTCGACTCGCTCAAGGTGGCCCGGCTGCGTGCCGGCCAGGTCGACATCCTCGAACCTGGGCTCGCCGAGCTCGTCGTCGAGGGACAGGCCGCCGGTCGGCTGGCGTTCGTCGTCGGGGCCGCTGCCGCGGTCGCTGATGCCGAGGTCGTGTTCTTCTGCCTGCCGACGCCGATGGGTGCGAGCGGCGCGGCCGACCTGAGCGCGGTGGAGTCGGTGGCCGCCGAGATCTCCGAGGTGCTGCCGTACGGGGCCGTCATCGTCACCAAGTCGACGGTGCCGGTGGGCACGTCTGGGCGGGTGCGCGCGCTCCTCGGCCGTGAGGACGTCGCTGTGGTGTCGAACCCGGAGTTCCTGCGTGAGGGAACCGCCGTGCGCGACTTCCTGCACCCGGATCGGATCGTGGTCGGCTCGGACTCGCCGTCTGCCGCTGAGCGGGTCGCCGCCTTGTTCGCGAAGCTCGGTGCACCGACCGTGCTGATGGACGCGGCCAGCGCCGAGATGGTCAAGTACGCCGCGAACTGCTTCCTCGCGATGAAGCTCTCGTACGTCAACGCGGTCGCTGAGCTGTGCGAACTGCTGGGCGCCGACATCGAGTCGGTGTCCGAGGGCATGGGCTACGACAAGCGGATCGGGCAGTCGTTCCTGCGGCCGGGGCCGGGCTGGGGCGGTTCGTGCCTGCCGAAGGACACGCACGCGATGGTGCAGATCGCCGAGGCGGTCGGAGTCGACTTCGGGCTGATCCGGTCGACGATCGAGGCCAACGTCCGGGCGCAGCTGCGTGTCGTGGACAAGGTTCGTGCTGCTTGCGGCGGTTCGCTGGCCGGGACCCGGATCGGCGTGCTCGGGCTCGCGTTCAAGGCCGGCACGAACGACCTGCGCGACTCGCCGGCGCTGGCCGTCGCGGAGCAGCTGGTGCTGGACGGCGCCGACCTGACCGCGTTCGACCCCGAGGTGACCGGGCCGGTGGCCGGGATGTTGCTGGTCGACGACCCGTACCAGGCGGTCGAGGGCGCCGAGGCCGTGGTGCTGCTGACCGACTGGCCGGTGTTCCGGACTTTGGACTGGGTGCGCGTCGCCGAACTGATGGACGGCCACGTCGTCGTCGACGCTCGCAACCATCTCGATGCCGATGCGTTGGGACGCGCCGGACTACTCCATTCGGGTGTGGGTCGTGCATCACTCGGAGTCACGCAATTTAGTTAGCCTCGCGTACCTTTATGGGGTGTTCACCACGCGCCCCGAACTCGTCGGCACCTTCGGCATGGTCGGCTCGACCCACTGGCTCGCCTCGTCGGCAGCCATGGCTGTACTGGAGGACGGCGGCAACGCCTTCGACGCCGCTGTCACAGCCGGATTCGTTCTTCAGGTCGTGGAACCGCACCTCAACGGCCCCGGTGGCGAGGTTCCGATCATCTTCGCGGCGGCCGGATCCGCTCCGCGCGTGCTGTGCGGGCAGGGTGTGGCACCGGCGGGTGCGTCGATCGAGCACTACACGTCGCTGGGGCTCGACCTCGTTCCTGGCAGCGGGTTGCTCGCCGCCACCGTGCCGGGCGCATGGGACGGCTGGCTCACTCTTCTGCGTGACTACGGCACCAAGTCGTTGCGCGACGTGTTGGACAAGGCGATCGGCTACGCCCGTGACGGCTTCCCGCTCGTGGCCCGCGTCGTCGACACCATCGAGATGGTCTCCGACCTGTTCCGCGACCACTGGCCGACCTCGGCCGCGCAGTGGATGCCCGGCGGTTCTCTGCCGGTGCGCGGCGGCCGCTTCCGCAATCCGAAGCTCGCCGACACGTGGGAGTGGCTGCTCGCCGCCGGCGAGGCCGCGGGCTCTGACCGCGAGGCGCAGATCGAGGCCGCGCGACGGGCCTGGTCGCAGGGTTTCGTCGCCGCGCAGGTCGACGAGTTCTGCCGTTCGGCCTTCCGCGACGACTCGGGTCGCGACCACGCCGGTGCGCTGACCGGTGCCGACATGGCGTCGTGGGAAGCGTCGTACGAGGACGCTCTCACTGTCGACTTCGGTCAGTGGTCGCTCGTGAAGGCCGGCGCGTGGACGCAGGGACCCGTTCTGGCGCAACAGCTCCGGCTGCTGGAGGGCTACGACCTGTCCTATGTGGACGGCAGGCCCACCGCTGAGACAGTGCATCTCGCCGTGGAGGCCGCCAAGCTCGCCTTCGCCGATCGCGAGGCGTGGTACGGCGACGTCGACGACGTTCCGCTCGAGACCTTGCTGTCGCGCTCCTACGCCTCCGAACGGCGTGTGCTGATCGGGGACTCGGCTTCGTTCGAGCTTCGTCCTGGTTCGCCCGACGGCCGGGAACCGTTGCTGCCCAAGCACATCATCAGTGGCCCGTCGGTGCTGACCTCCGACCTGACCGGCGCGATCGGCGAACCGACCGTGGCCCGCTCCGGCGTGACGCGCGGCGACACCGTGCACGTCGACGTCGTGGACCGCTGGGGCAACATGGTGTCGGCGACCCCGTCCGGCGGCTGGCTGCAGTCTTCGCCGACGATCCCGTCACTCGGCTTCTGCCTGGGCAGCCGCGCCCAGATGTTCTGGCTGGACAAGGATCTGCCGAACTCGCTGGCCCCCGGCAAGCGCCCGCGGATCACGCTGTCGCCGTCGATGGCGTTGCGCGACGGCGAACCGGCCATGGCGTTCGGCACGCCCGGCGGTGACCAGCAGGACCAGTGGCAGCTCGGCTTCTGGCTGGCGCACATGGCGGGCCTGAACCTGCAGGAGGCGATCGACTCACCGATGTGGCACTCGAACGCGTTTCCGAGCTCGTTCTACCCCCGCGCCTGGACCCCCGGCGAACTCGTCATCGAGTCACGCGCCGGCGCGGACGTCCTGGCAGCGTTGCAGAGCATGGGCCACCAGGTCGTGGACGCCGGCGAGTGGACCCTGGGCCGGATGTCGGCCGTGGCGAGGGATTCCGCGGACGGACTCCTGCGCGCCGGTGCGAATCCGCGCGGCACGCAGGGCTACGCGGTCGGTCGCTAGCCGCCGAAAAGTGGAACGGCGCCCGATTCGAGGGGGGAGGGAATCGGGCGCCGCCCCGGCCAGGAAGTACTGGTTGGATCAGATGTCGACGCCGGCGAGGGCGTTCATCGGACCCTGCGGCTCGTTGAGGCCGAGAAGCGTCGCGCCGGGAACGCCGTTGGCGCCCGCGTCCACGTTCTCCACGAGCGCGGTCACGTCCCAGTCCTGCGTGTTGATGGCCTGGATCTTGCCGGTCGCGTCCTCGGTGTTCACCGAGGCGAGGTCGCTCACGCTGGCAACGTCGCCCAGCTGGTCGCCGAGGTTGGGCTGGGTCTGCGCGTCGGCGTTGGCGATGTCGGCGTGTGCGGTGCCACCCAGGCCGAGCATTACGGTGGCACTGCCGAGGGCAACAGCGGCCCCTGTGATGGTCTTCCTGAGGTTCATGGGCGCGAAAGTGTCGCATCGGCCCCCTCTACATCAAGCTCTGTAACTCGGGAGGGGGAACTTCTTCATCCATTACGGGCACGAGGCACCGCGCCGACGAGGCGAAGTGGGATTGCGCTGAACGGCTCAGTCACGCGTATGTGCGACTTCAGAAATCGGGCGAAATCGGTCATCGCCGCGCCCGATCGGGCAGCGTTCAGCGGCGCCATCAAGCGCGGCGACTTCGAAAATGATTGACCGAACTAGGCGATCGCGCCCGGTGGAAGTTTCAACTTGAATGGCAGCGTCGTGACGACAGCCAAATCCGAAGCGGTCGCCTTCATCAACGTGGGAGCGTTGCGAGCCCCTGGCTCCGGCAGGTCCAGCAGTCGGTCCACGGCCTCGCAGAGCGGGCCCTCGTAGATCCACACGGCCTGCGCGGGCCTGGCGGAGTCGCGAACCGCGGGCAGACGTCCCGCGCGCGCCTCGGTCTCGGACCAGAACAGGATGGAGTCGATGAACCCTCTGCGCTGCTTGAACGCCATGATGCGGTCGAGCTGGCCGGAGTCGTCCCTCAGGTGGAGGAACTGAAAGCCACTCTCGCGCAGCTCGATGACCTTGCTCAGTGCGTGGTCCATGGCGCACCTACCCCTGTGAGGTCCCCTTCGGGTGACCGTTCAGTCATACGACCCGAAAGGATCGTACGGTAAGTCAACGTTCGTCCGTAAGCCGTAGTCCGAACGAGTATCTCAATTGGTGGACGTTAGTGGCTTAGGGTAATCACTGGCGTCCTTGTTGGGAGAAACGGCCAGGAGGGCCATTACGGTTCGCGTCAGGAACGCCAAACCTCCCAATGTGACTAATGTCACGCTGATCCACATGTGTCGCCTCCGAGTGGTGACCTACACAGGTAGTAGACGTGTAGCACTCGTCGCGGGTTGCAGCTCGCTCCGACTCGCCTTCTTAACAGAACCCGTTCACAGTGCCCATCACAGGGACGCCCAAACCCGATGCGGGTGAAGATCCACCGGACGGATCGGCGGGTCCGGGCGCTGACGCTGCAGCAACACCTGCTGAACGAGCACCGACGACTCCACCGACCGCCAGAAGACGTGGTCCTCCAGACCCTCCAGCAACGGGTCGGCCGTCCACCCGCCCAGCTTGTCGATCACCGGCCGCCGGACCAGGTAGCCGCAGCCGAGGTACGGGGTCTGGGCCAACCGGCGCGGCTCCGGCGGCAGCGCGGCGACCAAGCCGGCCTGCGGGTCGCCGATCGGGCAGTGCGCCACGTCCGCGTCGGCAGCCAGCAGCCGGGACACCAGGTGACGCGAGGCGCGCAGGCCCGAGTCGAGCACCAGCACGTGGTCCGCGCCCGAGCGCTCCAGCAGGCCGTTGCGCGCGACGCCGCGCCCCAGCGGCATCTCGTGGTGCAGAACAGCGGTCGCGTTGCTCCGTGCAGGTGTGGACGTGCCGTCCACGCACAGCAGGATCCGTTCCGGCCGGACCGTCCCACCGAGCAGGTCGAGGATCAGCTCGTCCGGGTCGGGTTCGCCGGGCCGCTGCACGATCAGGACGTCCACTCCGGACCCCGGCGTCACGGGCCGGTGGTCGTGCCACTCGCGGCCGGCGGCGCGTTGGGCGAACGTCGTCCGCTCCACGGCCAGTGCGCACGCCATCACCTCGGCGTCGGTCACCGCGCGGCCGAGCGACGCGACACCGGCGAACTTCGGGTCCCACGAGGGTGTGTCGACGGCCAGCGGCTTCTCCGCGGTCGCGGCGGCGGGTTCCGGCAACGACGGCAGCGGCGCGACCGAAGCGCGGCCGTCCACCAGGGACGCCGCGAGCTCGATCAGAGTCCTGGCCGAGCCCAGCATGTCCAGGCCGTTGCGCACGAAGTCGTACCCGGCAGCCCGCAGCTCGCGTTCACGCGCCACGTCAGAGGCCAGAGCCGCGGCCACCGCGCCCAGTGACGCCGCCGAGGCCACCACCAGGTGCTTGCCCGGCACCAGCGGCTCGACGTCGGTCGACGGCTCGGTCAGCACGACGCAGCCGTTCGTCAGCGCCTCCAGCACCCGCACCCATTCGAGCGCCTTCGACTGCTCGCGGTGCAGGTTGATCAGGAAACGCGAGTCCGCGAGGTGCGCGAACTTGGCCTCGCCGGGGAGGAAGTCGATCCGTTGTGGACCCATCGGCTCGTGCGGCGGGGTCAGCAGGCGGACCCGCAGATCGTCGAGGTCGCGCGAGTAGCCGTTGAGCAGCAGCGCGCGCCGTCGTTCCGCGGTACCCAGGTAGGTGACGTCGATGGAACGGCCGGCGTCCGGATCGCCACCCCACCTGTCCCACAACGGGGTGTACCCGAGCTGGAAGTGCTCGACCGCGACACCGCGGCGGCGCAGCTCCTCGGTCGAGTCCACGTTGATGTCCACGGCCCCGGCGAGTGACGGGACCAGGGACGCGGTGCGGTCGAACGTCATCGTGCCGGGGTGCTCGACGCAGAACGCGATGGTGCGGCGCAGCAGTTCCGGTGCGGGACGGTCGGCGACGGGCGTGACGTAGAAGTACTCGTGCGGGACGACGACGTAGACGGTGTCCGAGGCGGGCTCCGGGAAGCGGCCCCGCGCGGTGCGGGCGCGGCCACCGGCACGCCGGACGGCGTCCGCGACGACCTCCAGCAGCTCCTCCATGAACACCGAACCGCCTGCCGCCGAGACGAGGCAGAGGTCGGGTGAGGTCATCGTGTCTTCCTGCGAACGGCGCGCAGCGGTGCGGTGACCCGCCAGCTGATCGTCGCGCGGGTGGCGGCCAGCTCACGCGCGAGGTGCGCGGCCCGGGCCTCGGCGGCGGCGATCCGGTCGGCGCCGGCCGCAGAGGTGGTCACCACCGGTGCGGACGGTTCCCTGCCTCCCAGCACCACTTCGGCGTCGAGCAGCCGAAGCCGCAACGCGTCGCGCTCGGCGCGCGTGCCGGTCAGCTCGTTGCGCAGCGCGTCGCGTTCCTGCCGGGCGACCGCGAGCTCCGCCTGCAGCGCTTCGATGGCGGCGGCCTGCTCCTCCGAGCTGCGCACGGCTTCCGGCAGCTCGGCCAGTCGCGCGGCGAGGCGGTCGCGTTCGGCGATCAGCTCGCGGGTGGAGGTGTCGGCCTCCTGCAGCTGACCGAGCAGCTTCTCGCGTTCCGACACGAACACGACCCGTTCGGCGCGCAGCCTCGTCAGCTCGGCGCGCACGGGGCCGGGCAGGTCGCTGAGATCGTCGTTCATCGTTCCCCCTGGTTCGCGATCTCGGACAGCACGTCGGAGTACTCGTCGGCGTACCCCGTCGGCTCCAGCCAGTCGCTGAGCTTGGCGAACGCGTTGTCCGCGAACTCGCGGCGGCGTTCGGCGGGTGTGTCGAGGGCGCGCAGAAGCGCCACCGTCAGTGCGTCGGCGTTGTTCGGCTCGAACAGCCAACCCGTGCGGCCGTCCTCGATCATTTCGCGCGCACCGAAGACGTCACTGGCCAGCACCGGCAGGCCGCAGCACACGGCTTCGAGGATCGAACGCGGCAGCGACTCGATGTCGGAGGCGTTCACGAAGAGGTCGGCCGCGTGGAACCACGGCGTCGGGTCGCGCTGGATCGGCACGAGTCGCACCGACTCCTCCAGCCCGCCGCGTGCGACGAGGTCGTCGAGCGCGAGGCCGTACGGCGTCGGGTGCTGGCCGACGATCGCGACGACCAGGTTCGGCGCCACGTGCCGCACCCGTTCCGCCGCCGCGATCAGTCCCGCCTGGCCCTTGCGCGGCTCGACGACACCGACGTTGAGCAGCAGCAACGCGTCCTTTGGCACACCGAGTCGCTCACGTGCCTCACGCCGCCGGTGCTCGCTGATCCGGCCGCCGAAGCGGACCATCGGCGTGCCGTAGCGGATCGTGCGGCAGCGTTGCGGCGTCGAGTGACCGACGAACATCTCCCTGGTCGCGTCCGCCACGAAAAGCAGGCGGTCGACGGTGCCGAGGCTGCGTTCCCAGCGCTGCTTCACCGCGGGCGCGAGGCCTGCGGGACCCCAGTTCTGGAACGAGAAGTCGGCCAGCTCGAAGCTCTCGTGCACGACCCACGCCGTCGGCAGGCCGGCGCGCTTGGTGGCGTCGGCGGCGGAGAACGCGCCGAGTGTGTTGACGAGCGCGACACCGGCACCGGACGCACGGGCGATCATGGCCAGCTCGCTGACGTGGCCCTCGTAGGACGCGATGTCACCGATCCGGTAGTGCGAGGTCAGGTGCACCGGCACGCCGAGCGCCGCGCAGTCGTCGCGCAACGGTCCGTCGACCGGCGTCACCACGGTCGCGCGCCAGTCGTGCTTCTTCACCAGCCCGGTCAGCAGCTCCTGCAGCCACAGCTGACCGCCACCGATCGCGAGGCTGTGCGTCAGCACCAGCACGTGCTTCGGGTCGCGACGGTCGCGCACGCCTTCCAGCAGCGACAGCGACTGCGCCTCGAGCTCGTCGGCGAGCAGCTCGTCCGCCGCGTCGCCCGCCGGGTTGCGCACCGTCACGAACCGCGTCGGCGAGGTCCACTCGCCCACGCCGTGCGTGGTCAGCCGCACGCGGATGGAGACCCGGCGCGCGCCACCCGGCGGGATGTCGACCGGCACGCGGGCCTCGAACCCGCTCACGACCGCGTCCGGGAAGTCGGGGAAAGCGGCGCCGACGTCGGGGCGTGGCAGGCGGGTGCGGGCACGCGTGACGCCGCTGCCTTCGACGAAGACCTCGACCATGCTCGGCGCGCGGCTGTTCAGCATCGCCCAGCCGGTCACGAGGACCAGGTCACCGGTCACCTCGGCGTCCGGGGCGGGGCCGTCCAGCTCGACCAGTGCGAGCGGGTCGTCGCCCTCGTTGCTGCCGACGACCACGATCTCTTCCAGCAGCAGCTCACCGGCCGGCCCGAACACCCTGACCGGCTGCACGCCGTTGGGCACGGGCTGAGTGGTGTGCGCGGCCCAGCCGGCGGCGCCCTGCGGTGCGCCCTCGCGCTCGCGCAGGGTCGTCGGGCGGCCCGCGATGTGCACGCTGACATCCGCCGGTGCGATCCCGCGAACCCAGCCGGTCAGCTCGAACTGGTGCCCGACCGGCCCTGCGGGCAGGTCGACGAACGCGCTGATCATCGTTCTGCCCGCACGTTCTCGATCGCTCTCATGTTGTCCCCCCAACCAGCTCGGCAAGGCGGTTCTGCCAAGCCGTCCTCAGGTAGTCCTGTTCCCGCCGCAGCCCCGCGCCGTTGGTCGAGCCGCAGATCCGCACTGCCTGGAACCACGCCTCCCTCTCGACCACCGCGTCCACGTAGGACGGCGCGTGCCCGAGCAGCACCCCGAGCCACCCGGCCAGATCGCGAACGGTCGTGCGTTCGCCGGCACCACGCCAGCCGACGGCGGCGAGCTTGTCCGCGGTCAGCAACAACCCGCGCTGCTCGACGTCCTCGATGCTCATGCCCTCGACGCACCACTCGAGATCGACGGCGATGAGCTCATCACCGGTCATGAGGAGGTTGTGCGGCAACAGGTCCCAGATCGCCGGGCCCAGGTCGGCTGCGTCGCGGCGCAGCAACTCTCGCCACGCCGTGAGCAGCTCTTCCAGCCGCCACGGCTCGTTCACCAGCAAGGTGATCAGTGGCGTGCCCTGGACGAGCGGCTCGTCGTAGCCGCGCACCGACACGTCGTCGGCGACCGGGGTGATGAGCGGGGAACGGCGGACGATTCCGCCGTCGAGCACTTCGGAACGCGTGCACCAGCGCGCGGCCCGGTCGGTGTTGAAGTACACACCGAGGCGATCGTCGGGCCACAACGGGCTTTCGCTCGTGTCGGTGGTGGCGATGACGAGAAAGCTGTTCCACGCCTCCGCGGCGATGCCCGCGTCGACGAACTGGCGCCACAGCAGGGCTTCGTCGACGGGGCGTTCGTCCGTGAAACCCCAGTCCGGGCTGGGGAAGTGCGGGATCACCGTCGCGAGCGCCGGGTGCCGCTCGGCGAGCTCAGCCGTCAGCACCGCGCGGGTGATCTTGTAGTCCGGGAAGCAACCGAGCGTGCGCACCGGCCGGAAACCCGCGTCGGACAACAGGTTCTCCAGCGGACGCCGGGCGAAGGTCCTCGCCGGACCGCCGTCGGGATAACCCTGCACACCGTCCCAGCGGATTCCGCTGTGGTCCTCGCGGCCGCCCGCGAGGTACTTCACGCCGAGCTGGTTCTCGATCGCAAGCACCAGCGCGCCACCCGGCTTCAGCTTGCGCCGCAACGACTCCAGGAACGCGGGACGGTCCGGCACGTACTCCAGCACGCCGATGACGAACACCAGGTCGTACGCCTGCTCGTCCGGCACGTCGTCGACGACACCGACGAACACCTGGACGTTGTCCAGGTCCGAGACCCGTTGCGCACCAACGGCCGCACGCGCGGCCACCGGTTCGACTGAGTCGACCAGCGCCAGGTTCTCGCCGAGGTACCGGGTGATCGCGCCGCAACCAGATCCGATCTCCAGCGCCGTCGCACCGGCGGGCAGATCGAGAGCGCGCAACACGTTCACACGCCCTCGATCGAGGTGATACCGCTCGGCCCAGCTCTCGCCGGCGGCGTGGTGCAGCTCGTCGCTCAGCGAACCGCGATCGCCCGCCTCGGCGATGATGGCGCCGACCATCTGCTCGGCCCCGTCGAGATAGGTGATCCCGTGGTGGCTGCCGAGCAACCGGCAGCCATCGCGCTCGACCAGATCCAGCTTGCGCAGTGGCGTCATTACGGGGCGGGGAAGGACTTCAGCGCGGCCTGGACCTGACGCTGGTAGCTGCCGCTGAGGCTGGCCTCGCCGGTCATGGGGATCTGGTCGACGTTGACGCGCACGACGTTCTTGCCGGAGGCCCAGAGGCCGCGGTAGAGCGCCGCGTCGTTGTCGACCTTCTTCTCGAAGATCACAGAGAGGGGCATCTTCGGCAGCGGTTCCTTGATGAACACCAGGCCGTTGGCTTCCTGGTACGCCTTGAGCTGCGCGACGAGCGTCTCGGCTTCGGCCTCGCTGTTGGTCGGGAACACCATGACCGAGAAGGCATCCGGCGTCGGGCCGAACTGGTCGGGCTCCTTCTGGCCGGACTTGAACGGGACCTTGGTGATCTTCAGTGCGGTCAGCAGGTCGGCCTCGCCCTGGTCGAGCATCTTCAGCTCGACCAGCCGCGCGGTCGCCGCGACCTCGATCTTGAGGTCCTTCTTGCCGCCGGGCTCCGGGAGCTGCTCGAGCAGGATCTCGAGCGGTTCGGTCGGCTTCGGCTTGCTGGTGGTGGTCGGCGTCTGCGACGTCGACTGGGCCTGCGTCTCGCCGCCACCGCCTCCCTGGCGGTTGACGAGGAAGTACACGCCGGTGCCGATACCGCCGAGCAGGAGCATGACGACCAGCACGATCAGGATCTTCTTGCCGGCACCGCTGGACGGCTTGTCGTCGAAGACCTCAGGGCCCTGCGCGATCCAGCCGGGGGACGCGTCGCCCATGCTGAACCCGTCGCCGCCGGTCGTCCACGGCGGGGGCGCGCCGATCTGCTGGTTCTGCGGCCCCGACTGCCAGCCGCCCTGGTTCGGCGGCGCCACGGGCTGGACGAACTGGGTGCGCTCGGAGTCCGGGTTGCGCTGCCCGCCGCCCGTCACGACCTGCGTGGCCTCCGGGTTCGGCTGCGGCTGGTTCACCGGCGGCTGGTTCGTCTGCACGACCTGAGTCGCGTCAGCACTCGGCGGCGCGGCCTGCTGCGTCGGCGGCTCCGCCTGCCAGCGGAACGGGGGTGCGAACGGTGCCTGCTGACCGGCGGCAGGCTGCTGCGGTGCAGCAGGGCCTGCGAGGATCGTGTCTCGGCGGCGACGGTAGTCGTCTGCTGAGATCCGCCCCTCGGCGAGAGCGTTGTCGAGCTCGCGCAGGTCGTCTTGCCAGGCCATCTTCCGGCTCCTCCGGGTCTTGCTGGGCGAGTGCCATTGTTGCGCATCACTTCCGGCGGATTTCCGCCGAGCCGCTCTGCACGATGTCTTCTTCCGCGTCAGATCACGGTGACGATCCTGTACAGCTGGCCTTCCGCGCTGACCAGCACGATCAGGTCCTTCGTTCCCGGCTTGGCGACCGCGGCCCAGCCGGAGCGCCCGGAGCCGTTGGAGATCACCTCACGCACGTCGGGCCTCGGCAGCCCGACCGCTCCACCGCCCACGACGAGGCCCGTCTGGTCCGTGATGAAGACGCAGTCGACGGACTTCGCGTTCACCTGGGCCCAGCCGGTGATCTCGGTGTCGCCGCGGACCTCACCGGTCTCCACGGCACCCATCGTCGACCCGGACTCGAACTTGGGCGCTGGCAGGTCCTTCGCCGTCTTGAGGTCGACGGTGGTGCCGAGCTCGGGACCGTGACATCCGAGAGTGAAGTCGTCGGTGAACGGATACGCCTTCAACGCGCGCATCGGTGCCAGCGACATCGGCGTCGCGGACATCTTCAACATGACGGACTTCGCCTCGAGGTGCATCGCGACGGCGAGCACCGGCTGCTTGGGGTAATAGCTGCGGGTCGCGCCGGCCTGGTAGGTGCCGACGGCGAACGTGCCGATGCCGACGACCAGCGCGAACGGGATGATCCGGGTGCGCAGGAACCTGGGGCCGAGCACGGCCAGCAGCACCACGACGGCGCTGGCCGCGAGCAGCGACACCATCGCGAACCGCGGAGCCAGTCCTTCGTTGACCGAGAACCGCGCCCGCCCGAACCCGATCAGCGCCGCGACGAGCACGGTGTGCACGCCGAGCCCGATCCAGCCCGAGTAGTCGATCCGCGGCGTCTGCGGCTCCTGCCGTTCCTTCACCGCGCGGACGGTGAAGATCCCGTACAGCACCACGATCACCGCTCCCACCATCGACGCGAGGTCGATGGCACGGGACACCCAGGCCTCACCGAGCATGGTGAGCGCCGTCGCCAGGTACGTGTCCGCGCCGACCAGCTGGATCGTCGGAGCGACCGGGTGCTCCTGGGTCATCCAGTGGATCATGACTCCGGCGCCGAGCACCACCGGCGTGACGATGCGCCACCAGTGGTCGCGGCGCAGGAACGCGATCAGCGCGAGCGTGAACCACACGGGGTAGGCCGAGCCGTGCCCGAAGCTGCCGATGAGCGCGAACACCAACGCCGGCACGGTCCACCCGTGATGCGCGAACGAGATCGCCACGACGGACGGCATGAGGCCGAGCAGCCAGTGCGTGCCGCTCATGCCGATGCCGTAGTACTCGAGCGCCGACGACGAGAAGACGAGGAAGGAGACAGCCACGGCGACGGCGGCGCGCGGGAGCCCGGTCAGCCGGGCCGGCAGCATCCTGATCAGCGCGAACAGCATCACGATCGACATCAGCACGCAGAAGACGCCGAGCACGTAGTTGTAGCCGTTGAAGTACTTGGCGTCGGCCCAGAAGGCGAGCGAGGCGAGCACGGCCGGGTGCTCGTTGTGCAGGCGCCAGACCCCGTCGGTCAACTCACCCGACTTGTCGACGGACTTGGCGATGACGACCCAGTAGTCCCAGAAGTGCAGCTTCGGCGACCGGATCGCCTCGGCCAGCGCGATGAGCACGGGCACGGCGACCAGTGCCCAGAGTCCCCACTTGAGCAAGGACGGTCTCCTGCGGCCCTCGACAGGAGCGACCTCGGGGATCGCCTCCGTTACATCAACCGCCATCGAGCCGTCCTTGACTTGCGGGAATGGTGAAAGACCGGGTGACCCCCGGCGGCCACAAAGTACCTGGCGCACCGGGTATGCCGCCGCGAAACCACGGATTGTTACCGTTCGGCCTCTGTAACTCGTCTCACGTGCGGAAATGACTACATTGGCCGCATGGCGCTCTTCGGTCGCGACAAGCAGAGCGCGGTAGCGCCCGAGGAAGCGCTACCGGGCCGCTCGACACCGGTCGAAATACCGGGATCCCACGCGGTCTTCCCCGAACGGACCCTCACCCCACCCTTCCCCTCAGGCCACCGCACGGCCGTGTTCGGCCTGGGCTGCTTCTGGGGCGCCGAACGCCTGTTCTGGCAAACCCCCGGCGTCTGGACCACCGCCGTCGGCTACGCGGGCGGGCACACCCCCAACCCCACCTACGAAGAGGTCTGTTCTGGACGGACGGGGCACGCCGAGGTCGTCCTCGTCGTGTTCGACCCGTCCGAACTGCCCTTTCAGGACCTGCTGCGCGTCTTCTGGCACGGGCACGACCCGACGCAGGGCATGCGGCAGGGGGCGGACATCGGCTCTCAATACCGGTCGATGGTGCTGTACGCGGACGAGGGCCAGCGGGTCACGGTTGTCGCTTCTCGCGACGTCTATCAGGGGGCGTTGACCGCGGCTGGATACGGGCAGATCACCACGGAGATCGTGCCGGTCGGCGAGTTCTATTACGCCGAGGACTACCACCAGCAGTACCTGTCGGACGCGAAGAACCCGTACGGCTACTGCGGTCTCGGTGGTACCGGTGTCTCCTGCCCGGTGGGCCTGCACGCGTAACGGCAGTCCACTAGCGACACATCAGCAGAAGATGAGTCCACACGGCCGCGTGGTCGTGGTCGTCGTGGTGGTGGGCCGCGGCCGCGTGGTCGTCGTGGGGGCGGGGGGCGGCGCCTGAGTCGTTGTCGTCGTGACCGCGGCGGTCGTCGTGGTGGTGGTCGTAGTCGTTGTCTTGGAAGAAGAAGACGGTGCGGACGACGACGGTGCGGACGACACTGTCAGTGATGGCGTCTCAGTTGGCGTGGGCAGCAGAGAAGGCGTGTTGATCAGCGAGACACGCGCCGGTCTGTCGCCGTCCGGCAATGTCGGATCGCCCGAGGCGAGCGATCCGACATGCGGTGCTAGCACGTAAAACGCGGCGGCGACCGCACCAAGGAGCGCCCCGGTTGCGAGCCGACCCGGCCCGCTCATCGCCGCCAACACCCGGATTGCCTATCTCGTTCACTCGATCGGGTCAAGCAGAACGATCGTTTTCTACTCAACTAAACCTTGTTAACCGTCACGCCGACCACGCCCTGTGACAACGGTGCGATGGCCTTGAAGGCCTTCGGGGTCAGGTCGACGCAGCGTCCGGCGATGAACGGACCGCGGTCGTTGATCCGCACGGTGACGGTCTTTCCGTTGGAGCGGTTCTTGACCTTGACCTTCGTGCCGAACGGCAGCGTCTTGTGCGCGCCGGTGAGCTTGTTGGGGTCGAAGCGCTCGCCGCTGGCCGTCGTGCCGCCACCGGTGTAGTAGGAGGCCTTGCACGTCTCGGCCGAGGCCACGGGCGAGAAGAACACTGCAGTAGCGGCGAGGGAGGCCAGCGTGAGGCCGGCGGCCGCGAGAGTCTTTGCCATGGCACCAGCAACTCACCGGGCGGCAAAGAGACGCCTAACGCGCGCCTAACCGGGAAACTGCTCGGCCGCGGACACCAGGAGCTGCCAGTCGCCCTCCGGCAACGTGCGCAGCCGGTCCAGCAGGACCGTCATCCTGGTCAGCAACTCCGGGTGATCGGCCCAGAAGGAGTGGTCAACTCTCAGTAGAGCTGCGAGCAGGTCGCCGGGGTAGAGCGCGAACGAGCGCAGCGGGTCCGACTCGACGTGTTCCAGCGCCAGCAGTGCGGTCACGTCCAGGCCCACCTGGTGCGTCACCAGCAGGTACAGCGAGGTCGGTGTCAGTTCGCGCACCGGCAGGTCGCGCAACTCGCACAGGTCGCGGTACAGCTGGGTCGACGACGAGTCCGGTCTCAGCCAGGCGTCGTCGCTCAGGTGCGCGAGCGTTCTGTCGCGGTTCACGCGCCCATGGTCCACGCCGGGGGAAGACCTGGTGCCGTGACCACCGATCTTCAGCGCGTCACGATCGCGCGACTTCCTTCTGCGCTGCCGCGACCACGGCAGCCACGGTCATCGCCGAACCTTGCGCGAACTCGGCGGCATAAGCCTCGTCACCCAACGCCTGCAGGCACAACGCCACGCACTGGTCGTGGGACGCCGCGAAGCCGGCCGATCCGAACAGCGGCAGGCCGACCGACTGCCACACCCGGTCGGCCCCGCCCAGCAGCAACGCCGCGTGCGCGGCAGACCCGGTGACGACCGAGATCAGCGCCAGCAGCTCCACCGACACCGCGATCCCCAGCAAGTCGTTGAACTTCTCCTTGATGCGCAACGAAGAAGTAGCCAGCTCACGGGCCTCGACGACGTCACCCCGTCTCATTGCGACGAAGGCCAGCACGTACA
Source organism: Lentzea roselyniae (assembly GCF_039537795.1). Lineage (NCBI taxonomy): Bacteria > Bacillati > Actinomycetota > Actinomycetes > Pseudonocardiales > Pseudonocardiaceae > Lentzea > Lentzea roselyniae. Next base: position 269,409 of record NZ_BAABBE010000001.1, read on the forward strand.
ACGCGTACGCGCGCGCCCACAGCTCGCCGTTCTCCTCACACACTGACCGAGCCTCGGTGCACAGAGCAGCCGCCCGGTCGAGCTCACCGCCGAACGCCGCGGTGATCGCCAACGCCACCCGCGCCATGATCACGTTGCTGTCCAGGTGCCCCAGCTCTGAGTGCCGCCGGTCGGCCTCTGCCAGCAACGACGCGCCCAGCGGCAGATCGTCGTCGAACACCGTCGCCGCACCCTGCACACAGGTCGCGTAGACGTCCGCGTCCGCGTCGTCCAGCAGAGCGGCCTCCGCGCGGCACGACGCCAGCAGCGCCGGCACCGCGGACGTGTTGCCGTGCAAGGTCGCCACGTACCCCGCGACCCACAACGCCTTGCAACGCGCCCGTGACGGTTCGGCCTCCAGCGACAGCGCCCGGTTCAGCCAGTACCGTCCCTCTGCGAGCCGCCCGCAGCCGACCCAGTAGAACCACAGCGTCGCCGCCAGCCGCAGTCCCGCGTCGGCCTCGCCCGGTGTCGTCAGCGAGTACTCCAGCGCGGCACGGATGTTGCCGCGCTCGGTCGTCATCGCCCCGATGGTCGCGGCCTGCCGCGGCGTGAACCAGGCACGCTCGCCCTGCTCGGCGATGCCCGCGTACCAGTTGCGATGCCGCAAGCGCAGCCGTGACTCCTCATCGGTCGCGCGCAACCGCGTCTGCCCGTGCTGGCGCATGGTCTCCAGCAACCGATAGCGCGCCGCACCCGCGTGCTCTTCGCGCTGCAGCACGGACTTGTCGACCAAACCGTCGATCGCGTCGAACATGAAGTCCGCGGTCAGCGTGTCGTCCGAGCACACCGCCTCCGCCGCGGCCAGGTCGAAGCTGCCGGCGAAGACCGACGCGCGCGCCCACAACAGCTGTTCGCGCGGCGAGCAGAGGTCGAAGCTCCACTCCATGGTCGCGAGCAGGGTCTGGTGCTGCGGCAAAGTGGTTCGCCCGTTGTCCGTCAGCACATTGAGCCGGTCGTCCAGCCGTTCCAGCAGCTGTGCCGGCGTCTGGGTGCGCACCCGCAACGCGGCCATCTCGATGGCCAGCGGGATGCCGTCCAGGCGCCGGCACAGGTCCGCGACCGCCTGCTCGTTCGCCCCCGTGATGACGAACGTGCCAGGCACCGCGGCGTTGGCGCGCTGGGCGAACAGCGTCGCGGCCGGATACGGCACGGACAACGGCGCCACGGACAGCACCTGCTCGCCGTAGACCCGCAGCGCGCGCCGGGACGTGGCGATGACACGCAACCGAGGCGCCACCCGCAGCAGCGTGTCGACCAGAACCGCGCAGTGGTCCACGACGTGCTCGCAGTTGTCCAGCACCAGCAACGCGTCCCGGTCGGCCAGGAACTCGGTGAGCACGGTCAGCTGCCCGCGCCCCGTCTGGTCGACCACGCCCAGCGCCTCGGCCACCGCGTGCGGGACCAGCGCCCGATCGCGCAACGCCGCCAGTTCGACCAGCCACACCCCGTCCGGTGGCTGCTCTCCCCGCGCCACGTGCACCGCGAGCCGGGTCTTGCCCACCCCTCCGACACCGATCAGCGTGACCAGCCGGTGTTGCTTGATCAGGTCCGCGACGTGCTCGGTCTCTTGCCGTGCCACGAAGCTCGACCGGTCGGCCGGCAGGTTCCCGCGCACCAGCACCGGGACGCGTTCGGGCAGGTCGAGCCGTGGATCGGAGGTCAGCATCGCCTGCTCGAGATCGAGCAGCCGCGTGCCGGCCTCGTCGACCAGCACGCTGCGCGCCCGGTGGAACGCGGCCAGCGCCTCCGCCTGCCACCCGCACCGGTAGAGCGCAATGATCAGCTGCTCCCACAGCCGTTCGCGGAACGGGTGCTGCTCGACCAGCGAGCTCACCAGCGGCGCCACCGCGGCGTGCTCCCCGAGCGCCAGCGAGGACTCCATCAGGTGCTCGGTCGCGTTCATCCGCAGCTCGACGAGCCGCGCCGACTCCTGCCGCGTCCACTCGCCCGGCCGGCAGTCCGCCAGCGGATCACCCGTCCACAACGCGAGCGCTTCACGCAACAGCCGTGCGGACTGCACAGGGTCGTCGCTCTCCCATGCTGCTGCGACGAGCGCCTCGAACCGCGCCACGTCGACGGTGTCGGCGGACGCGTTCAGCACGTAGCCGGGTTCGCTGGTCGTGATCAGCTCACCGAGCCCCGCGTCCCGGATCTGGTTGCGCAGGCGCGCCAAGAGGCTGTGGAGGGTCTTCGTGGCGCTCGCTGGTGCCTCGTCCGACCAGAGCACGTCCATGAGCGCGGTCCTTGGCACCGTCTCCCCGGGATTGAGGGCGAGCCGGGCCACGAGGGTCCGCTGTCCCGCGCTGCTGAGCTGGACTGCTCCGTTCGGACCGGTGAGTTCGAGCGGTCCGAGCAGCCGGATGATCACGTTGTTGGTCCTGTCGTCAGCCCCCGACAAAGGCTGGAACCGCGCCAAGATATCGCAATGGAATTCGACCCGAGAATCAACGCCCAGCGGGTGACCGCATATGCGGATCTGCGCGCAGTACTGGCTGATCCGGTGACGTTCTCCTCCCGGAACATGACAGGTCCGCAGGTAGCGGCCGTTGCGGTACTGCTCCCGCCGGAGCAGCGGCGATTGCTGGAATTGATGTCGTCGCTGAACGCGTCGGACGGTTCCAGGCACGCCCGAATTCGTGCGGCGGCGAACCAGAAATTCACCCCATCGGCCGTGCGCCGAATGGCTGACACAATTCGTGAACGGGCACGGGCCCAGCTCGGCGAACTGCCGGAGGAGGCCGACTTCGTGAGCGAGTTCGCCGCGCCGTTCGCGCTGGGCGTCGTCGGTGACGTGCTCGGCGTGCCGGAGAAGGACTTCCCGCTGTTCCGCGAGTTCGTGGCGCCGGTGCTGGAGCTGACCAGCGGCGAGGAGGTGAGCGAGCGGGTCCTCGGGTCGTACTTCGCCGCCATGAACGAGTTCTGCGCCTACTTCGGGCGCTCGAACACGTTCAAGGGCGGCCAGCTGTCCGAACAGGAACGACTGTCGCTGTGCCTGGCGGTCGTGGTGGCCGGTACCGACTCGACCACGAACCTGCTGTCCAGCATGCTGCTGCGCCTCGACCGCCGCGAACGCCGATTAGGAGGCGTGGTGGAGGAGGTGGTGCGGCTCGACGCGCCGTTCATCGGCTTCTTCCGCACGGCGACATGTCCTGTGACCATGGCCGGCGTGAAGATCGCCGAGGGCGAGCACCTGTTCCTCGACTACGCCGCCGGCAACCGCGACCCGCGCGTGTTCACCGAGGACTTCGACCCCGGCAGGCCGTCCGTGCCCCCGCACCTGGGCTTCGGGTACGGGCCACACCACTGCCTCGGCGCCCAGCTCGCGCGGCTGGAAGGCCGGATCGTCGCCGAAGAGCTGCTCGACCGTTCGTCCGAGGTGGCCGAGCAGCCCGGCGGCGTGCGTTACCGCAGGCACCTGATCAGTCACGGGCCCGCGGCGTTGAGGTTCAGACCAGGGCGGCGTCCAGCGTGATGTTCTCGACGGCCGCGAGCGCCTTCGACACTGGGCAGTTCTTCTTGGCGCCCTCGGCGGCCTCGACGAAGGCCTCCTGCGTGAGACCGGGTACGTTGGCGCGCACGGTCAGGTGGATCGCCGTGATGCCCTGACCGGCCACGAACGTCACCTTGGCGTTGGTGTCGATCGAGGTGGGCGGCGTACCCGCGCCGGTGAGGCCGTGGGAGAGCGCCATCGAGTAGCACGACGAGTGCGCCGCCGCGATGAGCTCCTCGGGGCTGGTCTTGGCACCGGCCTCCTCGGCGCGCGCCTTCCAGTCGATGTCGTAGCTGCCGCTCTTCGACGTGTCGAGGTTGACGTTGCCCTTGCCCTCGATGAGAGAGCCTTCCCAGTGCGCGCTTGCCGATTGGGTGACTGCCATGGTCTCCAAGTCCTTCTCGCACGAGCTCGAACGGTTGATCCGAGCGGACATGACCACCTTTCCACGTGCGGGCCTGGCGATCACCCCGGGACCACGGGCCGAGACGGGCGCAGCGCGCGGCCGGGCGTCGACCGGCAGCTGACGCAACTCTTGTGATCCGGCGCGGTCTGCCGAACGAAAAAGGCCGGAACCCGACTGGGTTCCGGCCTTTCAGCGAGCGGATGACGAGACTCGAACTCGCGACCCTCACCTTGGCAAGGTGATGCGCTACCAACTGCGCTACATCCGCACCGTCTTACGGGAGCAACTATACAACAGCCTCAAACGGCATCTCGACCGGGGGGCTGCAAACCGGCCAGCAGCTGATCTACCTCGTCCAACTGCTCCTTGGGCCACCGCCACTCCCACAGCGCCCTGACCTTGGGCAGCACGTCGCACGGCAACCAGGCCGCGACCTCCTCGCGCAGATCCCAGTCGTCGAACACGTGCTCGTAGAAGCTGATCAACGCGGCGTTCTCCAGGAACTGCTCCGGCTGGTGGAAGCACCAGTGTGCGAACCCGTACGCGCGGCGCAGCACGTCGTCGTCCTGCTCGCGGTGCGCTTCCATCGCCAACTGAGACAGCTCGGAGAAGAAGACGTGGCAGGACCACTCCTCGGTCTCGGCGACAGCACGAAGTTCCGGCACGAGTGCCGAAGCCCGTTCCCGCCAATCCACCACGGCCGTGACGATAGTCGCTGGATCTTCTTCGTCCGACGGCCCGACGCCCACATGTGACCGTCTCGTCACCGAATGCGTTGCGCTGATCAGCCCACTACGAACGGATGGTCTTGTATATCGACCTGTTCTCGACCAGGAGCAGTTCTGGCCCCTTGTGGCATGTTGAACCCGTGATGGTCGACGAGAACGAGGTCGACCGGGACCTGCTCGCCAGGGTGCGCGAGGGAGACGACTCGGCCTACGGCGAACTGTTCTCCCGGCACGCGGACGCGATCCGCCGTTTCTCACTCAGGCACGTCCGCGAGGCGGCCGAAGCCGACGATCTCACCGCAGAGGCGTTCTTCCGGATGCTGCAGGCGATCAGGCGCGGCAGCGGTCCCACGGACCACGTCCGCACCTACCTGCTGACCGTGGCTCGCCGCGTGGCGTGGGAGTGGAGCGGCAGGCGGCGTGACGTCCCTGTCGAGGACGAGGAGCTCGGTCGTCGCGTCGAGCCCGTGGGCGACAACGCGAACCGCCGGGCCGAGCACAACCTGATCACCAGAGCCTTCTCCAGCCTGCCGGAACGCTGGCGGGTCGTGCTGTGGCGCGTCGAGGTGGAGGGCGAGCGCCCAGCCACCGTGGCACCGCACTTCGGACTCTCGCCCAACGCCATGTCGGCGTTGGCCCGCCGCGCGCGTGAGGGACTGCGTGCGGCGTATCTGCAGGCGCACCTCGCCGCTGACGACGGACGTTCGTCGTGTGCGGCGATCCGGTCGAAGCTCGGTACCTACACCGCGGGTGGGGTCCAGGGCGTCGAGGAACGCCGGATCCGCGCCCACCTGGACACCTGTTCGTCCTGCGCACAGCTCCACACCGAGCTGAACGAGGTCTGCGCGACGCTGCGCGCCAACGCGGCGTTCCTGATCGTGCCGTCCACGCTCGGCCTCGCGTTCGCCGGGAACATGCTGATCAGCAAGGCGAAGATGGCCTTCGCCGCCGCGAGCGTGGCGACCATCGGCCTGTTCGGGACGATGGCCGCGGTGTTCGACGGCGGGCCGGGCGTCGCGGTGCTGCAGCCGGACCAGAAGCCGGTGATCGCCATGATCACGTCGGGTTCTGCCAGCTCAGGGCACAGCAAGGAGCTCGTGGTCGCGCCACCGCCGCAGCAGGCTCAGCAGCCGGAGAAGGTGCGCGAGAACGTGGTCAACCCCGGTGCCGGACAGCGCCATCAGGAGACCGTGCGCAAGACGACCTCCTACGCGCCGCCGCCGGCCAGCGAGCAGCGCCGGGAGCCGCCGGTCGAGCGGGCGTTGCCGGTCACCGGGTCGTCGTCCGTCTCTTCAGAGGTGAGCAACGCGGTCGTCACCACCTCGCGGGACGTGAAGTCGCTGAACTCGGCGCCCTCGACGTCAGAGGAGCCCTCTGACCCGTGTCCGCCGCCACCGCCGCCGCAAACCACGACCACGACGATCACGCTCTACCCGAGGCCGGCCGTCGAGAACTGACGGTGACGATCAAGGACGGCTGAGTTCACCCACAAGGCTCGCCTCGCGCCAGGTACGGTTTGACCAAGACCGACCGAGCGTGGGAGACGGGTACATGACGCGGCTGGTGCGCGGTGCCGACGGGCGGATGTGGACGGTCCACAGCCGGATCGAGTGGCGCAACCCGGTGGAATCCGACGACTTCGAGCACGACGTCAGCGGTGGCGCCCTGCCGGGCATCATGATGGCCGGGATGCTGGTCGTCATGACCGTCGTGCTGATCGCGTGGACACCGGAGCAGGTGGTCGTGCCCGCGTGGCTCATCCTCGCGCTGGTCTTGCTGTTCGCGTTCTTCCCGGTCCGCTGGGCGCTGCGCCGGCCGCACACGCTGGTCGCGGAGAGCAAGGCCACCGCCGACGAGCTGCCACCCGAGCGGTGGATCGGCCAGGTCAGGGGCCCGCTCGCGGTGCGCCAGGAGGCCGCGCGGGTCGCCCGCACGATCGAGATGCACTCGCTGCCCGACGTCGAGGGCCCGCTGCAACCCGTCGACTGATGCGACACTGGACCGGTGCCCGAGCTACCCGAGGTAGAAGCACTGGTCCACCACCTGCGTGAGAACGCGGTGGGCCGAACCGTGCACCGCGTCGACGTGGCGTCACTGCAGGTGCTCAAGACGTTCGACCCGCCGTGGACGGCGCTGCACGGCCAGGAGGTCGTGGCCGCGCACCGGCACGGCAAGCACCTCGATCTGGAAGTTGCCGACGGCCTCCACCTGGTCGTTCACCTCGCCAGAGCCGGGTGGCTGCGCTGGGCCGACACCATGTCCGCGCCGCCGCCGAAGCAGGGCCGCGGTCCGCTGGCGTTGCGCGTGCACCTCGGGCCGCCGGGGCAGGGGCCTGGGTTCGACCTGACGGAAGCCGGTACGAAAAAGGGGCTCGCGGCGTGGATCGTGCGCGACCCGAAGACCATCGCGAGCGTCGCCAGGCTGGGCCCCGATGCGCTGGGGATCACCCGAACGCAGCTGGAAGACCTGCTGGACAAGCGCACCGAGCGGCTGAAGACGGCGCTGACGGAGCAAAGCCTGATCGCGGGCATCGGCAACGCCTACTCGGACGAGATCATGCACATGGCCCGGTTGTCGCCGTACGCGACGGCGGGGAAGCTCAACTCCGAGCAGCTCGACCGCCTGCACGAGGCCATGATCAGCACGTTGACCGACGCCGTGGCGCGGTCCGTCGGTCAGGACGCCGCGCGGCTCAAGGGTGAGAAGCGGTCGGGCCTGCGGGTGCATGCGCGCACCGGGCTGCCGTGTCCCGTCTGCGGCGACACGGTTCGTGAGGTGTCGTTCGCGGACAAGGCGTTCCAGTACTGCCCCACTTGCCAGACCGGCGGTAAGCCGTTGGCCGACCGCCGGTTGTCCCGCCTGCTCAAGTGACGATCAGCACTTCCAGGGTGCGGGGGCCGTGGACACCCTCCACCCGATTGAGCTCGATGTCGCTCGTCGCGGACGGACCGCTGATGAACGTCAACGGCCGCGTGGACTCCAGCCGTTCCAGAGCTTCCGGCACCGACGCGGCGATCTGGTCCGCGCGCACCACGCACAGGTGGTAGTCGGGGAGAAGGGTGAGTGCCCTCCTGCCCTGCGCCTCCCCGCCGTCGAGGACGATCGTGCCGGTGTCGGCGATCGCCACCGCGCACCCGGTCAGCACGCCGTCCGCCCGGTCCAGGTCCTCGATCGACAACGGCTCGTGCAGCCACGTGACGCCGTCGATCAGCCACTCTTGCGGAACACCTTGCGGCGCAACGATCCGCTTGCCTTTGAGCGGCGCCAGCGCCTCGGGCACGCTGGACACGGTGTGCACGATCGCGCGGTAGTCGGCGACCCGTTCGGCGAACATCTCGACGCCGCCGGGCCCCTTGCGGTTGTAGCCGCGGACGACCTGCGGGGCCGCCGGGACCTTCGCGTTCCTGATGCGCGCCAGGATCTCTTCGCGTGCGCTAGCCACGGTTCTTCCTCCACCAGGAGCGGAACGACTCGGCCGGAGGTGCGGGTACGTCGCGTGAGGACGTCCACTTCGAACCCGGCCAGGGCAACGACGTGATCCGCCCGTCCCTGGCCAGGAACCTGGCGAGAGCACCGGCTTTCTGCGCCTTCTCGTAGCGCGAGGCCTCCCTGAACATCCACGCGGCGGCCGCCATCGCGATGGACTCCGCCGTGCGGCCCTTCGCTTCGACGACTTCCGCGCGCAGGTGCGTGAGGACCGACGGGATGTCGATCCGCACCGGGCAGACCTCGAAGCACGCGCCGCAAAGTGAAGAGGCGTAAGGGAGTGACGCCGCCTGCGGGTCGTGCATGTCCCCGACCAGTTGCGGCGTCAGGATCGCTCCGATGGGACCGGGGTAGACCGAGCCGTACGACTGGCCGCCGGTGCGTTCGTAGACCGGGCAGACGTTGAGGCACGCCGAACACCGGATGCACCTGAGTGCTTGGCGCCCGATGGAATCCTCGAGCGTCGCGGTGCGGCCGTTGTCGATCAGCACCAGGTGGAACTTCTGCGGGCCGTCGCCGGGCGTCACGCCGGTCCACACGCTCGTGTACGGGTTCATCCGTTCCGCGGTGGACGACCGGGGCAACAGCTGGAGGAAGACCTCCAGGTCCTGCCACGTCGGCACGAGCTTCTCGATGCCCATCACGGTGATCAGGGTTTCCGGCAGCGTCAGGCACATCCGGCCGTTGCCCTCGGACTCCAGCACCACGATCGACCCGGTGTCGGCGACGGCGAAGTTCGCGCCGGACACCGCGACCTTGGTGGTGAGGAACTTCTGGCGCAGGTAGACCCGTGCCGCCTCGGCGAGGTCCGCGGGCTCGTCCGACACCTCGACCCCCATGCGGCGCTGGAAGATTTCGCGGATCTCCGAGCGGTTGCGGTGGATCGCGGGCACCAGGATGTGCGACGGCCGGTCGTCGCCGAGCTGCACGATCAGCTCGGCCAGGTCGGTTTCGATCGCGTGGACGCCACCGGCTTCGAGGGCTTCGTTGAGCCCGATCTCTGCCGTCGCCATGGACTTGACCTTGACGACCTCGTTCGCGTTCTCCTCGCGACAGAGGTCGAGCACGATCTGGTTCGCCTCGGCGGCGTCCCGTGCCCAGTGGACGACACCGCCTCTCGCCGTGACCGACTCCTCGAGCTGGACGAGCAGCGTGTCGAGGCGCGCCAGCACGTCGTCCTTGATCTGCTCGCCGGCGACGCGGAGCTGCTCCCAGTCGTTCATCTCGATGACGGCCGCGGCTCGTCTTGCCCGGATGGTCCCGGTCGCCTTGCGGAGGTTCTGCCGCAGCTGGGTGTCGGCGAGCGCTTTGTGCGCGGCCTTGGGGAACGTCGGGCTGCCGAGCCACGTCACGGGGTTGCGCGCCACGGGTCCTCCTCCGTCGAAGCCAGGATCTCCGCCAGGTGCACCGGCCGGACGCCCGCGCGCAGCCGTGACAGGCCACCACCGATGTGCATGAGGCAGGAGTTGTCACCGGCGCTCAGCACCTCGGCACCGGTGTCGAGCACGCAGCGCATCTTGTCGGCGAGCATCGCCGTGGACGTCTCGGTGTTCTTGATCGCGAACGTGCCGCCGAAGCCGCAGCACTGCGTCGAGTCCGGCAACTCCACCAGATCGAGTCCCTTGACCGCCCTGAGCAGCGCCATCGGCTTGTCGCCGACGCCCAGCATGCGCAGCGAGTGACAGGTGGGGTGATAGGTGACCCGGTGGGGGAACCACGCCCCCACGTCCGTCACGCCGAGCACGTCCACGAGGAACTCCGCGAGCTCGAACGTCCGCGGCGGAGACTCACCCAGCGTGGGATGGATCTCCCGCACCATGCCCGCGCATGACCCGGACGGCGCAACCACGAAGTCGTAACCCTTGAACACGTCGGTGTACTTGCGCGCCAGAGGCTTCGCGTGGTCCCGGTAGCCGGTGTTGAAGTGCATCTGCCCGCAGCACGTCTGATCGAGCGGGAACTCCACCGAACAGCCGAGCCGCTCCAGCAGGCGCACCACGGCACGCGCCGTCGACGGGAAGAACGTGTCGGTCAGGCAGGTTGCGAACAGGGCCACTTTCACGCGCACACCCTCTCCCCAAAATCATCGGATGTCTACCCGGATCGGTGGACCGTACGGGGGTACGCCGGGCGCGCCTCTTGCTATCGGGGCGCCCCACAGCACAGCATGTGCCCTGTGGGCGACCTGTTGACCGAGCGCGCCGTGCTCGGTGTCATCGCGACCCTGGCCGTGCTGGGCCTCTTCGTGATGCTGTGCCGCGCTCGACGAGTCAGCACCTCCGTCGAGGATGCTGTGATGGACATGCTCGACCGCATGTCCAAGGCGTCGAGCGACCTTCGCGCGGGCTTGACCCAGGAGGCCGCCGACAAGGCCACCCCGCACCTGCGCGAGATGCTGCGGTGCGTCGCGGTCGCCATCACCGACGAAGAGGGCACTGTCCTGTCGTGGGACGGCGGCGCGAACGACCACTACGAGTACCTCCGCGACACGGTCGCCCGTGCCATCAACAACTGCCACAAGGAACACGTCGACCACCGCAAACTCGGCTGCGAGCTGCAGGGCCCGTGCTCCCTGCACAGCGTTGTTGTAGTTCCGCTGGTTGTCGAGGGCGACGTGGCCGGCACCCTGATCGTCGTCTCGGGTGTTGCCTCGAAGCGCCAGATCCGCATGGCCGAGGAAACCGCCCGCTTCGTCTCGACGCAGCTCGAGCTCGAGGTGGTCCAGAAGCAACGGCAGGCCCTCGCCCAGGCCGAGGTGAAGGCCCTGCGAGCCCAGATCTCGCCGCACTTCGTCTACAACGCCCTGAACACGATCTCGTCGCTCATCCGCACGGACCCCTCGCACGCCCGCGAGCTGCTGCAGGAGTTCGCCGAGTTCACGCGCGACTCGTTCCGCACCGACGGCCTGTTCACGACGCTGGCCGACGAGCTGACGAACATCCACCGCTACCTGACCATCGAACAGGCCCGCTACGGCTCCCGCCTGAACGTCCGGCTGCGGATCGCCCCCGAGGTCCTGCAGGTCGTCCTCCCGTTCCTGGTGCTCCAGCCCCTGGTCGAGAACGCGGTCCGGCACGGCCTGGCCAAGAAGCCCGGCGGCGGCATGCTGACGATCACCGCTGAGGACAACGGCAACGAGGCGCTGATCAGTGTCGAGGACGACGGCGTCGGCATGGACCCGGACCGGCTCGACGACATCAAGGACGCCCACCAGACGGGCGCGCACGTCGGCATCGGCAACATCAACGACCGGATGCGGACGGTGTTCGGCGCCGAGTACGCATTGGTCGTGGAGACGGCGCCCAACGCGGGTACCAAGGTGATCCTGAAGGTGCCGAAGTTCGCGCGGAACGTGCTGCCGAACCTGAACCTGGGGTCGCAGCTCACCGACGAGCCGATGACGAACGAGCAGCCGGCGATCCGCGCCTGACTCAGGCCTGACTCAGCGACGACGCTGTCCGGCTGACCTCGCGTGGAGGTCCAACGGCGGGCGCTGAGGGCTTTCGTCAAAGTTGAGCGGTCAACCATCCTCAACCCGACGGTCGAACCTGCCGATTGTGGTGTTGACCAATGAACAGCCGGCACTTCCAAGGGTCGAGGCCGGCCGCGAGTTAAGGGCATCATCCATTGCACGAACAACAAGCACCCGAGCGCGTCCGCGTCTGCATCAAGTGCACCGCGAAGGGTTACAACAGCTGCAAGTGCTGAGCTGAAGCACCACGGCACCGCAGGTCAGCGTGCTGCAACCGCCAGAGTCGTGATCAGCACGACGGCGCACACGCTCCAGCTCACCCACATCCAGTAGATGTGCATCGGCGTCGGCCCGGCGGCGTTCTGCCTGCCCCGGTCGTCCCACCACTCGACGTACCGTTCGAGCCAGCGGATGGGGTTGAACGTCACCCCCCGATGCTAACCGGACAACACGTGTTCAACGTCACGCGGGAGCAACCGACAGCGCAGTTGGGCTCCCGCGTGGCCGCGAAACGCACGTACTGTCGAGTACATGAGCGTCACGGACAAGATCGCGGCCCGTCTCCCGAGGGTCATGGACCGGGGTGAGCGGCCACCGGTCGTCGCTGCGGTGCGGTTGCACGGGGTGATCACCCCGCAGTCCTCGCCGGTCGCGCGCAACACGATCAGCCTCCAGAACGTCGAGACGGCGATCAACCGCGCGTTCGACAACGAGCGCCTGATCGCCGTGGCACTGCTCATCAACTCGCCCGGTGGTGCGCCGACGCAGTCCGCTCTCATCGCCGAGCGGATTCGCGAGCTCGCCAACAAGAAGCACGTGCCGGTGCTCGCGTTCTGCGAGGACGTGGCGGCGAGCGGCGGCTACTGGCTGGCGTGCGCCGGCGACGAGATCTACGCGCACGGCACGAGCCTCGTGGGGTCCATCGGCGTCGTCAGCGCGGGCTTCGGGCTCAACGGGCTGCTGGACAAGGCCGGTGTCGAGCGCCGCGTCTACACCGCCGGTGAGAACAAGGTGCGGCTCGACCCGTTCCAGGCCGAGAAGCCCGAGGACGTCGAGTGGCTCAAGGGGCTGCACGCCGATCTGCACGACCAGTTCAAGGCGTGGGTCAAGGAGCGCAGGAACAACAAGCTCAAGGCGACCGACGACGAGCTGTTCGCCGGTGAGGTGTGGACCGGCAGCAAGGCCGTGGAACTCGGTCTGGTCGACGGCATCGGCACCATCCGGAGCGTCCTCGCCAAGCGCTTTCCCGATGCCGAGCTGACCGTCGCCGAGCCACGCAAGCCGTTGTTGGCCAAGCTCGGACTGACCGGCGCGTCCACCCGATCGGGCGATCTCGTGACGCAGGTGCTCGCGAGCCTCGAGGAACGTGCTCGCTGGTCCCGATTCGGGCTGTGAGCATCAGTTCGGTTTCACCGGGCGTGTCGAGTCAACGCATGACGTAGACATGATCGCACATTGATGGGCAAGATGCCCGACACAGTGAGTACCCAAGACAACGCCGGTCTCCTCGTCCTCGCAGTCGATGACGAGGCTCCTGGCCTGAGCGAGATCAAGTACCTGCTCGAGAGCAGCCCCCACATCCGGCGCGTCCTCACGGCTTTCGACGCCGCCGAGGCACTGCGCATCCTGAGGGGCGACTACGAGCAGGAGGTCATGGCGAGGACCAAGGCCGGCCTGCCGCCGGTCGACGCGGTGTTCGCCGACATCAACATGCCCGGGCTTTCGGGCATGGATCTCGCGCGGGTGCTCAGCGCGTTCAGGTATCCGCCCGCCCTCGTCTTCGTGACGGGTGTGGAGGAACGCGACGCGCTCGTCACGGCGTTCGACGTCGGCGCGCTCGACTTCATCAACAAGCCGATCAACGAAGAGCGCGTCCTCAAGGCCATCTCCCGGGTCGCGGACCGCGTGGGCCGCACGTCGGCACCGCAGGCGCCGACCCCGGTCTCGCCCGCGACCGCTGCCGATCAGAGCGACGACGAGGTCATCCCCGTCGAACTCGGCGGCACCATCAAGCTCGTGCCGCGGGCATCTGTGCGGTACGTCGAGGCGCAGGGTGACTACGCCCGCCTGCACACCCAGGACGGCAGCCATCTGGTGCGCATCCCGCTCGCGCAGCTGGAGGAACGCTGGGCCAACGCGGGGTTCGTGCGCATCCACCGGTCGTACCTGGTCGCGCTGCCGTTGGTCAGCGAGCTGCGGATGACGGCGAACGGCTACGCGGTGGTCATCGGCACCGGTGAGGGCGCCAAGGAGCTCCCGGTCAGCCGCCGGCACACCAAGGAGCTCAAGGAACGGATCGTGCGACCGCCGAAGAGCGGCTGGTGAGCAGGCACGACGCGGGAAAGCCCGAGCAGGCCGCCCGCGAGGCCTGGCTCGGTGAGCAGGCCCGCAAACCACGCAGGCGCAGGGTCGTGCTCGCGGACTCCACGAAGTCGCGTGGCAAGGCACTGCGCACGATCATCGAGCTTGAGGAGCAGACCAGCGTCGGCGAGAAGCTGGTGCGCGACCTCATCAAGCAGCAGCTGAAGTCCGCGTTCGGGCTCGCGTTCGCGGTCCTGATCGGAATGTGCCTGCTGCCGATCACCTTCTACCTGTTCCCTCAGATCGGGGACCTGAAGATCCTCGGCATCCCCATTCCCTGGCTCGTGCTCGGTCTCGCGCCCTTCCCCATCCTCTACGGGGTCGGCTGGGTGTTCCGCCGGAAGGCCGAACGGCACGAGCGCGACTTCGTGAACATGGTCGACCGCTGACGTGAACGCCACGATCTGGAGCCTTGCCGCCATCCTCGCCATGGCGCTCGTGACGTTCCTCCTCGGTTACGTCGGGTCGCGCAAGGCCAACACCACCCCGGACTTCCTGGTGGCGCGCCGCGCGATCCCCGCCACCCGCAACGCCGCCGCGATCTCTGGCGAGTACCTGTCCGCCGCGTCGTTCCTCGGTGTGGCCGGGCTCGTGCTCAAGGACGGCATCGACGCGCTCTGGTACCCGATCGGCTTCACCGCGGGGTATCTGGCGTTGCTGCTGTTCGTGGCCGCGCCGCTGAGGAGGTCGGGCGCCTACACGTTGCCCGACTTCGCGGAGGCCAGGCTCGGGTCGGCGAACGTGCGGCACTTCAGCACGTTCTTCGTGGTCTGCATCGGCGTGCTGTACCTGGTGCCGCAACTGCAGTCCGCCGGTCTGACGCTGACCACGATCACCGGCCTGCCCGCGTGGTTCGGCGGCCTGATCGTCACGGTCATCGTGGTGATCAACGTGCTCGGCGGCGGCATGCGCGCGATCACGCTGGTGCAGGCTTTCCAGTACTGGGGCAAGCTCTTCGCGATCGCCGCGCCGACGTTCGTGCTCTTCGTGGTGTTCCTCGCCTCGCCGGACCGCGGCACGCAGCCGATCAGCGACGAGGGCGTGGTCAGGTTCCCCAAGGCCGAGACGATCACCGTGGCCGAGCAGGTGATCAAGGTCAGGGTCGACGAGCCGCTCACGTTGAAGGTGCACGGCGAGATCGACGGCAGGAACGCGGACGGGCCGGTGTTCTGGGGGCGCGGTGTCTACGAGCTCAGCCCCGGCACGGTCATGGAGTTCGCCGCCGGCAGCCCGGTGCCGGTGGTCGAGGGCTCGCCCACGAACAACCACGACTGGATCCGGCCGCAGACCGGCGGCATCTCCGACCTGCTCAAGACGTACTCGCTGATCTTCGCGACGTTCCTCGGCACGATGGGCCTGCCGCACGTCCTGGTCCGCTTCTACACCAACCCGGACGGCAAGGCGGCCCGCCGGACCGCGCTGCACGTGCTCTACCTGCTCGGCCTCTTCTACATCTTCCCGACGGTGCTCGGGGTGCTGTCCCGGCTCTACCTGCCGCAACTGCTGGTGAACGGGAAGACCGACGCCGCGGTGCTGATGCTGCCGGAGACGATGGTGCCGAACCTGGGCGGTCAGATCCTCGGCGCGATCGTCGCCGCCGGTGCGTTCGCGGCGTTCCTGTCGACCTCGTCCGGGCTCGTCGTGTCGGTCGCCGGCGTGGTCTCGACGGACATCATGCCGGGCAAGGTTCGTGACTTCCGGTGGGCGACCGTGTTCACCGGACTCGTCGCGATCGGTCTTGCTCTGCTGCTTCCGCGCTCCGATGCGTCACTCACCGTGGCCATGTCGTTCGCGCTCGCCGCGTCGACGTTCTGCCCGTTGCTGGTGCTCGGAATCTGGTGGCGCGGCCTCACGTGGGTCGGCGCCGTGTGCGGTCTCGTCGGCGGCGGCGGCATGGTGATCACCGCGCAGGTGATCAGCGTGATCAGCTCCTACACCGGTCGCTGGGCGCCCGCCGTCATCAGCCAACCAGCGCTGATCACGGTGCCGATCGCGTTCACGACCATGATCGTGGTCAGCAAGGCGACCCGCAGACGCGCTCCGGCGGACGTCAACCAGATCCTGCTGCGACTGCACGCTCCCGACCCGCTCGGTTTCATCCGCGACCGCGACATCGCACGCTTCGGCACGGCCGAGGAGAAGGCCAGGATGGACGAGGACAAGCGCAGGGGAGCTGGTCGGACACGGTGAGTGGTCAACGTTTCAAATGGGTGAAAATTGGTCACTCGAATCGGTGAACGGTGAATCCCGTCACGCAGAGTGCTGTTCGTCTACGCATACTGACCGTTCGTCGCATCACCCGACTGCTGGGCGCATGGGCACGAACGGGGTCTTACCTGAGTGACTCAAGTCTCCATACGGTTCCTGACCAAGAACGGACCGCACCTGGAGGCACTACGTGCACGTCACGTTGCTGGCACCTACGACGAGTACGGCGAGGAGGGGACTGTGAGCACTGTCGAGCACACCCCGAGCGAGTCGGGCCCCGATGCGCAGAAGTGGGTCGACGTACAAGCAAGTGAGGACTTCGCCCAGCTGAAGCACCGGCTGCGCAAGTTCGTGTTCCCGGTCTCCGGGCTGTTCCTCGCGTGGTACCTGCTGTACGTGCTGCTCGCGGACTACGCGCACGGCTTCATGTCCACCAAGGTGATCGGCAACATCAACGTCGGGTTGATCTTCGGTCTGCTGCAGTTCGTGTCGACGTTCGTGATCACGACGTTGTACGTGCGGCACGCCAACAAGCACCTCGACCCGTTGGCGGAGAAGCTCCGCGGTGAGATCGAGGGAGACGGCAAGTGAACAACGGCAGCCCGATCCTCAACATCAGCATCTTCGGTGTCTTCGTCCTGGTCACGCTGTTCGTGGTCATCCGGGCGAGCCGCAACACGAAGACCGCTGCCGATTACCTGGCCGCCGGCCGCGCGTTCACCGGCCCCCAGAACGGCGTCGCGATCGCTGGTGACTACCTCTCCGCCGCGTCGTTCCTCGGCATCGCGGGCGCCATCGCCCTCAACGGCTACGACGGCTTCCTGTACTCGATCGGCTTCCTCGTGGCGTGGCTCATCGCGCTGCTGCTGGTCGCCGAACTGCTGCGCAACACCGGCAAGTACACGATGGGCGACGTGCTGAGCTTCCGGATGCGTCAGCGTCCGGTCCGCGCGGCGGCCGCCACGTCGACGATGGCCGTCTCGTTCTTCTACCTGCTGGCCCAGATGGCCGGTGCCGGTGGTCTCGTCGCTCTGCTGCTCGGCATCACGGGCACCGGCGGCCAGGCTCTCGTCATCGCCGTGGTCGGCGCCCTGATGATCGCCTACGTCCTCATCGGCGGTATGAAGGGCACCACCTGGGTGCAGATCATCAAGGCGGTCCTGCTGATCGCCGGTGCGGGCATCATGACCCTCTGGGTGCTCGGCAAGTACGGCTTCAACCTCCTCCTCCGTCCTCGGTGCCGCGGTCGACAACGCGCCGAAGGCCGGCGAGAAGCTGCTCGGCCCCGGGCTCGCGTACGGCAAGAACGGCACGACGAAGCTCGACTTCCTGTCGCTGGCCCTCGCCCTGGTGCTCGGCACCGCGGGTCTGCCGCACATCCTGATGCGCTTCTACACCGTGCCGACCGCGAAGGAAGCCCGTCGCTCGGTCGTGTGGGCCATTTGGCTGATCGGCATCTTCTACCTGTTCACGCTGGTCCTCGGCTACGGCGCCGGTGCGCTGGTCGGTCCGGACAAGATCAACGCGGCGCCCGGCAAGGCGAACTCGGCTGCTCCGCTGCTCGCACTGGAGCTCGGTGGTCCGATCCTGCTCGGCCTGATCGCGGCGGTGGCGTTCGCGACGATCCTCGCGGTCGTGGCCGGCTTGACGATCACGGCGTCGGCGTCGTTCGCGCACGACATCTACGCCAACATCATCAAGAAGGGCCAGGCGGAGGACAAGGACTCCGAGGTCAAGGTCGCCCGCCTGACCGCGATCGTGATCGGCATCGTGTCGATCGTCGGTGGCATCATCGCCAACGGCCAGAACATCGCGTTCCTCGTGGCGCTGGCGTTCGCGGTCGCGGCCTCCGCCAACCTGCCGACGATCCTCTACTCGCTGTTCTGGAAGAGGTTCAACACCTCGGGCGCGCTGTGGAGCATCTACGGCGGTCTGATCGTGACGATCACCCTGATCGTCCTGTCGCCCGCGGTCTCCGGCCAGCCGACGTCGATGTTCAAGAACGCCGACTTCGCGCTCTTCCCGTTGTCGAACCCCGGCATCGTGTCGATCCCGGTCGCGTTCCTGCTCGGCTACGTCGGCACGATCCTCTCCAAGGAGAAGGCCGACCCGATCAAGCAGGCCGAGATGGAGGTCCGCTCCCTCACCGGTGCGGGCGCCGAGAAGGCCATCGCGCACTGACCGCTTCACCTTCGAAGAACGGGCCGTCCCTGCGGGGCGGCCCGTTTTTCGTGCGTGCAACCCTGCTGACGCTGACCGCGTATTGAACGCGTACACAGCACGAGCTTGGGGGACCGGAGTGCGACGAGACGAGGAGTTCTCGGAGTTCTTCACGAGCAGATTCGACTGGGCACGACGTACGGCCTACGCGCTGTGCGGCGACTGGTCGGAGGCGGAAGAGCTCGCGCAGAACGCATTCGTGAAGGCGTACGCGAAGTGGCCGAGCATCAGGCGCGAAACGGCGGTGGGCTACGTCCGCACCATCGTGACGCGGTTGTTCCTCGACAGCAGGCGCCGTCGTCGCGAGGACCCGGTCGCCGACCTGCCCGAGCACGGGGTCGACGGTGATTACGACGATCCCGACGCCCGGTTGCACGCGGCGTTGCGGCAGGTGCCCCCGAAGCAGCGGGCCGCGCTCGTGCTGAGGTTCGTGCACGACCTGTCCATCGAGCAGACGGCCGCTGAGCTGGGCTGTTCGGTGGGCAACGTCAAGAGCCAGACAGCCAGAGGCTTGGCGACGCTCCGCGAGGCGTACGGCGAGCCGGTCAACTCGGAGTGTGCTTGATGAACATCGAAGAGAAGCTGCGCGGAGCTCTCGACGTCTCCGCCCCGCCTCCCACGACAACCTTGGACCACGTGCTCAAGCGCGGCCGACGCCGGGTGTTCGCCCAGCGCGCGGGCGCGATGCTCGGTGTGGTGGCGGTGGTCGCCGGCATCGGCATCGGTGCCACGACGCTGAACCACGCCGCCCCGGACTCCACGCCGGCGGACCAGCCGAACGGTCCCGCCACCGTGGAGCACTCGCTGAGCTGGCCACGGGTCAACACACCGGCCCAGCAGCCCTACCGCACCTGGCAGCCGGCGACGAGCGCGCCTCCGCCCGCCGGTCGCCAAGTGCTGCAGATTCCGCTGTGCAACTCGAGGGAACCCATCGAGGTGTTCGGGCTCGGCACAGAGGAGCTGTCCGCCAAGTCCGTCGACGGGTTGATCGATGTGGTGCGGCGGGAGTTGCCGGAGATGACCATCAGCAACGCGCCGGGCAACTCCATTCGCGACGCCATCGAGTTCGACGTGACGGACTCCGGCGGGACCGGCAGCATCAGCATCTCCGCCGGCAGGTTCGCCGGTACCCCGCAGTTTCATGCGGACGACATGCTCTGGGCGACCGGCGACTGCGAACCGGCCAGGCGGCTGTCCAGCGCCGATGGCACGGTCATGCAGCTGCACAGCGTGCGGCCGTACGAGCCGTTCCAGTCGCTCAAGCAGGTGCTGGAGGTGTTTCGCAAGGACGGTCTGTTCGTGCGGGTCGAACTGCGCAACTACGGCAGCCCGGACGTGCGCCCTGACCCGAAGCAGCCGGGTTCCTGGGAACGTTTCGGGGCCGGCCGGGCCACGTTGCCGTTGACCGAGGAGCAGTTCGCGAGGCTCGGGCCCGCCATCGCGGGGGTGGCCTGAGGGTGTGCCGTGCCGGAGGTTCACGTCCGTGCAACCTCCGGCATGGCAACATCTAGGGCGTGACTGTTCCAAGCGTGGAGATCGCTGACGTTCCCGCCGTGCTGCCGGAGGGCGCCGTCCTGCTGGACGTGCGCGAGCAGGACGAGTGGGACGCCGGCCATGCGCCCGGCGCGCTGCACATCCCCATGAGCGAGATCGGTGCCCGGCTCGACGAGGTGCCGAACGACGTGCAGCTCTACGTCGTGTGCCGGGCCGGTGGCCGTTCCGCCCGCGTGACCCAGTACCTCAACGAGAACGGCTGGGAGGCCGTCAACGTCGAGGGCGGCATGCAGCACTGGGACGCTCACGGCCGTCCTCTCGAAGGCGGCGTCGACGGCATGGAACCCGAGGTCATCTGATCGTGCAGCCGTTGCAGCCGATGCGTGTGGACTGGGTGGCGACGCCGCCATCCGGTGCGTACCCGCAGCCTTCGCGCCGGTCGCAGCGGTTGTCCTACGGTGGCCCGCCGAACTACCCGGTCCCGCCGCGCTGGGGCTTCCCGCTGCTGGCGTGGCGCTGGCCGACGGCCGTGGCCGGCACCGTCGAGCAGGCCGACTCGGTCGACGGTGTGCGCAGGCTGGGCAAGACCGCGCAGAACACCCTCTGGCTCGTCGCAGGGCTCGCGCTGTGGGCAGCGGGCTCCGAGATCTGGCGCTACGTCCTGCTCGCGCTGAGCCGGTACGGCGCGCTCTCCCCGAACGTCGTCGCCACCTCCGACGCGATGGTCCTGACCTCCGAGATCATCCTGATGTTCGGCTGGCAGCTGGCGTTGCTCTTCGGCGCGTTGTGGGTCCACCGCGCCCGCAAGGTCGCCGCCACCATCGTGGGCTACGGCCCTTCCCGCTCCGGCCGCTCCGCCCTGCTCAGTCTCCTGGTGCCCGGCGTGAACCTCGTCGTGCCCGGCTCGGTGATGGCCGAGCTCGAGCACGCCGTCGCCCGCCGCCCGGCCGACGAACGTCCCCGCCCCTCCAAGCTCCTGCTCTGGTGGTGGGGCCTGTGGGCGGCGTCGTACCTGATGGTCGTGATCACCTGGCTGTGGCGGATCGTCGGCGACAGCATCCAGTCCCAGGCCGACGCCATCCTCGTGCACACGGTCGCCAACCTGGTGCTCGTCGGCGCGCTGGTGGCCGGTGCGCTGGTCATCCGCCGCATCACCACCCTGATGCTGCCGGTGGACGCCGCGTCCGTCCGGCTGATGCGCGTCGTCGAGGTGAAGGACGCGCCGGAACCGCCACTTCGTTCGGTCCGCGCCTCCGGCTCGCCCCGCTGAATCTGTTCAGGCGACGTTCGTACGTCAGGACCTTCCCGCCACGCCGCGCGAGTGCCAGGTTGGGTGGATGCGGACACTCGTCGGGGCTCTGGTGATCGCAATGGCCACACCGTCGGCAGCTGAGGCGAACCACCACAGGGACTTCGACCTGCAGGCCCACCGCGGCGGCATCGGTCTCACGGTGGAGAGCACGGTCAAGGCGTTCGGCAAGGCGCTCGAACTCGGCGTCACGACGCTGGAACTCGACCTCCAGATCACCAGGGACGGCCGTGAGGTCATCACCCACGACCGCAGGACGAACCCGGCGAAGTGCCTCGACACCAAGCCTGCGTTCGCAGGTGATCCCGAGTTCCCCTACGCGGGCAAGTACGTGAAGGACCTGACGTTCGCCCAGGTCCGCACCCTCGACTGCGGCAGCACGCGGTGGTCGCAGTACCCGGACCAGGAGCTCTCGCCCGGCGCCCGCATGCCCACGCTCGCCGAGCTGTTCGACCTGGCGCGCAAGCACCGCGCGTGGGGCATCCGCTTCAACATCGAGACCAAGGTCGAGGCCGCCGCACCGTACGAGACCGCACCGCGTGAGCAGTTCGTGCAGCGCGCAGTCCGTGAGATCCGGCGTTCGGGCTTCCTGCCCAACGTGACGATCCAGTCGTTCGACTGGGGCACGTTGATGCGGCTGCGCGAGGTCGAGCCGCGCGTCCCGTTGGTGGCGCTGACGCAGCCGGAGTTCCTGCGTCCCGGCTCGCCGTGGACGGGTGGACTGAACCTGGACGACTTCGGCGGCAGCGTCGCCCGCGCCGTGAAGTCCTTCGGCGCCAAGGCTTTGTCGCCGGTTCACGGCAATCCGCAGAACGGCAAGGTCGGCGACCCGAACTACGTTCCCTTCACCACGAAGGAACTCGTCGCTGACGCTCAGCGCCACGGGCTGAAGGTGATCCCGTGGACGGTGAACGACCCGGCGACGATGCACAAGCTGATCGACGACGGCGTGGACGGCATCATCACCGACTACCCGGACCGCTTGCGCACCGTCATGAAGGAACGGGGTCTCAAGCTCCCCAAGCGCTATCCCAAGCGATAGCTACTCCGCGCCGAGCGGGAGCGAGTGCAGGCCGCGGATCACGAACTCCGCGCGCCGGTTCGGTTCCTCGGCCAGCACGGCACCGGGCAGCTTGCGGTGCAACGAGGACAGCGCCGCCTCCACCTCGATGCGGGCCAGCGGCGCACCCAGGCAGTAGTGGATGCCCATGCCGAACCCGAGGTGCTGGTTCTTCTCGCGGCCGACGTCGAGCGTGTCCGGGTTCTCGAAGACCAGCGGGTCGCGCGCGGCCGCACCGAGCAGCGCGGCGATCTTCTCGCCCGGCTCGACGACGTGGCCGGCGATCTCGACGCGTTCGGTGGCGGTGCGTTCGAAGAGCTGCAACGGCGAGTCGAAGCGGATGAGCTCCTCGACAGCCGTGGGCATGAGATCGGGCGAGAGGCGTTCCCACTGCGAGCGGTGGCACATCAGGGCGTAGACGCCGTTGCCGATGACGTTGACCGTGGCCTCGTGGCCCGCCATCAGCAGGAGCACGGCGGTGGCGACGAGTTCGTCCTCGGTCAGCCTGGCGCCGTCGGTGTCGGTGACGGCGACCAGGTCGGAGACGAGGTCAGAGCCGGGGGTCTTGCGGCGCAGCGCGATCAGTTCGCGCAGGTAGGCGACGAACTCCGCAGCGGCGCGTTCCGCGGCCTCCTGCTGCTCGGCGGGCAGGCCGTACTCGTACATCTTCACGATGGCGTTCGACCACGGCTGCAGCAGGTAGCGGTCCTGGCCGGGGACGCCGAGCAGCTCGGCGATCACCTCGACCGGAAGTGGCGCGGCGACGTGGGCGAGCAGGTCGCCCTGGCCCTGGTCGTCGATCTTCGCGACCAGTTCGTCGACCAGCCGGTCGGCCAGGTCGGCGACCCACGGGCGCAGGCGCTCGACGTGACCGCGGCCGAACGCGGCGGCGACCAGTCGGCGCAGGCGGGTGTGCGTGGGCGGTTCGTTCTCCAGCAGCGAGTTGCGGTGCAGCAGGTTGAACGCCATGAACTGCTCCACCGGCTTCACGTCCGACCAGATCCGGCCGAGCGAGCGGTGCCGCAGCACGGCGGAACAGGCGGCGTGCGAGACGGCGACCGCGACGCCCATCTGCTCATGGTGATGCACCTCACCGGCTTCGCGCAGGGCGGCGAAGGCCGGGTACGGGTCGGCGATGAACGCGGGATCACGCTGGTCGAACGTCACAAGGCGGGACGGTAAGTCGCGATCCGCGTTTCGTCCACGTCCATTTGATTGATGCCTCAAATTGTTGCCTACGAACTATCGTTCGGGGTTGTGCAGCTGCCATCGATCGTCGCGCACCGTGGCGCGTCCACCGACCGTCCCGAGCACACCATCGGCGCCTACGAGCTGGCTTTGAAGGAGGGTGCGGACGGACTCGAGTGCGACATCCGCCTCTCCAAGGACGGTGAGATCGTGTGTGTGCACGACCGCACGCTCACCCGCACGTCCAACGCCCGTGGCACGGTCAGTGCGCTCACGCTGGAAGAGCTGAAGAAGCACGACTACGGCAGCTGGCACCGTCATGGCCAGCCGGCCGAGCTGCTCGTGCTGGACCAGCTGCTGGAGCTGGTCAAGGGCTCGAACGTGCAGCTCTTCATCGAGACGAAGCACCCGGTCCGTTACCGCAACGAGATCGAACGCAAGCTCGTCGAGGCACTCAAGAGGCACAAGCTCGACAGCCAGATCGTCATGATGTCGTTCTCGCCCACTGCCGTGAAGGCGTTCCGCGACCAGGCGCCGGACATCCGCACGGTGCTGCTGCTCGACCGCCTCGGCCGGTACCGCAGTGGCGCGCTGCCGTCGTTCGCCGACTACACCGGGCCCGGTGTGCACGTTCTGCGCAACGACCCCGGTTACGTCGATCGGGCGCGCCGGGCGGGGCACGAGACGTACGTGTGGACGGTGGACAGCGCGGAGGACGTCGCGCTGTGCCGTGACCTGGGGGTCCGCTACCTCGCGACGAACGCCCCGGCGAACACCCGCCGCCTGCTGACGGCTAACTTGGCGACCTGACCAAGCCTGAACACGAGGAGGGCCAAGGTGGCCAAGCGGACCGCGGTCAAGGACGCACCCAAGGACGGGATCAACCCGAAGCAGCCCTGTCCGTGCGGGTCCGGCAAGCGCTACAAGGCCTGTCACGGCGCGCCCGGCGGCGCGACCGACGTGATCGTTTCCCGGCCGTTCGAGGGCCTGGCCGCCGAGTGCGAGCTGATCGCGTTGCGCGAGTTCGTGCCGTCCGCGATCGCCAAGCTGCCGGTCAAGGACGGTCGCGAGGTCACGCTGGCCACGGTGCTGCCGATGGCGGCCGCCGGTCTGATCCGCGGCGACGACGTGCCGTTCATCGGCCTGCAGGTGCAGACGCGGTCCGGCGACATCAGCCGCGACCTGGCTCGCGCGCTGCAGTGGGCGCAGCAGGCCAGGACCGGTGACGTGCTGCCGGTCGTCGGCCCCGACAACGGCGAGAACCCCGGCCGCCTGCAGGACCTGCTCGACCCCGAGGCCGAGATCACGCCGGAGCTGCACAGCGACTTCGTGTGGTGGATGCCGGAGGGCACCGAGCCGACCGGTGAGGTGGCGCTGTCACTCGAGCGCGCGAACGCGGCGATCCTGCCGACCGAGCGCCTCGACGCTCCCGGCGTGAAGGCCGCGTACTGGGTGGACGCGGGCGACAAGGCGCACCTGCGCTGGGTCCGTCCCGAGCCGGAGGAGAAGCTGGTGCCCGCGATGGCGCGCCTGGCCGCCCGCGGTGAGCTGGACCTCGGCGAAGGCTCCCGCTATGCCGGTTCGTTCCGCGCGCACGGCCTGCTCGTGCCGGTCTGGGACCTCGACCGCGAGATGCACGCGCGCGAGTGGGCGGAGCCGGCCGAGACGCTGGGCAAGCGTTTGCTGGAGGCGCTGGCGTCCGACGAGCCGCTGACCGACGCCGAGCGCCGGGCCCGTGACGGCCTGCGGGGCCGTCAGATCACGCTCCGATGACTCTGTCCACAGGGTTGTCCACAAGGGGCTGTGGATAAGTGCTGCTGCACATCATCTCGACGGCCGACTGGGCTGCGGCCCAGTCGGCCGGTTCGATCTCGCCGGTGGGCGAGGAGTTCGTGCACTGCTCCGACCGGGGCGTCGTGCACGTGACGGCCGGCAAGTTCTTCCACGGGCAGAGCGGGCTGCTGTTGCTCGTGATCGATCCGAAGCTGCTCGGCGTGCCGGTCAGGTGGGAGGCGGTGGCGGACTCGCCGCTGTGGTTCCCGCACGTGTACGGGCCGATTCCGGTGCAGGCCGTCGCCGAGGTGCACGCCTTCCCCTGTGAGCAGGACGGTTCGTTCGTTCTGCCGGAAGCCGTTGCCGTTCTGTGATTAAGTAGGGCAACCGTTTCGCGCACCCGAGCGTGACCTTCCCGGAGCCAGTTGTCGCTTCGGGGAGGGGGCGTTTCCGTGACGGCGGTGCTGCAGCTGGAGTCGGCCGCCGAACGCGGCGGGGGAAGAGCAGAAGCCGTGGGGGATTTCGCGGAGTTCGTGCGCATGTCCATGCCCGGACTTCTGCGTTATGGACACGCCCTGACCGGAAACCCGCACGACGCGGCCGACCTCGTGCAGTCCGTGCTGGAGAAGGTCGGTTCACGCTGGATGTCGGTGCAGCGAAAGGGTGACGACCCGCTCGCGTACGTCCGCAGGGCCATGGCCAACACGCACATCAGCATCTGGCGCCGTCGTCGCCGCGAGAGCCTCGTCGCGGACCTCCCTG
The DNA here is from genome assembly GCF_039537795.1 of Lentzea roselyniae. Taxonomy (NCBI): domain Bacteria; kingdom Bacillati; phylum Actinomycetota; class Actinomycetes; order Pseudonocardiales; family Pseudonocardiaceae; genus Lentzea; species Lentzea roselyniae. Next base: position 295,408 of record NZ_BAABBE010000001.1, read on the forward strand.
ACAGCGGTGCCGTGGCTCCCGAGCTGAGCAGGCTCGAAAACGAACCGCTCTGGCAAGCACTGCGCGAACTGCCGCCGCGGCAGCGCGCGGTGATCGTGCTGCGCTACTACGAGAACCTCTCCGAAGCCGAGATCGCGAACGCGCTCGGCATCTCGTGCGGCACCGTGAAGAGCCAGAGCAGCAAGGCGATGGCGAGTCTGCGGACACGCCTGGGAAAGGACTGACCGGTGGGCGACGACCTCGACGACGAGCTGCGCAGGCTCTTCAGCGACGATCGGCTGGACGTCCACGTGACTCCGGACGCGACCGACGCGGTGCTTCGCGGTGCCGATCGCCGGCGACGACGACGCTCCGCCGTGACCACCGCTTTCGCCGTGGTCACCCTGATCGGTGCCGGGATCGGACTGACCCAGCTGCCTTCGTCGACGGACCGCACGGCAGGTGACCTGCTGCCGACCTCCCTGCCGACCTCCTCCTCGACCCCGCCCTCGCCGTCGGTCAGCACCATCACCCAGACCACGATCGTGACGGTCAACCCTCCTGCACCGAACTCCAACGGCAACACCCCAGGCACTCCCGGCGGCACCACGGGATCAAGCTCCACCAAACCGCGCACGACCACTCCGCCGGCCCCGCCGCCCGCCGAGCCTGGCGCGGTCGGCAAGCTCGCGCTCGGGATGAGCGAGGCGGACGCGCTGAAGACCGGCTCGCTGGTCGAGCCGAGCAGCCCCGCCGACGCGGAAGGCAGGTGCGTCGCCTACGCCACGACGACCGTGCCGGACAGCAACGCCACGATCATCTCGCCGGCCAGGGGAATCGTCCGGCTGACTCTGCCGAGCTACGCCAAGACGCAGCGGGGCGTCGGCGCGGGCTCGAAGGTGGCCGACGTGAAGACCTCCTATCCGACGGCCACGCAGAACGGTTCGGAACTGCGGGTGGAAATGGCGGCAACGCCGAAATGGACGTACGTGTTCGAAACCGATGGCGTCACGGTTACCACCGTTCGAATGCGTTTGAACGCCAACGACTGCTCGGCGGCCTGACCATTTGATCTTGCTGAGGTCCCGCCGTTCTTGGGGGTGCGGCGGGACTTCAGCAGCCCCTTTTCGCCTCGCCGATGTCGTGACATTCTCGTGACGACCTTGCTGGCAACCGTCCAGCTCAGGCGACGTCCTATGCCTTTTATGCGCCCATTTGGCGGGCGTTTGTCGTGACTTTTCTGTGACAGCAGGCTTCGCAACCACCAGTCAGGAATGGCGTCTTATGGATGTCTTCTGAACAAGCCTGGGGGTTTGAATGAACAGCTTGATCAAGCTCGTCTTCCTTGCCGCTGTCGCAGTCGCCGGAATCGCCGCGTGCACTTCCGCGCCCGCGCCGGAAAACAACGCCGCGCCGCAAATGACGCCTTCCTCCGCCCCGGCCGAAACGCCGGCGCCGCCCTCCGTGGTGACCGAGGTTGTGACGTCCACGGTCACCCACCCGCCCAAGCCGCAGGCTGTGAAGTCCGACGGACGCCTCGGCTACGGCGCGTTGAAGCTCGGCATGACGCTCGACGAGGCCAGGGCCGCCGGTCTGACCACCCTGACCTGGGAGAGCGACGGCGACGGCATCTGCGTGGGCGACGACAGGATCGCGGTCTCGAGGAAGCACGGCGTCGTCCGCATCTCACTGCCCGCCGACGCGAGGACGTCCAGGGGCATCGGTACCGGCTCGACCTTCGCCGAGGTGAGGCGTGCTTACCCGAACGCCACCGAGTACCGCAGCGGCTGGTCCGTCGACCTGGACGGCACCCACCTCTACTCCTTCACCGGCGAGCCCGGCAACGACGCGAACGAGGTCGTCACCGCCAAGCTCGGCGTCAAGGCCACCGACTGCTCGATGTACCTGCTCTGACACCGCCGTGCAGGGACTTGCAGGCCGTCTGCAGGTTCCTTGGAGGCGGCTCCAGCAGAGTTCTCAGCAACCAACCCACATCTGGAGAACAAGAAATGAACCGCTCGCTCATCCTCATCCTCGTCACCGTCGCCGCGGCTCTCGGCCTGGCTGCCTGCACGTCCACGCCGACGCCGACGCAGACGCCGACGCCCGACAACAACGCCACTTCAACGCCGCCCGTGCCGGAGCCCGCCGTGTCGGTGGTGACCGAGGTCGTGACCCAGACCGTCACGAACGCGCCGGCGCCACCGGCCAGACCGGTGATCGACTCGTTCGGCTACGGCAAGCTCAAGCTCGGCATGACGCGGCAGCAGGCCCTGGACGCCAAGCTGATCGGCCCTCAACTCCACGGTAGCGACACGGGTGCCCACACCTGCACGCTTCACGACGTCATCGGAACCAGCGAGAAGACGTGGGTGTCCACGAAACTGGGCGTCTCGACCATCACCTTCTCCCCCGCGATGTCGTCCGATGGCGTCGGCATCGGGGTGACCGAGGCGAAACTCAAGGCCGAATACACCAACCTCAAGCCGATCGGTCCGAACTACTCTACAGCGCCGTCGCCGACAACAACCCGGCAGCAAGGTTCGTCTTCGGCCTGGACAAGGGCAAGGTCGTTGCAGCGTTCATCTCGCTCGCGGACCAGGACTGCCACAACTAGCGGAAAAATCTTGAAGAGGGGTGTCGAGAAGCTCCGCACGGCTCCGTCCCCGCTGTGAAACCGACCAAGATGGGTCGCAACGCACAGAGGGAGACACCGGAGATGGCCAAGTACCTGCTGCTCAAGCACTACCGCGGCGCCCCGGCGGCGGTCAACGACGTGCCGATGGACCAGTGGACGCAGGACGAGATCACCGCGCACGTGCAGTACATGCGCGACTTCGCGGCCAAGCTGGAGGGGACCGGCGAGTTCGTCGACGGCCAGGCGCTTTCCACGGAGGGCACGTGGGTCCGGTACGACGGTGAGGGCAAGCCGCCGGTCACCGACGGGCCGTTCGCCGAGACGAAGGATTTGATCGCCGGGTGGATGGTGGTCGACGTCGACAGCTACGAGCGTGCGATCGAGCTGGCGGGAGAGCTGTCGGCGGCGCCGGGTAAGGACGGCAAGCCGATCCACGAGTGGCTCGAGGTCCGTCCGTTCTACGGCAACCCGCCGACGATCACGGAGTGAGCATGGACGATGCGCTGATCAGGAGCCTCACGCCGGCAGTGCTCGGGATTCTCGTCCGCCGCGGAGCCGACTTCGCGGCGGCCGAGGACGCCGTGCAGGACGCGCTGATCGAGGCTGTTCGCGTGTGGCCGGACGATCCGCCGCGGGATCCGAAGGGGTGGCTGGTCACGGCGGCCTGGCGCAAGTTCCTCGACGCGACCCGGGCCGAGACGGCGCGAAAGCGTCGTGAGGACCTCGTCGAGGCGGAACCGGCGCCGGGGGCGGCGTCGGACACTGACGACACGCTGCAGCTCTACTTCCTGTGCGCGCATCCGTCCCTCACACCTTCATCGGCGGTCGCGCTCACCCTGCGGGCCGTCGGTGGCCTGACCACCCGTCAGATCGCCCAGGCCTACCTCGTGCCAGAGGCGACCATGGCTCAGCGCATCAGCCGCGCCAAGAAGACGGTCGGCGACGTGCGGTTCGACCAGCCGGGCGACGTCGCCACCGTCTTGCGCGTGCTCTACCTCGTCTTCAACGAGGGCTACTCCGGCGACGTCGACCTCGCCGCCGAGGCCATCAGGCTCACCCTGCAGCTCGCCGCTGCCATCGACCATCCCGAGGTCGCCGGCCTGCTCGCCCTCATGCTCCTGCACCACGCCAGGCGTGCCAGCAGAACTGCCGCCGACGGCAGTCTGGTCGCGCTCGCGGACCAGGACCGGCGCAGGTGGGACACCAGGATGATCGCGGAGGGCGTGGAGATCTTGCAGGCAGCGCTCGCGAAGGACCGGCTCGGCGAGTTCCAGGCCCAGGCGGCCATCGCGGCACTGCACGCCGACGCACCCGAAGCCGGGGAAACGGACTGGGTGCAGATCGTCGAGTGGTACGACGAGCTCGCCAAGCTCACCGACAGCCCGATCGTGCGGCTCAACCGCGCCGTGGCCGTGGGTGAGGCGGACGGGCCGCGCGCCGGGCTGAAAGCGCTCGGAGAGCTCGACGACTCACTGCCGCGCTACACGGCTGTGGCCGCCTACCTCCACGAGCGGGACGGTGACGAGCAAACGGCGGCGCGGCTTTACGTTGAGGCGGCTGAAAAAGCGTCGAACCTCGCCGAGCGAGAATACCTCACGCGGCAGGCGGCCCGGCTCAACCGAAAAAGCCCGCCTCACCGGTGAAGGTGAGGCGGGCTCGAAGAAAACAGGCACTCAAGCGTGTGAAGAAAACTCAGACCGTGCCACCGGCGGCGGTCGGGGCGCCGGAGTCGCCGCCGTCGCCCACGGTTTCGCGGGTGAGGAACGTCTCCACGTAGAACATGTTGCCGTCCGCGCGGTCCATGATCGTGAGCAGCGTCTTCATCGAGGAAACCTCCTCGACCTGCTCCTTGAGGAACCACTGCATGAACTGCTCGCCGATGTAGTCGCCCTCCTCGCGGGCGGCCCTGGCGAGGGCGACGATCTGGTCGGTGACCTGCTGCTCCTGGCGCAGGGCCAGGTCGACGAGGTCGCGCGGTGCCTTGAACTCGTTGATCGGCTCGGCGGTGCCGGGAATGGCGACCGGGATGTCGTTGTCCATGAGGAACTGCACGATCATCATCGCGTGGTTGCGCTCTTCGAGAGCCTGCTTGTAGAAGTGCGACGCGAGGCGCGGGAGGTCCTCGTTGTCGAACCACACGGCGAGCGCGATGTACTGCTGCGAGGCGGAAAACTCGTTGCCGACCTGAGTCTGCAGGAGCTCGTGGAACTTGGACTTCTTCAGGGCAATCTTCTTCACGTTCGAGGCCATGCGGAGTACGTTAGCTCAAAAGAGAGACCCCCGCATTCCAGGAAAAGCTAACCTTTGTTTGGAAAGGTGAACCAAACAAAGGTTAGGCATTCCTAACGGTCACACCAATGGCGCGCGGTCAATCGGGCACGACATGCACCGCGGGCCGCCGCGGCCGGAGCCCAGTTCCGAACCGGCGATGCGCAGCACCTCGATGCCCGCGGCCTCCAGGCGCTCGTTCGTCTCGACGTTGCGCTCGTACGCCACGACGAGACCAGGACCGACTGCCAGCGTGTTGTTGCCGTCGTCCCACTGCTCGCGCTCCGCGGTGACGGGGTCGAGGCCGGTGTCGATCACCCGCAGCCGCTCGATGCCCATCGCTTCGGCTGCCGCCTCCAGGAACGGCACCGGGCCGTCGACGCGCACGCCGCCGTTGCCGTCGAGGCGCATCGGGTACGCGGACAGGTTGTGCCTGATCGCCGGGTACATCACCACGGCGTCCCGGTCGACCATCGTGCAGACGGTGTCGAGGTGCATCGTGGCGCGTTCCTGCGCGATCGGCACCGCCAGCACCGTGTGCGCGAGACCGTCCGCGAGCGCCGAGCGGGCGAACGACTCGGCGCCCGCCGGGGTCGTGCGCTCACCGACGCCGATGGCGATCACGCCCGGCGCGAGCAGCAGCACGTCGCCACCCTCCAGCGGGGCCGAGTGGGCGCCGTACGCGCGGCCCGTGCGGCGGAACCGCGGGTGGTAGGCGTAGATCAGGTCGGTCAGCGTCGTCTCGCGGTCGCGGGCGGGCAGCGCGAGCGACGTGATGGCCACGCGGTCGCCGACCCAGACCGACGAGTCGCGGGTGAAGAGCAGGTTCGGCAGCGGGTCGACGGCGAAGTCGATCGGCAGGTGCATCCTGCGCACCAGCGACGCACCTTCGGCGGCGGGCAGCTCCTCGAACGTCATGCCGGTCATCAGCACCTGCGCGAGCTGTGGCGCGTCCAGCGAGGTGAGGTGGCTGCGCAGCGCATCGGCCAGGTCGATGCCGAGGCGGCGCTCGTTGACGGCGCTGTGGATGCCCGCGATGCGCGCGCGGTTGTCCTCCAGCGCCTGGACCAGCACGTCGGCCAGCAGCAGGACCTCGACACCCTTCGAGGTCAGCGTCGCGGCGAACGCGTCGTGCTCCTCCTGGGCCCTGCCGACCCACGGGACGCCGTCGAACAGCAGCTGGTCGTTGTTGCGCGGGGTGAGCCTCTTGAGCTCGTTGCCCGGCCGGTGCAGCAGCACCGTGCGCAGCGGGCCGACCTCGCTGTCCACACGGGGCGCGGCGTCCGGGAGTGCTTCGGTCTCGGCGATCGTGTGCGCAGTCACCGAACGAGCGTAACCCTGAACAGCACAAATCGCCGCTGCTGGGCCTGAACTCGCAACGAATGGTGTGAAATATCAGATTCTACGGTCGAATCATTACGGCAACCAGCTCACTTTGCCGCGCAACATTGTGTAACCGACGAAAGCGACCACGTCGAGGATCGTGTGAGCGATCACCAGTGGCCACAGACGCCTGGTGCGCTGCCAGTAGAAGCCGAACACCAGGCCCATGACCAGGTTGCCGACGAACCCGCCGAAGCCCTGGTAGAGGTGGTACGAGCCGCGCAGCACGGCGGCCGCGAACAGGGCCGTCCACTGCCGCAACCCGAGCTGCTGCAGCCGCGTGATCAGGTATCCGACGACGAGCACCTCCTCGGCCCACGCGTTGCCGGCGGCGGCGAGGATCAGCGCCAGGCTCATCCACCACGCGTTGTCCAAAGTGGACGGTTGGACGGCGAGGTTCAGCCCGAGTGCCCACGCGGCGAAGTAGAACGCGAGGCCGGGGATGCCGATGATCGCGGCGAGTCCCAGCGCGCCCAGTGAGTCCGCGAGCTTGCGGGTGCCGTCGAGGCCGATCACGCGCAGCTTGATCCCGGTGCGCCACAACAGGTACAGGCCGATCCCGCCCCACGCGGCGAGCTGCAGCACGCCGAGCAGCTGGGCCACGAGGTCCAGCAGATCCGCGCGCGCCTGCGGGACGTTGATCGCGACCGACTGCTGGTTCAGCGGGGTCGGCTGCAGGAGGCTGTCGATCAGCCGCACGAGACTGCGCAGGCCGGACAACCCGAGCGTCATGCTGAAGACGATCAGCAGCTCGAGCTGGTAACCGCGCTTCTCGTCAGTCGGAATCGCAGCGGGAATCAAGGTCACCCGCGCGAGGCTACCTCTGGGAGAGGAACGGGCAGCCCATCAGTCGTCGCAGCTCGGCGGCGAGTTCCGTCGGCGTGCTGACCGGCTTGGAGAACGCGATCCGCACGTCGTGGTCGTCGCATTCGGCCTCGACGCGCAGCCGCAGCCCGAACCGGTCGAGCCCGAGCGGGCGCACGTGACCGTTCTGCAGCTCCTCCGGCAGGTGCCGGGCGAGCTGGCCGACGACGTCGCGGTGCGCGGCCTCCAGATGCCGCAGCCAGTGGTCCTCGTTGCGGCAGAACGGGTCCGGCATCGCGCTTGCGAACTGCTCCGGCCGGATCGACGACGTGCCCTCGGCGTCCGCGATCACCATCGACGCGGGTGTGAGCCTCAGCACGGAGACGCCGTGGCCCGCGTCCAGCAGCCGGTGGTCGGGCCGGACGTCGGCGACCGCGAGGATCTCGTCGCGCGCCTCCCGGCCGTCCAGCGCGGCGACCCAGCCGGTGAGCCACAGCAGGCCGCGGACGGGCTCGCGCAACGGCACCGGCGCCTGGTCGGCGATCTCCAGCATGGCCGTCACCTCGGCCCGCGGGGTCTGCCACAGCTGCCCGACCAGCGGATGTTCGTCGGGGAGCAGCAAGACCGCGGTTCCGCACGGGTGCACGTGGTGGAACAACGGGCTGGTGCGGGAACCAGCCTGAGGAAGCAGTGCGGTATGACCACCGCGAGCCGCGATCGTGCGAGCGCGCTCGGCGGCGTGCGGCGCCGGCGGGCGCTTGGTCTGGGTGTCGGTCACCGCTGCACCTCCTCGAAGGTTAGGCAAGCCTAACTTAGCTCCGCTCGGGAAGGGAAGTGTCACCTGTACGGTGGACAGGTGGTCGTGCCCAACAAGCCGTCCACCGAGGTGACGGCGCTCGACGATCGGTGGACCCGGCACTGTGTCGACCGGGCGAGCCGTCGTGCCCTGATGTGGACAGTTCTGGCCGGCGCGGCCTTCGCCCTCCAGTTCGTCCTGGTACTCGTGTGGTCGTGGTCCTCACCGGTGGCGCTGGTTCTGCTGTTCTTCGCCGCTGCAGTGCTGTGGGTGGTGACGCTTCGCCGTCCGGTGCGTTTACCGGAAGGTGAACCGTGGCATTTCGCCCATGTGCAATGGGAAGGAGGGCGTCTGGTCGTGCTGTCTTCGCCGCCGCTTTTGCTGACCTTGCGCGTAGGTCCTCTCCTCCGCGGTCGAATCGCGCGCCATCGGCGCGTGTGGTTCGTACCGCCGGACTCGGCCGGCAACACGGTGGTCACGTTCCGCGGGGTGCCGCAGCTCATCCCGGCGCGTGTCCAGAAATGATCCCGCAGATCGGCCTCGAGAACTGGAGCGGCACCTGCCTCGCGCGGGCGGATCGTCGCGCGGTGGGGCACATCCTCTTCGCTGTCGCGGTGTTCGGCGTCGTGCTGATGATCGACTGGCTGTGGCTCACCGTGCTGTCCGTGCCGGTGGTGCTGGAACTGGCGGCGCCGGGACTGCGGCACTTCATCACGCGGCGCGGCACCCTTCAGCTGATCGAGCGGTTTCCGTGGCGGCCGGTTTCGGTGGCCTTCGTGCCCGGCCGGCGGATCGGGCGCCAGGCGTACCTGAGGGTCGACGGCTCCGAGAACAACCTGCGGCTGCCCGAGCTGCCGGAGCGGGCGCGCGTGCTGATCCGGCACACCGGACGGGTCTGGATCGCGGGACCGGACGAACGCGGCCGGGTCGTGGCGATGACGCGAGGGCTGGCGTTCCTCACCCGTGGACGGGTCGTGGAGCGCTAACGGCCCGTTGCGATGCCTTCGGACTCCGCCCACTGCGTGAGGTCGTCCTTGCGCAGCGCGGCCGCCAGCAGTTCGGGGAACTTGTCCGGCGTGCACGCGAAAGCCGGGGCTCCCAACGCGGACAGCTTCGCCGCCAGCTCGTGGTCGTAGGCCGGTGTGCCGGAGTCGGTGAGCGCCAGCAGGTTCACGACGGTGACGCCGCTCGCGACCAGTTCGCGGACCCGTCGTTGGAGCTCGGCCTCCGAGCCGCCCTCGTACAGGTCGCTGATGATCACGATGACCGTGTCGGTGGGCCTGCGGACCTGCGTTTGCGCGTAGGCGACCGCGCGGTTGATGTCCGTGCCGCCGCCGAGCTGGGCGCTGAAGAGCAGGTCGACCGGGTCGCTGAGCTGGTCGGTCAGGTCCGCGACCTCGGTGTCGAACACGACGAGCCGGGTCGAGACCGAGCGGATGCTCGCCAGTGCCGAACCGAGCACCGCCGCGTGCACCAACGACTCCGCCATCGAGCCGGACTGGTCGACGAGCAGGATCACGTCCCGCATCGCCGCGGTCCTGCTGCGCCTGCGGTGGCCGATGAGGTCCTCGACGATGACGGTCTTGTGCTGCGGCTGGTAGTTCTTGAGGTTGGCCTTGATCGTGGTGGCCCAGTCGACGTCCTGCAGCTGCGGCCGGCGGGTGCGCCTGGAACGGTCGACAGCGCCGCGGACGGCCTCGACGAGCCGGTCCTTCAGCCGCTTCTCGATGTCCTCCACAACCTTGCGCACCACGGCTTTCGCGGTGTCGCGGGTGCGGGCGGGGATGGCGCGGGAGAGCTGAAGCAGGGTGCTGACGAGGTTCACGTCCGGCTCGACGGACTGCAGCAGTTCGGGTTCGAGCAGGAGCTGCCTGAGGCCGAGCTTCTCGACCGCGTCCCGTTGCATCACCTGGACGACGGACGTGGGGAAGTACTTGCGGACGTCGCCGAGCCACCGGTGCAGCTGCGGGGAGCTGGCGCCCAAACCGGCACCGCGGTCGCTGCCGCCGCCGTAGAGACCCGTGAGCGCGCCGTCACGCCGTTGGTCGTCATCGCCCAGCTGCGCCACGTCTTCCGCGCTTGGACCGAGCAGGAGCCGCCAACGCCTGAGCCGCTCTTCTGTCATTTGAGCGCTGCCGCCACTTCTTCGGCCGCACGCACGACATGCGGGCCGACGATGTCCGCGTCGAGCTTCTCCAGTGCCACCACGCCAACGGACGCCCGAAGGCCCGGCACGCCGCGGACGGGAGCCGCGACGCCGCACGCGTTGGGCTGCAGCTCACCGGTGGAGACGACCCACGTCTCCACGGGCTGCGAGATGGCCTTGCCGGCCGCCCCGCGGTGCACCGGATGGCGGGAACCCACCCGGTACGCGACGTGGAAAGCGGTCCACGACGGTTCGACGACGGCGACGGCCTGGGCCTCGGTGCCGTCCGCGACCGTCAGGTGAGCGGTGGCGCCGACCTTCTCCGCGAGCTCGCGCAGCGCCGGGTTCGCCGCCATCCGCAGCTGGGGGAGGACGTTGGAGGCGAGTCTCAGCACGCCGAGGCCGAGCCGGACCTTCGAGCCCTCCCTGCGCACGAGACCGCGCGCCTGGAGCGGCACGAGGAGCCGGTAGACGGCTGCCCTGGACGCGCCGATGGCCGTGGCGAGCTCCGAGATCGACGGTGCCTCGGACTCCGCCTCAGCGACCGCCTGGAGCAGCGCCAGACCCCGTTCCAGGGTCAGCGAGCTCTCCTTCGTCGCTCCGACCATCACGCACTCCGAACTGTGCCCACCACCTCGGCGAGACCGACCACGGAACCGCCTTCACCAGGAGCCGTCGCGGTCAACCTGACCGTGTCGCCGTCCTCCAGAAAAGACCTCGTGGAGCCGTCGTCGAGCTTGAACGGTTCCTTGCCACCCCAGCTGAGCTCGAGGAACGAGCCGCGCTCGTCCTTCTCCGGTCCGGAGACCGTGCCGGACGCGAACAGATCGCCTGGGCGCACCGTAGCGCCGTTCACGGTCATGTGCGCCAGCTGTTGCACAAATGACCACGACATCTCCCGGAACGGAGGCCTCGCGACGATCGTGTCGTTCAGCTCGACGGTGATGGTGATGTCCAGGCCCCACGGCTGATCGCAGGTGAGGTAGTCGTGCAGTTTGTTAGGCAGCGGCGGCGTCGGGACGCGTGCAACTGAGAACGCTTCGAGCGGCGTGATCCAGGCGCCGATCGACGTGGCGAACGACTTCGCGAGGAACGGGCCGAGCGGCTGGTACTCCCACGCCTGGATGTCGCGGGCGGACCAGTCGTTGACCAGCGCGACGCCGAAGACGTGCTCGGCGGCCCTGCTCGTGGACACGTTCGCGGCCGTCGGGCCACCGCAGACGAACCCGACCTCTGCCTCGATGTCGAGCCGCTCGGACGGGCCGAACTTCGGGCCCTCGCTACCGCGGCGCTGGCCGTTCGGGCGGACGATGTCCGTGCCCGAGACGTACACCGTGCCCGCGCGGCCGTGGTAGCCGATCGGGAGGTGCGTCCAGTTCGGGGTGAGCGGGTCGCCGTCGGGGCGGAACATCCGGCCGACGTTCTCCGCGTGGTGCCTGCTCGAGTAGAAGTCCACGTAGTCGCCGACGGTGAACGGCAGCTTCGCGGTGTCGATCCCGACGAGCTCCGCACCCTTCGGCGCGGAGGTCGCCGTGACGATCTCCTTGAGCTTGGCTCGCAGCGCACTCCAGACCGGCCTGCCCGCCTTCAGCAGCGGGTCCAGCGAGTCGCCCTGGACGAGCTCGCTGCACTTGCCCAGCGCGAGGCTCTTGAGGAGCAGCGCCTGGTCGCCGACACGGACGGCCACACCCCCGTCGACGACGCCGTAGGGGAGGGTCTGCGGTCCGAACGGCTGGTCTTCCGTGAAGTTCGGGTCGCTGATCCAGCTCACAGCAGTCCAAGCTCCTCGAGGTCGGCGATCGGTTCGGCGAGGGAGCACGAGCCGTAGCTCGCGAAGACGCCGCGGACGGCGTGCGCGGCCTGGTCGCTCAGGGCCTTGGCCTCGGCGGTGAGCGCCTCGGCGTCGGTGCTCGCGAGCGCCTCCCGCACGTCGCGGCCCGACAGGCTGCGCGCCGTGGCGACGAGGAGGTTCAGGAAGCCGTGGTGGGTGAAGTTCTGCTCGTCGGTGTAGCGGACGGCCTTGTGCAGGCCCGCCGTCGCCTTGAACGCGACGCCGCCACCGCTGACGACGGACAGGAAGTCCGCGACCTCGTCGACGCTGGGGAAGTTCTCCTGGCTCAGCCCGCCGCAGCGGAGCTTGGGCCAGCTGCCGTGCTCGATGACCCTGCGGACGCCGTCGAGCCACTCAGGGCCGCCGCGACGTGGTTCCACGACGCGGATGACGTCCTCCGGCACGAACTCGGACACGCGCTCGAGCCACACCTCGTCCACATCGGACGGTGCGGGCATCTCGACCATGCGCAACGCCAGGAGCTCGCTTCTGCTCTCGACGATGGACACCGCCTTCGGCACACCGCCGAGGCCGGTGTCGATCACCAGGCTGAGCGCGATCGGCTTCGGTGGCTTGACCTTGATCAGCTCGGTGATGAGCTCGGCGAGACGGGACGCCGGGCACAGGAACAGTCCCATGACGCCGGACCACTCGCCGACCCGTCCGTCCAGGTGGCCACGCACCGCGTCGGGCATCGACGCGTTCCCCGGAGGGAAGAGCGCGGCATCGTCCACAAGCCTCGCGAGCAGGGGCGGAGTACCGCGCGGACCGGGCGCACGGAGTTCGACAGCGCTTGACACGGCTGACACGCTAGCCGTGTACCGCCAACTGAACAAAGATGTCCGATAGTCGAACGCCCTCGGAGAGGTCATGGCCTACTACCGCCAAGTCGGGGAGATCCCCCGAAAGCGCCACACCCAGTTCCGCAAACCGGACGGTGGGCTCTACGCGGAAGAGCTGATGGGAGTCGAGGGGTTCTCGGCCGATTCGGCCCTGCTCTACCACCGGTACCTGCCCACGGCGATCGTGAACGCGGAGACGCTGAAGGACGAGCGCGGGACGGTCACGCCGAACCTGCCGCTGAAGCCCAGGCACTTCAAGACGACCGATCTGACCTGGGCTTCTGACGAGGTCGATGCGGTGACCGGTCGCCGCAAGCTGTTCGGCAACCCGGACGTGACCATCGGTTTTGTGGTCGCTTCCGTGCCTTCGCCGTTGTACCGCAACGCTTTCGGTGACGAGCTGCTGTACGTGCAGTCCGGTTCCGGCGTCATCGAGACGATCTACGGCGCGTTGACCGTCGGCGACGGCGACTACGTCGTGATCCCGACCTCGTGCACGTATCGCGTGGTGCCGTCGTCGCCGATGTCGCTCCTCGTGCTGGAGGCGACGGGGCACATCGGGCCGCCCAAGCGGTACCTGTCGAAGGCCGGTCAGTTCCTGGAGCACTCGCCGTACTGCGAGCGGGACATCCGCGGGCCCGAGGAGCCGTTGCTCGTCGAGGGCACCGACGTCGACGTCATCGTGCGGCACCGCGCGGGGCTGACCAAGTTCACCTACGCCAACCACCCGTTCGACGTCGTCGGCTGGGACGGGCACCTGTACCCGTGGGTGTTCAACATCCGCGACTTCGAACCGATCACCGGCCGCGTGCACCAGCCGCCGCCCGTGCACCAGACGTTCGAGGGGCCGAACTTCGTGGTGTGCTCGTTCTGCCCGCGCAAGGTCGACTACCACCCGCTGGCCGTGCCGGTGCCGTACAACCACGCGAACGTCGACTCGGACGAGCTGATGTTCTACGTGGGCGGCAACTACGAGGCGCGCAAGGGCTCCGGCATCGGCATCGGCTCGATGTCGTTGCACCCGTCGGGATGCACGCACGGACCGCAGCCCGGTGCCGTCGAGGCGTCCCTGGGAGTGGACTACTTCGACGAGACCGCGGTCATGGTCGACACGTTCCGCCCGCTGGAGCTCGGCGAGGCGGCAGAGGCCTGTGAGGACCCGGCTTATGCGTGGACGTGGGCCCGTCGCGGTCCGGCCTGATTTTCTGTCGGTGGCCCTCGCTACTTTTGGTTCCGTGAGGACACGAGCCGTTCCAACGCGCTGGCAGGGCCTGGGCAAGGCCCTGCCGGTGCTGTGGGGCCTCTACACGGGTTCCGGCACCACGCCGTACCGCGTGTGCGTCGATCTGGCCGCAGGCTCCGCGAAGTGCACGTGTCCCTCCCGCAGGTTCCCCTGCAAACACGCCGTGGGCCTGCAAGAGCTCGACATCCCGGACGCCCTGCCGCCGGACTGGGTGGAGGAGTGGACCACCCGCCGCGCCACCCGCGAGCTCGACTCGTCCCCGGAAGCCGTCGCCCGTCGGGCCCGTGCCCGCGAGAAGACGGCCGACCGCAGAGCCGCCGCGATGTCGTCGGGCATCGAGGGCCTGCGCGACTGGCTCCTGGACGTGGCCTCGGCCGGCGTGGCCTCGTTGCCGGGCCGCCCGGCTTCGTGGTGGCAGGCCTTCACGGCCCGCATGATCGACGCCCAGGTGCCCGGCGTGGCCGCAGCGGTGACGGAGATCCAGGAGATCGTCGCGCGCTCCGGCCCGCGCTGGACCGCCGACGTGGCCGACCGCCTGGGCGGCCTCCACCTGCTGTGCCACGTCCAGCCGCGCTCCAGGCTGGGCGTCACCGTCCCGGAGGAGACCGTCAAGGCCTCTCCCGGCATCAGCGACCGCTGGGTCGCCCTGCTCCGCCTGGAAACCGACGACGGCCGGGTCCGCACCGTCCGCCAGTGGTGCTGGGGCCGCCAGACCGGCCGCTGGGTGGTCGCCATCCGCCACTCGGCGGTGGGCGCCCCGGTCCCGCTCCTGCCCCACGGCCAGGAGTCCTCCGCCCTGGTCCACCCCTATCCGGGCTCGGACCGCGTGGCGCTGGGCGAACTGGCCGGCTCCCGCGCCCCGGACCCCGTGCCGGTCCCGCCGACGTGGCGCGCCTCCCTCGCCACCCTGGAACCGATCCTGATGGCCGACCCGTGGCAACGCCTGGCGCCTCTCGGCTGCGCCGCAGTTCGCCTCTGCGGCACCTTCCTGGCCGACGAGTCCGGGCACGGCATCCCGGTGCGCGACGACAGCGGCCTGGACATGGCCCTGGCGCTGACGGGTGGCGCACCCTTCGACGCATGGGGCCTCTGGGACGGCCACGCTCTCCGTCTGGGCGCCGTGGCGGTCGACGGCACCCCGGAGGTGGTCTCGTGATCATCGGACCGCCACGGCCCGCTCAGCCCGTGTTCGCTCCCTCCCGGGAGGTGGCGGCGTGAAGGCCGAGTGGTCCAAGACCGTCCAGGACCTCCTCATCGGCACCACCCGCGGCGGTGGTTCCCCGACCGACCTGCTCTCCGACTGCGCCGCCCTGGGCGTCGCCGCGTTCGGCGCCACCCTCCCGCAGGAGGTCTCCGCCGAGCCGCTGCCGAAAGCCCCGCCGGAAACCGCGAACCTCCCGCGCCCGGCCGTGCGAGCGGTCCTGGAAGCGATCATGAGCGTTGACGACGAGGTCCTGCTCACCGAGTGGTGTGCCCTCGCCAAGGCCAACAACGTGGTCGCCGACCACCGCATGCTCCCGGCCCTCCTGGCCCTCGGCACCGCCCGGCCGGGTCTCCGCTCCGCCGTCGTCGAGGTCCTCGGCACGCGCGGCCGCTGGCTCGCCAACACCCGTGAAGGCTGGTCCTGGGCCTCCGGCGCCGCGCCGCTGATCGACGAGGTCCCGCTCGACGAGGTCCTCGACCTCCCCAGCGCCCAACGGGTCAGGGCGCTTCGCCGCAAACGCAGGTCCGACCCGGCAGCGGTGCGCGCCTTCATCACCGCGGAGTTCGAGACCGCTCGCCGCTCAGCCGACCGCCAGGTCTTGATCAGCGCCCTCGAGACCGCGCTCGGCCCCGCCGACGAGGAACTCCTCGAATCGGCTCTGGACGACAAGGCCTCCGCCGTCCACGACGAGGCCCTCCGCCTCCTCCGCAAACTCCCCGGCTCAGCCGTGGCGACGAGGGCGGCCGACCGCCTCGGCCGGGGTCTGTGGCGCACCGACGACGGGTTCGACGTCCAGACCGAGGAGCTCTGGACCACCCAGCCCGACCTCGACGAGCAACGCGATCTCATGCGCGACGGCACCGAGAAGGGCGTGGCCGGGCGCATCCGGGCCGCGGCGGCCAGCGTTCCGCCGAGTTACTGGACCTCCCGCCTGCAGACCGACGACAGGGGCGCCGCCAAGGTCCTCCGCCGCGGTCCCTGGGCCGGCGCCCTCCTGCGCGGCATCGCCGATCAGCTCGCCGCCGCCACCGACCCCCGCCCGTGGGCCGTGGCCGCCGCGGAAACGCTCACCGGCATGGAACAGCTCGAGATGCTCGCGGCCCTGCCCGCGAGCGTGGCCGAGCAGGCGGTCGTCGCCGTCTCCGTGAACTGGCACTACGACCTCCTCGACCACGCCTGCGCCCAGCTCCCGGCCCCGTGGTCACCGGAAACGACTCGCGCGCTCCTGCACCGCTACGCGGCCCTGCCCGACCCGCGCTGGCGATCGGGACGCCCGCCGGCCGTGCTGCTGGCCCGCGGTGACGCCGACCTGCTCGGCGCCAACTGGGAGGGCCTGACTCGCCGCTGGCCCGAGAACTCCCTGGAGCTGGAAGTGCTCCGCCTCCGCATCCGGTTGCGCGAGTCGTTCGCCCCACCGGCCGGCGACCCTCAGTGACCCGGCAGACTTTCCCACCTCGGCAACGCATCCAGGAGGCCCAGTGACCGCCGTGCTCAGGCCGACGGCCGAACAGCAGTACGCCGCCGAGCTGGCAGCCGTGGCGGCTCAGGACGACCGGCAGCGGCCGCCCAACTGGAACCTGTCCCCCCAGGCCGTGGTCACCTACGTCCTCGGCGGCACCCTCCCCGACGGCACCGTGATCACGCCGAAGTACGTCGGGGCGCGCAGGCTCGTCGAAGTCGCCGTGGGCACGCTCGTCACCGACCGCGCTCTTCTCCTCGTGGGCGTCCCCGGCACGGCGAAGTCGTGGCTGTCCGAGCACCTCGCGGCGGCGATCAGCGGCGACTCCACGCTCGTCGTCCAGGGCACGGCCGGCACGAGCGAGGACCAGGTCCGCTACGGCTGGAACTACGCCCGCCTCATCGCGGAAGGCCCGAGCGAGCGGGCACTCGTGCCGAGCCCGGTTCTCAAGGCCATGCAACAGGGTTCGGTCGTCCGGGTCGAAGAGCTCACCCGCATGCCGTCCGAGGTCCAGGACTCGTTCATCACCATCCTGAGCGAGAAGTCGCTGCCGGTCCCGGAGCTCAACACCCAGGTGCAGGCCGTGTCCGGCTTCACGGTCATCGCCACGGCCAACGACCGCGACCGCGGCGTCAACCAGATGTCGTCGGCGCTCGCGCGGCGCTTCAACACCGTCGTGCTGCCGCCGCCCGCGACCGAGGACGCCGAGGTCGAGATCGTCGTGACCCGCGCGCAGCAGCTCGGCAAGGCGCTCCAGCTCCCGGCCGAGCCGCCGGCGCTGGACGAGGTGCGCAGGGTCGTGCGGATCTTCCGCGAGCTGCGCAACGGTTCCACCGTGGACGGTCGCACGCAGCTGAAGAAGCCCAGCGGCAGCCTGTCCACGGCCGAGGCGATCTCGGTGATCGCCAACGGCATGGCGCTCGCCGGCCACTTCGGCGACGGCACGCTCGGCGCGGACGAGCTCGCGTCGGGGCTCATCGGGTCGATCATCAAGGACCGCGTGTCGGACGCGACCGTCTGGCAGGAGTACCTGGAGACCGTGCTGAAGGAGCGCGCCGAGTGGCGCGACCTCTACCGGGCCTGTCTGGACGTGAGCGGTGACTGATCCGGATCCAGGGCCGGTCCTCCTCGGCATCCGGCACCACGGGCCCGGCTCGGCCCGGATGGTCAAGAGAGCTCTCGAGCAGGTCCGGCCGAGCCTCATCCTGATCGAAGGGCCACCAGAGGCCGACGCACTCCTCGAACACGTCCACGCCCTCACCCCGCCCGTCGCGATCCTGCTGCACGACGAGGCGGAGCCGGAGAACGCCGCCTTCTGGCCGTTCGCGGAGTTCTCCCCCGAGTGGCAGGCCCTGCGCTACGCCGACGAAAACGGCGCCACCGCACGCTTCTTCGACCTGCCGGCAGCGGCCTCGATCGGTGACGACGGCCCGAGCGGCAACGTCGATCCCATCGGCCTGCTCGCCGAGGCGGCCGGCTTCGACGACCCGGAACGCTGGTGGGAGGACGTCGTCGAGCACAGCGCGAGCGACCCGATCGACCTCGCCGGCGCCATCGCCGAGGCCATGGTGGCCGTCCGCGCCGAGTTCGAGGACGAGGTGGGCGAACGAACGCTGCGGCGAGAAGCGTTCATGCGCCAGACGATCCGCAAGGCGCGCAAGGAAACCGACGGCCCGATCGCGGTGGTCTGCGGCGCCTGGCACGTCCCGGCACTGCTCACCAAGCCGACCGTCGCCGCCGACACAGCACTCCTCAAAGGACTGCGCCGCCGCAAGATCTCCGGTACCTGGGTGCCGTGGAGCCACGGTCAGCTGGCGGCGGAGTCGGGGTACGGCGCCGGTGTCGACTCCCCGGGCTGGTACGCGCACCTGTGGCAGCACCAGGACGACGTGGTCCCGCGCTGGTTCGCGAAAGCCGCCGCCGTCCTTCGGGAAGAAGACCTCCCGGCCTCGACGGCGAGCGCGGTGGAAGCCGTCCGCCTGGCCGAAACGCTTGCGGCGCTGAGGGAACGCCCGTCCGCGGGCCTCAGCGAGGTGAACGAGGCGGCGCTCGCGGTCCTCTGCGGTGGCGACGAGGTCCCGCTTCAGCTCGTCCACCGCAAGCTCGTCGTCGGCGAACGCCTCGGCGAGGTGGGCGAGGCGGTTCCGCGTTCCCCGCTCGCGGCGGATCTCCAGCGCCTGCAACGAAAACTCCGCCTCCCCGCGGACGTCCAGCCCAAGCAGCTGAAGCTGGACCTCCGCAAGGACACCGACCGCGAACGCTCAAAGCTCCTGCAACGGCTGGAAGTTCTGGGCGTCCCCTGGGGCAAACCGGACCGCTCCAACTCGCTCGGCACGTTCGCCGAGATGTGGCAGCTCCGCTGGGACCCGATCTTCGCGGTGTCCGTGGCGGTGGCGGCCCGCCACGGCACCACCGTCCACACTGCAGCCGAGACCGTCCTGACCCAGGCGGCACAGGAGGCCAAGCGAGTGGCCGACGCCGCGGCCACCCTGAGCAAGTCGGTCGGCTGCGAACTGCCCAGCGCGGTGATCGAGTCCCGCAACGCCCTCGACCGGTGCGCGGCCATGGCCACCGACGCCCTGGAACTCCTCGCGGCACTCCCTGACCTCGCGAGGACGGTCCGCTACGGATCGGTCCGCGGCACCGACCCCGAACTCCTGCGCGTCGCGCTGCACGGCCTCCTCACCCGAGGCGCCGTGGGCCTACCGCTCGCCTGCCGCAACGTCGACGACGAGACCGCGGAGCACGCACTCTCCACCATCGACGGCGCCCACGAGGCCACCCGTCTGGCGGCCGACGACGACCACCAGAAGACCTGGTGGCGAGCCCTCCACGCCCTCGTCAAGGCGGAGGCCCACGGCCTCCCGACGGGCAGAGCCACCCGCCTGCTCTGGGAAGCGGGCGAGCTGACCAGCGACGACGTGGCCGCCCGCCTGCACAGATCAGTCGCCTCGGCATTCGTGGCGGGCTTCCTCCGAGGCTCAGCCACCCTCCTGGCCGCAGACCCCCGCCTCTTCGGCCTCATCGACGAGTGGCTGACGGGCCTGCGGGGCGAGGCATTCGACGACGCCCTGCCCCTGCTCCGCCGCGCCATCACCGACTTCACGCCCGCCGAGCGGCGCCTGCTCGGCGAACGCGTCGTCGCGGGCGAGACCCCTCAACCCGCCGCCGACGACGAGTGGGACACCGAGATCGCGCAACGCCTCGCCGCCCACGTCCGGAGCCTGCTGGCCTGAGTTTGGCGATCACCGAATCCGCCGATCCCATGCCCGTGACTGCACCGGACGAAGAACGCCTCGACGACACGCAGCACCTCATCGACGAGGCCAAGCAGATCGCCCGCGAACTCCGCGAGGAAGTCCCGGACACCGAGGCCGAGCCGCCAGAAGAAGGCTCCCCGGCAAACTAGTGCCGTGACCGGCAACCTTCACCGCGTCTTCCGGCGCTCAGCAGGGCACCTCGTGACACCGGCCCCGCGCCCACAGCCAACCAGGATGAGGACGTGGGGCCGGTGCCACGATGCACCCGTCCGAACGTCGAAATACGGGGCAAAGGCTGCCGGTCACGGCACTAGAGCGACCAGGGCGGCGTGATCGTCGTCCCGTCGGCCAGCGTGCCCTTGATCCCCACCGAAGTGGCGACGAGGACCCGCGCCGGCCCGCCGGTCAGCGACAGCTCGGTGTTGGCGGGCACCACGATCACGTCACCGGGCCCGGCCGTCTGCTCCTGGATCGTCACCGACCCGGACAGCACGTAGAACACCTCCTCCTTCGAAGCGGAGTGCGGCGTCCCGTCGCCCCCGTCCGGCACATCGACCGTCCACAACGCGATCTCCGAGCTGCCCGTCGACGGCGCGGCCAACGGCCTGAACACGAACCCGCCGAACTCGTGCCGAGCAGCGGAATCCCCCGTGACCAGCAAGACAACCTCCAAAGTAGTCAACCAAGTTGTCTAACCCTAGAATAAGGTCAACCAGGTTGTCTACTAGGAGTGCGCAATGGAACCGGTGCCGATGCTGCTGGCCATGACGTACCGCGCCATGGGCGACCAGTTCCACGACCGTCTCGCGCAGATCGGCCTGGAGCCGCTCCGCCCCGCGCACGGCTACGTCTTCCGCTTCCTCAAAGCGAGGCGGGCGACGACGGTCGACATCGGACAGCACCTCGGTGTCACCAAGCAGGCCGCCGCCAAGATCGTGAACGAGCTCGACGAGTGGGGCTACGTCATCCGCGAACCGCACCCGACGGACAAGCGGGCGCAGTACGTCACGCTGACCACGAAGGGGCGTGACTACCTGAAGTTCGCCGACAACCTGTGGTCAGACCTGGAGAGTGAGATGGCGGAGGCCATCGGGCCCGACAGCCTCGCCACCATCAAGACCGGTCTCACCGCGTACCTGCAGCACGTCCACGGTGACGACCAGCCAGGACTTCGCCCCGTCTGGTGATCAGAACACCTGGACCAGCGCCACCACCGCGAACACCGAGAAGATCACCCCGGCCACCCGCTGGATCCAGTGCGTCGGCAGCCGCCCGGCAAGCTTCCGCCCCACCAGCACGGCCAGTGCGGCGACGGCGACCAGCGCCAGCCAAGCGCCGAGGCCGACCATCAACGGTGCCCCGTACCGAGCGGTGATCCCGGCCGTCGCCAGCTGTGAGGCATCGCCCCACTCCGCTGCGAACAGCACGCCGAACGACGTCAGCGCCGCCCGCCAGAACGGCACGTCAGCGCGCGTCCCAGCTTCGTCGGAAGAGTCGTCGTCACGCGAGAACCCCTCGCGCAACAGCAGGAACGCGCCCACGCCGAAGAGCAGGGCGACGACGCCGGACACCACGCGGTCCGGCAGCAACGTCAGCGCTGACCCGAAGGCCGCCGCCACCACCCTCTGCACGGCAAAGGCCGCCACGACGCCCGTGAACACCGGCCAGGCGCGGTAGCGCGTGGTCAGCACCAGGGTCGCGACCATGGTCTTGTCGGGAAGCTCGACGAGGAACACCACCGCGAAAGCGGTGATGAACGCGAGCATTGAGGTGGCCAAGAGGTCCTCCACGTCCGAATACGAGCCCGGACGGAGGCGCAACAGACCCCGACCGGGCATGCTGCAGCCCGGCCGGAGGTCTCGTTCGCCCGTACAAGACGGGTGTGGGACCGGATCTGCTCGAAGGCGGATCAGTATGTCGATCACCACGCCGGCGCTGACAGCTCGCCGGGAACTACTCCCCTCTGGCACCCAGCATCTTACCGAACGAATGTCACCCGACAGTGGTGACTTCGCGCACGGGACCTTGGTCCCGACTCCGGACAGGACCGTCGTACCTGATCGGGGCCATGATCCACACATACGCTCGTTGACGTGGACGTACTCGAACTCGCGCGGTGGCAGTTCGGCATCACCACCGTCTATCACTTCCTGATGGTGCCGTTGACGATCGGCTTGTCGCTGCTCGTCGCTGCGATGCAGACCGCGTGGGTGCGCACGGGCAACGAGCGCTACTACAAGATGACGAAGTTCTGGGGGAAGCTCCTCCTGATCAACTTCGCCATGGGTGTCGTCACGGGCATCGTGCAGGAGTTCCAGTTCGGCATGGCCTGGAGCGCCTACTCGCGGTTCGTGGGTGACGTGTTCGGCGCCCCGCTCGCGATGGAGGGGCTCGTCGCCTTCTTCGTCGAGTCGACGTTCCTCGGTCTGTGGATCTTCGGCTGGGACAAGCTGCCGAAGAAGGTCCACCTCGCCTGCGCCTGGGCTTTCTCGCTGGCCACGATGGCCAGCGCGTACTTCATCCTCGCCGCCAACTCGTGGATGCAGCACCCCGTCGGCATCGAGATGCACGAGGGTCGTCCTCGCCTCACCTCGATCTGGGCCGTGCTGACCAACAACACGGTGCTCGCGGCCTTCCCGCACACCATCGCCGGCGCGTTCGCGGTGGCTGGAGCGTTCCTCGTGGGCATCGCCGCCTGGCACCTCCACCGCAAGTCGCAGGACGAGGGCGTCTGGCGCAGCTCGCTCAAGCTCGGCACGTGGGTCGGCGTGGTCGCGTTCGCGGCGCTGAGCATCAGCGGTGACCTGCAGGGCAAGCTGATGTTCGAGCAGCAGCCGATGAAGATGGCCGCGGCGGAAGCACTGTGCCACACCGAACAGCCGGCCAGCTTCTCCATCTTCGCGATCGGCGACGTCAGCAGGCCCGACTGCGAGAACGTCAAGAGCATCACCGTGCCCGCACTGCTGAGCTTCTTGGCGCACAACGACTTCAGCAGCGAGGTCAAGGGCATCCAGGACCTCGTCCCGATGTACCAGGAGAAGTACGGGGAGTTCTACCCGGTCGACGAACGGCTGGGTGAGCTCAGCGGCAAGCCGATCGACTACGTGCCCGCGCTTCCCGTGACGTACTGGGGTTTCCGGTTGATGATCGGGTTCGGTGCCATCTCGGCCGGACTGGGCGTGTTCATGCTCTGGTTGACCCGCAGGAACCGGACGCCCACCGGCTGGTGGTTCCCGGCTCTCGGCCTCGCCGGCATCGCGACGCCCTTCCTGGCCAACAGCTTCGGCTGGATCTTCACGGAGATGGGGCGGCAGCCGTTCGTGGTCGTGCCGAACCCGACCGGTGTGGACGGTGTCTGGATGTTCACCGCGCAGGCGGTCAGCAACAGCGCCCCCGGCGAGATCCTGACCTCGCTCATCGCGCTCACCGCGGTCTACAGCGCGCTGGCGGTCGTGGAGTTCTACCTGATCCGCAAGTACGTCAGAGGCGGGATCCCCGGCGTACTGCCCCAGAAGACCGACGACGGCGCCCTGGCGTTCGCGTACTAGGGGAGAGGCGACGTGGAAACGCTCTGGTTCGTGCTCATCGCCGTGCTGTGGCTCGGCTACCTGTTCCTCGAAGGTTTCGACTTCGGCGTCGGCATGCTGCTGCCCGTCCTCGGGCGCGACAACGCCGAACGCCGGGTCATGATCAACACCATCGGGCCGGTCTGGGACGGCAACGAGGTGTGGCTCATCGTCGCGATCGGTGCCACGTTCGCGGCCTTCCCCGGCTGGTATGCGGCGCTGCTGAGCGCCGCGTACCTGCCACTAACGTTGTTCCTCGTCGCGTTGATCGGCCGCGGTGTCGCGTTCGACTACCGCGGCAAGGTCGAGTCGGTGCGTTGGCGCAAGGCCTGGGACACCGTGATCATCGTCGGCTCGTGGACCGCGACCCTCTGCGTCGGCCTGCTGATCTCGACGACGGTGCTGGGCCTGCCGATCGACGCGAACGGCGACCGCGTGGGCTCGGTCTTCGCGGCGATCCGGCTCGACACGGTCGTTGGCGCGCTTGCGTTCGCGGGCTACGCGTTGGTGCACGGCGCTGTCTTCACCGCGCTGAAGACCGAGGGCGAGATCCGCGAACGGGCACGCCGCGTCGCGCTGACGCTGGCGCCGGTGGCACTGCTGCCGCTGGTCGCGCTGCTCGCGATCGTCGCAGGCATGTGGGCCGGCGTGGTCGTGTTGGTTCTCGCCGCCGCGATGTGGCGGTTGCTCAAGAACCGCGACGGCCAGTCGTTCGCGTTGATGGGACTGGCGATCGCGGCGAGCGTCGCGATCCTGTTCGGCGCGCTCTACCCGAACGTCCTCCCGTCGACGCTGAACGACGCCTGGTCGCTCACGGTCGCCAACACCGCCTCCAGCCCGTACACACTGCAGGTGATCACCTGGGTCGCCGCGTTCGGCACGCCCGCCGTGCTCATCTACCAGGGCTGGACCTACTGGGTGTTCCGCAAGCGCATCGGCGTGCGGCACATCCCGGTGAACTGAGATGAACAGAGGCCCGCTGGGCGCACTGCCCCAGCTCTCGAAGAACGCCAGGCGCGCCCTCGTCGGGGTGGGCGCGCTGGCGTTCCTCAACGCCCTCGCGCTGGTCGCCCAGGCGGTCGCACTCGCCGGTGTGATCACCGGCAACACCGGTCTGCTGCCGCTTCTCGCCGTCGCGGTCGTCGCCCGTGCCGGCCTCTCCTGGGCCACGGAGTCGGCCGCTGCCCGCGCCGCCGCCGGTGCCAAGGAGGAGTTGCGCACCCAGTTGCTCGCCAAGTCGTTCGAGCGCGGGCCGGCGTGGATCGCCGAACGCGGCACGGCCGAGCTGTCGGTGCTCGCGACCAAGGGCCTGGACGCGCTCGACGCGTACTTCACCCGCTACCTGCCGGCGCTGGTCACCGCAGTGGTGGTGCCGCCGCTGGTCGGCGCGTGGATCCTCTTCACGGACTGGCCGTCGGCGATCCTGATCGCGGTCACCGTGCCGCTGATCCCGCTCTTCGCGGCGTTGATCGGCTGGTACACCGAGAAGCGCGTGCAGAAGGCCGCGGACGTCACCGAGCTCCTGTCGGCCCGCCTCCTCGAACTCCTCCGTGCGCTCCCGGTCCTGACGGTGTTCGGCCGCGCCAAGCAGCAGGCCACCGCCGTCCGGCAGATCGGCGAACAGCACCGCAAGGCGACGATGGGCACGCTCAAGATCGCGTTCCTGTCCGCCCTGGTGCTGGAGATCGCCGCCTCGTTGTCGGTGGCGCTGATCGCGGTCGGTGTCGGCGTCAGGCTGGTCCACGGCGACATGACCCTGATGACCGCACTGGTCGTGCTGATCCTGGCGCCCGAGTGCTATCTGCCGCTGCGGGCAGCGGGCGCCGCGCACCACGCCAGCGAGGACGGTCTGGAAGCCGTTCGCCGCGTCGCCGAGGTCGTCGACCACGAGCCCGGCACCCGGCCGGGCCTGCCCGGCGGGGCCGTCCACGTCGACAACCTGCGCGTGCTCCGGCGTGGTGGCTTCGCTCCCGACGGCCTCACCTTCGACGTGCGGCCGGGCGAGATCCACCGGCTCGAAGGTGCGAGCGGCGCGGGCAAGTCGACGACGTTCCAGGTGCTCCTCGGCTTCCTGGAGCCGACGGACGGCACCGCGTTCGTGGCCGGCGACATCGCCTACGTGCCGCAGAAGCCCGCGTTCGCCGCCGCCACGCCGCGCGCCGAGCTGGAACTGACCGTCCCCGGTGCCGAGGACATCGAGGAGGTCGCGCACGAGGTCGCGGCTGAACACCTCCTCGACCGCCGCATCACCGATCTCTCGACCGGTGAACGCCAACGCGTCGCAGTCGCGCGCGCCCTGCTGAGAGTGCGCCACGGCGCCACGGTGTTGTTGCTCGACGAGCCGACCGCGCACCTCGACCCGGTGACAAGTCGCAAAGTCGACAAAGCGATCAAGAGAGCAAGCGCCACGGCCGCTGTCGTGCTCGCCTCGCACCGCGACAAGGAGTCGGACGAGGACGAGACGATCGTCAAGATCGTCACCGAGGAGACGCAGCAGGAACGTCCGAAGCGCCTCCCGATCCCGTGGAAGGGCGCAGGGCTCGGGGTGCTCGCCACGCTGGCCGGCATCGCGCTGACAGCACTGGCCGCGCACCTGATCTTCCGCGCGTCGGAGCAGCCGCCGATCCTCACGCTGACGGTGCTGGTCGTGGGCGTGCGGACGTTCGCGCTGAGCAAGGGCGTGCTGCGCTACCTCGAACGCCTGGTTACACACCACGAGGCGTTCAAGCTCGCCACCGACCTGCGTGCCGAGCTGTGGCTGCGGCTCGTCCGCACCCAGCGCCGTGACGGCCTGCGGCGGCTCGTCGAGGACACCGACACGGTTCGCGACCTGGTGCCGCGCGTCCTCGTGCCGCCGGTCGTGGCCATCGGTGCGGGCGTCGCGACCACGATCCTGTTCGTGTTCATCGACCCGGTTGCCGCTCTGACGCTCGGTGGCCTGCTGCTCGCGGCGGGTCTGGCCGCTCCGGCCGTCGCCGTCTGGACCGAACGCCGGGCCAGCACGAAGCTAGCCAGAGGTCGCCGCAAGATCGCCCGCGACACGATCAACGCACTCGCCGCCGCACCGGATCTCATCGCGCACGACGCCCACCACCGCCTGTTGGCGCAGCTCCACGCCGAGGACGTCGAGCTCGCGGGGGAGACCCGCAAGCAAGCGTTTGGCACGGGCGCTGCCACGGCGATCGTCCTGCTCGCGACCGGTGTGGCGGCCCTCGTCTGCGCCACGACCGGCAATCCGGTGCTGGGCCTGGTCCCGCTCGCCCTCGCCGAACCATTGGCGGCGTTGCCGCTGGCCGCTCAGCAGCGCAAGGCGTTGCAGGAGGCCAGCGCACGGCTCCAGTTCGACGCTCCAGAACGTCCGGAAGCTCCCAGGGGCAAGCGGGTCCGGCTGGAGAACGTCGACGTCCGCTGGCCCGGCGCGACCGAGCCGACGCTGAAGGACCTCCACCTCAACATCGAGCCCGGCACGCACGTCGCGATCGTCGGACCGTCGGGCAGCGGCAAGTCGACGCTGTTCGCGCTGCTGCTGGGCTTCCTGCCGCCGGAGCGCGGCATCGTCGAGCTGCCGCGCGCGACCTGGTGCCCGCAGGAGCCGATGCTGGTCAGCACGACGGTCCGGGAGAACCTGCGGATGTCGGGCCCGCACGACGACGAGGAGCTGCGGGAGGCGTTGCGCAAGGCCTGCCTGCCGGAGTGGGCGGACCGGCTGGACACGGTGATCCGCCCCGACCAGGTGTCGGGCGGTGAGGCGCAAAGGCTCGCGCTGGCCAGGGCGTTGCTGCACGACGCCGACGTGGTGCTGCTCGACGAACCCACCGCGCACCTCGACGAACCCACCGCGCGGAAGCTGTTGGAGCAGCTCAGGCAGGACAACCGGACGATCTTGCACATCACCCACCGCCCGGACGAGGCGGCTAGGGCGGACCTCGTGCTGGACCTCGGCACGCCCGCATACCGTTGAGGACCATGGACCCCTCCTTGGCGCGGCGCGTGCTCGTCGCGTCCACCGAGATCACGTCGGCGGCGCTGGAAGACCCGGAGAACGTGCTGAGGCTCGTGGTGGAGGCGGCCGCGGAGATCGCGGACGCCGACCTCGGCCTCGCCATGCTCGCCACGGCCGACGACGACGGCACCCTCACGGTCGAGGCGTCCAGCGGCGAACCGATCGTCGCCACGCTCAGCCCGCGCAGTGCCGCCGCGAAGGCAGCGCGCACGGGCGTTCCGGTGATGGCCGACGACGTGACGAGCGACCCGCGCACCGCTCCGTACGTGCCGCAGGCGTTGCGGAGCTACGGGCCGTTCGCGGTGGCGCCGTTCGGCACGTCGGACCGCAAGATCGGTGCGCTGGCCGTCTACCGCAGGCGCGACAAGCCGCCGTTCACACAGGAGACGGTGGACGTGCTGACGGCGTTCGCGGCTCAGGCGGGCCTCGCGGTCGTGCTCGCGGAAGGCTTCACGGCACGGCAGCGCGTCGCGGTCTACGAGGAGCGCGAACGCATCGCCCGCGACCTGCACGACGTGATCATCCAGCGCCTCTACGGCGCCGGCGTGCAGCTCAGCCTGCTGGAACGACGGCTGGGCAAGAAGCTCGACGCCTCGCAGCGCGCCAGGATCGAGGAGGCCGTGGAGCTGGTGGACGAGACGATCGCCGAGGTCCGTGCGACCGTCCGCAAGCTGCGCAATACCGACCCCGCCGGCTCCGCCGATCTGCTCGACTCGATCAACGCCGAGGTCCGCACGGCCGGTGAGCTCCTCGGATTTTCGCCGCGCCTGCACGTGGCCGGCGATCTGGCGAACGTGCCGCGCAAGCACGCCGACGACGCACGGGCGGCATTGCGCGAGGCGTTGTCGAATGTCGTGCGGCACTCAGGAGCGACGCACGTGCAGATCGACGTACGGCGCGATGAGCGGCACCTGGTGCTGCGAGTCGCGGACAACGGGTGCGGCATCCCGTCCGGTGTGACTCAGCGCGGATTGCGGCATCTCGCCGAGCGGGCGAAGTCCGCGAGTGGCGATTTCCGGGTCGTGAGTTCGCCGAACGGGACGACGCTCACCTGGTCCGTCCCCGTTTAGCCACCCAGGCGGCGGCTTGCGTGCGCCGTTCCATGCCGAGTTTGGCGAGCACGGACGTCACGTAGTTCTTGACCGTCTTCTCCGCGAGGAAGAGACGTTCACCGATCTGGCGGTTTGTCAGACCCTCTCCGATGAGCTCCAGCACGCGCTGTTCCTGATCGGTGAGGCCGACCGGGGCCGGATTGCGCATCCGTTCGAGCACGCGCGCCGTCGTCGCGGGGTCCAGAAGGGACCGTCCAGCCGCGACCTCCCGCACGGCCGTGACGACGTCCTGGCCGCGAACCTGCTTGAGCAGATAGCCCGACGCCCCGGCCATGATGGCCCCGACCAGTGCCTCCTCGTCGTCGAAGGCGGTCAGCACGAGACAGCGGATGCCGAGATCCCGCAACGACCGGCACAGGTCGACGCCACTGCCGTCGGGCAGCTGAACGTCCACGACGGCCACATCGGGTGGTGTCTTCCCTGCCCGGGTCACCGCCTCGTCGACCGAGCCGGCCTCGGCGATGACGGAGATGTCCTCCTCGTCGTCCAGCATCTCGCGCAGCCCCCTGCGCACCACTTCGTGATCGTCAACCAACAGAACGCGCACTGGCACGAATCCACCGTACGTCGAATGGCTGTTCACGAGTACGCCTCGGATTGAGACAGTTCTTGGCATGGCAGAAGGCTCGGTACGACCGGTCGAGGAAGCAGATCGCATAGTTGTCGCCCGATTGGTACTGGAGCTATGGGGAGCACACACGGCCGTGGCGCACGGCGAGGTGTTCTTTCCCGCGAGTCTGCCGGGCTTCCTCGTGGAGAAGCAGGGGCACGTCCTGGGTCTGCTGACCTACGCGGTGGCGAACAACCAGCTGGAGATCGTGACGATTGACGCGCTGCGGCGGGGCCGCGGCGTCGGCACCGCGCTGGTCGACGCCGCGGTTCGCCAAGCGCGCACCCTCGGCTGCACTCGGGTGCGCCTCACGACGACGAACGACAACCTCGACGCGATCCGCTTCTATCAGCGGCGCGGGTTCAAGCTGTCGGCGTTGAGGCCGGACGCCGTGCGGGAAGCGCGCAAGCTCAAGCCGGAGATCCCCGCGGTTGGGGATTACGGCATCCCCATCACAGATGAGCTCGACCTGGAGCGATGGGTCGCCCCCAGGCAGTAGTCCACAGGTGTCCACACCCTTGTCCACAGGGTTGTGCACAAGTGCCGGTCACACGTGGAGCGGGTTGAACGCCTCGTCCCACGCGGCCGCGACCTGATGCGCGCACGTGGACGGCGCGACGCCTCCCACCCCGGTGCCGAGCCCCGGCATCGCGATGGTGCGGACGGCGTCGCGCACGAGCGTGCCGTCCTCCAGGCGACCTTCGAGCCAGAGCCGCAGAACGGCCCGCGCGGCGAGGTACGGGTGGACGGTGTCGACCGGCAGCCGCTCACCGGGCAGCCGCATCGTCGGCGCGCTGATGAGCCACGCTGGCTCGGTCTCGCCCGTCGCCACGATCTGCGCCTCGCCCACCGGCAGCTCACCACCGTGCAGCGCGAGTACCGCACTGCGAACGTTGTTCTCGACGTGTGGGAACGCCGTGGCGTAGACGGCGTCGATGCCACCGCGCATCCAGCCCTGGGAGTTGGCCGGGCTGACGATGGCCTGCGCGTGGATGTCCAGCACGGACCCGCGATGCACCCGCACTCCGGTGCGTCCGTCCGCGACGGCGAGCCAAGCGTTCGCCATCGGTTCGTCGACCGCGCACAACACGAGTTCTGGCGCTAGAGCGGGCACGCCCCAAGCATTCCAGTTCGAACGGTCCTGACGGAACCCAGGTTTGGCCGCTGACACACGCGTGATGTGCGCCTCTAGGCTGACGCGATGCCGCGCATTGCGTACTTCGGACCACAAGGGACCTTCACCGAGCAGGCCGCGCTTCGCTTCGGCTCCGAACTCGTCCCGGTGGACACGATTCAGCTCGCCATCGCCTCGGTGCGCAAGGGCGAAACCGAGTTCGCGTGCGTGCCGATCGAGAACTCCGTCGAGGGCGCCGTGCCCGCGACCCTGGACGCCCTCGTGCGCGACGAGCCGGTCGTGGCGGTGGCCGAGACGGTGCTGGACGTCCGCTTCAGCGTCCTGGTCCGTCCGGGCACGACGGAGATCAAGACGATCGCGTCGCACCCGCACGCCCTGGCGCAGGTCCGCGAGTGGATCGCCGACTCGCTGCCCGGCGTCACCTCGATCGCCACGTCGTCCACCGCGGCCGCTGCGGCCGCCGTCGAACGCGGAGAGTTCGACGCCGCCGTGACCGCCCCCGTCGCCGTGCACCACTACAAGCTGGACGAGTACGCGACGGACGTGCTGGACGTGGCCGACGCACGCACCCGCTTCCTGCTGCTGCGCCGACCGGGCTCATTGCCTGAGCCGACCGGAGCAGACCGCACGAGCGTCGTCGTGACCACCCCGAACCGCGTGGGCGTGCTGTCGGAGCTGCTGACCGAGCTGGCGTTGCGTGGCATCAATCTCACCGGCCTCGAATCGCGCCCCACGAAGGGCAAACTGGGGGAGTACCGCTTCTACATCGACGTTGAGGGGCACATCGCAGAACCGAGGATCGGTGACGCGCTGGCCGCGCTGCACCGACACTCGCGCGAAATCAGGTTCCTCGGGTCCTTCCCGAAGGCCGACCACGAGCCCGTAGAGGCTCGCAACGACGAGTTCGCCGCAGCTGCCACCTGGGTCGATGCTGTCAGAAAGGGCGAACGCGGGTGAGGTTGCTGCTGGTCAGGCACGGTGAGACGGCGTCGAACATCGAACGCAAGCTGGACACGGCCATGCCAGGCCCTCCGCTCACCGAACTCGGCCACAAGCAGGCCCGCGAACTGGCCGACACCCTCGCCGGCGAAGAGATCGTCGCCGTCTACGCGAGCATCGGCCTGCGCGCCCAGCAGACCGCCCTCCCCACCGCCGAACGCTTCGGCCTGCCCGTGCAGATCCTGGACGGAATCCACGAGATCCAGGTCGGCTCGCTTGAGGGCCGCAACGACATCGAGGCTTACAAGACCTACCTGGACACCGTGATGCAGTGGGCCGAGGGTGCGCTGGACGTGCCGTTCCCCGGCGGCGGCGAGACCGGGCAGCAGGTGCTGGACCGGTTCCTCGGCGCCATCGAGAGCATCCGCCAGGACGGCACGGTCATGGTCGTGACCCACGGCGGCGCCGGCCGGATGGGCGCGCTCGCGCTGGCGGACAACGTGCCGGTGGAGCTGGCCGAGAACCTGCTGCCGAACACCGGTGTCGTCGTGCTGGAGACCGAGGGCGACGGCTGGGTGTGCCGGTCGTGGGCCGGCGTCGAGGTCTAGCCGCGCGATCTACGGCGGCTCGGAGCCAGCTTCGGAAGCCCTTGCGCTCCCGGACTCGATCGCCTTCGGCTGCTTCCGTTCCGAGACCGCTCGGACGGGCGCCGGGTCACGTCACGCGCGTCAGAAAGCCACGTCCGCCAAAGACCCGCCGAACAGGGTTGCCCAGCACGCCATCCGAGCACACTCCACCTGCGCCAGCCCCGAGTTGCTGACGGCGTCGTGTCTCAGTCGGATCGCTGGCGTCAGCGGAGGGTGCAAGAGTCAGCCGTCCAGCGGGCGGGCGTCGAAATCTAGCCCCAGCCCAGCTCGTGCAGCCGCGCGTCGTCCACCCCGAAGTGGTGCGCGATCTCGTGCACCACGGTGATGATCACTTCCTCCACGACGTCTTCCTCCGAGTCGCAGATGTCGAGGATCGCCTCGCGGTAGATGAAGATGTGGTCCGGCAGCGAGCCGCCGTAGTCCGTGTTGCGCTCGGTCAGCGCGATCCCCTGGTACAGCCCGAGCAGTGACGGCTCGTCCGGGTTGCGGTCCTCGACCAGCACCACCACGTTGTTCATCGCGTGCGTGAACTCGGGCGGGACCAGATCCAGGGCCTCCTCGACCAGCTCGTCGAAGCGCGCCCTGGTCATCTCGACGGTCATCGGTTCTCGCTGGTGGTGGTGGGCGCGCTCGACGACGGCTTGTCGGGCTTGCCCGAGTCGGAGGGCTTGCCCGACTCCGACGGCGGCTTGCCGGACTCCGAGTGCAGCGGGGCGCCGGTGGGCTCGTCCTGGGGCCTCACCGAGGTGGTCTGGGGCGGGTTCGCCGTGGTCAGCGGGGCGCCGTTGGGGTTGCGGACGCTGTCCTTCCACGCCACCAGGTTGTTGCCCTGGGGGACGGCGCCGATCTTGCAGTTGGCCTTGCGGGAGCCGACGGCCCAGCTCTTCTCGGAGCGGGTGTCCCAGGTGACGAGCAGGCCCTTGGCCTTCAGGTCGGCGCCGCCGGTGTACTCGGCGGCGATGGCCGCGCACTTCTCCGACATGATCGCGTCCTGCTTGTCGATCGCCAGGAACTCGCCCTCGGGGTGCTGGACGACGCCGACGATCTCGAACGCGTGCGGCTGGGCACACTCCACCGGGTCGCCGACCGTGTTGCCCTCGCCGAGGGCCAGGCAGATGCCGGGGTCGTAGACGTTCGACTGGTCCTGGGTCCTGGCGCTGCCGTACGACGGCAGGGCGGCCCCGGACGGCGCGGTGACCTGCAGGCCGCAGCGGATCTGGCGGTAGCCGTCCGACCAGCGCTTCTCGTCCGGGTTCAGCGTGCTGACGCCGTACTTGCCCTCCGGGTCGAGCTTGCCGGCCATGTACGTGGTGGCCGCCTGCGCGCAGTGCTCCTGCGAGATCTTCTCCCAGGCCTCGGCGTTCGGGAACGGCGCATCCTTGGGGTACGCGGTGGTGATGTCCGCGGTGCCGGTGACCTCGAAGCGGTGGGCGGCGCCGCAGTCGACCTTCTGCGCGTCGGAGAGGTCCTTGCGCTCCCAGTTCAGGCACTCGCCCGCGTTCGCCTGGTAAGCCGCGTTGACGAGCTCACGCTTGGTGCTGAGCGGGCCTCCTGCCAGCACGGACGTGAACGCGGACAACATCAACAGGGCGAACGCGCCGACGAATGCGCCAACCATCACAAGCCGCGTGTCGCGGATGTGACCTGATCGACTCAACCAACCGGCGCTCGGAGACATCTCATCCATGATGCCCGTGCTGTGTGAGACGGCTGTTCGCCGGGTTGGGTGGAGTGTTGCTATTAGGACACTCGTCACTCAATCGGCCATCGTTCAGCCGAATCGCTCGGTACCTTGCCCGCGGGAGTGGTGATGACTGACAACAACGTGCCAGGACCTGGCCAGCCGACGCCCCAACCTGGGCGACCGTCGGGACCGCACGGCCAGCCGCAACAGCCGTACCAGCAGCTGCCTCCGCAGGTGCCGGTACCGCAGCCAGGGCCCCACCAGCCGGGTCCGCCGCCCGCGCCGGCGAAGGGCAAGGGCAGCGTGCGCCAGCAGCAGGCCGGCCTGACGCAGCCTCGGCAGCCGACGGTCGCCGAGCAGCGCGCTCGTGCCGCCGCGTTGAAGGCGCAGCAGGAGCGGTTCGCCGCCGAGTCCGCCGCGTTCGAGAAGCGCCGCAAGACGCGCAAACGCCTGCTCATCGGTGGCGGTGTCACCGTGGGCGTCGTCGCGCTGGTGGCGATCTGGTACGCGGCCGCGAGCCCGAAGAACGTCACGGCGCAGTGCACGGACCAGAACAACGTCATCGTCGACGACGACTACTGCGACGACACCTACTACCGCAGCCACGGCGGGTACAGCAGCGGCGGCTTCATCTACATCGGCAGCAACTCGTACCGCTACAACTACGGCGGCTCGGGCGCGGTCGGTCAGAAGGTGAGCGGCGGCAGCTACACGGTTCCCAAGGGCGCCAACGTCACCACGAAGTCGGGCACGTCCATCCAGCGCGGCGGGTTCGGCATCAGCAGCGGCTCGAAGAGCAGCGGAGGCTGAGCAGTTGCGGCGTGAAACCTCGCAACCGCGGCCGAACTGGCAGCGCACGGTCTCTGACCAGGGATTGGTCTTCGGCCTGCCCGCGAAGTACGCGAACGGCGCCGACCGCCCCTACTGGGACGAGTCGGTGCACTACGTGTTCGAGATGAGCGAGATCCTCTCGCTCGAAGCCGATGTCGAGCTCCTCCACTCCATGTGCCTCGACGCGGTGGACAACGTGGTGATCACCGAGCGGTACCGCGACTTCGGCATCCCCGAGTGGGTGTGGCCGCACATCGCCGAGTCGTGGCGCCGCCGCGACCCGAACGTCTACGGCCGCTTCGACCTGCGCTACGACGGGTCCGGCCCGGCGAAGCTGCTCGAGTACAACGCGGACACCCCCACGTCACTGCTGGAGGCCGCGTACATCCAGTGGTACTGGAAGACCGACGTCTTTCCGGACGACGACCAGTGGAACTCGCTGCACGAGCGCCTGGTCGAGCGCTGGACCGAGATCGGCGCCAAGCTGCCCTCCGGTGAGCTGCACTTCAGCTGGTCGAGCGCCGACCCGTCCGGCGAGGACCACCTCACCGCCGCCTGCCTGCAGGAGACCGCGGCGGAGGCCGGCCTGAACACGGTCGGCATCTCGATGGAGGACATCGGCTGGGACACCCTGCTCAACCGGTTCGTCGACCTCGAAGAGGTCCCGATGAACACGGTGTTCAAGCTCTACCCGTGGGAGTGGGTGGTCGAGGAGCAGTTCGGCCGCCACGCCGTCGAGTCGCTGCCGGGCACCCTGTGGATCGAGCCGCTGTGGAAGATGCTGCTCTCCAACAAGGCGCTGCTCGCGATCCTGTGGGAGATGTACCCGGGCCACCCCAACCTGCTCCCGGCCTACCTGAACGACCCCGGCATGCTCACCGAGTACGTGCGCAAGCCCCTGCTCGGCCGTGAGGGGTCGAACATCCAGATCGTCGCCCCCGGCTACGAAACGCAGACCGGTGGCGTGTACGGCAAAGAGGGTTTCGTGTACCAGCTGTTCGATCCGCTTCCGGACTTCGACGGCTACCGCCCCGCGTTGGGCGCCTGGGTCGTCGGCGACACGTCCGCCGGCCTCGGCATCCGGGAAACAGTCGGCCTAGTGACCGACGATGGCGCGGCGTTCGTGCCGCATCGAATTGTTGAGTAAGACTCCGAAAGGGAACAGCAAATGATGTACAACCTCGCGTTGGACCCCGGCTTCGGTTCAGCCATCGGCCGGGGCATCGGCGCGATCGCGCTGTACGCCGTCGTCGGTCTGGTCCTCATGGTCTTCGGCTTCTACGCGATCGACTGGACGACGCCGGGCAAGCTGTCCGCCCTCGTCCGCAACGGCGCCCCGAACGCCGTCATCGTGACCGCCTCCGGCCTCGTCTCGATGGCGCTGATCGTCGTCGTCGCCATCTACAGCTCGGCCGGCAAGCTCGACGAGGGCCTGCTCTCGTCCCTGATCTACGGCCTGCTCGGCATCATCGTGCAGGTGGCGGCCGTGCGGCTGCTGGAGTGGGTGACCCGCCTGGACATCGGCGCGCTGATCGAGTCGGACCGCTTCGCCCCGGCCTCGGTCGTCGTCGCCTCCGCGCACGTGGCCCTCGGCCTCGTGGTGGCCGTCGCCATCATCTAGTCACACGTTTCCCAGGAACCCGGTGCTCACGTGGCATCGGGTTCCTGCCTTTTCCGGGACCTCCAGTTCTGCCAGAAGTGCTGCACGCCCAGCCCGAACAGGAACAGGCCCGTCAGGAACACCCAGTAGGGCCACGCGATGTGCCAGCCCTTGTTCGTCTTGACATACACCTCGTCGTCGTCACCGACGTCGTACGTGCGATACAGGTCGCCACGGCTCACCGGCTTGGGCAGCCGCGCCTGCACCGAGGTGCGGGTCACCGTGCGGTCGTCGCTGGTGAACGTGCCGTCGGGGGAGAAGCAGTTGGAGGTGACTCCGCTGCAGTCGGGCTCGCCGGTGACCTGGTAGTAGCCGGGGATGCCGTGGCCCCCTGCGATCTTGACCGACCTCACCAGCGCCGGTCCGCCGAAGACCATCAGCAGCAAACCGACGATGGTTCCGGCCCACCTGACCAGGCGGTTCTTGTACCAGAGCTCCAGCACCGCACTCACCTGCGCTTCCGCTTGAGCCAGAAGTACCTCGACCCGCCGCCGAGGATTAACAGCCCCACCACGAGGCCCAGGAACGGCAGCGCCACCGGCGGCCCGTTGCTGCCCACCTTCGTGTACACCCGGTCCGGCTTGCCCAGGTCGAACGCCGGAATGCGATCACCGTGCCGCACCGGCTGGGGCAGCCTGTTGCGCACGTGCACGCCGGTGCGGACCACCTTGCCGTCGTCGCTCGTGAACGTGCCGGTGCGGCTGTAGCAGGTGCCGCGGGAGGGCTGGCAGTCGAACGACGTGTCCTGGACGACGTAGGTGCCGTGGACGCCGTCCTCGGCGATGACCCTGATGGCGAACGGCATCCCCCACCCGGCGATGACCAGCACCGCGATGCCGACGAGGATCGCCAAGCCGGCGCGCGTGTCGCGCACGGCCTCATCGCGGAACTCGGCGGCGTTGGGATCGGGCAGAAACCTGTCCCGCAAGCGGACCTCCCCTGTGGCGTCCACCCTCCAACGCCGTCGCGCCATCGTCCGTTGAACAGGGCGGACGGGATATCCGCGTGAAGGACGCAACGGACGGGGACTACCCTTCTCCGGGTGATTGACCTCAAGGTGTTGCGCGAGAACCCGGAGATCGTGCGCGCTTCGCAGCGCGCCCGTGGCGAGGACGAGGGCGTCGTCGACTCCCTGCTGTCCGCTGACGAGCGCCGGCGGACCGCCATCTCCCGCGCGGACACCCTGCGCGCCGAGCAGCGGGTCCTCGGCAAGGAGGTCGGCAAGGCCAAGGGCGACGAGCGCAACGCCCTGCTCGTCAAGGCCAAAGACCTGGCCGCAGAGGTGAAGACCGCCGAGGCCGAGCAGGCCGCCACCGCCTTGGAGGTCAACGAGCTCCTCGCCAAGATCCCGAACCTGGTGCACCCGGATGCGCCGGTCGGTGGCGAGGACGACTTCGTGGTCCTCAAGACCGTCGGCGAGCCGCGCCAGTTCGACTTCGAGCCGCAGGACCACCTGGACCTGGGCACGAAGCTCGGCGCGATCGACATGGAGCGCGGCGCCAAGGTCGGCGGCAGCCGGTTCTACTTCCTCAAGGGTGTCGGCGCGCAGCTGGAGCTCGCGCTGCTCAACATGGCGGCGCAGCAGGCCACGGCCAACGGCTTCCAGCTCATGATCACGCCGACGCTGGTGCGGCCGGAGATCATGGCGGGCACCGGCTTCCTCGGCGCGCACTCGAGCGAGATCTACCACCTGCCCGCCGACGACCTGTACCTCGTCGGCACGTCGGAGGTGCCGCTCGCCGGTTACCACGCCGACGAGATCATCGACGGCGAGAAGCGGTACGCGGGCTGGTCGTCGTGCTACCGGCGCGAGGCCGGGTCGTACGGCAAGGACACCCGCGGCATCATCCGCGTGCACCAGTTCAACAAGGTCGAGATGTTCTCCTACGTCCGCCCCGAGGAGGCCGAGGCCGAGCACGCCAGGCTCCTCGCGTGGGAGGAGGAGATGCTCGCCAAGATCGAGGTGCCCTACCGCGTCATCGACACGGCCACGGGTGACCTCGGCATGTCGGCGCACCGCAAGTTCGACTGCGAGGCGTGGGTGCCGACGCAGCAGAAGTACCGCGAGCTGACCTCGACGTCGAACTGCACCACGTTCCAGGCGCGCCGGTTGAACGTGCGCTACCGGGACGAGAACGGCAAGTCGCAGATCGCCGCCACGTTGAACGGCACGCTGGCGACCACGCGGTGGATCGTCGCGATCCTGGAGAACCACCAGAACGCCGACGGTTCCGTCACCGTCCCGGTGGCCATGCGTCCGTTCATGGGCGGCCAGGAAGTGCTCAAGCCGGTGTAGTCAGGCCTGCCTACATCCTGTGCCTGTAAGTGACCTGTAAGGGCGGCTGCAGCCGACTTGGAGGTGGCTTGAAGGCGTGATCGCCACTCTTTGGTGCGAGAGAAGAACTCTCCGTCACCGAAGGGGCAACATGTCACGCAACACAGTCATTGCCGCTTTGCTCTCGGCTGCAACTGTCGCTCTGTTCACCGCACCCGCTGCCGCCGCTGGCACACCAGCTCCTCAGACCGATGACTTCCACGCGATGCTCTACTGCCAGGAGATCGGCGTTCCTGGCGGTGTGACCCGCAGCCAGATGATCGTCAGATCGCAGGCGTGGATCGACGCCCGCGTCCCGTACAGCCAGGGAGCGTGCTACTCCAACCAGTACGGGAGCTACCGCACCGACTGCTCTGGCTACGTCTCGCTCATCTGGGGATTAGGCCGGTCCGAGACCACTCTCACCCTGCGGAACTTCTCGTCGCTGATCAACCGCGCCGACCTGCGCACGGGTGACGCCCTGCTCAACGACGGCCACGTGGCGCTCTTCGTCCGCTGGGCCGACGTCGCGAAGACGCAGCCCGTCGTCCGCGAGCAGGCGGCGCCGAACGGCGCACCGACGGTCGAGCGCACCTGGTCCGCGAGCACCGCTGCGGGCTACGAACCGCGCCGCTACCACAATGTGCTGGAGTCGGTCGCGAACATCAAGGACTTCAACAGCGACGGTCGGTCCGATATCGCGGCGATTGATCCCAACGGCACCATGGTTTTTTTCGCCGGTGATGGTGCTGGGCGGGTCCATTACGGCAA
This sequence comes from Lentzea roselyniae, assembly GCF_039537795.1. NCBI lineage: Bacteria > Bacillati > Actinomycetota > Actinomycetes > Pseudonocardiales > Pseudonocardiaceae > Lentzea > Lentzea roselyniae. Next base: position 334,533 of record NZ_BAABBE010000001.1, read on the forward strand.
GGCCATGAGCGGAAATGGGCACTGGGCTGGGCAGCGACTCGTGACCACGGGTGATTTCAACGGTGATGGCAAGGCTGACATCGCCGCTGTCTCGTCGAGTGGCACGATGGAGCTCTACACCGGTAACGGTGCCGGCGATCTCGGATATTCGCACGCCATGAGCGGGGCCGGACACTGGTCTGGTCAGCGTGCGGTTGCCGCTGGCGACTTCAACGGTGACGGTAAGACGGATATCGCCGCGATTTCGGCCACCGGCACGATGGAGCTGTACGCCGGTAATGCCGCTGGTGGTCTCGGCTACTCGAACGCGATGAGCGGTGCCGGCCACTGGAACGGCTTCACCAAAATCGTTGCGGGCGACTTCAACGGTGACGGCAAGAGCGATGTTGCGGGCATCGACGCCGCAGGCACGATGGCTCTGTTTACCGGTAACGGTGCAGGCGGTCTCGGTTACAGCGCCGCGATGAGTGGTACAGGCCACTGGTCCGGTCAGCGCGCTATCACGTCGGGTGACTTCAACAACGATGGAAAGACGGACATCGCCGGTATCGACGCTGACGGCAACCTTGCCTACTACACCGGAAATGGTGCAGGCAGCCTCGGCTGGGGCGGCTCGATGTGGGACGGCACTCACTGGTCCAACCATCGCGCTCTCGCGTGATGTCCGTACTCGAGATTTGTCAAGGGGGGATCATGAAATCAACGCTGCTCACCAAAGTCACCGCTGTTGTCGGCGTTGCCGGTGCTCTCGTGTTGGGCCTCACCACGACCGCATCCGCTCGCTCGACTGCTCCGTGCAGTTCTGCCGGAGTAACAGCTGAGGACAACGCGCTGGCGAGCCAGCTGCGCACTCAGATCAGCTGGATGACCGGGTACAAGATGTCATGTGCCAGAGCGGTTGCCCGGCAGGTCCAGTCACGAGGCCTTGGCTTGCGTGCATTGCAGATTGCACTCACGACCGTGGTCACCGAGACGGACCTGGACAACGTCAGTGTTCCAGAGGACGCGGACAGCCTGGGGCTGTTCCAGCAACGGCCGAGCATGGGCTGGGGGACGCCCGAACAGCTGATCGACCCGGCTTACGCCACGAACGCCTTTCTCAACGCGATGAACGGTCACTATCCGAACAATGCTTGGCAGAGCGGCGACATTCCCACCATCTGCCAGAAAATTCAGAAATCGGGTTTTCCGGACGGGTCGAACTATCGTGCAGATCTCGAAAAGGGGCTGACCATCGCAAACTTCGTCTGGAACAGGATGGGCACGTCACCCGGTCGTGACTTCAACAGCGACGGCAAGACTGACATCGCGACGATCGACCCCAACGGCACCATGGTTCTTTTCGTCGGTGATGGTGCTGGGCGGGTCCATTACGGCAAGGCCATGAGCGGAAACGGGCACTGGGCTGGGCAGCGACTCGTCACCGCAGGTGATTTCAACGGTGACGGTAAGGCGGACATTGCCGCTGTCTCGTCGAGCGGCACGATGGAGCTCTACACCGGTAATGGTGCCGGCGATCTCGGCTACTCGAACGCGATGAGCAGGGCCGGGCACTGGTCAGGCCAGAAGGCTATTGCTGCGGGCGACTTCAACGGTGACGGTAAGACGGACATCGCCGCAATTTCGGCCACCGGCACGATGGAGCTGTACGCCGGTAATGGTGTCGGTGGTATCGGTTACAGCAACGCGATGAGCGGAGCTGGGCACTGGGCCGGTCAGCGAGCTATCGCCGCAGGTGATTTCAACGGTGACGGGCGGGCGGATATCGCCGCGATTTCGGCCACCGGCACGATGGAGCTGTACGCCGGTAATGGTGTCGGTGGTATCGGTTACAGCAACGCGATGAGCGGAGCTGGGCACTGGGCTGGCCAACGCCTCATCACGGCCGCCGACTACAACGGTGACGGCAAGACCGATGTTGCCGGTATCGACGCCGACGGCAACCTCGCCTACTACGTCGGCAACGGTGCAGGCGGTCTCGGCTGGGGCGGCCCGATGTGGACCGGCGCCCACTGGGCGAGCCACCGGGCGATCGTCTGACATGACAGCGCGCAGGGCCGGACACTCGTCCGGCCCTGCGCGCTGTCGTCAGGACTGCAGCACCACGCGGTCAGCGACGTACTTGGCGATCTCCAGTGAACCCGTTGCGGCCGGTGAAGGCGCGTTCAACACGTGCACCTGGCGCGTCGCCATCTCGATCAGGAAGTCGTCGACCAGTGACCCGTCCGGCAGCATCGCCTGCGCCCGCACGCCCGCCTCCGCGCGCACCAGGTCGTCCTCGCGCACGGCGGGCACGAGCCGCGCCAACGAGGCCGCGAACCGCTTGCGTGACAGCGAGCGAAGGACCTCCTCGGCGCCGGTGCGGGCGTACTTGCGGGCGAGCCGCCACGTGCCGGGGAAGCGGGCGACGTCGGCGAGGTCTGCCAGCGAGATGTCGCGCCAGCGGTAGCCCTCGCGGCGCAGTGCCAGCACGGCGTTCGGGCCGCAGTGCACGCTGCCGTCGAGCATGCGGGTCAGGTGTACGCCGAGGAACGGCAGCGTCGGGTCCGGCACCGGGTAGATCAGGCCGCGGACCAGGGACGTGCGGCGCAGCTCGAAGTACTCACCGCGGAACGGCACGATGCGCGCGGACGGCGTCAGCCCGGCCAGTCGCGCCACGCGGTCGCTGTGCAGGCCGGCGCAGTTCACCAGCGCGTCCGCCCGGATCACGCCCTGCGGCGTCGCCACCTCCACGCCGCCAGAAGCAGAACGGATCGCCAGCGCGGGCGACTGCAGACGCAGGTCGTGCGATGACAGCAAGTCCACCAGCGCGGAGCACACCGCGGGGAAGTCGATGATTGCCGTGCTCTCCACACGCAACGCCGCGACGCACGACACCTCGGGCTCGTACTCGCGCGCCTCGGAGGCCGAGATCAGTTTCGCCGGGACGCCGTTCGCCTCCGCGCGCGCCGCGAGGTCGTGCAGCCTGGGGAGCTCGTCCTCCGAGGTCGCGACCACGAGCTTGCCGCACACGTCGACCGGCACGCCGTGCTCGCGGGCGAAGGCGACCATGGACGCGTTGCCCGCGACGGACATCCGCGCCTTCAGCGATCCCGGCTTGTAGTAGAGGCCGGCGTGCACGACGTTCGAGTTGTGGCCCGTCTGGTGTGCGCCCCAGCGCTTCTCCTTCTCGAGCACCGTCACGCGATCGCCGCGCGAGGCCAGCTCGGCCGCCACCGCGAGCCCCACGATTCCGCCACCGATCACCACAACTGAGCGCACAGTGACGGAATCTAGTTTCCGGCCGTCCGCCGTTACAGGTGCCGATCGAGCGTCGGCAGCACCTCGGCGGCGACGTCCTCGACCACCTGCTCACTGCCCATGTAGATGCCGTCGTGCCGCGGCCAGTGCGCCACGACGTCGGTGAAGCCCAGCTCAGCAGCCCTGCCCACGGCGTCGACGAAGCACTCGACGCTCGACAGCGAGTACACCGGCGACGAGTCGAGGTTCAGGTACCTGTTGACCCGCGACGTGCGGCCCTGCGTGGCCAACGTCTCAGTGAACTGTTCGGAGAGCTGCGCCACGCCCTGCCACCACGCATCGACGTCCTCGGTCGGCGGTCCGGTGGTGACCCACCCCTGCCCGAACCTGGCCGCCACGGCCATCGCCTTGGGCCCGTTCGCGGCGACCACGAACGGCAGCCGCGGCCGCTGCACGCAACCGGGTGCGCTGCGGGCCTCCTCGGCCGAGAAGAACTCCCCGCTCCACGACGTGCGGTCCTTGATCAGCAGTTGGTCGAGCAGCTCGACGAACTCGCGGAACCGGGCCGTCCGATCGCGCGGCAGCAACGGCTTCGACCCCGTCACGACCGTGTCGTAACCGTCCCCACCTGCGCCGACGCCGAGCGTGAACCGTCCGTCCGACACGTCGTCGACCGCCAGCAGCTCACGGGCGAACGGCACCGGGTGACGGAAGTTCGGGCTCGCGACGAACGTGCCGAGTCTGATGCGCGAGGTGACCAGCGCGGCTGCTGTCAGGGTCGGGACAGCGCCGAACCAGGGACCGTCGACCAGGGTGCGCCAGCCGAGGTGGTCGTAGGTCCACGCGTGGTGAAACCCGTACTCCTCGGCCGCGCGCCACTTGGGTTCGGCGATCCACCAGCGGTGCTCCGGGAGAATCACGATGCCTACGCGCACGCACGTAAGGTAACCAGCTGTTCAGCTGCTTACGAACTTGGCTCGCGTAGTCGAGAAGGCAAGATGACGGTGTGGAACAGCCGCGCCTGGTCGCCTCCGACGTCGATGGAACCCTGCTCAACCCTCAGGAGACGGTGAGTCCGCGCACCGCACAGGTGGTCGCACGCGTGCTCGCGGCCGGTGTGCCGTTCGTGCTCGCGACCGGCAGGCCGCCGCGCTGGATCCCGCGGATCGCGGAGGAGGCCGGCCTCGACGGGCTCGCTGTTTGCGCGAACGGTGCGGTGCTCTACGACATCGGCCGCGACGAGATCGTCTGGGCGCGCACACTCAGCCCGGTGCAGCTGCACGACATCGTGTCCGCCGTCGACAGCGTGCTGGACGACTGCACGTACGCGGTGGAGCTCGTCGGCACGCCGAAGGACGACAGAACGTTCGTCGCCGAACTCAGCTACACCCACCCGTGGCCCGAGGGCCCGCACAGCGGCCTCACCCGCGCCGAGACGCTCGGCCACCCCGCGACCAAGCTGCTGATCAGGCACCGGGCCATGACCAGCGCGGAGATGGCGGCCGCGATCAACGAGGTGCTGCACGGCGAGGTCGACCTCACCTTCTCCACGAACAACGGCCTGATCGAGGCCTCCGTCCACGGCGTCACGAAGGCGTCCGGGCTGGCCGACGTCGCGGAACGGTTCGGCGTCGACCGCGAGCACGTCATCGCGTTCGGGGACATGCCGAACGACGTCGAGATGCTCGGCTGGGCGGGGCACGGAGTGGCCATGGCCAACGGCCACGAGGCCGCTCGGGCCGCCGCGGACGAGGTCACCGGCCCGAACTCCGAGGACGGCGTCGCGATGGTGCTCGAGCGCTGGTTCTAGGCCACGAGAGGCTTCGCCGGCTCGACCTCGGCCCACCACTTGAAGGCGATCTCCAGCTCCGCGGGGATCTCAGCGGGCAGGCGACCCGCCGCGTAGGCCTCGGCGAGCGCGGTGATGGCCGCGTCGGAGATGCCGGAGCGGCTCATGCCGACCGAGTTCACGCCGTTCAGCCGGATCGGGCTGCCGTAGGCGCGGGCGAACGGCGGCACGTCCTTCGACACCGGCGTGTTCATCCCGACCATCGCGCCGGTGCCGATCACGCGGCGCTGGTGCACGGCCGCGTTCATGCCCACGTTGACCCGGTCGCCGATCTGGACGTGCCCGCCCAGCGACACACCGGCCGAGAGCGTCACGCCCGCACCGATCAGGCCGTCGTGCGCCACGTACACCCGGTTGAGCAGCCACGAGTCGGCGCCGATGGTCGTCGCCCGGTACGAGCCCTGGTGGACAGTGCTCAGCTCGCGGATCACCGCTCGCGCGCCGATGTGCACGCCGGCGTGCGTCAGGTCGCCGTCCCACGCCCGGTTGTGCTCGGCCGAGGTGATCTCCGGCGGGGTGCCGATGACGCAGCCGGGGCCGATCCACGCACCGTCCTCCACGACGCACGGACCGAGCACGACGGCACCCGGACCGATGGTGATGCCGTCGCCGAGCTCGACGCCGTCACCGACAACAGCACTGCGATGGATGTGGTTGACCACGAGCGTCCGATCAGGAGGTGGGGACAGGCGACTTAGCCCGTACGGGTACCGTGAAGCCCCGCGTGCAGGCCCAAGCACTGTACCGGCCGCGCCGGTGGAGATCCCCGAAGGCGAGAGACTGCTGAATGATCCCGATTACTGTTGTTGACGTCGCCGCTGCCGAGCAGCTGGTGGTACAGGTGCTGCGCTCGGGAGCCATCGCGCAGGGCCCGATGGTGAAGCGTTTCGAGGACGCCTTCGCGGGCGTCGCGGGCGTTCCGCACGCCGTGGCGGTGAACAACGGGACCACTGCGCTCGTTGCCTCCCTGCAGGTTCTGGACCTGCAGCCGGGGGACGATGTCATCACCTCGCCGTTCACGTTCGTGGCGACGTTGAACGCGATTCTCGAGGCTGGTGCGACCGCGCGGTTCGCGGACATCCGCGAGGACGACTTCAACATCGACGCGGACGAGGTCGCGGCAGCCGTCACCCCGAACACCAAGGTGCTCATGCCGGTGCACCTCTACGGGCAGATGGCCGACATGGGCAAGATCATGCCCGTCGTCGAGGAGCACGGCCTGAAGCTGGTCGAGGACTCCGCGCAGGCCGTCGGCGCCACCTACGAGGGCCGCCCGTCCGGCAGCTTCGGCCTCGGCTGCTTCTCGCTCTACGCGACCAAGAACATCACCACCGCCGAGGGTGGCGTCATCACGACGTCGGACGACACGCTCGCGGACCGCCTGCGCGTCCTGCGCAACCAGGGCATGCGGCAGCGCTACCAGTACGAGGTCGCCGGTCACAACTACCGGATGACCGACATCCACGCCGCGATCGGCATCCCGCAGCTGGAGAGCCTCGGCGAGATCACCAAGGCGCGCCAGGCCAACGCCGAGGCCCTGAACAAGGGGCTCGCCGGCGTGAAGGGCCTCAAGCTGCCGCAGGTGCTGCCGGGCCGCACGCACGTGTGGCACCAGTACACCGTGCTGATCACCGACGACGCCCCGATCAGCCGCGACGAGTTCGCCGCGAAGCTGACCGAGAAGGGCATCGGCAACGGGATCTACTACCCGAAGACGGTGTTCGACTACGACTGCTACCGGGACAACCCGAAGGTCATCGCCTCGGACGTGCCGGTCGCCGAGCGCGTGGCGCGCCAGGCCCTGTCGCTGCCGGTGCACCCGAAGCTCACCGACGCCGACCTCGACACGATCATCACGACGGTTCGCGAGGTGCTGGGCGCATGAGCAGCCTTCCCCGCATCGCCGTCATCGGCGTCGGCACGATGGGCTCGCTGCACGCCCGCGTGACCGCGCAGTCCGAGCGGGCCGAGCTCGCGCTGATCGTCGACCCGCGCGAGGACGTCGGCAAGGCCGCCGCCGACAAGTTCGAGACCACGTGGGCGCCGGAGATGGGCGACCTCGACGGCATCGACGCGGTGGTCCTCGCCTCCAGCACCGAGACCCACCACGGGCTCGCGCTCGAGGTGCTCGCGAAGAACAAGCCGCTGCTGGTCGAGAAGCCGGTGTGCGCCTCGCTGGAGCAGACCGAGGAGGTCCTCGCGACCTCGGAGGCCAAGGGCCTGCCGGTCATGTGCGGCCTGCTGGAGCGCTACAACCCGGCCGTGATGACGGCGCTCGGCCTGATCAACGAGCCGGTGTACGTCTCCGCGATCCGGCACTCGCCGTACGCGCCGCGCATCCTCACCGGTGTGGCGTGGGACCTGCTGGTGCACGACGTCGACCTCGCCATCCAGTGCTTCGGCGGTGCCGAGCCGGAGCGCGTGTCCGCCGGTGTCGCGCAGTTCCACCCGTCGTCGGTGCCGGGCGCGGAGGACGTCGTCGACACGCTGCTCACGTTCCCGTCCGGCGGCATCGCCACGGTGTCCGCGAGCCGCATCGGCCAGCGCAAGATCCGGTCCCTCACGATCCAGGAGCTGGACCGCTCGATCGAGGTCGACCTGCTGCGCAGGGACGTGACGATCTACAAGCACATCTCGCACGACTCGGACCCCGATGGCCGCGGCTACCGCCAGCAGACCGTCATCGAGATCCCCGAGCTGGTCACCGCGCGCGAGCCGCTCGCGACCCAGCTCGACCGTTTCCTCGACCTCATCGCGGGCAAGCTGGACGCCGAGGACGAGCGCCGCCGCATCCTGCCCTCGCACCGCGCCGTCGCCGAGGTCAAGGCGAAGTCCGCCGCGGTTGCCGGCTGAACTCGAGGAACTGACTTCTGATGGGTGCATTCGTCGTTCTGGCGTTCATCCTGCCCGGCCTCGCGGTCGGGCTCGCGCTGCGGCTGAGAGGCTGGACCCTCGCGGCTGCGGCGCCGGTGCTCACCTTCGGCACCGTCGCGCTCGGTACGCTGGTGCTCGGCAACCTGGGCATCCCGTGGAACCTGCTGACGGTGGCGCTGTGGACAGTGGTGCTGGCGGCCGTGGTCGGCGTGGTGACGTGGCTCGTCGCCCGCCGCACCGGTGGTGAGCCGCTGATCGAGGAGCCGAAGCGCTCGCTCGGCGAGAACCTCGTCGTCCTCGGTGGCGTCGTGCTCGGCATGGCGGTGGGCGCCGCGACGTTCCTGCGCGGCATCGGCGGCACGCTGAGCACGATCAACCAGGACTGGGACGCGCCGTTCCACGGCAACGCCATCCGGTGGATGTCCGAGCACGCCACCGCGCTGCCGTCCGCGCTGGCACCGATCGCGAACCTGCCGGCCGGTACGAAGTACTTCTACCCCAACACCTACCACGCGCTGCTCGCCCCGCTGCTCGACAAGGTGGCGGGCATGCCGGAGCTGCTGAACCTCGCCGCGCTCTCGGTGATCCTCGCGTGGCCGCTGGGCATCGCGGCGCTCGCGCTCGCGTGGCGCATGCCGCCGCTCGGCGCCGCGATCGCCGCCGCCGTCTCGACGTGGTTCACCGCGTTCCCGTACGACTCGCTGTGGCGCGGTCCGTTGTGGCCCTACGTCGCCGGTGTCGCCCTGGTGCCCGCCACGGTGGCCATCGCCCGCAAGGTGCTGACCACGCGCGGCCTGACCGGCCCGCTCGGCCTCGCGCTCGCGGTCGCCGGCCTCACCGGCCTGCACACGAGCCTCGTGTTCATCGCCTTCGTCTACCTCGCGATGCTGATCCTGGCCCTGGCCTTCAAGCTGGAGCCGATCGACTGGCGCACGAGCTGGAAGCCGCTCGCCCTCACCGCGGGGCTCGGCCTCCTCGCCGTCATCCCGGTCATGATGCCGGCCCTCGTGCAGTCCGCCGGCGTGACCGGCGCGCAGTGGGACGAGTTCGCGTCACCCGCGGAGGGCATCGGCCAGACGCTGCTGTTCTCCCCGGTCGTCCGGTACCCGCAGTGGTTCCTCGGCATCGCCGCGATCACGGGCGTCGTGCTGATGATCAAGCACCGGCGCCTGCCGTGGATCATCGCCGCCTACGTCGTGTTCGGCGCCATGTACGCCGGCACCGCCTCGCTGAACAACTCCTTGGTCAACATGCTCAGCGGCCCGTTCTACAACGACGCCTGGCGTTTCGCGGCCCTGCTGCCCCTCGCCGGCGCCATCGCCGTGGGCGAGCTCGGCCACACCGTCGCCACTGGCCTGACCGCGAAGCTCGGCTCCCGCGTCAGTGCGCAGCGAGCCGCGTTCGCCGCGCCCGTCGTGATCGGTGTCGTCGGCGTCCTCGTGCTCGGCCTGCTGGGCAAGGGCGCCTACATCGGCCGCAACGCGGAGCGCCTGTCAGAGACCAACAACGAGGGCGCGACCGTCACCAGGGGCGAGCGCGAGGCCTACAAGTGGCTCGCCGAGCACTCCAAGGACCGCCCGGTCGCCAACGACCGGCTGGACGGCTCCGTGTGGATGTATGCGCTGGCCGGCGTCAAGCCCGTGGAGTGGACGTTCTACGGCGCCGACGAGAAGACCAGCGCCGGACAGATCACGTGGCACCTGCAGGAGATCGACAAGAACCCGGACGTCCGCAAAGCGATCAACGCCCTCGGTGTGAAGTACATCGTCGTCGGGGCGGGTTACGTGCGGTCGAACTCGAGGCCCGCGCCGGGGTTGATGGCCCTGGAGAGGCTGCCCGAGGTGCGGAAGGTGTACGAGAACCCGCAGGCCACCATCTACGAGTTCGTGGAGCCCGGCACCGGTCAGACCTCCTGACCGCGCGCTGACAGGACAGTCAAAAGGGGGCCCGCCATCGGCGGGCCCCCTTTCGTCCTCAGAGGACTTACACGTAACCGAGCTGCGCCAGCGTGTCGGCGATGATCTCGCTCGGGTGGTACTTCTCCATGATGGACGGACGGCGCAGCGACTCGTACTCACCGAGGAACTTCTCGAGCTTCGCGGTCTCCATGCCGGTCAGCACGATGTTCTGGCCGAGGCCCTGCTTGGTCTCGGTGCGCTCGCGGTGGATCGCGCACGGCATGCCGATGTAGGAGCACTCCTGCTGCAGACCACCGGAGTCGGTGACGACGAACTTGGCGCGCGCCAGGATCGGCAGGAACTGCAGGTAGCGCTTCTTGGGACGCATGATGAAGCGCTCGCCGTCGAACAGGTGGCCCCAGCCGTGCCGCTCGATGCGCTCCCGCTCCGGTGCACCGGCGAGGTAGAGCATCGGGGTCTTCTCGCTGGCCTTCTTCAACAGCTCCAGCGCCTCGCGGAACTTGTCCGTGCGGGACACGAGCTCGAAGCGGTGCAGCGTGGCGAGGCCGAACTCCTCGGGGAGGTCCTCGGTCGTGTTCGCGTTGATCGCGAGGCGCATCGCGTCGATGACGGTGTTGGCGCCGGTGTTCACCACGACGCCGCGGGCGCCGCGGAGGTTGTCGACCTCGTTCTGCGACGGTGCGAAGTGGACGTCCGTGAGCTTCGTCGCAATGCGACGGTTGAGCTCTTCCGGCAGCGGCGAGAGCAGGCTGCCCGAGCGCATGCCGGCCTCGACGTGGGCCACGCGGGCACCGAGCAGGCGGCGGGCGATGAGGCTGCCGTACGGGGTGGTGAAGGTGTCGCCGTGGACGACCACGAGACCGGGCTTGCCGTCCGTGGTGAGCGACCGGCGCAGCTCCTTGCGCTGGCTCCACGCGGTCTGCGCGACGGAGAGCGCCCAGCCGGGAACCTGCTTGGGGGTCTCCAGGTTGCGGGCCTTGCCCCGCGGCACCAGCCACAGGTCCGGCTCCGGCAGCTGGAGGTCTTCGAGAACGTCGGCGACCTCGTCGAAGTGCTGGGCGGTGAACCACAGCAGCGGCTTCGTGCCGCGGGCGACGAGCGCGTGGTAGACGGGTGCCACCTTGATGAGTTCAGCGGTGGTACCTGCGATGAAGGCGATCACGGGAAGGACCCCTGAGGCTCGGGATCAACGGACCGCCTGGATACTGTCAGGTGTGACGAGCCGGAGCAAATCCCTCCCCGACGTCCCCAGCCTCAGCATTGTCATCCCGGTCTACAACGAGCAGGACTGGATCGGCCGCTCGATCGAGGCGCTGACGACGTCGCTCGACCGTGCCGGTTGGCCCGCCGAGATCGTGGTGGTCGACGACGGCAGCACCGACGGCACGCCGAAGCGCCTCGTCGAGCTCACCGGGCAGTTCGGCATCACCGTGGTGAGCCAGGAGAACGCGGGCCGCTTCGCCGCGCGCCAGGCGGGCATCCGCGCCGCCAGTGGCGAGCGCATCCTGCTGCTGGACGCCCGCGTCATCATCGAGCCGGACGCCTTCGGGTTCCTGAAGGACCAGTTCCTGCGGCACCCGGAACGCAAGGTGTGGAACGGGCACATCAACGTCAGCACCGACGGCAACCCCTACGGCGGGTTCTGGGCCGGGCTGGTCGCGATCGGCTGGCGGCGCTACATGGCGAACCCGCGCCTGGTGTCGTTCGGCGCGGACGAGTTCGACGTCTACCCCAAGGGCACCGGCTTCTTCTGTGCGCCGCGCGAGCTGCTCGAGGCCGCGGCGCGGTCGTTCGAGTCCCTCTTCGACGACGTGAAGCTCGCCAGTGACGACACGCGCATGCTGCGGTGGATCGCCGAGCGCGAGAACATCCACCTGACGCCGGAGTTCGCCGCCACCTACAACAGCCGCGACTCGTTCAAGAAGTTCGTGAAGCACGCGTACTTCCGCGGCACCACGTTCGTCGACAGCTACCTCGACTCGCCCGGCCCCGCCCGCAACGCGTTGTTCGCCGCGATGGCTGTCGGCGTCGTCGGGCTCGTGATCGCGGCGAAGTTCCCGAAGACGGCACTCGTGCTCGTCCTGCTGGGCATGGTCGCGGCGGGTGCGGTGGCCCGCAAGGCCGGTGCGTCCAAGGGCCAGGCGCTGGCCGTGACCAAGCTGCTGCCGGTCTTCGCCGCGAGTTTCGGCTCCGGCGTGGTGCGCGGCCTGTTCCTCGCGCTGAAGAAGGCACTGTCGAAGTGAGCGGGAAGACCGCCGGCAGATCGCTCGGCACCGTCGGAATCGCGGTGCTGATCGCGGCGGGGCTCGGCTATCCGATCCTGATCGTGACCGGCCGCGTCCTGTCCGAAGCGGATACCGCGGTCTTCCTCACGTTCTGGGGCATCGTCTTCGGCGTCGGCAGCACGCTCGCACCGGTCGAACAGGAGCTGTCGCGCCTCGCGGCGGTGGCCGACGTGGCGGGCAAGCGCGTCACCGCGACCGCGGTGCGCACGGTCGCGGTCGCGGCGGCGGCCGTGGGGTTGTTCGGGCTCCTCGTCGCGCTGCCTCCGGTGAGCGAGAGGCTCTTCGGCGAGTACACCGTGCTCGCGCTCGTCGCCCTGGCCTCCGGTCTCGCGTTCGCCGTGCAGTTCGGCACCAGAGGCACGCTCATCGGTTTCCACGAGGCGAAGTCCTTCGGTGGCCTGGTCGTCACCGAGGCGGCCGTGCGGATCGTGCTGCTCGGGCTGTTCCTCCTGCTCGGGCTCAACGGTGTGGTGCCGCTCGCGATCGCGGTCGCCGCCGGTTCGTTCGCCTTCCTGCCGTTCGGCGTGCGGGCGGGCAAGCACCTCGACCTGACCGGTGACGCCGAACCGTGGGGCGTCGTGGGCAGGCGGATCCTGGTGCTGATGCTCAGTGCCGGCCTCACCGCGTCGGTGCTGACCGGCTACCCGGCGATCGTGAAGCTCTTCGCCTCCAGCAAGGAGGAGCTCGAAGCGCTCGGCGGCCTGTTCCTCGCGCTGAGCGTGGCCCGCATCCCGCTGCTGCTGTTGTCGCCGGTGCAGGCGATGGCGGTGCCTACGGTCGTGCGGCTCTCTCAGGACGAGGACGGGCACGGAAAGCTTCGTGGCCTGTTGGTCAAAGGTTCAGCTGCCGCGTTCGGGCTCGCGGCGGTCGGTGCGGCCTTCGGCTGGCTCATCGGCCCGTGGGTCGTCCAGCTGCTCTTCAGCGCCAAGTACGACGTTCCCGGCTGGGTCGTCGCAGGTCTCGTGTGGTCGTCCGTGCTGCTCGGCGCCGTGATGCTGCTTGCCGCGGTGCTGGTCGCACGCACCGAGGGCGGCAAAGTCCTTCTTCTGTGGGCGATCGTCGCGGCACTGAGCGTGCTGGTGCTGACGTTCGCGCCCGGTGACCTGGTGTTGCGTGCCGTGCTCGGTCTGGTGATCGCGCCGACCATCGGTGCTTTCGTGGCCATCGCTTTCGTGCTGCGGCCTGGTGTTCGCGCTGAAACCACCACTGGTTAGGCTCCTCGACGTGTCTGACTCTGTCGACCTGCGACGAGTGCTCATCGTGCTTCCCGCCCTGAACGAGGAGCACAACATCGAGAAGGTCATCGCCGAGGTGAAGGCCGCACTGCCGGACGCCGGCGTGCTGGTCGTGGACGACGGTTCCACGGACCAGACCTCGCTGCGTGCCCGTGAGAGCGGCGCCAGGGTGGCGCGCCTCGCGGTCAACCTCGGTGTCGGCGGCGCGATGCGCACCGGGTTCCGCTACGCCGTGCGCAACGGCTTCGACGTCGTGGTCCAGGTGGACTCCGACGGCCAGCACAACCCCGCGCACGTGCCCGAGCTGCTGCGCGAACTGGACCGCGCGGACATCGTCATCGGCGCCCGGTTCGCGGGCAAGGGCGACTACAAGGCCCGCGGCCCGCGCCGCTGGGCCATGAAGCTCTTCGCCGTGGTGATCTCGGCGATCTCCGGCACGAAGCTCACCGACGTCACGTCGGGGTTCAAGGCGTCCGGTCCGCGTGCTGTGCGCCTGTTCGCCGCCCATTACCCGGCGGAGTACCTCGGTGACACGCTGGAAGCGCTCGTCATGGCGGCACGGGCCGATCTGAAGATCGTGCAGGTTCCCGTCGAAATGCGCGTGCGCGCCGGCGGTACGCCGAGCACGTCGCCCGTGAAGTCCGCCGTCTACCTGCTGCGGGCCACCCTGGCGCTGACGCTCGCTCTCGTTCGCCGCAAGCCCAAGACCGGTTCCTTCGAAGCCGCTTAGGAGGCTCCCCGTGTCTGCGTTCCGATTGCTGGCGATTGTGGTCGCGGCGCTCGTTCTGGTCGTCGTGATCGAAATGATGCGGCGCCGCAAGCTTCGCGAGAAGTACGCGGGAATGTGGCTGTTCGTCGGAATCGGTGTGGTCTGCTTGGGTGCGATCCCAGGCCTTCCGACGTGGCTGTCCAACCTCACCGGGATCCAGCTGGCGGCCAACTTCCTGTTCGCCGCCGCCGCGTTCACGCTGCTCTTCGTCGTGCTGCAGCTGTCGAGTGAGGTGGGTCACCTCGAAGAAGAGGTGCGCACGACGGTCGAAGAGATCGCTCTGCTGCGTTGTGAGCTGGAAGGCGTGCGTGCGGAGCTGGACAAGCGCATCGCGAGCGCCGAAGAACAACTTGTCCAAGCGCGGCCCTGATTTCCGGGCACTCAGGGCATACAGGTAACCTCGCTTGCCGTGAGCTTCGCAGGTTATGACCTGATCGTCGTCGGTTCCGGATTCTTCGGCCTCACGGTCGCCGAGCGCACCGCGTCCCAGCTGAACAAGCGGGTGCTGGTGCTGGAGCGCCGTGACCACATCGGAGGCAACGCCTACTCGGAGGCAGAGCCCGAGACGGGCATCGAGGTGCACCGCTACGGCGCGCACCTGTTCCACACGTCCAACAAGCGCGTGTGGGACTACGTGAACCAGTTCACCTCGTTCACGAACTACCAGCACCGCGTGTTCGCGATGCACGACGGCCAGGCGTATCAGTTCCCGATGGGACTCGGCCTCATCTCGCAGTTCGTCGGTCGCTACATGTCGCCCGAGGAGGCGAGGGCGTGGGTCGCCGAGCAGGCCTCGGAGATCGACACCAAGGACGCGAAGAACCTCGAGGAGAAGGCCATCTCGCTGGTCGGCCGTCCTCTCTACGAGGCGTTCATCAAGGCCTACACGGCCAAGCAGTGGCAGACCGACCCGAAGGAACTGCCCGCGGCGGTCATCAGCCGCCTGCCGGTGCGCTACACCTTCGACAACCGCTACTTCAACGACGTCTACGAGGGCCTGCCGGTCGACGGCTACACCGCGTGGCTCGAGAAGATGGCGGACCACCCGAACATCGACGTGAAGCTGTCCACGGACTTCTTCGACGTGCGTGACGAGATCCCGGCCGGCACGCCGGTCGTCTACACGGGTCCGGTGGACCGGTACTTCGACTACTCCGAGGGCTGGCTCGGCTGGCGTACGCTCGACTTCGAGCAGGAAGTGCTGCCGATCGGCGACTTCCAGGGCACGTCGGTCATGAACTACAACGATGCAGACGTGCCGTACACGCGCATCCACGAGTTCCGTCACTTCCATCCGGAGCGCGAGTACCCGAACGACAAGACCGTTATTGTTCGTGAGTTCTCCCGCGCAGCGGAGAAGGACGACGAGCCGTACTACCCGATCAACACGCCCGAGGACCGCGCCAAGCTCGAGCGGTACCGCGAGCTCGCGAAGAAGGAAGCCGCAGACCGCAACGTCATCTTCGGCGGGCGCCTCGGCACCTACAAATACCTGGACATGCACATGGCGATCGGTTCCGCGCTTAGTGTGTTCGACAACAAGATCGCTCCGCACCTGGCGTCCGGTCAGGCGCTGGACGGGTCTCTGGAGGACTGAATCGCAATGCCGGGCAAGTCCAACCTCGTGGAGCACGAGGCGCCGGAGAAGCTGCTGACGCAGCGCGGCCTGTTCGCCGGTCCCTCGCAGATCGTCTCGGAGGACCTGTACGCCGAGGTGAAGCGGGGGATCGCGGACCGGGAGCGCCACCGCATGGTGGTGCACCCGAACGCCACGGTCTCGATGAACACCTACTTCGGCCGCTTCCCCGCGTCGTACTGGCAGCGGTGGTGCGTGAGCCCCGAGGTGGAGCTCGAGCTCGAGGTGACCGGCTCCGGCCAGGTCGCGCTCGTCGCCTCGGACTCCGAGGGTGAGACCCGCACGGTCGCCGCGGAGAAGGTCGTCGGCGCAAAGGCGCAGACGGTGCGCCTCTCCGCGAAGATCGACAAGTTCACCGACGGCGGTGGCCTCTGGTTCGACGTGACCACCGCCGACGACTCGCTCGCGGTCGAGAAGGTCCGCTGGACGGTCGCGCCGCCCAAGACGGTGCGGCCGACCGCGGTCGTCATCTGCACGTTCAACCGTGTGGACGACTGCCTCAACACGATGGCCGCCCTCGCCTCCGACCCGGAGCCGCTGGAGCTCGTCGACACGATCTACGTCGTCGACCAGGGCACGGACGCCGTCGAGTCGCGTGAGCGGTTCGCCGACGTCTCGGCCGCGCTCGGGTCGAAGCTGCGCTACATCCGTCAGCCGAACCTCGGTGGCGCCGGCGGCTTCACGCGCGGCCTCTACGAGGTCACCGAGATCGACCACGCGGAGCACGCCAACGTCCTGTTCATGGACGACGACGTGCTGTGCGAGCCCGAGATCGTCATCAGGCTCACCGCGTTCGCGAACCGCACGACGCAGCCGACGATCGTCGGCGGTCAGATGCTCTACCTGCTGCACCCGAACTTCCTGCACGTCGGTGCCGAGTACGCGAACCTCGACACCCTCGCGCCGGGCCAGGTCGTGGAAGGCGCGCTGTTCAACGCCGACCTCACCGGGTACGACGAGGAGACGGGCAAGCGCAACGTCCAGGACAAGCGCGTCGACGCCGGCTACAACGGCTGGTGGTCGTGCCTCATCCCGTCGGAGATCGTGAAGGCGGTCGGCTACCCGCTGCCGCTGTTCTTCCAGTGGGACGACATCGAGTACGGCTACCGCGCCCGTGCGCACGGCTTCGCCACGGTGTCGCTGCCCGGTGCCGGCGTCTGGCACGCCGACTTCCACTGGAAGGACTGGGACGACTGGCACAGGTACTTCAACCTGCGCAACGCCCTGATCACGTCCGCGCTGCACAGCCGGTTCGACCCGAAGATGATCGTGCGCGGGATGGCGAAGCAGTTCGCCACGTACATCCTGGGCATGCAGTACGGTCTCGCCGCCACCCAGCTCAAGGCGGTCGAGGACTTCCTCAAGGGCCCGGACTTCCTCTCGGACGGCGGTGTGCAGGCGGCGGCGGACATCCGCAAGCTGCGCGCCGAGTACCCGGAGACCGTGCGGCACCCCGCGTCGGAGATCCCCGGTTTCAAGCCTGGCAGCCTGCCGATGATCACTGCCGCGCCGACGCCGAAGCTGATCGCGCCGGTGTTCGTGAAGCGCCTCGTGAACCAGTTGCTCGGCAAGTCCGCGCACGAGGCGGGCGCTGTCCCCGCGGGTGACGCGGCGTGGTGGCACGTCTCGCTGTTCAACACGGCGGTCGTGACCGACGCGTCGCAGGAAGGCGTGCGGGTGCGCAAGCGGGACAAGGAGCTCGCGGTGCGCCTGTCCAAGCAGGGCGCCAAGCTGTTCCGCGAGCTGTACCGCAGGGCTCCGGAGGTGCAGCGCTCCTACCGGGATGCGATGGGGAAGCTCACCAGCCGCGACACCTGGTCGCGGTTGTACGACCTCTGATTTCCACAACGCTTCGCACGGGCGGTCCGGATCTTCCGGGCCGCCCGCACTACTGACAGGGGAAGGTCTGTGGACCAGAACTGCGTGCTGCAGCGGGTGATCCTGCCCAGGGACGAAGATCCGCTCGACGTCCGGCCGCTGTACCTGGACGAGCCGGAGACGACGAACTGCCACGTCGCGTCCCGCCGCAGCGCCACGGTTCCCCCGTCGGCGAAGGTCTCCTTCGCCACGTACTTCAACGCCTTCCCCGCCTCCTACTGGAAGCGCTGGACGACCGTCGACGAGGTCGTGCTGCGCCTGGCGGTGCGCGGCACGGGTCGCATCGACGTGTACCGCTCCCGCCCGTCCGGCGACATCATCCACATCGAGGGCCAGTACGTCCGCGACGCGGCCGAGTGGGCCGACGTCGAGTTCACCGTGTCGCTCAAGCCGTTCGAGGACGGCGGCTGGATCTGGTTCGACGTCTTCACCGACGACGCGCCGCTGGAGATCCGCGAGGCGGCGTGGATTGTGCGCGAGCCGTTGCCCGTGCAGAAGGTCGCCATCGGGATGACGACCATGCGCCCGGTCGACGCGGTGATCGCGTTGCGCGCGCTCGGCGAGGACCCGGCCGTGCTCGAAGTGCTCAGCAAGGTCTTCGTCGCCGACCAGGGCGACGTGAAGGTCCGTGACACCAAGGGTTTCGCCGAGGCAGCGGCACTGCTCGGCGACAAGCTGGAGGTCATCGAGCAGGACAACCTCGGTGGTTCCGGCGGGTTCACCCGAGGCATGTTCGAGGCGATCGAGCACAGCGACGCCGACCAGATCATGTTGATGGACGACGACATCCGGCTCGAGCCGGACGCGGTGCTGCGCTCCAACGCGTTCGCCCGTGCCGCGGCCGAACCGGTGATCGTCGGCAGCCACATGCTGAACCTGCACTCGCGTGCGCGCCTGCACAGCTTCGCGGAGATCGTCGATCTCAACACGTGCTTCTGGCGCGCGGCACCAGGCGCGGTCACCGACCACAACTTCGCCACCGACTCGCTGCGGGAGACCGCGGCACTGCACCCGAGGGTCAACGCCACCTACAACGGCTGGTGGATGTGCCTGTTCCCGCGTGAGGTCGTGCGCCGCAGCGGCTACCCGCTGCCGCTCTTCATCAAGTGGGACGACGCCGAGTACTCGTTGCGGGCGCTGGAGCACGGCTTCCCGACGGTGTCGCTGCCGGGTTCGGCGGTCTGGCACATGCCGTGGACCGACAAGAACGACTCGACGGACTGGCAGGCGTACTTCCACACGCGCAACCGGCTGATCCTGGCCGCGCTGCACAGCCCGTACGACGTGAAGACCAACATCGTGAAGCACGGCCTGAAGCTGACGCTGCGGCACCTCCTGTCGATGGAGTACTCGACGGTCGCGTTGCAGCAGAAGGCGATCGAGGACTTCCTCGCCGGTCCTTCGCTGCTCTTCGACTCGCTTCGCACGGCGTTGCCGGAGGTGCGCAAGCTGCGCGCGAAGTACTCCGACGCGCAGACCCTGCCCTCGGCGAGGGAGTTCCCGCCGCCGACCTTCGACCAGGTGCGCGCCGAGGCCATGCTGCAGCCGTCGCAGTCGCGGATCACCACCGCCAAGCGCGCCGCGAAGTCGTTGCTGCACAACTTCAGCAAGCCAGCTCCCGACGCCGCCGGCCGCCCGCAGATGAACGTGCCGGCGCTGAGCGCGCGCTGGTTCCTGCTCGGCAACCTCGACAGTGCGACCGTGTCCACCGCAGACGGCACCGCGGTGGCGTTCTACAAGCGCGATCCGGAGGAGTTCCGCACGCTGGCCAAGCGGGCGGTCCGCAACTACCGCCGTCTCGGCCAGGAGTGGGACCAGCTCAAGCGGGTCTACCGGGAAGCCCTGCCGGAGCTGACGTCGACGGAATCGTGGCGAAAGGTATTCGAGCGGTAGTTCGGCCCTCCTTCTTCAAAGAGACGCACGGTCTTTGGGGAGGGACCCGTGACTACAGTCAGCTTTGTAGCGCATCCGGACGACGACCTGCTGTTCATGAATCCGGACATCGCGGCGAACGTGTGGGACGGCCACGATGTCTGGGTCGTGTATTTGACCGCAGGGGACATTCCACATCGTCCCGACAAGCCCGGTGGAATCGAATACTCGGAAATGCGCCTCAACGGGGCGCGTGCGGCGTACGCGCGGACAGCCGGGGTGGCGAACGAGTGGGCGTTCGAACAGATGACGTTCGGTGGCCACCCGGTCGCCACGAACAAGCTCGTGGGCGCGAACGTGCGGATCGTGTACACGTACATCCACGCCGCAGCCGGTCCTGAGGACAACTTCGGTGACCTGTGGCGCCTGCTCAACGTGCCGGGCTTCGAGGCCCAGCCGATCGACGGACGGCCTCCGTACACGTACGACGGGTTCGTCGGCATGATCCGCGGCCTCATCGCCAAGGCCGACCCGGACCTGATCCGCACGAGCAGCTCGATCGGCCACCGCGAGGGCGACCACGTCGACCACACGGCCGGCGCGATCCTCGTCGCCGACGCGAACACCGATGGTGCGGGGCGGACGGCGGTGCTCCGCTGCGAGTACGTCGGGTACAAGGTGCTCACGTTCCCGGAGAACGTCCACGGGTTCCTGCGCGAGAAGAAGACCGAGATCTGGGACGAGTACTGGCCGCACGACCCTGAGCTGAACGCGTTCAGCTGGCGAGCTGCGCTGAGCAGGCGGTACCAGCCGGACGGCCGGGTGTTCCACCCCGGTGTCCCGTGGGCCCCACCGGGTGACTTCGCCAGTTCCGTGGCCTGACCGGGTGGTCTCGTCGCTGAGCAATTCTGACGTCAACCCTTGATTCCGGTTTCCGTCACGCCGCGCACGAGGAACCGCTGCATGGCCACGAACACGATGACCAACGGCGCGATGGAGACGGCCGCCGCCAGGAACAGCTCGTGCACGTTGATCGACTGCGCCGTGAGGAACGTCGACAGCGCCACCTGCACCGTCCACGCGTCCTGGTCCTGCGCGATCACCAACGGCCACAGGAACTGGTTCCACGACGTCACGAACGTGATGACCCCGAGTGCCGCGAAGAATCCCCGGGAGTTCGGCACCACGACCCGCCAGTACGTGCCCCAGTGCCCGAGCCCGTCGATCCGCGCCGCCTCCTCCAGCTCGCCCGGGAAGGTGAGGAAGTACTGCCGGAACAGGAACGTGGTGAACCCGCTGAACAGGCCGGGGATCACCAGCCCGCGCAGGTCGGAGACCCAGCCCAGTGTCGACACGACCACGAACGTCGGCACGAACGTCACGGCCGCCGGGATCATCAGCGTGGCGACGACGAAGTACAGCACCACGTTCGCGTACCGGTAGGGGATCCGCGCGAGTCCATACCCCGCGAGCCCGCACAACAGCAGCTGCCCCGCAGTCTGCAGCACGGCGACGACGAGAGAGTTGACCATGCTGCGGACCATCGGCACAGCCGGGTTGCTGAACAACGCGGCGAAGTTCTCCCAGTGGATCTCGCTCGGCCAGAACGTCCACGAGGGTGCGGCGATCTCCTGCTCGGTCGCCAAACCGTTGCGCAGCACCAGGTAGAAGGGGATGAGGAACAACACCGCCGCCATCGACAGCGCGAGGTACCGGACGGCCTTCATCGCGTGATCACCCGGCCCTGCAGCAACGTCACGCCCGCGATCAGCAGCGTGAGGATCACCGCGCCCGCGCTGCCGTGCCCGAAGTCCTGCCCGCCCGAACCCAGCGCCGTGTAGTAGAGGTAGATCAACGGTGGTCGCGCGAACGGCGGGTAGCCGCGGTCGGTCCCCAGCACGTTGTAGAACTCGTCGAACGCCTGGTACGCCGCGACGAGCAGCAACAGCACCACAGCCACCGACGTCGTGCGCAACTGCGGCAACGTGATGTACCGCAGCGTCTGCCAACCTGGCCGAGCCCCGTCGATCCACGCCGCCTCGTACAGGTGCTGCGGGATCCGCTGCAGCCCGGCGATGAACAGGATCATGTAGAACCCGAGCTGCAACCACAGCCGCAGCGTCACGAGCACCAGCCAGTACCAGGGCGGCGACGTCGACACGGTCCACGCGACAGGCTCCGCGCCGAACCACCCCAGCACCGTGTTCGCGAGCCCGAACCGCACCCCGTTGAAGATCGAGAGCTTCCACACCAGCGACGCCACGACGTACGAGCACGCCGTCGGCAGGAAGAACACCGACCGGAAGAACGCCTGCATGAAGGTGATCTGGTTGACCAGCAACGCCAGTGCCAGCGCGAGCACGAACGTCAGCGGCACGATGAACGCCGCGAACACGCTGAACGTCCCCAGGCTCGACAGGAACGGCTGGTCCGTCAGCATGTCCGCGTAGTTGCGCAGCCCGACGAACTCGGTGGGCGTCACCGTGTTGCGGGCGTCGAAGAACGACAGCAGCAGGCTCCACCCGATCGGCACGTACACGAACACGAGCAGTCCGATCGCGAACGGCCCGACAAACAGCCAGAACGCGCGCCCGTTGCTCATCCGTACAGGCGCTTCAGCTCGTCCCGCACCTTCCCCGCCGCACCCTTCATCTCGGCGTCGGCGGGAGCGCCGTCACGCACCACCCGCGACACGGCGTCGTTGAACGCGGTGCGCATCACCGATGTCCAGTCCGGCGGGTTGGACGCCTTCGCGTTGTCCCGCACGAACTTCACAGCATCGGCCGCCGCGCCCGTCGTCAGCTTCGAGGCCTTCTCGGCGATGCTCTTGCGCGGCGGGATGTGGAAGCCGTAGCCGAGGTTGAAGTCCTCCTGGTAGTCGGTCCGCTCGATCCACAGCCAGCGCACGAACTCCTTGGCCTCGTCGACCCGCTTCGACTTGGCGTTGACCATCGCGCCGAACGCACCTACCGGCACGCTGGGCCTGCCGCTGCCGGTGAGCTTCGGGAACGGGAGCACACCGAAGTCGTCGCCCAGCGCCTTCTGCACGGCGGGAACGGCCCACAACCCGGTCCACTGCATCGCGACGAGGCCCTGGTTGAACGCGTCCGGCTCAGCCCAGTCCTTCACCGCGCCGAGCAGCAGGCCGCCGCTGGTGTAAAGCTCGCGCAGCTTGCCGATCGCCTGAGCCGCAAGGGGATCGTCGAACCCGACCTGATGGTCGCGCACGTAGTCGAGCCCCGCAGACCACAGCGCAGGCCCGCCCAGCACCCCGCCGCCACCGTCGTTACCGGCGAACAGCCCCTTGACCCCGTCCCGGGTCAGCCGCCGGGCCGCGTCGATCAGTTCGTCTACAGTGGATGGAGGCTGGACTCCGGCCTGTGCGAGGAAGCTCTTGCGGTAGAACAACATCTGCATGTCCACCGCCTGCGGAACTCCGTAGATCTTCCCGTCAACGGTGTGCGTCGCGAGAATCGACTCGGAGAAATCGTTCCTGGCGTCGCCGAAGACGTCGTCGAGCGGCACGAGCTGACCCGCCCGGACCGAGCTGATCTGCGGGGTGGACTCGAAGACGTCCGGTCCGCCGTCGGACAGCAGGCTCGTCGCGAGCTTGGAGTCGTAGTCTCCGGGGTTCCACTGCACGTCGACCTGAGTTTTCGGGTACGAGCTGGCGTACCGCTCCACGGCTTGCTGCACGCCGGGCTCGCCGTAGGCGTGGTACCACTGCTTCAGGGCCTGGCCGCTGCCGCCCCTGCCGGTGTTCGAGCCGCACGCCGCGAGCAGCGCGCTCGCGCCCGCCAAGGAGAGAAGTCTGCGTCGGGAGATCACCCATCACGTCTTACTCCGATCACGTCCGGTGCGCGAGTGGTTACTCGAAGTGCGCGACGACGACGTTGGAGAAGTTGACGACGTACTCACGGCCGTCCGGGCCCGCGATCGGCTGCGTGTGGCCGTTGCGGACGATCTGCGTCAGGCGCGGCGCAAGATCGTCCCGCGTCTCGTCGGTGACCGTGAGGGTGATCGGGTTCGGGTTGGCGGCGAGGAACAGCACAAGTCGGCTCATGCCGTTCAGCAAACCGCGTGCCGAAGCTGTTGAAGGGCGGTTTCGCGCGCAGCGATTCCGCCCTCAGCAGATCACTTGCGGAAGAAGCGCTCCCGCTGCCCCAGGCGCACGAGCTTGAGCCACTCGACGAACGCCTTGGGGTCCCGCTTCACGGCGAGGAAGTACAGGCCGAACCGGAACACCTCGAGTGCGCCCAGCTTCCGCATGCCCGGCTGTGACAGCAGGTACCCGCGGTTGCGGTAGGTGTAGTAGCGCTTGATCGGGTTCTCCGGGTCCTGGGCGTGGAACTTGCCGCCCAGCATCGGCTTGAACTCGTCGGAGCCGTCCGGGTGCACGTACGCGACCCGCAGCGAGGTGCCGAAGGGCAGGCCGGAGCGGACGAGCCGGCGGTGGATCTCCACCTCGTCGCCGCGGAAGAACAACCGGTAGTCCGGCACGCCGATGACGTCCAGCGTGGACGCGCGGAACAGCGCGCCGTTGAACAGCGAGGCGATGCCGGGCAGGAAGTTCGTGCCGAGCTCCGCCGCCGAACGCTTCCACGTCAGGCCGCGCCGCAGCGGGAACGCGAGCTTGTCCGGGCTGTCGATGTTCGTGACGACCGGCGAGATCTCGGCGAGCTTGCGGCGGTCTGCCTCCTCGAGCAGCACGGCCAGCACGTTCTCGTCGGCAGGACGGCCGTCGTCGTCGGCGAGCCACACCCAGTCCGCGCCCAGCGAGAGCGCGTGCAGGATGCCCAGCGCGAAGCCTCCGGCGCCACCGAGGTTGCGGTGCGACGGCAGGTAGGTCGTGGGGAGCGGGCACTGCTCGACGAGGTCGTCGACCGGCTGGTCAGGGCCGTTGTCGACGACGACCAGGTGGTCGGGGACACGGGTCTGGGTGGCCAGCGCCTTGAGCGACTCGGCCAGCAGCTCGCGGCGGTGGCGGGTGACCACCACCGCGACGACGGAGCCCTTGGGCAGTGCCTGGAGATTCACGGTCTATTCGCCGCCATTTCCACTGAGGACGGGGGAGGTGTAGCCGAGCCTGGCCAGCTGTTCCGCGCTCATCCGTTCGAACGGGTCGTGGCCCTTGTACTCGGTGAGCACCTCGCGCAGACCGCCGTGCATCTTGACGCGGCCCTCGTCCATCCAGATCGCGCTGTCGCAGAAGTCCAGCAGCGTCTCGTCGGAGTGGTTCGCGAACACGAGCAGACCGGACCGCTTCACGAGGTCCTTGAGGCGGTCGCGGGCCTTCGCCATGAACGCCGCGTCGACGGCGCCGATGCCCTCGTCGAGCAGCAGGATCTCGGGGTCGATCGAGGTGACGACGCCGAGCGCGAGCCGCACCCGCATACCGGTCGAGTACGTGCGCAGCGGCATCTGCAGGTAGTCGCCGAGCTCGGTGAACTCAGCGATGTCGTTGACGCGGGCTTCCATCTGCTTGCGGGTCATGCCGAGGAACAGACCCCGGATCATGATGTTCTCGTACCCGGAGATCTCCGGGTCCATGCCGACGCCGAGGTCGAAGACCGGCGCCACCTTGCCGACGATGCGCGAGTGGCCGCGCGTCGGCTCGTAGATGCCCGCCAGCAGGCGCAGCAGCGTGGACTTGCCGGCGCCGTTGTGGCCGACCAGGCCGACCCGGTCGCCGTCCTTGAGCGACAGCGTGATGTCGTGCAGCGCCTCGATGATCGGCACCCGGCCCTCCGAGCCGATCTTGCCGCCGACCTTGCCGAGCGCGAGCTTCTTCAGCGACCTCGACTTCGCGTCGAAGATCGGGAAGTCGACCGATGCGTTCCAGACGTCGATGCTGACCATGGTGTGAGTCGACCTCCTTTCAGACCCAGTAGGAGACGCGAGCGCGGTAGTTGCGCAGGATGACCAGTGCGAGCAGCCAGCCGACCACCGTGAAGCCGCCGACGACCGCCCAGTGGTGCCAGTCGACCGTGTGGCCGAGCAGCGGGGCGCGGACGATCTCGACGAAGTGGTACACCGGGTTGAGCTCGGCGATCCACATGCGCCAGGCGCCGTCCTCGGGGCTGCCCTTGGTGACCTTCGTCAGGATGCTCGCGTCCCAGACGATCGGCGTCATGAAGAACACCAGGTTGATGAAGCTGTTCACAACCGGCGGGATGTCGCGGAAGCGGGTGCTGATCACACCGAACAGCAGCGACACCCACACGGCGTTGATCGCCAGCAGGATGAACCCGGGTATCGCCAGCGCGACCGTCCAGCTCAGGCCGGGCTGAAGCGGGCCGTCCTGGGTCATCCTGTACGGCTCGGAGAGCGTGCCGAAGAAGATCATCATGACGATCACGTAGATCACGAGGTTGTGCAGCAGGAACAGCACCTGGCGCCACACCATGCGCATCACGTGCACGGTGATCGGCGCCGGCAGGTGCTTGATCAGCCCCTCGTTCGCGATGAACACGTCCGTGCCCTCGGTGACGCATCCGAGGATGAAGTTCCAGACGATGAAGCCCGCCGTGATGTACGGCAGGAACGCCGGCAGCTCCGCGCCGAGCAACACCGAGTACAGCAAGCCGAGCGCCAGCGCTGTCGTCCCCATCGAGATGGTGATCCACAAGGGGCCGATGACAGAGCGGCGATAGCGTTGCTTTATGTCCTGCCAGCCGAGGTGGCCCCACAGCTCGCGGTGGTCCCACGCCTCACGCACGTCCCCGAACGCGCGCTTGAAGCTGCGCGACTTGACGGCGGGCGGTGCCTCAGGATGGTCGACGGTACTGGTGGCTTGCACGAGGACTGAGCGTACCGGCGTCCGTCCCGAGGCCTGCTCGCTGGGCGGTCACGGTGCGATTACCGGCCTCAGACCTTGATCACCTTGACGATGACCTGTTCGTGGTCATAGGTGTACCCGAGGTACTCGAACTCGACGCCGTGCGCCTCGACGTACTCCATCCAGGCCTTGTACTCGTGTTCCTGCCACTGCGGGTAGTTGAAGTACTCGTCGAACACGATGACGCTGCCTTCGACCAGCCGCGGGCCGACCAGGTCGAGCACGGTCTTGGTGGACGAGTACAGGTCGCAGTCGACGTGCAGGAACGTGACCGGGCCCGCGTGCTGTTCGAGGAACTTCGGCAGTGTCTCGTCGAACCAGCCGGGGACGAGCTCGGCGCCGGGCACGTCCGGCAGGCCGTCCATCGTGAACGTGCCGGCGGGGAAACCGTTGCGCCAGTCCTCCGGCAGACCCTCGAAGGAGTCGAAGCCGTAGACCTCGGTCTCCCTGGCCTTGGCGATGATCTTGAGGGTGGCGCCGGTGTAGACCCCGAACTCGAGGGCCATGCCGCCCTCCGGAGCCAGACCCAGCGCGTATCTGAGCGTCTCGTGGGGTGCGCCGAAGTGCGGTACGCGCGGCATGTGCTGCTGCACGAACCGCGCGCTCTGCAGCGATGCTTCCCGGTCAGCGGCGAACACGATGTCGCGGCGTGCCCGCACCTCGTGAGCGACTGTGTGGTCGACGATCCGGTCCGCCTGGTGTGCGACCTCTTTGCTCAAGTCGTCGAGCTGAGCCTGCAGCCGTGCGATCTGCTCGCGCTGCGGCGCGATCGCGTCCTGGATCAGTTCGATCGCCTTGACACGCAGCTTGTGGCGCAGCTGCTCGGCCTGCAGACCGCGGCGGACGCGTTCGAGCACGACGGCTCCTTCCCGAAAGTTCAGCGCATAGTAGAGCCAGGCCCTGGTGTCAGCGCTAGAGGTACTGACCGGTGCCTTTGCCGGTGCTGCCGCTTTCGTGGGCATCGCCGCTGCCGCCGGCGGGCAGCGCGCGGCCGCGCATCTGCTCAAGCTGTGCGCGTGCGGCCATCTGCTGCGCGAACAGAGCCGTCTGGATGCCGTGGAACAGGCCCTCCAGCCAGCCGACGAGCTGTGCCTGCGCGATGCGCAGCTCGGCGTCGGACGGAGTGCCGTCCTCGGTGAACGGCAGCGAGAGGCGCTCCAGCTCCTCGCGCAGCTCCGGTGCGAGGCCGTCCTCGAGCTCCTCGATGGACCGCTTGTGGATCTCCTTGAGGCGGTTGCGGCTCGCCTCGTCCAGAGGTGCCGCCCGCACCTCCTCAAGCAGCTGCTTGATCATCGTGCCGATCCGCATGACCTTCGCCGGCTGCTCGACCATGTCGGTGATGTCACCGTCCTGGCCGCCGACGATGACGACGGGCTGCTCCTGGTTCATGGTCTCCATCCTTGCCTCTTTCGTTCGTCAACGGTTATCCGGGTGGGGGCTGGCCGACACCGTGTTTGCGTTCATACGTACGGTGTGTGGCATGGCGTTCGACGTCGCACGGGTACGAGGGCTCTTCCCCGCGCTCGGCGACGGCTGGGTCCACCTCGACGCACCGGCCGGCATGCAGGTGCCAGAGCAGGTCGCCACCGCCGTCTCCACCGCGCTGCGCGCCCCGGTCTCCGGACCAGGCGGTATCTTCCCTGCCTCGCAACGGGCAGAGGCGATCGTGGACGCTGCTCGCAGGTCCGTCGCGGACCTCGTCGGCGGTGACCCGGCGGGCGTAGTGCTCGGCCCGTCGTCGGCGGTGCTGCTGCAACGCCTCGCGGACGCGATGACCGACGACTGGTTCATGGGCGACGAGGTGCTCGTGTCCAGGTTGGATCACCCGGCGAACATCGCGCCGTGGTTGCGCGCCACCCAGCGCACCGGCAGCGCGGTCAAATGGGCAGAAATCGACATCGAGACGTGCGAGCTGCCGAGCTGGCAGTACGACGAGCTGGTCACCGACCGCACCAAGCTCATCGCCATCACCGCGGCGTCCGGTGTGGTGGGCACCCGCCCCGACCTCGCCAAGATCTCCGCGGTGGCTCGCGCGCACGGTTCGCTGATGGTCGTCGACGCGTCCTCGGCCGCGCCGTTCGTGCCGTTGGACATCGTTGGCATGGGCGCAGACGTCGTGGCTCTCTCCGCTGGTCAGTGGGGCGGGCCGCCGGTCGGCGCGCTGGTGTTCCGCGACCCGGCGATGCTGGAGCGGCTGCCGTCCTGCTCGGTCGACCCGATGGCCCGCGGTCCGGAACGGCTGGAGCTCGGCCCGCACGCCTACCCGATGCTCGCCGGTCTCGTCGCGTCCGTGGAGTACCTCGCGGACCTCGACGACGCGGCTTCGGGCACGCGCCGTGAGCGACTCGTCACGTCTTTGGGATCCGTGAAGGCGTACCAGGCCGGGCTGCTCGCTAATCTCATCAACGAACTGCGTTCGCTGCGACACGTGATGGTGATCGGCGACGCCATGCGCAGGGTTCCCGCGCTGGCGTTCACGATCGCCGGGGTCAAGGCGGAGGACAGCGTGGAGCACCTCGCGTCACGAGGTGTCTGCGCGTTCGCCGACCCCGGTCAGCACGGGGTGTTCTCGGTGCTGGGCGTCGGCGAGGTCGGCGGCGCCATCCGCGTCGGGCTCGCCCACTACACGAACGCGGTCGAGGTGGACGACCTGGTGAGGGCGGTGGCCGAGCTGGGCTGAGGTTTGGGAGATCTTGTTTGGACGACTCGCTTGCTCGCGAGCTCGCCGATCTCTCGGCTCTGCAGCGTCTCGGATCGTTGAACACGGAGTACCTGCCGGCGATCGCCGGCGACCTGCGACCGGCGGCCCTGGTCGCGGTGATGGACGAGATCGTGCTCGGCGCCCGGACCGTCCTGGTGGAGCTGGGCTGCGGGTCTTCCTCGGTGCTGCTGGCCCGGTTGCTGCAGCAGCGAGGTTTCGGGCATCTGCTGTCGATCGAGCACGACGAACGCACCGCAGCTTTCGTGGCCTCGCAGCTGCGGCGTGAAGGGCTGGGCTCGGTCGCTCGCGTTGTGCACGCGCCGTTGTCACGGCATCCAGCGGCGTTGTCGCGGCACGGCCAGTGGTACGCGCCACAGCAGGTGCACGACGAGGTGCTCGGGTTCGTCGACCGGTTCGGCCTCGTGGATCTCCTGCTCGTGGACGGACCGGGGCTGGGCGACTCGCGCTATCCGGCGTTGCCCGTGCTGCGCGCCGTGCTGGCGCCGGGAGCGACGGTGCTGGTCGACGACGTCGACCGGCCCGACGAACAGGCCGTGCTCGCGCGGTGGTCCGAGGAGTTCGGGCTGGAGTTCCGCACGGCTCCCCGGACCTCGCTCGCCGGTGCTACCGCTCTCGCCTGAGCAGGACCTTCCCGAAGACGTCGCCCTCGTCCAGCAGCCGGTGCGCCTGCGCCGCGTCCGACATCGGCACCGTTTCGCCGACGATCGGCCGCACCGCGCCGCTTTCGATCAACGGCCAGAGGTGTTCGCGGACCTGCGCCACGATCGCGCCCTTGCTGTCGACGCTGCGCCCCCGCAGGCCGGTGGCCATCACCATCGCCCGCTTGGTGAGGAGCTTGCCGATCGGCAGCTCGCCCTTCACACCGCCCTGCATGCCGATGATCATCAACCGGCCGTCGGGGGCGAGGACGTCGACGTTGCGCGCCAGGTAGGAGGCGCCCATGTTGTCGAGGACGACGTCGGCCTGCTTGACCTCGGCCACGAAGTCCTGCGTCTTGTAGTTGACGGTGATGTCCGCGCCGAGCTCCGCGCACCTGCGCAGGCGCTCGTCGGACCCGGCCGTGACCGCCACCGTAGCGCCGAGCGCCTTGGCGACCTGGATCGCGTGCGTGCCGATGCCGCCCGCGCCGCCGTGGACGAGGAACGTCTCACCCGTCTTGAGCCTGCCGTCCATCACGACGTTGGACCACACCGTGCACGCCACCTCGGGCAGCGCGGCCGCCGTGACGACGTCGACGCCCTTCGGCAGCGGGAGAACCTGTGGCGCCGGGACCACGACCTTCTCCGCGTAGCCGCCACCGGCGAGCAGCGCGCACACCTCGTCGCCGACGTTCCAGCCGGTCACGCCCTCACCGACTGCGGCGATCGTGCCGGAGCACTCCAGGCCGATGATGTCCGACGCGCCGGGCGGTGGTGGGTAGAAGCCCTGGCGCTGCAGGAGATCCGCGCGGTTGACCGCACTCGCGGCGACGTCGATCAGCACTTCGCCCTTGCCGGGCACCGGGTCTGCGACCTCGGTCCACTCGAGCACGTCCGGGCCGCCGGGTTCGCGAACAGTGATGGCACGCATACAGTCGACCGTAATCCGTTGGACGGGGAAGGCACCATCGGAACATGGACCCCTGGCCGTTGCGGCACCTCGTTCTCCGCACCCCGCGCCTGGAGCTGCGCCCTGACGACGACGAGGGCTTGTTCGAGCTCGTCGAGGTGGCGAAGGACGGCGTGCACGACCCGGCGGAGATGCCGTTCAACGTGCCGTGGACCGACCGCCTCGCCGACGACAACGGCCGTGGCATGGTCCAGTTCTTCTGGAGCCAGCGCGCGAAGCTGGCGGCAGGCGACTGGACGGTGACGTTCCTGGTCCGCCACGAGGGCAAGGTCATCGGCGTCCAGGACGTCGGTGCGCGGGACTTCGCGGTGCTGCGGGAGGTGAACACGGGCTCGTGGATCGGCCGGAAGTTCCAGGGCCAGGGGTTCGGGACCGAGATGCGGATCGCCGTGCTGCAGTTCGCGTTCGACCATCTGGGTGCCCGCATCGCGCGTTCGGCCGCGTGGGAGGGCAACCACGCGTCGAACCGCGTCAGCGAGAAGCTCGGCTACGTCCACGACGGCACGATCGGCCTCGCACCCCGCGGCGAGCGTCTTGAGCACGTGCGACTGCGGCTGGACGCGGCGAACTTCGTGCGCCCGGAGTGGAGCGTTCAGGTCGAGGACCTCGCTGAGTGTGTTCAGCTGATCACCAGCTGAACACCCTTCGCCCGTAGGATTGTGTCCCACGTCTCCTTTTTGTGAGGGTTCAGCGACTCTCCAACGAAGGGGAACGTTCATGTCCGGCAGATCAAAGCTGGCGACCCTGCTTGCCATCTCGGCGCTGGTCGCAGCCCCAACCGCCACCGCATCCGCCGCAACCGAACCAGCAGGCCCCGCACTCGCCAAGAAGCTCGCGAAGAAGGTGACCGTCGAGGGCGTCAACCGGCACCTGATCGCCTTCCAGCGCATCGCCGACCGCAACAACGGCACCCGCGCCGCCCTGACCCCCGGCTACGACGCCAGCGTGGAGTACGTCGCGGGCAAGCTCCGCGACGAGGGCTTCATCGTGAGCACGCCGAACTTCAGCTTCGAAATCCCGGTCATCGACGCCGAGACGGCTCGCGTCGACGGCGTGAACTACCAGGCGATCATCATGACCGCCTCACCGCAGACCCCGGCCGGCGGCGTCACCGGCCCGCTGCGCGTCGTCCCGGAGGACACCACCACGGGCTGCGAGGCGTCCGACTTCGCGGGCCAGGACTTCACCGGCTCGGTCGCCCTGATCCGCCGCGGCGGCTGCACCTTCGAGCAGAAGCACCTCAACGCCTTCGCCGCCGGAGCCGTCGCGGTGCTGGTCTCGAACAACACCGCGGGCCCGCTCACCAACGTGACGCTGACCAACCCCGGCAAGATCCCCGTCGGCGGCATCTCCCAGGCCGACGGCACCACGCTGGCGACGAAGGCCGGCTCCTCGGTGACCGTCGACATGCGCTTCCACAACGAGACCCGGACGCAGCGCAACGTCATCGCCCAGACCCGCACCGGCCGCACGAACAACGTCGTGATGGCGGGCGCCCACCTCGACAGCGTCGAAACAGGCGCCGGCATCAACGACAACGGCACGGGCTCCGCGGCCCTGCTGGAAACCGCGCTGCAGATGGGCTCCCGCCCGAAGGTCGACAACGCGGTCCGCTTCGCCTGGTGGGGCGCGGAGGAGCGCGGCCTGATCGGCTCCGAGGAGTGGGTCCGCTCGCTGACGTTCGAGCAGCAGCTGGACATCGCCCTGTACCTGAACTTCGACATGGTCGGCTCCCCGAACGCCGCGTACTTCATCTACGACGGCGACAACTCCGACAACGTGGGCGCGGGCCCCGGCCCGTTCGGCTCGGCGCAGATCGAGAAGGCCTTCGCCGACTACTTCGCGGCCAAGGGCATCCCGACGGAGGGCACCGACTTCTCCGGCCGTTCCGACTACGGCGAGTTCATCGCGCAGGGCATCCCGGCCGGCGGCCTGTTCACCGGCGCCGAGGGCGTCAAGACCGCGGCCCAGGCAGCCAAGTGGGGCGGCACCGCGGGCATCGCCTACGACCCCTGCTACCACTCGGCCTGTGACAACCTCGGCAACGTCGACCGCACGGCCCTGGGCCGCAACGCGGGCGCCATCGCGTTCGTGACCGCGGCCTACGGTGTGTCCACTGAGGACGTCAACGGCGTGCCGCCGCGCGCCAAGAGGGCCGAGGCACGTGCCGCGGCCAAGATGTCGCTGACCGCGCACGAGGACCACTCGCACGCGGCCGTGGCGTAAGCAGTTCTCGCTGACGCAGGGGTCCCCCGCAAGGGGACCCCTGCTTTCATTTTTCCAGAAGGGTCTGACAATTCCGGCGGGATGACCGGTCAGCCCAGGTTGTTCGTGTCGAACGTGTTGCACCGACTGGGATCGCCCGTCTGCAGCCCGGTCGTGAACCACTTCTGCCGCTGCGCCGAGCTGCCGTGGCTGAACTTGGTCGTGTCGACCCGGCCACCGCCGAGCTCGCGCTGGATGAAGTCGTCACCGATGCGCGCCGCCGCGTCCAGGGCCGCGTTCACGTCCTCCTGGGTGATGTTCGTGATGAGGGGCTGACCGTTGGCCGACGGGGTCGTCGTCGCGGCCTTGGCCCACGCACCCGCGTAGCAGTCGGCCTGCAGCTCCAGCCGAACGGAGTCGGAGGTGGGGCCGGTCCGCGAGCTGACGCGGTCGGAGGTGCCGAGCAGGTTCTGCACGTGGTGGCCGTACTCGTGAGCGAGCACGTAGGCCTCGACGAACGGGCCGCCGGTCGCGCCGAACTTGGTGCGCAGCTCGTTGAAGAAGTCCAGGTCGATGTACACCTGGGAGTCGGCGGGGCAGTAGAAGGGGCCGACGGCCGAGCTGGCGTTGCCGCAGCGGGTGCTCACGCTGTTGCGGAAGAAGTTGGTCTTGGTGACCTGGTAGGTGTTGCCCGAGCGGGCGAACTGGTCGGTCCAGAAGGCCTGGATCGAGTTGATCGTGGCGACGACCCGGCAGTCGCTGTCGCGGTTCGCGTCGGCGCCGGTCTTGCACTTCTCGGCCAGCTGGCCGGATTCGACCTGGGTGTTGGTGCCCAGTCCCTCCAGGCCGCCCGCGGGCAGCTGGATGCCGGTGAACTGCTGCACCAGGAAGTAGATGATGAGGCCGACCACGCCGAGGCCACCGCCGACGCCGGCGACGCGCCCTCCAACGCCACGCTGGTCCGAAACCTGAGAAAGATCGAGTTCCGCGCCTTCGTTGAACTGCACCGCAATCCTCCTGCCAAGGACCCCATGGGTGCCGCAAACGATAAAGCACCAAACACGCCTCGGTGCGGAGCCCGACGTCGGGGCACCGCACCGAGGCTTTCCCATTTGGATGTAGCGACTACGGCCAACGGTGGTTGGCGTGGCGCCCGACCGGTGACGCCATGAGACGAAACCGATGTCGAGCTCAACAGCGTCGAAGTGCGCCGAGCGACGCCGATGGCGCCTGGGCACCCGAAACCCCGTTCGAAGTTGCTACGCAGTCGCGACCGGACCGGTCACGTCCGATCCACTCGCGGGGATGCAACAGACCGCGTTTCGCCACAGCGAGGAGTTACCTGCACGGCACCACCTACCCCTTCTGGGCGTGGCATCCGGTGGTCTAGTTGAGTCACCTTCCGGTTGCCAGCTCGTTATCGAGCATGCGCTTGATCGCCATATATCTCAACACTTCACCCGGAACCTGAATTGGTGAAGTCAGTCGGGTGACCTGCGGAGATCGACTGTGCAGACAGCAATCGCCCGACGAGAGAGCCCCTCGCCGGGCGATTGATGGAAACGATCAGGACACGATCAGGCCTTGGTCACGCGCCGCGCGCCACGACGGGCCATGACGCCCGCGGTCATCAGGCTGAGACCCACCAGCAGGAACTCGAGCGGGTCGGCACCGGTCTTGGACAGGTTCGGGATCGGGGACGCCTGCTGCGACGCCTTGTTGCCCGTCTGCGGGACGCCGGTGCCGGGGTTGCCGCCACTGGAGTTGTTGTCACCGTTGTTGCCGCCACCGGGGTTCTGGCCACCGGGGTTCTCGCCCGGCTGCTCCGGCTGGGGCTGCTCGGGCTGCGGCTCCTCCGGCTGGGGCTCTTCCGGCTGCGGCTCCTCGGGCGCCTCGGTCTTGCCGCAGTCACCGCTCGCGGTGCCGAGCACGGCCGCGCTGGTGCCGCAGACCGTCACGGGGGCCTCGATGGTGCCGTTGGGCGGCTCCGGCTTGGTCTCGCCGCAGCTCCCGTTGCCACCGCCGACAACGCCGACCGAGTTGCCGCACACCGTGACCGGTGCGGAGACGAGCGCGTTGTCGGCCATCGTGCGCTGGTCGGCGGTCTGCGGGGCGGAGTCGCAGGTCGCGTCGCTCTCGCCGAGGATGTTGATCGCGTTGCCGCAGACCTTGACCGGGGCGCTCACCAGGTTGCCGACGCGGATCTCTTCGTCGACGTCGATCGGCAGCGGAACGGCCTGGGCGAACCCGGCGGTCGCGACCATGATGCCGCCGGTCAGGAGCGCGGCGGACATGGTTCGGTTGAGGTTCTTGCGCATGAATGTTCTCCCTGGAGTGGAATGACTGATCCCTGTGCACGGCTGTGGAGTCGCGGGACTGGATCAATCGGGGGAAAACGTTGGTTCTTCTGCGCGGAGGCTACGCGGTGTGTCCAGCTGTTCGGTACTGATGAGAGACGTCGTTGCGGTGGGCGGTCGCATCGCGTGCGGCAGCATGCCCACCGGGATCTGGCTGCCACCCGCCTGACCCGCGCCGCTCTGGGGGAGCGTGCCGGTGATCGGTGTCTCCGCCTGCGGTTGCGGCGGCTGCGGGGCAGGAGCGGGGTCCGTGGGCCGCGTCGTCGACGGCGGCGTGTGTTGCTGCTGCTCCGGCACCTCGGTCAGGACCGGCGCCGGCGCGTCGGCGACCGGCTGAGGCGGCGTGCGCGGTGCCACGGGCAGGGCGGGAGCCTCGGTGCGAGGGTCCGGCACCGGTGGCACGGGCACCTGCGGCTGCTGCGGAACGAGCCCGGTCTCGACCTTCAGGCCGACGTCGACGACGGGGAGCTCCACCTCGAGCTCGAGCTGGTCGATCTCGACCTTGACGTCGGCGTTCGCCTCACCTGAGCTGCCCAGCAACCAGGCGCCGGTCACCAGACCGGCGAGCAGCAGGAGCCGACGCAACCAGGACATCGACCCTCACCCTAGATCAAATGGAGCAGTCCGACACACGAAAAAGGCCATCTCGGCGAACTTCGTCACCGAGATGGCCTTCAGGTGCGTCCTGTGGTTACGGCAGTCGCGTGATGCGGTCGGTCGCCGGGGGCGCCTGACCGGGGTGCGCCGCCAGGTAGGCGGAGAACGCGTCCAGGTCGATGCCACCGCCGGTGATGTTCGTGCCCTTGGTGAACTCGCTGAAGCCGTCACCGCCGCCTTGCAGGAAGCTGTTGATCGTCACGCGGTAGCTCGCGTTCGGGTCGAGGGGCGCGCCGTTGATCGTGACGCCGGAGACCTTCGAACCGAACGGCGCGGACGCCGACCAGCTGTACTTCAGGCCCGCGGAAGGCTGCAGCACGAACGTCCTGGTCGCGCTGAACTGCTGCTCCAGCACGTTCTTGATGTTCGCGCCGGTCAGCGTGACCGTTTGCAGGATGTTGCCGAACGGCTGCACGGTGAACGTCTCGCCGTAGGTCGCCACACCGTTGCCCTCGCCCTCAGGCGAACTGAGGTAGGTGAGGTCAGCGCGCACGCCACCGGGGTTCATCAGCGCGATCACAGCGCCGTTGCCGGTGGTGGCCGCGAGCTGCGAGTCGGCGATCAGGTTGCCCAGCGGCGACTCGCCGGAGGGGACCTGCGCCCTCAGGATGTCCGCGGCGATGGTGCCGACCGGCCTGTTCGCGATCGGGCGGACCTTCGTCTTGGCCACGTCGATCAGGGTCTGGATCTCCGGGTCCGGCGTGACCGTGCGCGTGACGATCTTGTTCTCGGCCTTGGTCTCGCCGCGGATGACGTCACGCGTCCGACGGTCGATCTTGAGGTCGACCACGCTCAGCTCACGCCCGAAGGCGAGGCCCTCGATGAACGGCCGCGGGTTGCCGGCGGGGTCCTTCACCACGCAGTTGTAGTGCTGGTGGCTGTGACCGGAGAAGACGGCGTCGATCTTCGGGCTGACGTTCGTGGCGATGTAGCTGCCGGGGTTCTGCGGCGCGACGTTGCAGGCGTTGGGCCCGCCGCCGGGCGACGTCACCTGGTCGCCCTGGTGGACGAGCAGCACGATCGACTTCACGCCGATGGCGTCGAGGAAGTTGGCGTACTTGTTGGCGGCCTTGACCTCGTCACCGAACTCGAGCTCCTTGATGCCGTTCGGGTCGACCAGGATCGGCACGTCCTTGAGCGGCATGCCGATGAACCCGATGGGCATCCCGTCGCGGATCTCCACCCAGAACGGCGGCAGCGCGGGCAGCCCGGTCTTGGCCTTGGTGACGTTCGCGCCGAGGATCGGGAACTTCGCGCCGGGGTACGTGTCGCGGAACTGGCAGCCGTCCGTCGGGTGGCAGCCACCGCGCTGCATGCGCAGAAGCTCCTTGTAACCCTCGTCGAACTCGTGGTTGCCCGCGGCGGTCGCGTCCATGCCGACCTTGTTGAGCACCTCGATCGTCGGCTCGTCGTGGAACAGCGCCGACACGATCGGCGAAGCGCCGATCAGGTCACCCTGCCCGACGATGACCGAGTTCTTGACCTCCGCCTGGAGGTTCTTGATGTGCGTCGCGTTGTAGGCGGCACCACCAGCGTCGACGGTCGTGCCGTCAGCCAGCACGACCCGCCCCGACGACCCGCTGGGCGGCTCGATGTTGCCGTGCAGGTCGTTGATGCCGATCAGGCGCACGTCAACCGTGCCCCGACCGCGCAGTGACTGGACGTCGGCCTGGGCAGGTCCAGTGGTGCTGATGACAGTGGCCGCGGCGGCGGTGATCGCCAGAACGGATAGCCGTCTGAACGAACTCATGGGTGAGAGCCTCTCCAGCAAAGGCGTGGTTAACGCGCGTGTACGGCGGAGGAGTCTGCCTCCCGGACGCGGCGTTTACCAGAGGAATGACTCGATCGTCATCCGCAGGTCTAACCTTGTTCCCGTGACACCGAGTGAGCAGGAGCCGCGCTGGCTCGACGAGGGCGAGATGCGTGCATGGCGCACCTACGTGAACGGTTCCTCCATGCTCATGGACCGCCTGCACCGCGAGCTACAGGACACCCACGGCGTGTCACTCGCCGACTACGAGATCCTCGTACGCCTGTCCGAGCAGCCGAACCACCGCATGCGCATGACCCAGCTGGCCGAAGACGTGGCCTCCTCGAAGTCCCGCGTCTCCCACCAGGTCGCCCGCATGGAAAAGGCCGGCCTGGTCCTGCGCCGCGAGTGCACGGAAGACGGCCGAGGCGTCCTCGCCGAACTGACCCAGAAGGGCATGGCCCAGCTGGTGGAGGCGGCCCCGACTCACCTGCGCGGCGTCCGCGCCCACA
Source organism: Lentzea roselyniae (assembly GCF_039537795.1). NCBI lineage: Bacteria > Bacillati > Actinomycetota > Actinomycetes > Pseudonocardiales > Pseudonocardiaceae > Lentzea > Lentzea roselyniae. The sequence goes on from NZ_BAABBE010000001.1 coordinate 372,739, forward strand.
TCGTCGACCTGCTCACGCCCGAGGAGGGCGAAGTGCTGGCCAAGGTGTTCGACCGGGTCATGACACACCTGCGGGAGTCGAACGGCTAGGCTTCTCGGCTGACGCCCATGGCGTCTGGGAAGCGTGGCAGAGCGGCCGAATGCACCCGCCTTGAAAGCGGGAGACGGGCAACCGTCCGGGGGTTCAAATCCCTCCGCTTCCGCAGCTTAGAGGGGCTGTGAAGGTTGTCGGGAGACCTTCACAGCCCCTCTGCTGTAGCAACGGGTGTAGCAACGCTCTCGGTTTGGCGCAGTCACCCCTGCCACAACTGGTCTACTTCCGAGCCGTCAGGCAGACACCGCGAAGCACTCGTATCACTTCGTGCCTGCATCCAACGTTCGCAAAGTTGACCGGTATGGACTAGTAACAATCTCGTGCACTACTCCTTTTGTGTATATTTTTGCCCTCCGGCCAATCAGGCCCTCTAGATTCGATGCCTCATCGAGGTTCTTAATGGAGGGTATGTGCCGCGAGATAGAAGTCGCGACGGGAAAGGGAAGATCGAGGCTGAGCTTGCCCCTGGCGGCGTTGCCTTCGCGATCTCAGAACAGTACCCAGGCCTCTCGGTCGAAGCTTGTTACGAGATCGAAAACATTCTCATGGAAAGGATCACTGCCGCCATTCGCTCCGGGCGACAAATCGGCATACTTGAAGAGCGCCCGGATGGTAGCGTGGCAATCTCGGTCATGGTCATCGAAGAAGTGATCGAGCAAGTCGCGAAGCGAAGGTGAAACCGTGCGAAGCGACAAAAATGATGACGGCTTCACCATGCGCCATGAAGCTACTCACGAGGCAGGGGTTGTAGGGAATTTAAGAATCTTCTTCAAAACCTATCTAGTCTCTCCTGCAAGTGGTGAGATCAAGCGCAATTCACCTGAAAGGAAGGCGCTTGACGACAAGCATGCAGATGACGACAAGGAGGAGGACTTAGCTGGGAAGAGTGGCGACTCCGCCGAAATTGTCGTAATGCTGGCCTCCCCGGGATTCGTTGAACCTGCGCCGCGTCGAGCGAGCCGAGCCAATAGCACGACTGATCGAGATGTGCTAGGTAGCATAGTCGACAGTTATAGAGTTAGGCAAAAGGATGTAGTTCGCTGCTCGCGGAGTTTGCATTTTGCAGTCCTTATTAGCCTACTAGTGTTACTTTCTGGGGCAATTGGCGTATTTTTCATAGCCGACCCCGCATTGCAGGTCACTGCGGGTGTGGTCTCAACTCTGTCAGCAGCTTTCTCGCTTTACATTAGAACAACATTGTTGGCCGTAAAGGCGAGCGCGGAGGCCGTCTTGGCGGCGCAGGATAAGCAGATGGGGCAGCTGTACAACAAGATTCACAATCGCCGGACAGGTGGTGGCTAGATTCCTCCGTGGTTGCTGTTAACCCAACTCATCCGTGAGTCGTTTCAGGGCCTTCCGCTTGTCCTCAAGGGAGACAGCGGCGTAGATCATCATCGTCACTTCGATGTTCGAGTGACCCACGATGTCCCGGACGATGTGCGGCGGCACTCCGAGCCTCAACAGCAGCGTCACGCACGAGTGGCGGATGTCGTGAAAACGCACGCCGTCCAGGCCCGCACGCTCCCGGATCGGGTACCAGCTCGACCGGAGGTAGGTCGGATCGATCGGCCCACCCGTGATCGTGGTGAAGATCAACCCGGACTCCTCCCACTTGTCGCCAGCCGCGTCCGCTTCGTCGTCCTGGAGGTCCCAGTGGTCGACCAGGACCCAGGCGACGAGGAGCGGTAGCGGCATGACCCGCTCCGACCGGTCCGTCTTCGGCGGCACGAACACGAGCTTGGTACCGATCCGCTGAAGGGTCTGCCGGATCTGCAAGGTGGGTGAGTACTGCTCCGCGCAGTCCTCACAGAACTCGTCCGTGTGTTCCGCGCACGGCTCGTCCCACCCGTCCCAGTCGATGTCCGTCCACCTCAAGCCGAGCAATTCGCCCCGCCGCATTCCGAGGTAGAGCGCCAGGACGTACAACGCCTTTAGCCGGTCGTTCTCCGCCGCCTTGAGCAATGCTTTCGCCTGATCGGCGGTCAAGCCGCGGTTTACGTCGTACCGAGGTGACTTGACCTGAACGAGCTTGGCGACGTTCCGCGGGATGACCTCCTCCCGCAGCGCGTGCGCCAGTGCGTTCCTCAGAACCGCGTGGATCTGCTGAATGGTCCGGTCGGACAGCACCGTCTTGCAGCACTTCCCCTTGGCACAGCAGCGTTGAGCGTCCTTCGGCCGGTTTTCGTCGATCTTCTCCGCGCAGCACCGGCAGTCGTGCCGCAACCGCGTGATGAAGGTCCGGACGTCCTGAGCCGACAGCCGATGCAGCTTCTTCGTACCGAGGTTGGGCACCAGGTGCCGCCGCACGACGACCCCATACCCCTCGACCGTCCGAGGCCTCTTGGTGGCGGCCACATTGGACATCCAGTACTTGAGGTAGCTCTCCACCGTCCACGTCTCCGCCGCTACGGGGATGCCGGCGTCCGAGTCCGCGATCTTCTTCCGAAGCTTCTTCCAGGCCTCCGCCTCTTCAGTTGCCGAAACAGTGACGCGCTTGCGATGCCCGGTCGTGGTGAGCACGTAGGCCGCGCCGATCCACATCCCGTCCTTGCGCTGGTAGACCGAGCCCTCACCGTTGGACCGCTTGCCCCTGGCCATCACGCCGCCTCCGCGATCAGCCGAGACAGGTACTCCTGAACCGACGAGGCGGGAACCCGCCGACTCCCGCCGATCTTGACCGAGGTCAGCTCACCGGCCCTGATCAAGTCGAACACCTTGGTCCGACCCACCCGAAGGGCACGAGCGACTTCCTCGACGCGGTACACCATGTCCTTCATCTCTTCCCCCTTGGTTGATCAGGCCGCTTGCGGAGTTGCCGAAAGATCGGGCGGTCCGGCCGCGAGCAACGCACGGTCGTACTCGGCCTTCCAAGTCACGCGCTGAGCAATGGCGTGCATGAGCAGGTGGGCTCGTGGCGGCACGTTCGGATCACCGGGCCGCACCTTGTGCCAGACGAGCCGGGCAGGGTCCTTCTCCGGCTTCTCGATCCCCACGGCCTTGAGCGCCTGGAGCACGAACCGCTTCCGGTCGGCCTTGTGGTCCGCGAGCGTCTTCCCAGACCACTTGCGGGACACCAGAACCCGCCGCCCAGGCAGTCCGAGCGTGGCCCGTCGGTGAGCCCGCCCCTTGCACCGTCCGGCCGTCATCCGGGAGTTGGCCCCGCGAGGCTGGATGCCGTACAGCAGCCAGTTCGCGCACCGCTCCGAGCACGGCGTGACGGCCAACTCGTCGGCCAGGCGGTCCGCATGCCGGCGTTGTCGTTCGGTGTCCTGCTCGACCACTTCACCGATGGACTTCGTGAGGTACTTCGTCAGGTAGCCGATGTGCCGCCCAGCCTCCTCAGTGCCGCCAAGGATGCCCTTCGAGTGCACCTGACCCCCGAACCGCACGACGTGCGCCGGTTCCTCGACCTCCGCGTCCTCCCAGGTAACCAAGGCCCTTCCGGTGTCCGGATCGATGAACGTCTTGGCGTTGCTGTCCCAGACCGGCAGCCGGTTCACGTAGACGCGTTCGTCGTGCTTCGGCCACCACACTTGGTGGTAAGTGGCAGCCGTGACCAGCCGGATGACCTCGTGGGGGATGGAACCGCGGAGTGCCGCGTGCAGGTGCGGCGCAGCGCGCTTCTGGGGCTCGACCGTCGCGAAGTACTGCACGTCCCAGCCGACGACCCGCCGCAGGTTCTGCCACCACCGGTCAACCAGGCTCGCGAAGTGCACGGCATCCCGCGCCGCACGGCGGTAGTCGTAGCTGTCTGGATCAATGGGCGTGCCGTCGTCACGCACCTTGCCGTAGGTGTCGAGAGTCAGCGTGACGAACATCGAAGGCCGGAAGGCTCCCGCGAACTCCCGACCAACAGTCCGCTTCTCAACCCGCCGCCGAGGAAGGTCCGGCGCATCCTGCCGACGCTTCGTCGAGCGCTTCACTGGCCGCTTGCCAGGGTCGTCCGGCGAGGGCAGGCGACCACGGACGCCGAGTTGCCGAAGTTCTTCGTCGACGCTGTAGATCTCCTCTCGCAGCTCGTCAGCCTCAGCTGAATTGCCCTCCTCCTTGAAGGCCTTGAAGAGGTCAGCGCGGTACTCCAGCAGCTCCGTCTGGTCCTTTGTGGGCGGTTCCGGGGTGAAGTCAGGCTCAATGTCCATGTGCCATCCCTCGCGGCATTGAGCCATCCGCAAAGCCTTGGCCTTCTTCGCACAGGGCTTGCAGACGCTCTCAACGGTCGAGCCACACGGCACCGCGACGTACCGAACCTCGTAGGACTCGTGGTCTTCCACTTCCATCGTGAACGGCCGGACACATACCCCGTGCTGCTCAGCAGCAGCCTTGGTGACATCGAGCGCGGCCGGTTGCCTCATCCGCTCCGCACGCGTCTGGCCTGCAACATCGGCGGGGAAGGTAGTGACGTTCGTGCTCATGCCGCCCTCCGCTCAGCGCTTGCCGGGAAGTCGTGAACGGTCGCCGGGGCCAGGAACAGGCCGAGCTCAACGAGATCCGCATCGGTGACATGGAAGGCCCGAGCCCGCTCCGGTTCGCGCTGCCCTTCTTCCTTGAGCCAGGCGACACCGGGCGTGTTCTCGCTGATCTCGTGAGCAGCCGCGCCGCGTTGCCGAACGCCGTCGCCCAGGACCATGTCCACCTGAATCGGCTCGTCCAGTCGCAAGGCAACGCGGGTCGTGAATAGGTGACGGAAGCTCACGATCTCCTTGCGCGGGTCCTGCACCAGCGCCACCGTGGCGACACCCGGAGCGCGTCCCTGCGAGCTGATCGTCTGCACCGCACGTGCCGCACGTTCCCTCAGCTGTTTGTCTTGTTGGTAGGCGATCAGGTCCGCCAGCTCGTCGACCACCAGGACCGTGAACGGCTCACCAGCGGACCGCGTCCACAGCCGACGAACGCCCCGGTACCGCGAGGCCCGAGCCTTGACCTCAGCCGCGATCTCTTCCAGCAGCTCGACCGCGTCTGGCCCGTTGTCGTAAACGACCTTGTCGAAGGCGTCCGGGCACTGCCCGAGTTCCATCCCGCCCTTGGGATCGATGCCGACGAGGCGAACCAGGCCGGCACGAATCGCCGGGGCAAGCTGCCAGACGATCGACCACAGCACCGAGCCCTTACCCGCGCCGGGAACGCCGACCACGAGGACCTGCGAACCGAGCAGCTTCAACCGCCACGGCCGACCGGTCTCCGTAACCCCTACGACTAGCTTCTTGAGGTCGACGTCCGCGGAGTCGTCGAGCCGCGGGACACCCACCGGCCGAGCGAGCGGGTCAGCGTGGATGAAGTCGAGTTCGAGCAGCCGAGGCTTCAACACCCTCACTCGGCACGACCGGGCGTTGAACGAGTGCGCCAGGTTGTCCCGACGCGCTTCCCACTGCTCCGGAGACTGCGCCGGGATCATCCGCACCCGGACCTTGTCCCGCCAGCCCTCAGCCCGAACGCGCCGGAGAGCAGGCCGGTACTCCTTGCCCCGATGCTCCTTGGCCAGATCTGCCAGCCGTACGACCGTGCGCCACTTCGGCACGTAAACCGTGGCCCGCCGCCACTCAGTGACAAGGCGGTACCAGCAGTGCCGCAGGAAGGAGCGCCGATGCAGGCCGTACCAGACCAGCAGCCCGGCAACGAGCGCGAGCAGCGCCAACACCAGCGGCGAAAGCCCGAAGTTCCGGTAGGCCAGAAGCCCGACGACGACCACGCCGGCCCCGACCGGGTACCGCAGCCCGAGGAGGACCAGGCGGACGCCGAGCCACACCACGAGCCCCGCCAGTACGAACGGCAGCGCAACGACCTTGGCCCACCGAGGAAGCCATATCCACCAGGGAAAGCGCGGCCGAGCACCCTCGAACGGAGCCGGATCAACCCACTTCGTCCCGCTCATCGCACACCGTCCAGGCAGGCGACGCAGCAGAAGACCCTGCTGACGTTGGGGATGTTGCCCACCGGCCGGAACGCCTCAAGTCCTTGGCCACACTCCGTCTTGCAGGTCAGGCACTCGTAACCCTCGGCCTGTGCCTGAGTCAGCCGCATCCCGACGACGTCACCGTCGAGCATGTGCACGGTGTAGGCGGAGACCGTCTGTTTGCTGGCGATCATCTGGTCCCAGATTCGCCGTTTCGTAGCCACATCTGGCGCACAGATGCGCCCAGGCTCTACGCTCATCGTTGTTCACTCCCACGTTGGGTGGACAAGCGCAGGAGCGGCATGGTTGGTAGCCGGTTTCCGCTTCTGCGCCTACGTTTCCCTTACGCCGCAAGAAGACGTGCGGCATCGCCACGTGACCCCGCAGCGTCACGCGTTCCGTCTAAAAAGGACTAGCTAGGCCTTCTTGCTGCTGAGTTCCTTGTCGATCGCTTCGGCCTTCTCCCGCTCACGGGTTGCCCAGTAGAGGGCTTCGTGGTGGTGGGCCCGATCCACCTCAGCGATCCGCGCGTACACAGCCGCGGACCGGACGTAGAAGTCCCGCATCACCTTGGGCGCGGAGTTCGGCGCAGGCATCAGCTTGCCTACGACGTCGTGCGCCTCCATCAGCGTGCGGGCCTCCTGCGCAGGCACCCACTGCTCCGACTTCGCCATGCTCATTCCTCGTCCTGATCAGCCAGGGCCGCGCGTGACTCCTCGACCCGCGCCCGACGTTCGAACTCCTCAGCCGCAATGGAGCAGGCGTGCCGAGCCCACAAGGGCACCGCCAGGTCAGCGGCCAAGATCCGCCACGCCTGCGCCACTGCCGAATAACCGAGAGCGAGACGGAGCACTGCACGTGCATCCCCGATGCTGGAAGCGGCGAACAGCGCCGCCGTCTGCTCCGCGTACGCGGTGTTCCAGCGGGCGACCGCCTCACGCGACGGCCGCGCCACCGTCAGGCCGCCGTCTTCTGCTCGCCCTGGCCCTGCTGACCCGCAGGCTTGCCCTCACGCTTCGGCGGGGTGCCGACCTGCGGCGAGGCGATGCCCGTGGCCCGGATCGTGAAGCCCTGGTACTTGAACCGGTCGCCCATGACGCGCGGCTCGACCGTCAGTCCCTCGAACGCAACCGGTCGAACCTCGACACCGGGCATGACCTGCACCGCGTGCGGCGGAACGGGCTGGACGTCCGCGAGCACGGTCACCGTGACCGAGGCGTCGCGCTCCTTCTCCGCCGACGGATCGGTGACTACGACTTTCCACTGCCGCTTGCCCGAGCGTTCGTCGATCTTCTGCTTGGCCTGCTTACCGCGGGCCTTGTCCTCCTGGCTCATGTACTCCATGTCCGGAGCGACCTCACCGACCATCAGTGCGCCCATCGGAAAGACCTGGTCAAACACCGCGTCGAAGCGCGTCCCGTACGGAACCGCCATGACAACCTCCCTAGCTCTTCTAGGCCGTCTGTACGGCCTAGCCAAGTTACAAGCTAGCTAGGTTGTCTAGCCAAGTCAAGCAGGTTGGTTTCCCTCGGTTGAGCTAGCTCACTAGGCGGGCTAGACAAGCCGCCCTATCCTTGGGTCATGCATGCACGTGCGTTATGTACGTGCATGCATGAGCAGCGCTAGGAACCTGGCGCTTCCCACAGACCGAGAGGCAGTCATGGCACTGGATCCGGACGACCCGCGACCGCCATACGTGCAGGTCGCGAACGCTCTGCGAGCTGCCATTCTGACCAAGGTCTTTAAGGCAGGCGACAAGCTGCCCTCGCGCGCAGAGCTGGCGAAGAAGTACGAAGTCGCGCCTATGACGGTGCAGAACGCGCTGCGCGAGCTGCGCGACGAAGGCCTGATCGTCTCCCGACAGGGCAGCGGCGTCTTCGTCCGCGAGCGCACGGAGCGCCCGGTTGGCCTCCGCCCACACATCGAGCGCGCGTTCGAGGCGGAGCACGTCACGATCGACTTTGCTGGCTTCTCCGGCGAGACCCTGCAAGGCGTCATGCAGGAGCCGCTGGACAAGATCCGAATCGGCCGGCTGACGCCTGCCTCGATCAACATCCGGATGCTCGTCCCAGACACGTCTCAGCCGTGGGCGATCCCGTGCCAGGTCGAGGACTTGCAGGACAGCCCAGGCTTCCGCAACCGCATGGACGAGATCATGCGTCGCCACACTCTCGCGATCGTGGACAACGTCCAGGAACTCGGAGATCTCGGCCTCGTCAAGGACGTCTCCGTCGAGATCAAGGTTCATCGCGCCGCACCGCTGTTCAAGCTCTACCTGCTCAACAACGAGGAAGCCTTCTTCGGCTTCTACCCAGTCCGCGAGCACGTGATCCGCTTCGACGGCGAACCAAAGCCCATCTATGACCTCGTGGGCAAGGAAGCCATTCTCTTCCACCACAGCGTCACTGATGACGACACCAGCACTGGAAGTCAGTACGTCGAGCAAGCACGCATGTGGTTCGACTCCATGTGGACGACCGTGTCGACGGAGTATCAGCGATGACAGACAGCAGTGTGCCTGTAGACGATCCAACAGCCGTCCATCGCATTCTGGCGAACGCAAGCGCGCTTCTTCTGGACTTCGATGGCCCGGTCTGTTCAGTCTTCGCCGGCCTTCCTGCACCGGTTGTGGCTGATCAACTTCGCGAAGTGCTGGCGGATGGCGGGCATGGGGATCTCCCTCCCGAAGTTGAGAAGAGCGCAGACCCGTTCGACGTTTTCAGCTTTGCAGCCACCATCGGCGACGTCGAGGCGCGATACGTCGAGGCCGCATTGCGGGCGCATGAAGTTGAGGCAGTAGCGACCGCTGAGCCGACCGCCGATACGCATGATCTTATTCGTGAGTGGCACGCCAGCGGCCGAAAGCTTGCAATCGTAAGTAATAACAGCGCCGCAGCAGTCCTGTCCTACTTTCATGCCCATGATCTGACCCATTGCGTCGACAACGTGTCTGCTCGAAGAGAAGCTGATCCCGGCCTCCTGAAACCGAACCCCTTCCTGCTGAATCAAGCAAACGACGCGCTCGGTACTGCAGCTTCGAATTCGGTGCTTATTGGCGACTCGTTGACCGACATTCAGGCTGCCCGCTCCGCAGGTGTGCGTATCATCGGCTACGCCAACAAACCGTCTAAACTAGAGGAATTCGCGGCCGCCGAGCCTGATACCATCATTACGGAAATGAAATTGATCGCGCAGCGGTGTTAGAAGAGTGTGGGCGGACCCAGATCTTCAATTTCTGGAGTCAGCTCTTCGATCGCAAGCAGCTCCTCATTGGACATGTCTGCGAATAGGGTCATCGCAAGCTCTATTAGGTCCATGACAGGGTATGTCGCCGTGGTTTTGCCACTGACGATCGAGGTGGGAAAATCACAGGTGACCGGACTATGTCCACGCATCGCTGCCACCAACTGGCGAACCTCGACAGAAGCACCAAGTGCAGATGCGACCGTGGCTAGCGGCTGGTCATTTATGACATTGATGGGACGATCGGATGAGTAAGCAACCGTTCGACCTCCTGCGCCCAAGCTGAGTTCCGTGACCGCAATGTCTTGCCCATCAAGTCTTTGAAGGAGCTGATCAAATCGCGTGGCCGACCCTGCGCCTGATATGCGTTCGAGTTCGTCCTTCCTCTGTGCCACGTGAACAGAGTGCCGGTCGCTCCTATACACCAGCATGCCTCTATCAAGCTCCCATGTTGCATATCCAGGATCTTGACGCGAGTCAGCAGTGAGGTAGGGAAGCGTGCGGGATACGCGACACGCTTTGGAATTCAGAACGTCTAGGTTGGCAGTCACTAACGCCTGAAAGTTGGCCGACGGGTGCTCTATGCGAATCTTCGAGAGGGTTGCCAGGGTGAGTCTCCGGCCAATCCTTTTCCAAAACTCAAAGTCTTCAACATGCTCAAGTTGAAGCAGGTACGAGAGTGCATCCTCATCCAGGCCGGCCGCGAGCTCGTAGCGGCCAGGGAACGTGCTCGCACTGCCACCTGAGCCGATCCAGACAGCCTGGAGCAGCCTGTTTAGGCGAGTCGATCGAGTTGAGTCGAATGTCGACGCGATCGTTCGCGTTGCGGCTTCCGTCCGCTCGCGTTGCACATGGGCAGCGGCGTCCAGGCCTGACGTAAGCGCAGCAGCTACAGCAGCGGACTTATCGTCATCCAACAGTCCGCGGGCTCCCTGTAGCACGGCACTTGAAGCAAGGCGCACTACCGGATGCTCTTGACGCTGCGAAATCAGTTCCTGGATACCCTGGGAGTCTGTAACTAGAGAGTCGGCCCCGTGTGAAGTTTGATCAAGCTGTGCCAGGAGCCCTTTAGGCTTGCCAGCCATGCCCGTCAGGCTAAAGAATATTGGCCGCGTCTCGGAAGAGAGAGCGATATCATCCTGCAAGTCTGCCAGTGTGGTCTCAGGGCGAAGAAAGAGATGCCTTGATTCTTTCTCGCCGGGCCAGTTGAGTACCATGTCCGGCACGAACGAGTGGTTGAAGTAGTCAGTCTTCTGGATGGATACCCGCTCATCGGTGGCGCGAAGCTCATTGATGACAACCTGCTTTATCCGCGAAATCCCATCCAGCTGGTCCTGGGACCGTAGAGCGTCGAACAAGGCATCAGTAAAAGATGGTACTCTCACGACGCCTCACCTTCTCGAACTTCGTATGCACGGATCACGGCGAGATGATCGAGAGAAATGACTAGTTTCTCTTGCTTGTCAGAAAGTACAATCACCCACAGTCGCTCTGCAACGGCGTTGACGATATCCATGTCGACAAGCGACTCGGCTTCTTCTGGCGAACCAACGCCGAAAACACGTTTGTGTTCCCCGATCACGCAACGCCTTACCATCTCCGCGGAGCAGAGGGAAGTCCATTCCGTCTGCTTGAACGGATGCCAGGTGATCCACATGAAGTTGTCTGAGTACTTAGGTTGCTGAGCGTATGTTACATAACACTTCGCCAGGTACTCAGGATACTCTACAGGTTGATTTCCGGGAGTGGAGTAGTTCTTCACCTCTGCAAGGAAGGACTGACCCTCGACCGGGCCGCCAGACAGGAATCCGACGATGTCAAAAGAGAACTGCCGCCCGTGTGGCCACTGAAACTCACAGCGATCACCGATGATTGGGTCCGTGTTAAGCCAGGCCATCTTCACCCGCGTTGTGGCCTCTAGCCAGCGCTTTGCGCGGCGAGCACCATCACGGCCCTTCTCATGCAATGCTTCGCCGCTGGTCACCATGGCCGCAAGGTACCTCCGATCAACATGTCGTCCTATGCGAACCATCGAGCGTTACCCAAACGGCGTAACAGTGTGTATTCGTATTGTTACCTCCATAGTCGATCTAGTCGCCACCCTGACGCTGATGTGGTCCGCCTCAAGACACGCCGGAGGAGTCGATGACGTGATCACTAGCTATGAGCGCAGGGTAGGAGGTGTTGCTGGTAGCGGGGCTAGCTTGGCTCTCAGGCACGGTTCACCCGGACGGGGGCTTGAGTTGATGTAACAGTACGACCGCCTAGAATCGATTACCTGCTACACGACGCACGGTTGGCCGTTGGGTGTCGTCCACTCGCTGTAGGGCAAATTCTTGGAGCTTCGATGCTTCCCACCGGTTTTCAGCAGCTCGTTGTACTGGCGCTCTTCATCCTTCCTGGATTCGTATTTCAGGCAGTGCGATCTCGACTGCGAGGGCCAACTCCTGAAGATCGGGAAGCGATCGCGAGAGTTCTGAGGTCTCTCGGAATGTCTGCAATACTCAGCATTCTGTACTTTATTCTGCTTGCGGACAGATTGGTGTGGCGTATCCGTGAGCCGGTTAACATGCTTCTGCACGTTGAGCGATCGGCGATGCTTGCATTTGGGCTTATCTTTGCCTTTCCGGCGTTTCTTGCGGCGCTCGGGCAAATTTGGTTCATCCATTCTCGCGAAGCGCCCTACCTTGCTCCGGGATGGTGGCGATGTGTCGCGGGAATTAAGGCATGGGCGGTCGGATGGCAGGCTTGCTTTCGATGGTCGGTGTTCCGGGTATACAGTCCAATCCCAACGGCTTGGGATTACATCGGTCCGGATGTGTCCGGGTATGTCAGGATTCTAACCAAAGACGGGACTTGGCTTGGTGGATACGCGGGCGCTAGAAAGTTTGTAAGCGCATACCCTGAGAGTCGAGAAATATTTCTTGATCGAGCTTTCAGTCTTGACGCGAACGGTGAGTTCGGCGACGAGGTAACCGACACTGCGGGGATGTGGATCAACTGTGCGGAAATTCTTGCGATTCAGTTGTTCAAATCTCCGAGTGAGGCAGCATTGTTGGATTCGGGTAGTCCGGCCGAGACAGGTGACACCCAGGCCGTTCAGGGTGAGAATTGAGACGACGAGCGACCGAGGAGCTGGTTCACCATGGCACAGCGCAGGCGTCAAGGTTGGGTTCCGCCCCGCAACGGTGGCTACACGAGCAACACAGCTAACACACCAGCAGAGCGGGCTGGGCGTAGTCTGCCACCTCCGCCTAAGGGCACAGGCGGGGTAGTAACCGGCGTGCAGCCGCAGCAGAACAAGGAGAGCGACCATGGCCGGTGAGGATGTGGGCGGCCGGCGTGCCGACCATCGGATGGTTGGGGATCCACGCCCTGACGCCGCGCGCGCGGTGCGGCGGGCTATCGACATCGGCAGCGTCGATGGAAGCACTGATCGCCGCGTGCAGGGTGGTGGTTGGATCTCGCGTGACGCCGCCAGGATGGTGGATCACGAAGAGCGTGGCGGCTGGGTCTCCCCAAATCAGCCGACCAGCTCTCCGGCTGAACTTCCAAAGCCTCCGGCTGGGCCTGGCGGAGTGGCCAAGAAGCGTGCAAGCGACTGAGGCTGGGCAATCCCTTCATAGCCCTCGTCACGGCTCAGAAGACCGGCTGCCGAACTTGGCTCTATGGGATCAAGGCGCGCCGCCGTCGGCGGCGCGCACGGGGCCTGTCACGTTGGCACCGGCTTCCCATCCATCCCGGCACGCCGGGCTCCCGCTTCGCTCCGCCCGTCGGCCGTGCGGCGCGGTCGGCGTCCATCCACGGCAACGCGCCACCGACGGCGACGCGCAGGAGCTCCAGCACCCAGGCGTCAGGACGATCGCGCGATCCAAGACCTGACCGAGCCGGGCACGGCGATCGACGCCCGCCAACGCTCCGCGTCATCGGCCAGCGGACATGCCAAAGCCGCCCCACCGAGGACCAGCGGGACGGGACAGCTACCAGGCGCGCCCAGGACGACGTGTAGCGACGGGTGTAGCAACGGTCCGGGACGGGTTGGGACGGGACAGCACCCCTGACCAGGCAACACCGACAACCGCGGACTAGCCCGAACGAACCGGAACAGCAAGATGCAGCCTTGAAAGCGGGAGATGGGAAACCATCCGGGGGTTCAAATCCCTCCGCTTCCGCTCGTGGGTGAGGTGTGTCGACGGAAAACGTCGACCGTCCTCGCTCCAGGTGTCTTCTGGGGACCGAGCCCCCAGACCCCAGCCGGGGCGCCGCCCCGGACCCCGGCAGGGGCCTTCCTGGTTTGTCAGCGGCGCGCCACGGCCAGCAACCGGTGGCTGCCGACCTCGAACGCACCCCCATCGGTGTCGCCGAACAGCTCGACAGACGCGAACCCGGCCGCCCGCAGCATCCGCGTCAGCTCACCAGCCGTGTAGACGTGTTGCACGGCGGTAGACCGCTGCGTCCGCACCCCGTCGCTGAAGGTGAAGTCGATCAGCAGCCGCCCCGAGGCGACGTCGTACGAGTTGACGGCGACCATGTCGACGCCACCCGCGGACAGCTCGATCGAACCCGGCAACGACGGCAGCAACGACTCCGCCGCACACGAATAATCGATCACGAGGACCGGTGCGGCAGCCGCGAGATCCGCCAGAAAGCGGCAGGATCCCGAGTGATCCAAATAGCCGAAACTGTTGCCCATGCAAAGAGCCAGATCTGCGCGAACGCCCTGAGACGCCAGCGAGGAAATGTCTCCCAGCCGCCAGTCCAATGCGGGGGCCTGCGCGCGGGCGTGTTCGATGGCCTCGGCGGAAATGTCGACACCGGTCACGGTGTAACCGCGGCGAGCCAGCTCGATGCTGTGCCTGCCGCTTCCGCACGGCGCGTCCAGCACGCGGGTCCCGTCGGCGAACCCGACGACGAAGTCGATCTCGGCGACCGTCTGGGAGGGCTGGACCGCGCCGCGCCAGAAGGTGTTGGCGAGGTCGGTGAAGAACGAGGTGTACCAAGTCAAGGTAGAAGCTCCTGGTGCGCACAAAACACGTAAAGGGACGTGTGTGTCACCGGGTACGGCGAAGGCACCCGGTGTGTCCGGGGGTGCCCATGGCATCGACCTCGTCTGGGTGAGTGCGTCAGAAGGCTCTACTCAAGCACACCCGCGCCGACCAGCAGAAGCGATTTAAGAGACGGAACGCGGCGTGGAGAAGCGGATCATGTTCCCCGACGGGTCGCGGAACGCGCAGTCGCGGACGCCGTAGAACTGGTCGATCGGCTCCTGCATCACCTCGGCGCCGGCCGCGCGGACCTGTTCGAACTTCGCGTCCACGTCGTCGATCTCGAAGATGATGCCCTGCAGGGATCCCTTGGCCAGCAACGCGTTCAGGGCCTCGTAGTCGGTCGGCGGGATGGGCGGGCCGATGCGGGACAGGCCGATCTCGATGTCCGGCTGGTCCGCCGGACCCACGGTGAGCCAGCGGTAGTCCTCCACGGACTCGTCGGTGCGCACTTCGAGGCCGATGACGTCGCGGTAGAACTTCAGGGCGGCGTCCTGGTCGTGGACGAAGAGGAACGTGTGCGAAAGCTTCATGCCACGAGACCCTAGGTAGAGCTGGGGCGCGTCGCTTCTCGAAACCTGCTCGGTCGCGTCAGGCCCTTCAGGTGGCATCCCGGTACCGCGGCCAGCGAGTCGTGCACGCGTGCCCGGTAGGCGGAGGGGGTTTCGCCGACGAGTTCGGTGAAACGGGCCGAGAACGAGCCGAGGGACGTGCAGCCGACCGCCATGCAGACCTCGGTCACCGACAGGTCGCCCAGGCGCAGCAACGCCTTCGCGCGCTCGATTCGCCTGGTCATGAGGTAGCCGTACGGGGTCTCGCCGTAGGCGGCGCGGAACTGGCGGGCGAAGTGGGAGGGTGACATCAGGGCGGCGCGGGCCATGGCGGGTACGTCCAGCGGCTTGGCGTACTCGCGGTCCATCAGGTCGCGCGCCCGGCGCAGGTGCGCGAGGTCCGAAGGCGTCACGACGACCAGCATGCCACCGAGGGCACAGCTGTCCGCGCTCTGCTCACGCTTTTCTCCGGCCGAAGGTTGCCCTCGTCCCAAAATAATCTTGCGTGTTTTTTCGTGACCTCTTGACGCTTCCCCGGACACTGTGCGTGCGGTACTTTTCGCACGTCCAGCTGGCGCGTGCGGGGGCGTTGACGTCGGCGGACTGCATTGTCACGGGGGTCTTGGGGGATTCATTGTCCGGGAGATCGGTCGGCCGCGCTCTGCTCAGGTTCGCCGCTTTGACGACCGCGGCCGCGATGGCGTTCGGCTCAACGTCCGTTGCTGCGTTCGGGCAAACCGAACCGACGGCCACGAGCACACCGCCGGCCGAGACCCCGACGCCCCAGCCGACCTCGCAGACGCCCCCGCCCCCGCCGCCGAGCAACGAACCGGCGCCCCCGCCGATCCAGCTGGCGACCACCGGCAGCGTGAGCGGCGTGCTGTACGCCGACAAGGACCGCAACGGGCGGCAGGACCCCGGTGAGGCGATCGCAGGTGGCACGGTCACGATCTTCGGCGGCAGCGACAGCTCCGAGCACAAGGCCATCAGCGCCACCGACGGCAAGTTCGCGTTCCGCGATCTCACGCCCGGGACCTACCACCCCACCTACACGCTGGCCGACGGCTGGGTCGTGCACCACACCACGGCCGCCGGCGACCTGATCACGGTCGCCGCGAACCAGACGACCGAGGTGTCCGCACGGGCTGAGCGGCCCTTCTCGGAACAGCTCAAGGTGACCGCGTCGCTCGACCGCGAGAGCTACAAGCACCCGGCGAACGCGACGATCAAGCTGCAGCTCACCAACACCACCGACCACCCGATCGACGGCATCCAGGCGGCCTGCGACCGCGAGGAGTCCGCGAACTCGCTCGGCCGCGCCGAGGGCTGGAAGCAGCTGAAGGGCAGCGGGCTCCGGATCGAAGCCGGTGACCAGCGCACGATCTTCATCGTCGAGGAGATCCCGGCGGGCGCCCGTGAGCAGGGTTCCGTCACGCTCGACTGCGACTTCGCACCGTTCGTCAACTGGAACCCCGACGGCCCGTCCGTGCACGACGAGGCAGCGGTGACCGGTGGCGTCGGCGGCTACACGATGCTGCTCGGCTACGACTGGAACGCCGACAACCGCGTCGACCCGGCCGAGGCCATCCACGGTGCGGAGGTCGTGCTGCTGCACCAGCAGACCGGCGTGCAGGTCGCCGAGGGGCGCAGCGGACAGGACGGCAAGATCGAGTTCACCGGGCTGGCGCCCGGCGAGTACCGGGCGGTGGTCCTCGGCGGGTGGGCGTTCCGCGATGCCGGTCAGGATCTCGTGCGCATCACCGGCGAGCAGGGGTCCGGCTACCGGATCCTGAAGTACGCGAGGCCAGCGGACCTGCGCGGCGCGGTGAAGTTCGAGAAGACGCGCTACGAGTCGCACGAGACGGTGCGCATGTGGCTGACCGTCACGAACATCGGTGGCCAGACCGCTGAGCGCGCCCGCCTGGAGACGCCGATCAGGGAACTGGACATCCCCGAGTCGCAGTGGGGCGAGTTCGGCTACGGCGGTGCGGGCATCCGGATCCCCGCCGGCGAGTCCCGCACGTTCGAGGTCACGGGCAAGATCCGCGACATCTACGGCGGCCAGCTGCGCTTCTGGCGGTGGATCAGCTACCTGGGCCGGCCGAACCCGCACAACAGCGGGTTCGAGGGCCTGGTCGAGGTGGTGCAGACCAGGGGCGACATCACCGGCGTCGTCTACACCGACCGGAACCGCAACGGCCAGCAGGATCACGGCGAGGCTGCCGCAGACGTCGTCGTCGAGGCCAACGGCGGTGCGCCGCACGGCTACTTCAAGACCACCACGGACGTCTTCGGCCGCTTCTCGTTCAAGGGCGTTCCGTCCGGCTCGTACTGGGTCGGGTACACGCTGGCCGACGGGTGGCTCGTGCACATCGAGGGCGATGGCCCGCAGAGCTGGGTGGAGCCGGGAGCCTCGGTCCAGCTCACCGCACGCGCGGAGCGGCCGTACCGCGAGACGTTGAAGGCGACCGTGGTGCTCGACAAGGCCACCTATGCGGTCGGCGACCTCGCGAAGATCACCATCACGCTGACGAACACCGGCGACCGCGAGATCAGCGGCATCCAGGCCGCGTGCAACAGGATCGGCGACGGCAACCACCTCGGTGGCAGCGACGAGGACCCGATGACCGGCTGGGGCGATCTGGGCTACTGGGGCAAGGGCGTGACGGTCGGCCCCCGAGAGACCCGGACGTTCGTCGTCACCGAGAAGGTGCCCACGGCGGCGCGCAACAAGCGCAGGGTGGTCATCGCCTGCGACTTCGCGCCGAACCCCGGCTACAACACCGACGGCCCGTACGGCTTCGACTGGGCCAGCGTGCCCGGTGGGTCTGGCGGTCTGACGGGACCGCTGTACCACGACCGCAACGGCAACTACGTGGTCGACGCGGGCGAGGCCATCCCCAACACCCGGATCCTGCTGCTCACCGACAAGGAGAACGGCTTCGCCGTCGCCGAGACGGTGTCGGACGACCAGGGCACGGTGCGCTTCGAGCAGGTTCCGCCGGGCAACTGGTGGGCGTGGGTCGACGGGCCGTGGAAGTTCGAGGGTGAGTGGGGCGGCCACGTGCAGGTCTTCGGCGACGTCGTCGCGAGCTCCGGCTTCCCGGTCGTGCCCGGCCCGCCGCCCGGACCCGAGCCGGGTGGCGACCCCGGCACCGGCGATCCCGTGGACACCGGCGACACCGACGACAGCGCCGGTGGTGGCACGGGCAGTGCGCTCGCCAAGACCGGTGCCAGCGTGCTCGGGCTCGGTGTGCTCGCCGTGCTGCTCGTCGCCTTCGGCCTCGGCGCTCGCGTAGCCGGCCGCCGCAGGACTTCTTGATCCATCCGCACTACTCATGGGAACCAGATGTCCGAGAGATCCGCGAGAACTGGCCTGCTCAGATTGACGGCCCACGCCGGCGCGGCGATGCGCCGCAAGTCCGCACTCAAGTAGCGCCGAGTGCGTTACACCTTGAGTCCAACCTCACAAGCTCCCTCCACAGTGGAACGTTTGAGGCCGGAAAGGGCTTCCACCTGCGGCGAAGCTGAGGTAGCTTGACCGCGTTCTGCAGACACGTGCGGGGGCTTCGACGTCTGCGAGCCACACCGACTTCGGTCATGGGGGATTTTTTGTCCGAAAGAACGGTCAGCCGTGCCCTGCTCAGAATTGGGGCTTTGACCACCGCCGCGCTGCCGGAGTTCGGTGGTGCCACCACCGGCGCGCTCGCGCAGGTGGTCCTCGAGGGTCCATGGCGGGTCGACTACCGCCGGATCAGCAACAAGTTCTTCCTCGTCAAGGCGCGCGAGGAGCCGCAGGTGCAGTTGCTCTTCCGGGTGCCGGGTCCCGTGACAGAGGACCCCGGCCATCTGTTGCCGGAGGACCAGGAACCCGGCACGAACACTCCTCCCGTCAAGGCTTCCGCGGGTGGTGGCGACGAGGCGCTGGCCAAGACCGGTGCCAGCGTCCTGGGACTGGGCGTGCTCGGCGCGCTGCTCGTGGCGTTCGGCTTGGGCGCCAGCGTGTTCGGCAGTCGCAGGACTGCATAACAACTGAATTCGCACGTGGCCGGTGCTCGTCACGAGTGCCGGCCACACCATCCTCGGAACCAGGGGGATTCATTGTCAGAGAGATCGATCAGCCGCGCCCTGCTGAGAGCCGGGGCCCTGACCACCGCTGTCGTCCTGGCGTTCGGCGGAGCCACCACCGGTGCGCTCGCGCAGGAGCCGGAGACGCCGACGTCGAGCGTCGAACCGGCGCCGACGCCTACGAGCGAGCCGAGCACGCCTCCGTCCACAACGGACCCGGCGCCGCCGTCACCGACCGAGTCCACGCCGCCGTCCTCGAGCGAGCCCACGCCACCGAGCGAACCGTCCGCACCCGCGGAACCGAGCACGCCGGTGCCGTCCACGACTCCGTCCACCTCGACTCCGTCCATTCCGGACACGAAGCCGGAGGAGGAGAAGAAGGAAACGCCGCCCGCCGCTCTCACCGGCGAGCCGCGTCCGGATCTCTCCGTGACGGTCACGCCTGACAAGCCGGAGTTCCTGCCCGCCGAGGACATCGGACTCACCCTCACTGTCAAGAACAAGGGTGAGGCGCCGGCGACGGACATCAGGCTCGGCTACGAGTCCAGCCAGGCCTGGCTGGCCGCCGGCGCCGCTGACCTGAGCAGCCGCCCGTCGCTCGCGCCGGGTCAGGAGAAGTCCTTCCGCGTGGCCCTGCGGCCGACGTCGTCAACCTCGGACTCGGTGCATTTCCAGTTCCGCGCGACCGTGGACGGCGTCGGCGACCCGACGCCGGGCGACAACGGCACGAGCACTCACCTGACGATCCGCCAGCTCAAGGGCACCGTCACCGGTGTGCTCTACACCGACACGAACGGCAACGGCGCCTTCGACCAGGGCGAGGGCCTGCCGAATGTCACGTTCGGCACCAAGGGCGGCTCACCGGACAGCTCGAACTGGAGTTACACCGACGCCAACGGCAAGTTCAACATGTGGAGCGTCGTCGCGGGCAAGCACACCGTGGTGAACGTCGACAACTACAGGTACGCGGTGCAGCCCGGTTTCACCGACTTCGTGGTGGAGCACAACAAGGAAACGAAGCTCGCGCTGCCCGTGGTCGCCCCGGTCCGCAACTCGTTGTCTGCGACCATGGCGTTCGACAAGGCGTCGTACCACGTCACGGACGAGGTCGGGCTGAACATCACGCTGAAGAACTCCGGCACCCAGCCGCTCCACCGCGTGGTCGCGGTCTGCGGTGGCGGCCTCTCCGGCCCGGAGTTCCTCAACAGCGACAACTTCTCGCAGCTGCACCCGGACGGCGAAGGCGTCACCGTGCCGGCGGGTGGTGAGACCAAGGTGTTCGTCACCACGAACATGCCGAAGATCAACAACCCGTGGATCTACGCCAACTGCTGGTTCGGCAACGTCGGCCGCAACATCGGCACCTACACGTGGGTGGGCAACGTGTCCGCGAAGGTGCACGGCCTGCACGGTGACTACTCCGGCCGGGTCGTGAACGCCGAGACCGGTGCGCCGATCCCCAACGCGCGCGTCAACGTGCTCGACCCCGTGACGCGCCGCCCGCTCAAGGACGTCATCAACGCCGACGGCAACGGCAACCTGAGGATCTACGGCCTGACGCCGGGCAAGACCGTCCTCCAGGTCGCCGGCACGTGGAAGCCGCAGGACGGCAACGAGTTCGTCATCGACGTCGTCGCCGACACCACGACGACCCGCGATCTCACCGTCGTGCCGAGCGACGTCGTGGTTCCCGACGCCGGTCACCGTCCCGACATGGCGATCACCATGAAGTTCGACAAGGACACCTACGACATCGCCGAGCCGATGCGGGTCAACGTCACGGTGAAGAACGTCGGCACCGGTCGCGAGGCCGAGGTACGCCTGGAGAACGACTACCAGAACCCGAACATGCGACTGCTGGAGTTCGACCGGTCGCAGTTGGGCGAACTCGCCGACACCACCAAGAAGGTGTTCCTGTGGCCGGGTGAGAGCCGTGAGATCACGGTGGTCGGCACCGCGCCGTACTTCATGGGCAACGACGACAAGGTGTCGCTGGCGCTCAGGCTCTTCACCCCGATCGACCACGGTCCCGCCAACAACTCCGCGTCGGCGACGGCCTCGGTCACGTACAAGAGCGGTGACGCGGCAGTCGTGCTGTACGCCGACGCCAACAAGAACAAGCGCAAGGACGCGGACGAGCGGACGTTCTCGAACGCACGGGTGTTCGTCAACGGCGGGAACCGGCCGTACAAGTCGGTGGAGGCCACGACCGACGCATCCGGGCGCGCGGTGTTCACCGACCTGCCCGTCGGCCTGTTCCAGGTGTACGCCGAGTACCCCGACGGCTGGGTGCGGCCTTCCCGCGACCAGATGACCGTGAGCGCCGACGCCGAGACCGTGTTCGAGCTCGGTGCGGAGCGTCCGCTGTCCGACAACTTCTTCGCGACGTTGAACTTCACGAAGGAGGAGTACGCGGCGGGCGAGAGGTTCGAGGCCGACATCACGCTGGAGAACCGCACCGGTGCGGACCTGCCCGCGGTGAACGCGCTCTGCAGCGGTCCCGGCGAGCCGGGCGAGATCTACAACGACGGTTCCGGCTGGGGCGGTCTGGCCTGGGACGGTGGCGGTGTGTCGGTCCCGAACGGCGAGAAGCGCGCCTTCCGGGTCAAGGGTGACCAGCCGAAGGAGTCGGCGTCCATCGGTTACGCGACCCTTCACTGCTCCTTCGCTCCCGACTTGTCGGACCCCGGTGCCGCCCACGCGGGCGACGAGTTCCGGGTGCCCGGCCTGCGCGCCGACGCCGTCGGCATGCTGCTGACGGACGGCCCGAACGGTGAGGTCCCGAAGGACAAGACGACCGTCGTCGTGGTCGACTCCGGTACGAAGAAGGTTGTCGCGCGCACGGTCACGGACGCGGACGGCAAGTTCGGGGTCACGCAGCTGCCGGTCGGCAAGTACGACGTGGTCGTCCCCGGCCCGTGGAAGGTCGAGATCCGCCGGATGAACCCGTGGTTCCTCGTGCGGGCCGGCGGTGAGAGCTGGGTGCAGCTCTTCCACCTCGTGCCCGGTCCCGAGGTCGAGGACCCCGGCTACCCGCTGCCGGAGGACCAGGTCACCGTCACCCCGCCGGCCCCGGCTGGTCCGGCCGGTCCGGCCGGCGCCGGTGGTGCCGGTGGTTCGGGTGACGCGCTCGCCAAGACCGGTGCCAGCGTGCTCGGCCTCGGTGTCATCGGCGCGTTGCTCGTGGCCTTCGGGTTCGGCGCCAGCATCATCGGACGCCGTCGCACGGCCTAACTGAAGATCTGCAGGGCCGGCACTCACGCTGAGTGTCGGCCCTGTTGTCGTGAGCGCCACACTTCGCCGTCCCGAGTGGAGTGTTAGCGTCGCTAACCGTTGGGTACCTGGGGGTGACATGACGGTCTGGGAAGCAATCGCGGTGGTGATCGCGGGTGTGTTCGCAGGCGGTATCAACACCGTCGTCGGCAGCGGCACGCTCGTGACCTTCCCGGTGCTTCTCGCCGTCGGCTATCCACCCGTGGTCGCGAACGTCTCCAACAGCCTGGGTCTGGTGCCCGGCTCGTTGTCCGGCGCGTGGGGGTACCGCGAGGAGCTCAAGGGGCAGAAGAGCCGGATCGCGCGGCTGCTGCCCGCGTCGATCCTGGGCGGGATCGTCGGCGCCATCCTGCTGGTGACACTGCCGGACAAGGCGTTCACCGCGATCGTGCCGGTGCTGATCGTGATCGCGCTGGTTCTCGTGGTGATCCAGCCGTGGCTCAACCGCAAGCTCGCTCACCGCAGAAGCCACAACGACGGCGGCGTGCTGCTGTGGATCGGGGTGTTCGCCGCGGGCATCTACGGCGGCTACTTCGGGGCCGCCCAGGGCGTGCTGGTCATGGGGCTCATGGGAGTGCTCGTCGCCGAGCACCTGCAGCGGCTGAACGCGGTGAAGAACCTGCTGACCGCGTTCGTGAACCTGGTCGCCGGCGTCATGTTCATCTTCATCGCCGACGTGGCGTGGCTCGCGGTGGCGCTGCTGGCCGCCGGGTCGGTGGTCGGCGGCCAGATCGGGGCCAAGATCGGCCGCAAACTCCCACCCGCCGTGCTGCGCGGCGTCATCGTGGTGGTGGGAGTCGCGGCGATCGTTCAGCTGCTCATGAAGTGAACGCGCGGGCTGCGGCCAGGAAGGCGTCGTTCTCCTCCGGCTCGCCGATCGTCACGCGGGTGCCCTCGCCCACGAACGCGCGCACGACGACCTTGTGCGCCAGGCAGTGCTCGTTGAACGCGGCCGTGCGCTCGCCCAGCGGCAGCCACACGAAGTTCGCCTGCGTCTCCGGCACCTCGTAGCCCATCGCCAGCAGCTCGCCGCGAACCCGCGTGCGCTCCGCGACGATCGCGCGGCAGCGGACCATCAGCTCGTCCTCCGCGTCCAGCGAGGCCATCGCGGCGACCTGCGCGAGGGCGTTCACCGAGAACGGCACGTAGACCTTGCGCAGCGCCTCGGCGACCTGCGGCTGGGCGACCGCGTAACCGATCCGCAGGCCCGCGAGGCCGTACGCCTTGGAGAACGTCCGCAGCACCGCCACGTTGTCGCGACCGGCTGCCCACTGCTGTTTCGCGAGCTCGACGCCGTCCGGGACGTGCGCGTCGTCGACGAACTCCTTGTAGGCCTCGTCGAGCACCACGAGAACGTCGTTCGGCACCTTCGCGATGAACGCCTCGATGTCCTCGGTGCGCAACGCCGTACCGGTCGGGTTGTTCGGGTTGCAGACGAACACCATGCGCGTGTTCGGCGTGATCGCCGCGGCCATCGCGTCGAGGTCGTGCACGTGACCTTCGGTCAACGGCACCCGGACCTGCTTCGCTCCCGCCACGTGCGTGACGATCGGGTAGGCCTCGAACGACCGCCACGCGAACAGCACCTCGTCGTTCTCGGTGCAGGTCGCCTGGACGAGCTGCTGGCACAGGGTCACCGAGCCGCAGCCGATGGCCAGGTGGTCGGCAGGAACGCCGAGCTTGTCGGCGAGCCTGCCCGTGAGCTCGGTGCAGCCGGTGTCCGGGTACCGGTTGATGGCGGTGGCCGCCTCGGCGATCGCTTTGACGACGCTGGGGAGCGGTCCGGCGGACACCTCGTTGCTCGCGAGCTTGATGGCGCCGGGGATGGTCCTGCCGGGCACGTAGGACGGCAGGGACGCCAGGTCAGCACGGGTTCGCACGGTCATGCACGCGATCCTCGCATTGCTCCGTCCGATTGGTCACGTTGACTTGAGTTCACCCTCACGTGCAAGGGTGGAAAACATGACCATTACCCGCACCGAGACGCTATCCCTCACCGACGGCCGTGAGCTGCGGGTGACGATCGGCGAACCCGAGTCCGCCGTCCGTGGCGGGCTGGTGGTGCTGCACGAGGCCCGCGGTATGACCGCGGGGGTGCGGACGCTCGTCAGCAGTCTGGCCGCGGAGGGCTGGCTCGCCATCGCGCCGCACCTCTACGACGCGGACCGCGTGCACGGCGACGACATCAGGGACCAGGTCAGCAAGCTGTCGGGAGACCGGTTGCTGGAGGACACCGACGTCGCGTTCGTCTGGCTGGGACAGCAGGGCGTGAGCCCGGACCGCATGGGTGTCGTCGGTTTCGACACCGGCGGCACCGTCGCGATGGTGGTCGCCGCGAGTCGCACGATCGGAGCAGCGGTCACCGTTCAGGGACCGGGCATCCTCGAACCGCTCTCGGACGGACTGCCGGCGCTGGTGGACGTCGCGGGTGACCTCACGTGTCCGTGGCTGGGCATCTACCGCGACGACGACTCGGAAGAAGTGAGCAAGCTTCGAGATGCGGTGATCAGCTCCGAAACCGCTTCGGATGTGGTCCGATTCGACGTTTCCAGTGACGAAGCCTGGGTTCGTGCGCTGAACTGGTTCGACGCGCACATGAGGTAAGAGTCTTTACGGCGGATTGGAACCGAACCGTACTCCAGGTACATCTAAGGGATGCTTCGGACGGCTGACTGGGTGTAGCTGTGAGTAACACTCAGTGCTGCGGTGACGAGTAAGCAGTGCAGGGGGTTGTGAGGGATGGCTGAAGGCACTGGGACAGGCACTGAGACACCCGCGGTCTCGGCGGCGGCGACGACCACTCCGCTGAGCGCGGAACAGCTAGCGGCGGTGAAACCCGTTCTCCAGCACCAGATGCTGGTGGACAAGGCGGTGGCGAGCAGCGCCGCGGCCAAACTCGACCAGGCGGCGGACAGCGGCAAGCTGACGCTCGACGAGGACGCCGCGGATGCGTTGATCAAGGCGGTCGATGCCGCGCGCGACCAGGTGATGGACCTGTGGAAGCGCTCGAGCGACCAGCTTGCGACACCGCTGCAGTTCGGCGAGAACCCGGTCGCGAAGGCGATCAGCGCGCGGTTCTCCGAACTCGCCGTCGGTGAGGACTCCGGCGCGGCGAAGGCGTTGCTGGACCTCTACAAGGTCCTCGACGACATCAGCAACGCGCTGAGCAAGAACCGCGACAACACCCGCAACGCCGACGAGGAAGCCCAGCAGGGCTTCAAGAACGCCGGAGGGTCCTGGTGAGTCAGGGATCGCACGACAACAAGGGCAACGGCAACAGCGGCAAGGACGACAAGTCCCCCTACGACGACCAGAACCACCGCGAGAAGCTGTACGAGCCGATCGACTGGATGACGTTCTCGCACGTGGACCTCTACAACATGGTGCACACGGGCGTGAACCTCGCCGGTGCCCAGGCCGCGGCGACGAACTGGCAGAAGATCGCCGAGGACATCTCCGGTGTGCGGACGAACCTGCTCAAGGCCGTCGAGGACTCCGCGGTCGGCTGGGACAGCGAGTCGGCCCGGCTCGCCCGTGACGGTCTGACCCAGGTCACCAACTGGGTCGACGACACCGCGCACTACGCGCAGAAGGTCTCCGCGGCGATCACAACGGAGACCAACAACGTCGAGGCGGCCCGTGCCGCGATGCCACCGCCTCCCAAGGCGCCGGAACCGCCGGTGCCGGTGGAACCGCAGATCCCGCGGTCGGCTCTGCGCGACCGGCTGACGATGATCGACGGGGTGAGCGGGTTCGGTGGCATCGAGGACCTGAGACGCGACGCGCGGCTCGTGCAGACCACGGGCGAGTTCTCCGGCTTCGAGAACCTCGGCACCAGCACGGTCGACACGCTCGCCGCTGCCGACGCCTCGCACCGCGTCGCGGCGGACGTGATGGCGGCGTTCCAGCGCAACTCGGCCGCCGTCGACCAGACCGTGCCCGCGCAGTTCACGCCTCCGGTGAACCCGGTCAACCCGAACCCGACGCTGGGTGGGCCCGACACCGGTACCCGCACCCCGCCGCCGGACACCAGCACCGGTGGTGGAGCCGGCGGACCGGTCACGACCACGCCCGGCAGCACGAACCGCGGCACCACGAACACGTCGTCCCGCAGCTACGGCGGCGGTGCCGGTGTTCGCGGTGGTGGCGGAGGCTTCGGCGGTGGCATGGCCGGACGGACCTTCGTGCCGGGCAGCGGCAACCAGGCCGGTGGCGGTGGTGGTGCAGGCGGCAGCGGTGGCGCGGGTCTCGCGGCCGGTGTCAACGAGCGCTCCGGCGCGGGTGCCGCCGCGGCTGCCGCGTCGTCCGCGACCGGTGGCCAGACCAGGGCGTTCCAGAACCCGCTCGCGATGGGTGCGGCGCCGATGGCCGGTGCACCCGCGGCGGCGCAGGGCCGTGACGACGAGCGCGAGCACAAGAGCGCGAGCTACCTGGAAGAGGACGACAACGTCTTCGGCTTGGACCGCAAGGCGGCCCCGCCGGTGATCGGTCAGTGAGCGAACGCCAGTTCACGGTGAGTTCGCAGGAGTTCTTCCTGCTCTGGCAAGCCGTGCACGGCGAGGACCGCGTCGTGCCGCTCGGCACGCCCCACGTGGGCGCCACCCGAGCGGCGCGGCAGCGCCTCGTGGAAGAGAGCTCGCAGACCCTTCACGCCCGCGGGCTGGGCACCGTGCACCGTCCGGACCCGGACCTGCGCGCGTTGATCAGCGGCCTCGGCGAGTTCGACCGCGCGCTGGAGATCGCCTACTTCAAGGGCACCGAACTGGCCCGCGGCATCGCGTGCGCGGGCTGGACCGGCGCGTTCGCCGCCCGCGTGAACAACGACGTGCACCTGTACGCGTTCCGCCCGAACGCGCTGGCTTCGGCCACGGTGTCATCGTTGCCAGGCCTCGCGCCCGGCAGCGGCCGTTCCGTGAACGTGCGGTGGGACGACTACGTGCGCGCGGGCAAGGCCGGCGAGCAGGACGGCAAGCAGGCGTTCCTGGACGTGCTGCGCGAGGCCGGCATCCGCGAACCGGAAGCGCACGCCCTGATGCGCATCGTGACGTCCCGGATCGGTGGCGGCGAACTGGGCCTCACCGCTCGCAACCGCGACGGCGTGCCTCGTCCGACGGGTCGTTCGGTGTCGTGGCTGGACACCCGCGAAGGCCGCTACCTCCTCCGCAAGCAGGACGGCTGGCTCGTGCTGGCCCCGGCCGACGCCTCGCGGCTGACCTCGGCCGTGGACGAGCTCCTCGCGGCGGGGTAGTTCCACACTGATGGTGGACGTCCTGTCCGCCAATCACACATGGACGTGCGGTTCTGCCTCAACTAGACATGGGGCATGACCGACACCGACGTCGAACTGCTGTGGCGCCCCGACCCCACGAGGGACAACGGGATGACCGCCTTCCGCTCGTGGTTGCGCGATCGCGGGCACGACTTCCCCGACTACGAGTCGCTGTGGGAGTGGTCCGTCTCCGATCTCGACGGGTTCTGGGGCGCCATAGCTTCGTACTTCGACGTCCGGTTCCACTCCGCTCCCGAGCGCGTGCTGGGCTCCGCGGACATGCCGGGCGCCCAGTGGTTCCCGGGTTCGACGCTGAACTACGCCGAGCACGCCCTGCGCCGCGGTGCCGACGACGAGCTCGCCGTGATCTTCCACCGCGAGGACGGCTTCACCTCGTCGCTGACCTTCGGCACCCTGCGCTCGCGGGTGGCCGCTTTCCGGGCCGCCCTGGCCTCTCTGGGCGTCTCCGCCGGCGACCGGGTGGTGGCGCTCGTCCCCAACGCTCCCGAGGCCTTGATCGCCTTCCTGGCGGCCGCCTCGCTGGGCGCGACGTGGTCCTCCTGCTCCCCGGACTTCGGCGCACGAGCCGTCGCCGACCGCTTCACCCAGATCTCGCCCGTGGTGTTCGTCGCCGTCTCGGGCTACGTCTACAACGGACGGTCCTTCGACTGCCGCCCGGTCGTCGAGGAGATCCGCTCGCAGATCCCCTCGCTGCGCGCCACGGTGTTGATCGACTACCTGGACAACGGCGCTTCCCTGCCGGACACGCTGTCGTTCTCGGAGCTGGTTTCCGCACACGAGGGCGCGCCGCTGGAGTTCACACCGGTGCCGTTCGACCACCCGCTGTGGGTGCTCTACTCGTCCGGCACCACGGGCCTGCCCAAGGGCATCGTCCAG
Source organism: Lentzea roselyniae (assembly GCF_039537795.1). Classification (NCBI taxonomy): domain Bacteria; kingdom Bacillati; phylum Actinomycetota; class Actinomycetes; order Pseudonocardiales; family Pseudonocardiaceae; genus Lentzea; species Lentzea roselyniae. The sequence continues at coordinate 401,068 of NZ_BAABBE010000001.1, forward strand.
GGCCACGGCGGCATCGTCCTGGAACACCTGAAGATGCTCGCCCTGCACAGCGACCTGGGCCCCGGCGACCGCTTCTTCTGGTTCACCACGACCGGCTGGATGATGTGGAACTACCTGGTCGGTGGCCTCCTGGTCGGCACCACGATCGTCCTGTACGACGGCAGCCCGGCCCACCCGTCGCTGAACACGTTGTGGCACTTGGCCGAACAACACCGCGTGACCTACTTCGGCACCTCGGCCCCGTACGTCCAGTCGTGCCTGAAGGAGGGCCTCGACCCGTCGTCCCGCTACGACCTGACGGGCCTGCGCGTCGTCGGCTCGACCGGCGCACCCCTCACCCCGGAAGGCTTCCGCTGGATCGCCTCCGCCGTCGGCAAGGACGTCCAGATCGCCTCGGTCTCCGGCGGCACCGACCTCTGCACGGCCTTCGTGGCAGCCTCCCCGGACCGCCCGGTCTGGCTGGGTGAACTCTCCTGCCGAGCCCTCGGCGCCGCGGTCTTCGCGTTCGACGAGGCCGGCAACGCGGTGGAGGACACCGTGGGCGAACTGGTGATCACCAAGCCGATGCCGTCCATGCCGGTCTTCTTCTGGGGCGACGAAGACGGCTCGCGGCTGCGCGACGCCTACTTCGACACCTACCCGGGAATCTGGCGCCACGGCGACTGGATCCGCATCACCCCACGCGGCTCGGCCGTGATCTACGGCCGCTCCGACTCGACCCTGAACCGAGGCGGCGTCCGGATGGGCACCTCGGAGTTCTACCGCGTGGTCGAGTCGATCCCGGGCGTCGTCGACTCCCTGGTGATCGACACCTCCGGCGTCTCCGAGGGCGAGCTGCTGTGCTTCGTCGTGCTGGACGGCGTCTCGTTGCCCGACGTGGAACCGTTGCTGCGCAAGGAATTGCGCTCGTCGCTTTCTCCGCGTCATGTCCCGAACCGCTTCGTGGCGGTGGCCGAGATCCCGCGGACGTTGAACGGCAAGAAGTGCGAGGTGCCGGTGAAGAAGATCCTCGCCGGCGTCGACCCGGATCGCGCCGTCAGCCGCGACGCCCTCCGCAATCCCGAGTCCCTCCAACCGTTCCTGGAACTCGCCTCGGGATGATCTAGGTCACTCCTGATCCGGTGAACAGGCGTTTAACGCCCCTCTCGAGGTCCTCGCGCGTGCCCTGACCAGCGCGTTCATGTCTTCGAGGGGGGCGTTTTGCAACTCGGTTGAGGACCTGTGTAACCTATGCGTCGTGGCCAAGGATGGTCCCGGGAGGCTTCGCCTAGTCTGGTCTATGGCGCCGCACTGCTAATGCGGTTTGGGGTAACCCCCCATCCCGGGTTCAAATCCCGGAGCCTCCGCAAGGCCGAGCCTCTTGAGGATCGGTTATAATTGAAGACCTGCGCTCGTAGCTCAACGGATAGAGCATCTGACTACGGATCAGAAGGTTACAGGTTCGAATCCTGTCGAGCGCGCAGCTCAGAGGCCCGGCACCAAGTGGTGCCGGGCCTCTGTGTCTCATTTTGGGTCTCACTTCCTCCTTTTCACGCGGGCACCGCAGGAACTCCAGCCGCGCCCGTGTCGTCGTCCGGGAAGACCTCCGCCAGACGCTCGCGCAGCTGCGGCGGCAGCATGTCCGCCAGCTGCCGGACCGCGTCCCGCTGGTCGTCGGTGAGCCGAGGTGTCACGTCCCCCTCGTCACTCCAGAGCAGCCCGCCGACCTGTTCGGCGATCTTCTCGCGGAGGGTGTCCGGGACGTGCATGTACCGGAGCTTCATCGCGGCTGACGACCAGCCCATGACGTCCATCACCGCACGGTCGGGCACACCGAGGACCAGGAGCATGGTCGCGGCCGTGTGGCGCGCGTCGTGGAGCCTGGCGTCCCGAACTCCGGCCGCTTTCAGGAGTGCTTTCCACTCGCCGTGGTCCGCGCGCGGGTCGATCGGCCGGCCAGTTGGCTGCGTGAACATCCAACCGCCTTCGTCCCACAGCTCCCGAGCGAGCGCGCGTTCCTCGTCCTGCTCATCGTCGTGAGCGCGCAACCAATCCAGCAGCGGTTCAGGGACATTGATGACGCGCCGTCCGGCGCGCGATTTCACCTCCGAGACAACCAGCCCACCACCGCGCCGTTTCGGGCACGCCCTCGCGTGGCGCTTGCAATCCGGCGGACACGGCGCCGGGCACTTCCGCTTGTGCCGCGTGCAGTTCGCCGGGCACGCCTTGACCTTGTGGTCCGCCTTTCCGCACTCGTGCGGGTCGTCGCAACCGTGCTGCCAGGTGTGGCGCTGCAACGCGCGGCGAATGGTGAGCGTGCCCGCTTTGGTGTCGAGGTCCGTCCACTTCAGACCGAGCGCCTCACCGCGACGCAAGCCGAGCGAGAGCGCGACGGCGAACCGCACTCCGTTGCGGCGCTCTTTCGCCACGTTGAGGATGTGCTGCGCCTCGTCGACCGTGAACGGCTCGACCTCGGTTTCCTCGACCTTTGGCGACTTCACCAGCATGACCGGATTGCGGGTGATGTTGCCGCGTCGCAGTGCCTCGTTCAGCGCGGCGCGCAACGTGCGGTGCACCTGCATTCGCACCGAACCGCTGTGCCCTTCCCGCTGAAGCTTGGCGTAGAGCTTTTCCACGTGCTCCGGGGTGAGCCGCTGGACTTTGTGCGCACCGAGGCCGGGAATCAGGTACAGCCTGACCGCGCCTTCGTAGTAGACGAACGACTTTCGCCGGACGGACGGCTCCGCGATGTTGTAGAGCCAATGCGTCAGCCACGATTCCAATGTCTGAGGCTTTCCCGGCTTACGCACGTTGCCGCTGTCTCGCTCGCGTTCGAGTTCGCGAACGGCGGTGATGACCTCGGCCTCGGTGGCGCGCTTGACGTGTCGGCGGTCGGGCTTGCCGTTGTCGAGCACGCCCATCGTGACGCGGCCGTGCCACTTGCCGTCTGCGCCGTAGTAGATGCTGCTCGCGCCGTTGGGGGCGCGGGTGCCCTCGGGCCGTTTCTTGCGTGCCATGTGTGGTGTCTCCTCGGGTGGTTGGTGTGTCACGTCCCCTGCGGTTCGGGGAAGAGGGAGGGAGGCAGGGACGGGGGTGCAGAAGGGCCGTTTTCGGGGGTCCAGCGGCTACCTGGGGAGATGCGTCCCTGCCTCCCTGATCGGGGTCTGGGCTGGTCATCCCGGGGAAGTTGCTCAGGGAGGCAGTCAGGGAAAAATCCCTGCCTCCCTGGCGGGTCCCTGGCTGCTTCCCTGCCTCTTCCCCGTCGTGGAAGGCCTGCCCTACTAGCCCGCGCGGGGGTAGTAGGGCCGTGGTTAGGCCGCCTCGGGTCCGGCGGCCAGCCTGGTTGCGTAGTCCGCCAAGGCCGCCGTGGAGATGCGCCGTAGGCGTCCGATTTGGACTGACGCGACCTGGCCGGACTTGATCAGGTTGAACATGGTGGTGCGGCCGACAGACAGCCGTCGTGCGGCCTCCTCGACGCTGAGGAGGGTCCGGGGCTGGTCTGCGCCGGGGTGGGTGGTGGTGTGGCGTGCCATGACCGGTGGTGTCCTCTCTGGGCTGTCTGCGGCCGTGTTCGGCCGTCACGGGCACCCGTGGTGGGTGTCGTGTTCGTTGGTGTGCAAGGGGTTTCGCGTGGTGTGCGCGGAGGGCTGCTAGGCGCTAGGCCGCAGGTGGGCGACAGGGTGAGGCGCTAGCCGAGGCGCTAGGTCTAGCGCGTCAGGCTGCTAGGCGCGGCCGGGGCGCTAGCCCGACGAACTTGACGAATTAACGAAATAAGCCTCCTGACCTGCGGTTATTTAGGTGGACTTTCTTCGTAGCTGACGAATTAAGGGGACCTGACACCGGGGTGCGTAGCGGTTGACCTGCGCAAACGCGCCCCGGACTTAATTCGTCAGGGGGACGTGACAGCCGTGTAGAGCACGGTCGGCCGTCCCTTGCCGGGCCGGGTGGCGCTGGTGAGCCGTCCGGCTTCGCAGAGCTGTCCGAGCAGCTGCGTCACGTCGACCCCGGCGCGCTTGGTGTTGCCCTTGAACACCTCCTTTGTGATCTCGGTGGCGGTGCAGCCGTCCGGCCCGGCGGCGGTGACGTAGGCCAGGACCTTTGCCGCCGCGTCGTTCGGCGCGAGGACCGAGCGGGCGGAGGCGATCGAGTAGCGGACCAGCGCGGCGGCGGCGGCCATGTGCGCCGGGGTGATGCGGTCCGTACGGTCAAGCGCGGCGTAGATAGCGGCGATGCGCAGGCAGGTCACCCCGGCGCGCGAGATGAACTCGTCCACCTGCGGGCGGTCACGTCCCAGGTGACCCGTGAACTCCAGCTGGAGGCGCTTCCACTCCAGCTCTGCCGCCTCGGTGCAGCCGAGCGCACCGAGCTGGGAGGCGCGGCGCAACCGTTCGGCCAGCGACGCGGCCAGCTCCGTCATCAGCTGCGCGTCCGGCGCGGCCGGGAAGAACTTCGATGCGGCAACGGCGACCGGGAGGAACCGGTTGTAGGTGCCGCCCGCCAGGTCCGAGGCGGACACCTTGGCGGTGAACTCGCCGGGGGTGATGTGGGCGACGATGCCGAGGTGGCTCTGTCGGGCCATGCGGGCGTCCACGTTGAGGGTGGACAGGTTGCCGCCCTCCCAGGCCGCGCGCAGCGTCGCGGACAGGGTGTTGCCCTCGCGCTTCATGCGCGCCATCACCGTTGCCCACTCCGGCTCTTCCGCGAGCAGGCGGCAGTCACCTTCGGGCAGTAGCCGCGGCTTGCTGCCCGCCTTGCCGTCCTCGGCATCGGCGGCGAACACGGCGGCCAGGCCCTCACCGGTGGACAGGCCGCTGTGGACGTTGCTGGCCCGGAAGCTGTTGTCCGCCATGCCAACCAGGGTCAGCGCGGCGTTGGTGGCGGTGCCCTTGCGTCCGAGACCGGTCGCGCCGATGAGCAGCGGCCACACCAACAGCGGGTGCCGCTCGAACCCGAGTTGCAGGTGAGGGCCAGGGCCGAGGTACACGCCGGCCGCGCTGACGAGGGAGGCCAAGACGCCCACCGGGTCGGCCTCGGTGTGCGGGTCCATCCGGTCGGCCAGGTTGCCGAGGTAGCAGTCGAACGCGACCGACTCGATCGAGGGCAGCCACAACCGCGCGCGGGCGATCTGCCCGGCGGCTGCCGCGTCCAGTGCCGCCGCGTCCGCCTGGCCGACGCTGCCGTCTGCCGTTGCCGTCTGCCGCTCCGGCAGGGCCACCACGGCGGCAGTGCCGTTGCCGCGTTGTGCCTGAGCGATCGGGGTGTCAGGCCTGCCGTCGGCAGTGCCATTGCCGCTGTCCGCCTCGGTGACGGGGTACAGCCGCCGCCCGCCGGACGCGGGTCCGGTCGGGGGTGTGGTGCTCGCGTGGGTCACGACGGCGCTCCTGGTCGGTCGGATGGGCGGGCGGGTCAGTTGCCGAGGACGGCGACGACGGCGGGCGCGAACGCCTCGACGTCGGCCAGGTAGTCCGGCAGGACCCAGGGCGGTCCGGCCTGTCGCGCGGCGTTCACGAGCGCGACCAGTTCCGGCATCCGGCAGCGCGGGTCGGTGGCGACGGCGGTGACGTAGGCGGCCATGCGCGCGGGTCCGGCGGTGTGCCAGACCTCGGGGTCGAGCCCACCCACGTACAAGGTCGCGATCACGGTGTTGAGGTCGAGCGGGAACGGCCTGGGAAGAGGGGAAACGGGACTGGGGGCGTTCATGAACGCGGTCCTCCGGGAAGAGTCGGGAAGCGCGGGGAACGGTCGCGGTGAGCGCGGCCGGACACGGTGTGTCTGGGTGGGTCTACGGGGTGGCTGACCTGCTCCGGAACCGGTCGCCGGGAACGGTGCGCGCGGGCCGGGTAATGCGGAAACAGGGGGGAGGGGCCTGCCCGGCGGGAGCGTTCTGGACGCACCCGGAACAGCGGGCACGGTGGCGGTTCGAGCACCACCGGACAGGCCCGGTCTGCGGGGTCAGCCGAGGTCGGCGGGAACCGCGTCTGCGCGGACCCGAAGCACCTCGCAGATCGGCTGTGCTCGGTAGGTCAGGCGCGAGGCCAGGTCCGTGCACAGCTGGTGCCGCCGCTCGGACCACGGCAGCAGGCCGTCCAGAACCTGGCCCGTGCGGTCGTGGTGCTCGATCATCGTGCGCACCGCCACGCGGCTAGCGCGGTCGTGCGTCCGGACCGCGTCCACGCCTACCGTCACCAGCGCGTACACGACCAGGTCGGCCACCTGGCGCACGGTGAGCGTGCGCGAGAGCGGCTGTCCGGCCAGGTGCAGCGCGGCGGCGACCTCACCCTGACTGCGCAGCTCCACCGGACGCGGCAGGACCGGGCTCGTGAACTCGATCGCGTACAGGCCGTCCTCGTGCTCGAACGCCTTCACGGACACGGAGGGCACGGGCTCCGGCGCAGCTGCGCACGGCGTCATCGTGGGCGCGCTCATGCGTTCACCAGCTCTCGAACCAGCGTCGCCGGAGCGGCCGTGATGGCGCGCCGCGTGTTCGGCCGGCGGGTCTGCGCTGGGACGTCCGGGAACAGCCGCGCGACCAGGTGGCGGCAGAACTCCAGCGCCACGCGGCGCGGGTCGTTCGTGCTCATCTCCTCGATCTCGCCTCGCGTCTCGTCCACGAACGTGAGACCGCCGTTGACGACGGTGTCCACGATCAGCAACCGCAGGTAGTCATCGTCAGCGGAGTCGGTCGCGAAACCGGGGTCGGTGTGGCAGAAGAACATCAGCGCCACCAGGTCGTCCCGGTCCAGCGGGATCGTGACGTTGATGCTGGCGACCACGGGCGTGGTGACGTAGGCGGGCCGGGTGGCCGGGATGAACTTGGTGGCGACGTCGTTGACGGTCGCGGAGGCGGTCGTGTTCATCGCGCCGCCACCTCCTCGGCGGTCGCGTTCTCGGCGCGGTCGGCGGCCTCGGGCTGCTCGTCGCCCACCACGAACGCCTGGAAACCGGCCTCGGCGCACGCCTCGTCGAACACGCGGAGGGACTGCTCCGGGACGCGGATGGCGCCACCGATCTTGTAGGCGTCCAGCTGGCCCGCCTTGATGGCGCGGTAGATGGTGTGGACCGAGACGTCATACCGTTCAGCGACTGCCTTGACCCGGAAGAACCGGGTACCCTCGTTCTGCATCCGAAGCTCCAGAAGGCTCGATGTGATCTGACCGCCCCGGCTGGTGTTGCCGCACCGCCGGGGCTTTCTGCTGTCTGCCGCTGTCCCGCCTGCAACTCCTGCGATGACTGCGATGGGGGCAACGCTAGCCAATGCGTGCCACCCTGTCAACAGGTTGCATGTCTGGAACGGTTGGAACGGTGACGGTAGGCTGGTTGACATGGGAAAACGGGACCCGAACGACGCACGACCGCCGTACTTGCAGGTGGTTGACCTGATCACCAGAGCGATCGGCGCTGGTGAGTACGCGCCCGGCGACCAGCTCCCCGCGCTGCATGTGCTCGCTGAGACCTATGGCGTGGCGGTTGGCACGGTGCGAAGCGCGCTGAACATGTTGCGGGACAAGGACATCGTGGTCGTCCGGCCGGGTAGTGGAACGTTCGTCCGAAGTGATCTGAACCCCGCTGATCTTGCGGAACCGTTGCCACCCACCAGGTCCGGCGACCTCGGGGAGGTCCTGCGGTTGCTCCACGAGATCAGCGGCCGACTCGCAGACATCGAGCGTCGCTTGCCTGTGGAGTGAGTGGCTGGTGTCGCCGTGTTGGCTGCTGTTGCTGGCTTTCATGCAATCAGCATCTGTTCGGCGGGTACCTGGTGTCCAAAGACTGGTTGTCCTACCACGCGCTTGGAATGACTGCCTGGCATAAGTGCAGGTCAGGCGACAAACAAGAGGCAGGGGAGTAGATGGAAACCGATGGACAGTGGCTGTCCAGGCCGACGTCCGAGGCAGGTCTCAACACGGGCCTCCTGGCAGAAGTGCTGAAGGAGTACCGACAGGCCAACGGTCTCAACCAGGGCGACCTGGCGAAGCTGCTGAACCTCGATCAGTCCTATGTCTCAAAGATCGAAACCGGACAGCGTCAGGTGCGGGATCTTGAGACCCTGTTGCGCATCGCCAACCGGTTGAACATTCCGCCTAGTCATGTCGGAGTCTCACAGGAGCTGTTGCAGCCTGTTGCACCACCTTCTACCGGCGCTCTCGTGGATGCGGCCAACCCTGTCGAGGTGAGCCAGGGCGATTGGAAGCGTGGTCGCCGCTACCTGAATCGGCACCGAGGCGAGCTGGCGCAGTTGGCCAAGAAACTCTACAGCCGGGAATTTCATGTAGGCGATGATGTGACTTTCATGGCAAAGCCTGAATGGATGCCTGAAAGGCCAATTCCTCTTGAGGATGTCGAGCTGCGCTGGACGGATGATCGTGTGCCGATCGAAGTCACTGGAGGTGAGCCAGAGGCGGCAAGTGTGTTGCCACTGCGTGCGCCGGGTCGCAGGTTTGAGCGTTATACCTCGGCGATTCGATACCTTGACCGTCCATCGCTGTTTGAAAACCGCGCTAGCTATCGGTTGCTAGGGGCAAATCTGCGGTCGGGTGATGCGTGGCTGGACTTCGGTCTGGGGACATACTTCGACAAGCTGGACGCGTCGGAAGCTGCGGCCCATGAATTGGCGGAGGTTGTGCGGGAAGGCCCGGCAGACGAGGTGCCGGATTGGTCGGCTTTGCCGCTCCGTGCGCTAATTGGCGACCCGTTCGACTTGAGGCGCAGGGCAGTCATGCCTGCGATCGAGACTCTCACTCTGCGGCGGCAGCGCGACACTGGACGCGCAACGTTCCTGCTGCACTGGCGGGATCCTGCAAAGGTGGCGACGGCGGCCGGAATCTATGGCCTCATTCCGGCGGGCGAATTTCAGCCCTCAAGCGTTGCAGCCTGGGACACCACGAACGACTTTGACCTCTGGCGCAACATGGTTCGGGAGTACTCTGAAGAGCTACTGGGCGAACCAGAGCGCGACGGCAGCCAGGGTGAGCCGATCAACTATGAAGAATGGTCGCTTTACAGGACGCTCGAAAAGGCGCGGGCTGAGGATCGAGTTTCGCCCTACTGCTTGGGAATTGGGCTCGACACGCTAACGCTGACCGCGACCTTGCTTACCGTTGTCGTTATTGACGACGACGTGTTTGACGACGTGTTTGGCAACTCGGTGCAGATCAATGCTGAGGGCGCGCTCGTTACCGCGATCGAATCAACGTCGGTATCTGAGGGTGTGCCGTTCACTGAGGAGACCGTCCGGCGGATGCTGACGTCTGAGCCGATGGCGTCCCCCGGCGCGTGCATCCTGGCTCGCAGCTGGAAGTTCCGCCAAGACCTTCTCGGCTGACCGGGGGACGTCCCCTGGGCGACGCTGACGAAATAAGTCCGGGGCGCGTTTGCGCAGGTCAACCGCTACGCGCCCCGGTGTCACGTCCCATTAATTCGTCACCCGCGAAGAAAGTCCACCCACGAAACAGCAGGTCAGGAGGCTTATTTCGTTAATTCGTCAAGTTCGTCACGGCCCCGTGTTCGACGGCTGTAGCCGGAGGGGGTGTCACGTCCCTGCGTGAGCTGGCGGTTTGGTGGCGGCTCGGGACATGAGGGCTGGAACGGTAGGGGGCTGGACCAATCCGGTTGGTGTCGCAACGCTGCTCGATCAAGCGGAACGCGCTGACCTGCGCTTTGGTCCTGGCCGGCGGCGCCCGCGGCGCAGCTGCAGGACAGGACCAATGCCAGACAAGCGCTGAACCCGGAGGGGTGTCACGTCCCCTCTGTGACCGGGGAGAACGGCGGGGAGGGCAGCGTGACGCGGGGAGTTCTCCCCGGTCGACTCCCCGCGCTGCCTCTGCGGGTTGACCAGGGAGACCCTCGGACGGGGAGGCGGGGAGGCACGCCACGGAACCCGCGAACGGGCGGAGAACGGCTCTCGTTTGCCGCTGTGCTGGCCGTAGAGCGGCTGAAGCACGTGCGGTGGTGTGGCTCGGTGGTCTGGAGGGGTGCCCCCGCCCCGTTCCAGCCGCTGTAGAGGGGCTCCGCGCTGGACGGCCTCTAGGCTCTAGGGCGCTGGTCACCCGACGTCCCGGCGTCTAGGCAGGGGTCTAGGTCTAGAGGGGCCAGGGTCTAGCCCTAGCGCCACTAGCGGCCCGGTCAGCGACGGCGCACAGCCCTAGGCACGGACCCTAGAGCTAGGGCCACGACCACTAGCCGGAGTTAGGTCGCCGCGACAGCCGAACACCGCCCCCTCCGGCTACAGCCGCCCTTGCTTCAGCCTCAGGTAACCGAGCTAACCCGCTAACTCGCCGCAGCTCACGAGCGTGCCGCCTGCCGAGGTCATCGGGTTAGGTTTCTAACCCAGCGAGAGCGACCTAACCCGCCCGGAACGGGTCTCAAAGTGGGTCTCAGTCCGGGGTTTCTCCGGGAGTCTCCAGCGTTGCGCGCGGAGCCTTCTACCAGGGGAAACGTACCTACACGGACTGTTGTGGACGGTCTTACCGACAACTACGGATCAGAAGGTTACAGGTTCGAATCCTGTCGAGCGCGCCAGATCGTTGGAGCCCCTTGTTTGCGGAAAACGCGGACAAGGGGCTCTTTCCGTTCATCGAAGCCGGCTCGGCTGGCTGACAAGGCGTCCAGCGCGCGCAAGAGCGCCTCTTCGCCAAAACGCGTCGACACGTGGTCGCTGCCGGGCACAGCATGTCGTCATGGAGACGTTGCGGGTGATCAAGGGCGATGCGACGAGCCCGCAGGCCAAGCGGCCGAAGATCATCGCGCACGTCTGCGACGACCTCGGCGGGTGGGGCAAGGGTTTCGTGCTGGCCATCTCGCGGCGGTGGACGGAGCCCGAGCGGGCCTACCGGGAGTGGCATCGAGGACGCGCGAAGAACGACTTCGGGCTCGGGGCCGTGCAGCTGGTGCAGGTGAAGCCCGACACCTGGGTGGCGAACATGGTGGGCCAGCGCGGCACCCGCACGGGCAGCAACGGGCCGCCGGTGCGGTACGAGGCGATCGAGCGTTGCCTGGCGACCCTGGCCGAGCACGCCGAGCGGTTGAAGGCGAGTGTGCACATGCCGCGCATCGGCTGTGGGCTGGCCGGCGGGCGGTGGGATCGGATTGAGCCGGTCATCGCCCAGACCTTGCTGAAACACGACATCTCCACGACGGTGTACGACTTCGACTCGGCAAGGTGAGCGAGTCACCATTCTTCTACTGTTGACGAGGTGGGGCAGCAAACGATTCCACAGTGGTTGATCTGCGGAAATCGGTCTCGAAATCGGATGACCGGTCGTCGCTCCAAGTACGCCGTTCGGCGCGAACAGAGGCCATTCGTCGACGTGACGGACTGCTGAGATGGTCACTTTGGCCACACTCGAGAGATGGCGATTCTGGCGGGCAAGGCCGTTGTCATCACCGGTGCCGGGCAGGGTTTGGGTCGTGCGTTCGCCGCTCACGCGGCCGCGGCCGGGGCCGCTGTGGTGGTCAACGACGTCGACGAGCCGCTCGCCAAGCAGGTCGCCGACCTCATCACGCTCCGCGGCGGCAAGGCCGTCGTCGGCGCCGGGCCGGTCCAGGATCCGGAGCAGGCCGAGGCCATGGTCGACACCTGCACGGCCGCCTTCGGGCGGATCGACGGGCTCGTCAACAACGCGGGCATCCGCTACCAGGCCGAACTGGGCCAGGACGACCCCGGCCGGATGCGGGAGCTCATCGAGATCAACGTCCTCGGCACGCTCTACTGCACCAACGCCGCCGTGCAGACCATGCGGCGCGGGTCGATCGTCAACCTCGGCTCGGTCGCGATGGTCGGGCAGCCGACCGCACTGGCCTACAGCGCGTCCAAAGGTGCCGTCGCGAGCATCACGGCGGGCGCGGCCGCGGAGCTCCAGGACAAGGGGATCCGCGTCAACGCCGTGTGCCCGGTCGCCTGGACCCGGATGTCGGCCGCCGACACCAAGGCCGTCCACAGCGGACCACCGGAGACGATCGCGCCGCTGGTCACGTACCTGCTGAGTGACCGGGCGGCGAAGGTCACCGGGCAGCTCATCCGGTTCGCCAACGGGCGGCTGCACGTCATGGGACAGACGAGCCCGAAGGAACCGGTGCTCGACAGCGACGAGTGGGACGTCGAGAGCATCGCCGAGGCCTTCGACCGGCAGCTCGAGCTGGAGGACCCGGCGTGGGTGCGCTGGGGTGTCGGAAGGTGACGCGAGCGGCTCGACGAGGCAGAGTTGCCGTGTGGAGCAGCGGGAGATCATGCAGCGGGCGCTCGGCGTCCTGACGCTCAGCTACGACGGTGCCGAGTCGGGCGACTACCTGCGCACTGCCCTCAAGTCGTTGCAGGAGGGCGTGTTCAGCTACGAGGTCAAGGTCGACGGCGAGCTGAACGAGGCCGGCGCGCAAGCCCTCAAGCAGGCCATGGACCAGGTGCTGTCGCAGTTCGGCTGGTTCACCGCCGGCCTGCTCTACGCCTTCCACGGCGTCGCGCAGGCGTACGAGAACGACTACGAGGACGCCGACGTGCAGGAAGTCCTCCGCCAGCTGGCGCTCAGGCTCGCTGACTGAGCTCCGCGCGGACGCCGTCGGAGAACGGCGTCCACGCCTCGACCGCCCACGGTCCGAAACGCAGATCCGTCAACGCGACACAGGCCGCGGAAATGTCCGGATCAACCCACAGGAACGTGCCGGACTGCCCGAAGTGCCCGAACGTCCGCGGCGAGTGTGAAAGCCCGGTCCAGTGCGGCGACTTGCCGTCACGGATTTCGAAACCGAGGCCCCAGTCGTTCGGCTTCTGCATGCCGTAACCGGGCAGGACGCCGTTCAGCCCCGGAAACACCACCGAAGTCGCCTCGCGAACCAGCTCGAGAGAAACCAGCTTCGGCGACAACAACTCGGCGGCGAACAACGCCAGGTCGGCAGCGCACGACTCGGCGCCGGCCCCGGCCGAGCCGGCCAACGCCGAGGAGCTCATCCCCAGCGGCGCGAAGACCGCCTCGTGCAGGTACGTGGCGAACGGCATCTCGCAGGCGTCGCCGACGAACGAGGCCAGCACGTCGAAGCCCGCGTTGGAGTAGATCCGGCGCGTCCCCGGCGCGGCCTGCACCTCGGGCTTGTCGAACGCGTACCCGGCGGTGTGCGCGATCAGGTGCCGCACGGTCGCCCCGGGCGGCCCGGCCGGCTGGTCCCACTCGACCGCGCCCTCCTCGACCGCCACCAGCACCGCGTAGGAGGTCAGCAGCTTCGTCACCGACGCGAGCGGGAACACGCGCTGCTGATCGCCCAACGAGCCCACGACGGACCCACCCGACACGACGGCCACCGCGACGTTCGAGGCGGGCCACGACGCCGCCACTTCCACGCTCTGCATGGGACAGACGTTAACGTCAGGGGGTGACAGTCCGGGAACTGATCGTCCTGGGAACGGCCAGCCAGGTTCCCACGCGCCAGCGCAACCACAACGGCTATCTGCTGAGGTGGGACGGCGAGGGCCTGCTCTTCGACCCCGGCGACGGTTCCCAGCGCCAGCTGCTCAGGTCGGGCGCGGCTGCGAGCGACATCACCCGGATCTGCATCACGCACTTCCACGGCGACCACTGCCTGGGCGTGCCGGGCATCGTGCAGCGGCTCAGCCTCGACCGGGTCCCGCACACCGTCCACGCCCACTTCCCGCGATCCGGCGCCCACTTCTTCGAACGCCTGCGCTACGCCAGCGCCTTCTACGACGCCGCGGACATCAAGGAAGAGCCCGTGGACGAGGACGGTCTCGTGGCCGAGGGCAGGTTCGGCAGGCTGGAGGCGTACCGGCTCGACCACGGCATCGACAGCTTCGGCTACCGGCTGATCGAACCGGACGGCCACCGCATGCTTCCCGACAAGCTCGCGGAGCACGGCATCCGGGGCCCGCAGGTCCGCGTCCTGCAGCGAGACGGTGTGCTCGACGGCGTCAAGCTCGAAGACGTCAGCGAACCCCGGAAGGGCCAGAAGTTCGCCTTCGTCATGGACACCCGCCTGTGCGACAACGTGTACGAGCTCGCCGACCAGGCCGACCTGCTCGTGATCGAGTCGACCTACCTCGCCCGCGACACGAAGCTCGCCGGCGACCACGGCCACCTCACCGCCCAGCAGGCCGCCCGCGTCGCGCGGGACTGCCGGGTCCGCAAGCTCGTGCTGACCCACTTCTCCCAGCGCTACGACGACCCGGCCGAGTTCCAGGCCGAGGCGGCGCGGGAGTTCGACGGTGAGATCGTCATCGCGAGGGACCTGGACCGGATCCCGGTGCCGAAGCGAGCCACTGGTCCCTGACGATCTCGTCGAGCGAAGAGTGCGCGGGCTTCCACCCCAGTGCGAGCAGCCGCGACACGTCGGCCCGCTGGAACCGCACCTCGCCTGGATGCGCCGGCCGCCACGTCACATCCACGGATCGTCCGCTCACCTCGGCGACGGCCGCGAGCACCTCCCGGACGGATGCCGGCGTGGCTCCGACGTTGTAGACCGCCGACTCACCCACCGCGCAGGCCTCCAGCGCCACGACGAAGGCGGTGGCAACGTCCCGCACGTGCACGAAGTCGCGCACGGCCGTCCCGTCGCCGTAGACCTCCATCCCCGGCACCTCTCCAGCGGCCACGGCCACGGCTCGGGTGATCACCCGAGTGGTGTCGGTGTCACCGCCTCCAGCGACGTTGAACAAACGCAGAGTGGTCGCCCCGATCCGCCCGGACCGCGCCGCCCACGCCACCAGATCTTCGGCCGCGGCCTTGGTCGCCGCGTACGGCGAGGACGGCTCCCGAACGGACTCCTCGGTCAGCGCGACTGCGGAGGGCCGGTAGACCCCGGCAGTCGACGCGAGGAGGAATCGCTGGCCCTCCAACGCTTTGAGCAAGTTCAGCGTCCCGCCCACGTTCACCGAGTAGTACCGAAGTGGATCTTCGAACGACTCCCGCACACGGCCGAGTCCGGCCAGGTGGACAACGGCGTCCGCGTCGATCGGCTCGAACGGCTCGGACAGGCGCTGACGCGACACAACAGGTTCATGACCGTGAACCTGCAGTTCACGCACCACGGAACGGCCGACGTACCCAGTGGCGCCGGTCACCAGAACTCGCACAAGTTGACCCTAAAGGTCGACTGGGGTTGCGCCGATAACACACGAGTGAGTTACCCCCATCGCGCTGTGCACACAAGCATCGCCGGACTCCTGCACGACGTCGCCGTGCACGAGTTCAAGCGGCAGGAGTTCCTGCGCAACGTGGCTGAGATCGTGGGAGCCGCACCCGCGCCCCAGCCCGCAGAGCTCACCGCTCCGCTTCAGGCGATCAACCCCAAGCGCAGCTTCCTCAACCGCGTTGACCAGGTCCTCCGGGACGCGGCACGCGCCTAGGGCGCACCGAGTTCGCACTCAGATCATCGCCTGATCCACTTGCCGTTGGGCCCGCTGCGGCGGGCCTGCCGCAAGATTCATCCGGCTGTTGCCGGACCGTGCTTCGACACACATACCGGGTGGCTCTACGCTACGCGTCACCCGGCGATCGCCGGTCGCATCCTTCTGCTTCTTCTCAAAGCGGGTTCTCGGCGATGGATCATGTCTTCGCAGCGCTCAGCGAGCGCCTGGGCGGGTTGTTCGGTGACCGGTTGGTCGTGCTGGCCGGTGGCACGCGTTTGGCGAAACGGGCGCATGAGCTTCATGCGCTTGGTGCCCGCCATACGCTCGTGCTCGATACCGACGACCATGCCCCGCTGCATGATTCCGAGATCGCAAGGTGGGTGTCGCTGGGCATCAAGGGCGGCTTCGTCGCCGTTGAACAGCGCCGCCTGGGCAAGTTGCTGACCAAGCCGAGCGCCGAGGTGCGCGCGATCCTCAGCGACTTCGACCCCGAGGCCGAAGCTCTCGTGATCAGCACGCCCTACAACGAGATCGGCACCTTCCAGGGCCGTCCCGTGCTCAACGCGCGCGAGCACAAGTGGGCAGAGCTGGAGAACAAGACCACCATCGACGCGCTGTGGGACGAGCTGAGCGCTCGCCGCGCGCCCGCGATGGTGTTCGACCTCGACTTCGAACGCCTCTGGGGCGCCTCGGAGATCCTGGACCGCGGCGCGGGCGTCGTCTGGTCGGGTGACGGCCCGGCGATCAACGGCGGTGCCAACTTCGTGCGCCGCGTGCGGTCGTACGAGGAGGCCAAGGAGGCCTTCGACGTGCTCGCGCCCAAGTGCGAGCAGGTGCGCGTCATGCCGTTCCTGGAAGGCATTCCGGTGAGCGTGCACGGCATCGTGTTCCCCGACGGCACCGCGGTGCTGCGTCCGATCGAGATGGTCGTGCCGCGTCGTCAGGGCCAGGCCAAGTTCCTCTACGCGGGCTGCGCGTCCTACTACGACCCGCCCGTGTGGATCCGCGACGAGATGCGCAACCTGGCCCGCCGTGTCGGCGAGCACCTGCGCGAGACCGTCGGCTACCGCGGCACGTTCACGCTGGACGGCATCGCGACCGAGGACGGCTTCCTGCCGACCGAGATCAACACCCGCTACGGCGGCGCGATGGTCTGCTTCGAGGACGCGGTCCCGAGCCTGCCCCTCGCGCTGGTCCAGGTCGCCCTGGTCGCCGGTTGGGACCTCGGCATCTCCTCGATGCAGTTCGAGGAGATCGTGCTGCAGGCGGCGGACAACTCCCGCTCTGGTGCGGTGGGCGCCAACGTGCGTGCCGTGCAGCCGACCCAGGTCGACGAGCGCCGCGTGATCTTCACCGGCTGGGCGTGCCGGCTGGCGCACCCGGACGAGCCCGCGCAGGCGACGCTGCGCCTGAGCCCGTCGCCGATCGGCGGCCGCCTGGATCTCGTTCTGCACCGCGAGAACATGCCCGTCGGGGCGCCCGTGGCCGCGCTGACCGTCGCGGCGTTCGCGCTGGCGGATCAGGAGTGGGGGACCGGCCTCGGTGCCCTGGAGCCCGCGATCGCGGTCGAGGACGAGGCCCAGGCCGAGCAGACGATGATCGAAGAGGCCGTGATCGCCTAGGAAGGCCTACCAGGCGCCCTCGTCGCCGTACGCGGAGATGAGGGCGAACCGGTAGCCCATCAGGGCAGCGGCGACCTCGCGTGGCTGGTGCGCCGGACGCACCAGCCCTTCGCCGAGCACCTTCGGCCGCGGCAGGTCCACCCCGAGCAACTCGGGCGACCTCTTCAGCAGCGCCACGGCGATCTCGGCGGCGTCGGACAGCATCTCCTCGCCCGGCAGCTCGGTCATGTCCTGCATCAGGCCCGCGACGAACGCGGGCAGCTTCTCCGGCACCGCGCACGCCAGCGCCACGAGGCACGCCACCCGTTCGGACGCCAGTGCCTCGAAGATCTTCGGCGCCCCCTGGGCGACGGCGTGCCGGGTCTGGGTCAGCCAGTCGGGAGCGGTCCTCGGCAGCTCCCGGCCGAGAGCGTTCCACCGGCGGTGCGTGCGCCGGCCCTCCTCGGTGAAGCCCTTGCCCGCCAACGCCATAGCGGCCAGCAGGAAGATCACCCGATCGCGCACGTCGGCGGCGACCTTGTAGGACGCCCCCAGCTCCACCAGGTACGGCACGGCGCAGAACGAGGCCTCGGAGACCGTGTCGTCGGTCAGCAGCCGCTCGGCCAGGGAACGGAGAGCGTCGAGACGGACGCCGGCGTCGGCGTCCATCAGGGAGCGCAGGAGCCGCGGCACCCGACCGGCGCCACCCCGGCCGTCGTACACCTCGACCCAGGAAATCCTGTCGAGTCCGCGCAACGGGTCAGGCCGTTGCCAGGCACGCGGCAGCTCCATAGGGCGGAAAGGTACGGGATGTCAGGGAAGGCTCCTCGGAGCCTCGCCCGTACGATCTCGTGGTGTCCTTCTCGGTGGCCGACATCTTCTCGGGTGCGGGCGGCATGAGCTACGGCTTCCACGCCCACCGCGACTTCCGGGTCGTCGGTGCCGCCGACGCGCAGATCGGCAAGCCGTCCTCGCGCCTCGGTTCGTTGCGGTGCAACGACACGTACCGCGCGAACATCGGCGTCGACCCGTTGGAGGTCGACCTCTCCAAAGTGTCCCCGGCGGCGTTGCGCGAGGTGTGGGGACTCCAAAGAGGTCAGCTCGACGTCCTGCTGGCGTGCCCGCCGTGCTCGGGCTTCAGTCGCATCACCGCCCAGAACCACCTGCGCGACGACCCCCGTAACTCTCTCGTGGGCCGCATCGCGGTGTACGCGCAGGAGCTGCGTCCGAAGGTCGTGCTCGTCGAGAACGCCCGCGAGCTCGTCAAAGGCAAGCAGCGCCACCACTTCGACAGCCTGGCCGAAGAGCTCACCAAGATCGGTTACTCGGTCGCGGGCGGCACGCACATGCTGTCCAAGTTCGGCCTGCCGCAGCTGCGCGAGCGGACGTTGATGGTCGCCGTCGACGCGGGCCTGCCGCTGCTCACGCTCGACGACCTCTGGGAGGGCAGGGTCATCCGCCCGTCGGCGATCACGGTCCGCCGCGCGATCGGCAAGCTGCCCCGCGTCGAGGCGGGCGTGGCGCACCCGGAAGACCCCATTCACGTGTCGCCGACGTTTTCTCAGGACCGCAGTCTCGAACGAATGCGTGCAATTCCCGCGAACGGTGGCTCGTGGGCGGACCTGCTCAGGTCTCCGGAGACCGCAGAGTTGTTGAATCCGGCACAACGCAAGATCGTCGAACAGCAGAACTGGGGTTCCCATCCCGACGTGTACGGCCGGATGTGGTGGGACGAACCCGCCAGGACCATCAAGCGGGAATGTGGCCACGTCGGCAACGGCCGTTATGCCCACCCGGAACAGCACCGCCTCTGCACGGTCCGCGAGATGGCTCTGCTGCAGGGGTTTCCGCGGCAGTTCCGCTTCGACGTCTCGATTCTCGGCAACGCGTACCGGCACGTCGGTGACGCTGTTCCGCCGCTGATCGCCTACCAGCTGGCGGGGCTGACGCGGTGGATTCTCACCGGTCGCCGTCCCGAAGCCCGCGAGATGTGCCTGCGCGGCACCTCACTGCGTCCCGGCGACATTCGGCCGGTGGAAGTTACCGAAATGGTGGCGTGATCTTTGAACCGCTGCGGGTTGCCATCCGTAGCGGGACGCGGCAACAGATAACTGTTTGGCAACGAATCTAACGTCACCTGACAAAATTTATCCATCTTGGACCTATCCACTGTGGACACTCTGAGTAGCTTTTCGCTGCTCACGCACGGTTTGTAGTGATCTCCATACCTCACTCCATTGGGTGTAACTCGATCGGATAGTGTCCGCTCGCTTCCTGTCGGTTCAGTGTCGATCTCGACGTGCCGACCGTCCCGACGGATGACTGACTTCCCACCGCGTTCGGGCTAACTTCAGCGAGCAAGGAGACCCATGGCTTCCCGGTTGAGGATCGGCGCGGCGCTGCTCGGCGCCACCGCCGCCCTGTCGTTCTCGGCCCTTCCTGCCTACGCCGACGTCAAGATCACGCCGGACCGCGGTGGTCAGGAGCAGGGCCACAACGTGTGGCTCAAGTCGGCCGACAAGGAGCCGAAGTTCAAGAAGGAGACCACCTCGGTCATCAAGCTCCGCATCGAGGACGACAAGGACCGCTCCAACGTCCTCGCCTACTGCGTCGAGCTGCCGACCCCGCTTGAGGACGGCGACATCCTCAAGGAAGTCGACTGGGACAAGCACCCAGGCAAGGACACGAAGTTCAAGGGTGACAACCCCGGCAAGGTGCTCTGGATCCTGAACCGCTCCTACCCGAACAAGTCGGTGAAGGAAGTCAAGGACGAGTTCAAGATCGACAAGCTTGACAAGGAAGACGTCATCGCAGCCACGCAGGCCGCGCTCTGGCACTTCTCCGACAACTTCGGCCTCGACGTCGGCAACGTGGAGAACGACCCGCAGGTCGTCGAGCTCTACAAGAAGTTCGTCGAGAAGGCCACGCCGGAGGCCGCGCCGAAGCCGACGCTGACGATCACCCCGGAGTCCGTCGAAGGCAAGCCCGGCCAGAAGCTCGGCCCGTTCGAGGTCAAGACCACGGCCACCGAGGTCAAGCTGACCGGGAACCTGCCCAAGGGCGTCACCGTCGTCGGCGAGGACGGCAAGCCGCTCGAGGTGCAGCAGAAGTCCGACGGGCTCTCGGTCAAGGGTGTCGAGAACATCTCCAAGTTCTTCGTGAACGTGCCGGAAGGCACGCCGGACGGCCAGGCCTCCTTCAAGCTTTCGGCCCAGGCCGACATCGCGGTGGGCCGCCTCTTCGTCGCCCACAACAAGAAGTCGGACGACGTTGCGCAGTCGCTGGTCGTCGCGCAGCCGCAGAAGGCCGAGGTCGAGAAGGAAGCCAAGGCCGACTGGAAGGCCGGCGCCGTGCCGACCACGACCACGACGACGACTACCACCACGACCACCACGACGACGGAGACCACGACTCCGACCACCACGACGACGGCCGCTCCGGCTCCGGGTGGCGGTAGCGACGACCTGGCTTCGACCGGTGCGTCGATCCTGTGGCCGCTCCTCGGCGGTCTCGTGCTCGTCGGTGCCGGTGCCGGTGCCCTGTTCGTCGTGCGCCGCAAGAAGGCCGGCGCCTGATAAGCAGTAGCACCCCTTAGACGAACGCCCCCAGGGTCCGCGCCGGTCCTGGGGGCGTTTGCCGTTCATCGCAAGTACTTACCGGCGGCTGATCCCCGCCACGCTGATGTCACCGTCGGCGATGGCGACGTCCCGTTGGGACGAGGCGCCGGAGAAGATCGCCCGTGCGGGGTCGCGGAAGTTCTGCACGACCTCGACGCGCTGCACCGGCTTGGCCGTCGGGATGACGGTTTCCGGTGTCCACGTGCGACCGAACCGCACCAGGTAGGTGTTCACGTTCGGCTTGCCGTCCTCTGTGGCGTAGACACGCCACGTGAACGGGTCGATCGGCTCCATCTCACGGGTGCGCAGGCCCCGTGCGACTTCCTTGGTCTCCCACGAGCGACCGTTCCAGGTGGACATGTAGTTGCGCAGCTGTCCCTTGTCCGGGTCGCCCATGAACCACAGCAGGAACGGCTTGCCCAGCGTCGTGCCCACGAGCTGGATGTAGTCGGGCGACTTGACGTTGTTGGGCAGGGTCAGCGGGGTCTCCGCGACCTTCAGGTGCTGCTCCTGGTCGGCGTCGTCGATCTGGGTGCCCAGATCCCTGCCGGACGCCGAGTAGAAGTGCAGGTTCCGCGGGTCGAACCACGCGTAGTAGATGTTGCGGTGGTAGCGGTCGTGCTTGTTGCCCTCGAAACCGCCACCGGCGAGCGTGTAGACGATGCGCACCCGGCCGGAGTCCTCGAGCCGCAGCTGGCCGATGTAGATCTCGTTCATGTTGTCGGCGCGGGACGTCGAGCCGATCGCGAACTTGTGGCCCGTCAGCTCCGTGGAGGTCTTCCACGTCCTGCCGTTGTCCTTGGAAACGACGTAGAGCATCGGGCGCGTGTCCGTCGGGACCGTCGGGTCGAGGTCGCCCGTCGTCTCGCGGAAGAAGACGTAGATCGTGCCGTCGCGGGTGACGAACGGCATCGGGTACGTCGCGGCGTTCTTCGAGATCAGCGTCTCTTCCCAGGCCCCGTCCGCCGAGTGCGGCTGAGGCGAACGGGACATGCGCAGCTCGACGTTGTGCATGCCGCGGAAGATCAGCAGATGTCCGTCCCTGGCCTGGACCATGGTCGGGTAGTTGTGCGCGTCGGAGTCACCGTCCGCGATCCGGTTGGGCGCGGACCAGGTGGCCTTGCGGTGGTCGTACGTCTGGACGTAGCTGTCCTCGTACTGACCCGCCCACGAGATGAACGTCTTGCCGACCTTGCGGTCGTAGACCCCACCCGCGACCGGGCGCCGGTCGCTGCGGGCGGCCACGGACGAGGCCGTGGTCGTCACCGTGAACTTCGCTTTCCCCTGAAGCTCGGCCGTGGCGTTGGCCGAGGAGACAGCGACGAGCGGCAACAGCAGTACTGCGGACATAACTCCACGCAGGAGCCGTGTCATGTGGCGTGTCCTCCTGGTTCTGGCCGCGACGGCGGCCGACCAGGCGGCGGCGGGGCCATCATCCGTGTCGCCGAGCCGAGTTGTCCAGGCGGAGTTAGCGTGATCGCGGCTATCAACACGCGGGCTCTACTCGGGTACCCTGCGTCAGGAGCGAAGGAGCACCACATGAACTTCGACGAGATCAAGAACAAGGCCATGGACCTCGCCGAGCAGCACCACGAGCAGGTCGACAAGGGCGTGGACGCCGCGGCTGATTTCGTCGCAGGCAAGTTCGGTCACGAAGAGCAGGTCGACTCGGTTGCCGAGAAGATCAAGGACATCCTTCCGGGTGGGCAGTGAACTCCTTCAACACCACTGACGCGGGGCGGGTCACCTCCAACGGGGAGACCCGCTCTCCTTCTGCCCGCAGGCCAGAGATGATCACCTGGCAGGGCCTGCACGAGCCGCGCCTGGAGCAGGTCCGCCTGCTGCTCTCGAGCGACCAGCGCCTCCGCGCCACCGGTCGCCTCGTGGCCGCGGGCCCCGACGAGCAGTTCAACGCCTCGTTCGAGGTCTCCGTGGGCGAGAGCGGCCAGGTGAACCGCCTGCTGCTGCGCACAGCCACGGTCCTTGAGGAGCGCCAGTGCTCCCTGTCGAGGACCGAGGACGGCGCCTGGCTCGTTGACCACGGCCAGGGCAGCAAGCGCGAGACGTTCAACGACGCGCTGGACGTCGACGTCCAGTTCTCGGTGCTGTTCAACGCCATCCCGATTCGCCGGCTGGGCCTGCACCGCGAGGAGGGCGAGCACAACCTGCCCGTCGTGCGGGTGTCGCTGCCGGACCTGTCGGTTCGCGCGGTCACGCAGACCTACAAGACGGTGTCGGTGGGCGACGACGTCTCGGTGGTGCGGTTCAAGAGCGGCGGGTTCGAGCAGAACATCAAGGTCGACGCCAACGGCCTGGTCGTCGAGTACCCGCTGATCTCGAAGCGGATCTAGCACCCGACGAGGACGCCGACCACCCTGCCCGTTGGCGAAGGGTGGCCGGCGCTCCAGTTCACTGTGAAGCCCGCGAGGGGTGTTAGACCATCTCGCCCAGCACCTCGGGGTCGATCACGATCGGCGCGGGCCGGTAGGCCGGCGGCTCCACCCCCATGAGCGACCGCACCAGGAAGTCCCAGCACCGCGTCCGCACATAGGCCAGCCGGTCGATGTACAAGTGCTCGGCCCCAGGCACGATCAGCAGCTCGAACTCCTTCCCGGCGGCGATCAGCGCGTCGGCAAACCGCATCGTGTGGTGCGGGTGCGCCGTGTCGTCCAGCTCGCCGTGCACCAGCAACAACTTGCCCTCCAGCCGGTCCGCGATCTCGACGTTGGAAGCCCGCAGCCAAGCCTCGGGGTTGTCCGGCCCGTCGCACGACTCCGCCCAGCCCAGCCCGATGCACCGCGCGTCGTGCGAGCCGGACAGCGCGACACCAGCGTGATAGGTCTCGGGGAACGCCAGCATCGCGCGCCCCGCGGCGAACCCGCCGCCGGAGTGGCCCATCACGCCCACGCGACCCAGGTCCATCCACGGGCGCGTGGCAGCCAGTTGGTGCAGTGCCGCGACGTGGTCCTCCAGGCTGCCCGCGTCGGCCAACCGGCCGTAGGAGGCGTCGAGGAAGGCCTTGCTGCGGCCGGGGGTGCCTCGTCCGTCCAGGGCCACGACCACGAAACCGAGTGCTGCCAAAGGTTCCGCGTCCACGCCCATGCCGCCGGGGTCGAAGCACGGGTCGACGCGCGTGACCTGCGGACCGGGGTAGACGCTGTCCACGACCGCGTAGCTGGCAGACGGGTCGAACCCACGCGGCTTGTACAGCACGCCGTAGATGTCGGTGGTGCCGTCAGCCGCCTTGACGCAGAAGCGTTCCGGCGCGGTCCAACCCGTGGCCACCAAACGGCTGATGTCGGCGCGTTCCAACGAAACCAGCACGCGGCCGGACCAGTCGCGGACAACAGTCACCGGCGGCGTGTCCACAGTGGACGCCGAGTCGACGAAGTACTCCTTGTTCTCCGACACGACCACAACGTGGTCCAACGTGTCGTCGGTGACCAAAGCGAACCCGGTGCCGTCCAAGCCAACCCGGCACACCGTGCGGCGGTAGGGATCGTCAGCCACGAGTCCGGACGCGGTGAAGTAGACGACGCGGGAAGTCTCGTCGACGTGCAGGATCTCGCGCACCAGCCACGAGCCCGAGGTGACCTGGCCGAGCAACGAGCCGGTGTGCAGGTCGTAGCGGTAGAGGTGGCCCCAGCCGTCGCGCTGCGAGAACCACAGCACCTCGTCGGCCAGCACCCGCACGATCGGCGTGCCGTACATGAACTGGTTGGGGCCGACGCGGTTGGATCCGGTCTCGCTCAGCACCACCGCGACCTGGCCGGAAGAGACGTCCATCCGGTTCAGGGTGAGGGTGTGCTGGTCGCGCGGCCTGCTGAGGAAGTACACCGCCGAGCTGTCGGACGCCCACCACGCGTAGCCGAGCATGATCGGTGAGAACTCCGGCATGAGCAGCGGTTCGGTCTGGGCGCGGACCATGGTGCCGGCCGCGATGTCGAACACCACCAGCTCAGCCAGCGGCATGTCCGGGTCGCCGGGGTAGGCGTACCGCTGGGTGTGCACCCGAGGGCCGCTGCCGTCGGCAGGGCGGGTCTCGATCAGGTGCGTCTGGCGGACGTTGCGCTCGTCGGTGCGGTGGGCGAGGACCTTGGTCGAGTCGGGTGACCAGGCCAGTGCGGGCGGCATGTGCGGCAGGCCGAACTTGCGCATCAACGTGCCGTAGCTCATGGCGTCCGGGCCGTAGCCGTACCCGTAGTTCTCCGAGCCGTCGGTCGTGAGGGCCCACTCGCGATCGCCGGACCGCGCCCACAGGCCGTGGCCGCGCCGCGAGACCGCGACCTTGCCGTCGGGCGAGGACACCTCCAGCGGGTTGCCGGGCGCCGGCAGGTACGGCGTGGGGTCGAAGCCCGGCTCACGGGTGCCTGCCGCCGGGTCGACCAGTACGAACCTGCGGTCGGCGCCGTCGCGGACCTGGTACCAGAAGCAGGCACCACCGTTGATCCACTGTGGACGGATCTTGTCGCCGACGACGAGCTCGCCGGGGGCGGCCGAGCGGCGGAAGAGCTTCTCTGCGGCCTGGTAGTTCGCGGTGGTGCTCATGGTTTCTCCCCAGTGTTCGGAATTGTCAGAGGCTGCGCGCGGTGATGTCGCCGTACGCGGTGGTGGCGCGGATCGTCAGGTCGGTGGTGCCGTTGTTCTTGAGGGAGTTGCTGATCCGGCCGTAGGAGGTGCCGGCGTCCATGGCGGCGGACAGTCCGGCGGCGACGCCGATGGTGATGTCGCCCTTCTGGGTGTTGATCTCCGCGGAACCGGTGAGGCAGCCGACGCTGACGTCACCGGCCTGCGTGGTCAGTCGCACGCTCGCGGCCTCGTCGATCTTGATGTCGCTCTGCGCGGCCTCGAAGGCGATGTCACCGAGCCGGCCGACGCCGCGGAACTCGGCGCTGGCCGCCTTGGCCTCGACGCGGGAACCGGCAGGCAGTTGCACCGTGACCTCGACCGCGCCGGACGCGCCGAGGAGCTGGTTCCCGGCCTGGCCCTTGATCCGCAGCACACCGTCGGCGAACTCGACCTCGGTCTGCTCGGCGGCCTTCACGTCGCGGCTCTTCGAAGCGTCCGCGGGGCGGATCTCGACGGCGGCGTCGTCCCTGTCGGCGGCGATGAGCTGGACGAGGCCGGCGGGGATGTCGAGGATGGCGGCGATCGGGGCGGTGGTGGCGAACTTCTGCATCTTCGGCTCCTGTGGCTCGTTGTTTCTGATGTGGGAAAAGCTACGTTGCGTTCACGAATGTCAGCAACAAGCTTTGTTGCACACGATCTGTATCGTCGCAGCTCAAAGCCTAGATATTGTTGCAATGGGCCCGAAAGATGAATGCAACGATCATGGTCATCACGTTGCAATGAGATGAAGATGAACGCTATGGTGGCGGCATGCCAGGGGGCCGACTCACCCAGTCAGAACGTCGTCAGATCGCAGCGGGACTGGCCGACGGCCGCTCCTACGCGGAGATCGCCAGAGGCCTGGACCGTCCCACCTCGACGGTCACGCGCGAGGTGATGCGGAACGGCGGCCCCGGGGGCTACAAGGCCGACATCGCCCACCTCGCCACCGAACGCCGCGCCCAGCGGCGCAAGCAGGCGGCATCCAAGGGCCGACAGGTACCCCAGCGGGCCGACGGGCGCGACCCGGAGGCGGTGCGCGAGTTCGAGGAGACGTTCTCCGGCATCTTCGTCGGGCAGGGCCTGCCCAAGATGACGGCCAGGGCGCTCGCCAGCCTCTACGCCACCGACTCCGGCAGCCTCACCGCGGCAGAGCTGGTCGGGCACCTGCAGGTCAGTCCGGCGTCGGTCTCCAAGGCGATGTCGTACCTCGAAGGCCAGGGCCTGATCGGCCGCGTGCGCGACGAACGCCGCCGCGAGCGTTATGTCGTCGACGAGGGCGACATCTGGTACCAGTCGATGATCGCCAGCGCCACCGGCACGAGGCAGCTCGCCGAGGCCGCGCGCCAGGGCGTCAGCGTTCTCGGCGTCGGCACCCCGGCCGCCACGCGCCTGGAGAACATCGCGCGGTTCCTCGACTTCGTGTCGGAGAGCATCGTCCGCGCGGCCGAGCAGGCCCGCGAGATCCTGCACTCCAAGAACTAGACCCGGACGGCGACCGCCACGCCCTGGCCGACACCCACACACGCGGCCGCGATGCCGACGCCACCACCACGCGCGCGCAGGTGCCGTGCCACGTCGATGATCACGCGCGGCATCGAAGCACCGAGCGGGTGGCCGTAGGCGATCGCTCCACCGTGGACGTTGACCTTCTCGCGGTCGATCTCCGGCAGATGGTGCAGCACCGACAGCGCCATGGCCGCGAACGCCTCGTTGATCTCCCACAGGTCGACGTCGGCGGCGTCGAGGTGCAGGCGCTTCAACAACTTCCGGATCGCCGACACCGGCGCGATCGTGAACCGGTGCGGCTCCTCACCGGTCGTCGCGCTGCCGAGCACCTCGGCGAGCGGCTCGACGCCGAGCTCAGCCGCGATGGTCTCCGTGCCCATCAACGCGGCCAAAGCGCCGTCGTTCAACGGAGAAGCGTTGCCCGCAGTCACCGAACCGTGCTCCGAGAAGGCCGGCTTCAGCTTCGCGAGCTTGTCGAGGCTCGTGTCGGCACGGACGTTCTCGTCGCGCCGGACCGCGGTTCCGTCCGGCAGCTGCACGGCGAATGCGAAGCCCTCGTGCACTCCCGCATCCCACGCCGCAGCGGCGCGCCGGTGTGAGCGCAGGGCGAAGTTGTCCATCTGCTCGCGCGTGATGCCCAGTTCGTGGGCGACGTTCTCGGCGGCCAGGCCCAGCGGAACCGTGTAGTGCTTGGGCATCCGCGGGTTGACCAGCCGCCAGCCCAGGGCCGTCGACACGGTCTCCATCCGGTCCGGGAAGGCCTTGTCCGGCCGTGCCGTCACGAACGGCGCCCGGCTCATGCCCTCGACCCCGCCGACGACCAGCAGGTCCGCGTCACCGGAGACGAGCGCCCGCGCGCCCTGGACGACCGACTCGCCACCGGAGGCGCAGAGACGGTTCAGCGTCACGCCCGGCACGGACACCGGCAGGCCCGCCAGCAGCGCGGCCATGCGGGCCACGTTGCGGTTGTCCTCGCCGGCGCCGTTCGCGTCGCCCAGCAGCACGTCGTCGATGCGCGCGAGGTCGAGGCCGGGATAGCGGCGCAGCAGGTCGACGATCGGCAGCGCCGCGAGGTCGTCCACCCTGATGCCGGAAAGACCTCCGCGGTACCTGCCGAACGGAGTACGGGCTGCGTCGAGGATGAGTGCGCGGGCCATGTCCCCATAGTGAGCCACTAGGGCTTCAACAAGAAGGGAACATAACCCGTTTCGGGGTGCACTTCTGGATCGGTGCTGAAGGCCCTGACCTCGACCGCATGCGCACCCGCCGCCAGTTGTGCGGTGTTCAGTGAAATCCGCCACCGGCCGGCGGCGGCCGGTCCGTCCGCCGTGGTCGGCACGGTCGCGACGTGGGTGCCGTCGAGCCGCACTTCGAACCCGGCGAGACCCGCGACGGCCGAGTCGAGGGCGCTGATGCGGACCTCCAGGACCACTCGTCCCCGGTTGAACGCGGCGCCGTTCTCGATGGGCTGGCCGCTCGCGTCGAGGACCTCGGGAACGGGGTCGGCGAGCACCGGCCGTGCGTCGACGAGCGGTGTGCCGGACTGGCGCTGCGGAGGGCTCTTGGCGCCGGTGAGTTCGACGTCGGTGTGAGTGACCTGGATGCGTTCCCGCGTCACCAGCGCGACGTTGAGGTTGTCGGTGAAGGCCTCTTTGGGCAGGTCGGCGACGGCCGGGTATTCCGCGCCCGGTTTCCACGGCGTGCCAGGCACGGCGGGGCGCAGCGGCACCTCGATGCCGTTGATCTTCACAGCAGCCACCGGCTCGCTCTCCCTCGACGGGATCAGCGCGATGCGCAGCTGGCCAGCGGTGACGTCCGGGATCGGCAGGGCACTGCTGACCGGGCCGTCGACGCGCACCTGCGGCGTGGGCACGGCGGGCGGCGCGTCGGCCTTGGCGGTCCGGTAGCCGATGAGGTCGATGCCGGCGCGGATCCGGTCGCCCGCGAGTGCCGCGACGCCGACCAGTGCCGTCGCCTCGCGCCACTCCGGCACGAACGGGCTGGTGGCGACGACTTCGCCGTCACGGGTGACCTGTGTGCCGTTCTTCGTCAGCACGATCTCCCAGCGCACGGTCACGCCCGGCACCGCGGCCGGGATGGCCTTGGTCGCGGTGCCGTTCGGGGCGAGCTCGACGATCGAGTTGCCGGAGGCGTCGGTGGAGACTGTCGCGCGGATGGCGTTGGGCAGCACCGGATCGCCCTGGACGCTCACCGGGCCGGGCACGAGATCCAGCAGCAGCTTGCCGCCGGTGCTCGGGGCGTCGGTCTCGATCACGAACCGGCTCTCGTCGTCGCTGCGGACGAACGGTGTGCGCGACCTCAACGACACCGCTCGCGTACCGCAGCTGCTGCTGACGACCAGCCGGTCGTGGTCCTCGCCGTCTCCCGACGTCGCGCGGGCGCAGTCGGTGCGCTTGGCGAGCCGCCAGCGTTGCAGGTCGGGTTCGTCGGTCTGGTCGAAGCGGTCGACGAACGTGTACTGGGCGCTGTCCGCGCGGGGTGTCGCCTTGGTCTTCGTGGGCTGGGACCGCTGGCCGAACGAGTCGACCGAGCGGATCTCGATCTGCTGCTCGCGCTCGTTCTCCAGGCCGTTGAGCTGCGTGCCCGGCCTGGTGACGAGCTTGGTCCGCTCGCCCCAGCGCACCTCGTAGGCGGGGGCGTCGCCGGACCAGTTGAGCTGGATCTTGTGGTGGCCGGTGCGCGCGACGACGTTCGCCGGTGCGCTCGGACGACCCGTTGGGCCTGGCACGAGCACCTGCTCCGCCTCGAACGGCTTCAGCTTCGTCGGCGGCGGGGGAGCCGTGGGCAAGGTCGACTCGCCCCCGTCGGTGTCGCGCAGCA
This sequence comes from Lentzea roselyniae, assembly GCF_039537795.1. NCBI lineage: Bacteria > Bacillati > Actinomycetota > Actinomycetes > Pseudonocardiales > Pseudonocardiaceae > Lentzea > Lentzea roselyniae. The sequence continues at coordinate 430,569 of NZ_BAABBE010000001.1, forward strand.
AGACCACGCCGACCACCAACGCGAGCCCTGCGACGGCGAAGGCGACCCGCTTCATGCGGTCACGCTAAGGCGTTTTGCCCAGCTCGAACACGGTTTCGGTGGTAACGGGTTCACCATGGTCCGCCGGAAGGACGCTCAGCTTGAGCCGAGCGTGCGACCCGGGAGCCAACTTCTTCGCGTCGAGCCAGAACTCGTGCCTTCCCGGTACTGCTGCGCCCTGCTCGTTGGTCGGCAGCGCGACGATCCGCCTGCCGTCGAGCTCGAGCTCGATGCCGCGGTGCCCGATGGCGTTGATCTCGGCCGTGACGAGGATGCGGCCGTGGTGCGGGAGGGGCTGCGGTGGCCTGCTGCCGTCCTCGTGCATGACGTGCAGTCTGGGCCCGCCGATCTTGATCCCGCCCGGCCGGTCCGCGAGCTTCGGCAGGGTGCCGGGACGGCTCTCCGGCTTGCGGAAGACCACGAGCTGAGCCGGGTGGGCTGCCGCGACCTTCCTGGTGCCGGCCGGGAGGTCGGTGACCCCGACCTGGTTGCCCGGTTCCGGCGTGACGATCTTGGCCGCGACCGCGTCCTCCGGCACCTCCGCGTCCCGCAGCAGCGGGATGACCTCGGTGGGCAGGCAGCGTTCCGGTACACCGCCGACGCCGAACGCGTCCAGGAAGCCGCCGCCGTCGATGCGGATCCTGGGGTGGACCACCGGTTCCTTGATGGCCACCGGTTCGTAGGCGACCACGACACCGTCTCGCAGCGCGAGGACCGCGTCGGGAAGCACCCGCATCTCCCACCGGTGCCGCACGCCCGCCACGAGCCCGGTCAGCGGCGCGTCGCCGAGCTGGACCTGCTTGCCGGTGCGGGGCAGGTCGGGGTCCGCGACGATCCGCGTGCCCTGAGTGGTGATGTCGAGACTGACCGCTCCGCGGGGCTGGTTGTCGGTCTCGTTGAGGTACTGCCAAGGGTCGGGCAGCAGCGTGAGCTGCACGTGGCTCGATTCAACCGCACCCGCGACGCTGATGACCGCTCTGCCGGTCGCGCCGTCGCTCGCCGGCACTCCGAACCGGATGGGCGTGTTCGACTGGAACGCGGCCATCGAGCAGTCGACGTCGATGCGCTTGCTCGGCCCGAACGGCCGCAGCCCCAGGCACTCGGGCTCCGCCTCGATCCGCCACTTCCTCGGGTCGAGCGCCTCCGGCCCGTCGAACCTGTCCACCTGCCCGACGAGCTGGTCGTCCCACTTGTCGTCGTAGAGGTCCTTGGGCGTCGCGGCGATCTTGAGCGGTTCCGACCGCTTGCCGGTGGCGCTGACCGCCCGGATCTCGACCTCGACCTGCTCTTCGGGGCTCAGTCCCGGAATTTCGACCTCGGGGCCGGGTACGAGCTGTTCGTTGCCGTTCCAGCGCACCTCGTAGGCCGACGCCGAGCCGTTCCACGCGATCTGCAGCGCGTCCGCGTCGAGCGCCTGAGCCCTGGCGTTGGCGGGCTTCACGGGCTCCTGCTGCTGCACGGCCTCGACGCCGTCGTCGATCTCGCGCTTCAACGTGTCCGGCGCATCGCCCGTGCGCAGCGCCACGACAGCGGCGACGACGAGCGCGAGGCCACCGAGTCCACCGGCGAGCGTCCGTCGATCCACCCGGCGACCCTACGATGTTTCCGCTGTGGCGGTGCTGCCGTTCAGCCCAACGACGCGTCCGCCGCGCGACCCGAGGTTCCGCAGTGCAGCCAGTGCTCCCGGCTTGGTCAGGTCGATGGTGATCGGCGTTCGTTGCGGCTGGTTGACCAGCATGTTTCTGCCGTCGTGGCCGGCCTCGATCGTCTTGGCGAGACCGCCGGTCGACGCGAGCGACCCTCGCGCCGCCCCGAGCCTGCCGAGCGCGTCGTCGACGGCCATCAGGAGCGCGTCCCGGTTCCCCTCGCACATCGCGCGGACGAGTTCCGGCCTGCTGCCCGCGACCCGCGTGCCGTCGCCGAAGCTGCCTGCCGCGAGCGCCATCGCCAGCGGTCCGCCGTCCGCGCCAACCGCGGCCAGGATCGCCGCCATGACGTGCGGGAGGTGGCTGATCCGCGCGACCGCCTCGTCGTGCTCCTCCGGCGTGGTCGGGACGACGTGGGCGCCGAGATCGAGCGCGAGCTGCATGACGTCGTTGAGGTGATCGTCGGCTTCCTCGGGCGTGACGACCCAGGCCGCGCCCTGGAAGAGGGTGTCCGAGCCCGCGTCCCAGCCGCTGCGGCTCGTGCCCGCCATGGGGTGCCCGCCGACGAAGCGAACTTCGGGCGCGTACCGGTGCACGGCGTCGTGGACGGGGCCCTTGACGCTGGTGACGTCCGTGAGGCGGGTGCCCTTGGGGATCTTGCGCAGGAGGTCCGGCAGCGCGGGCAGCGGCACCGCGAGCACGACGAGCGCCTCGGCGTCGCGGCTGAGGGCCTCGTCGATGCTCGTGATGTCGAAGCCCTCAGCGCGCGCCTTGTCCGCGTCGTCCTTGCTGGCGGTCGCACCCCACACGGTGCGCCCGGCAGCCTTGGCGGCCCGCAGCACGGAGCCGCCGATCAGTCCCAGTCCGATCACGCACACGTCTCGCACGGCGCCCATCATTCCGTGCGACCCGTGCTCGGAACTACCGGAGGGCGTCCAGCGCGAACGCCGCGTACATCGCCACGCCGTGCTCCATCGCCGCCTCGTCGAACAACACGCGGTTCGAGTGGTTGGGAGCGGCCTCGTCCAGGTCGATTCCGCGCGGGCACGCCCCGAGGAACGCCAACGCGCCAGGCACCCGCTGCAGCACGTACGAGAAGTCCTCGGCACCCATCAGCGGATCCTGCATCGGCTCGCTCCAGGTCGGCCCCATCGCCTTCGCCGCCAGGTCCACGACGTGCTGCCCGACCTGGTCGTCGTTCACCGTCACCGGATACCCCGGCACGATGCTGACCTCGGCGTGGCACCCGTGGGCGGCGGCCGTGTGCTTGACGACCTGCTTGAGCTCCTTGTGCACCTCTTTGCGGGTGGCCTCGGACAACGTCCTGATCGTCCCGTCCAGCGTCGCCGTCTCCGGGATGATGTTCGTCGTCGTACCGGCGTTGATCTGCGCGACCGTCACCACGGCCGGCTCGTGCACGCTGATCCGGCGCCCGAGCATCGTCTGGATCGCGCCGACCATCGCCGCGGCGGCCGGCACCGGGTCCAGGGCGTTGTGCGGCATCGCCCCGTGCCCGCCGCGTCCCTTCACGTGGATGTGGAACGTGTCCGCGGACGCCATGATCGGCCCAGGCCGGCACGTCACCACGCCCGACTTCATCTTGGACGTGATGTGCAGCGCGAACGCCTTCTCCACGCCGTCGTCGAGCAGGCCTTCCTCGATCATGTACCGGGCGCCGTGATGGCCCTCCTCGCCCGGCTGGAACATGAAGAGCACCTTGCCCCTGAGCGCGTCCCTGCGGTCGGAGAGCAGCCGCGCGGACGAGGCCAGCATCGCCACGTGCGTGTCGTGCCCGCACGCGTGCATGTTCCCGTCCACTTCGGACGCGTAGGACAGCCCGGTGTCCTCCTGGAGCGGCAGCCCGTCCATGTCGCCGCGCAGGAGCACGGTCGGCCCGGGCCGATCACCCTCGAGCACCGCCACCACCGAGGTGGTCGACTCACCCTTCGTGACCTTGAGCGGCAGCCCGTCCAACGCGTGCAGGATGGCCGCCTGCGTCCTGGGGAGCTGAAGTCCCTGTTCAGGATGGCGGTGGATCTGCCTGCGAAGCGCCACCGTGCGGGGCTGCAGCGAGCGCGCCCCCTCGAGCAGTCCGACGAAACGGGGGTCCGGCGTGTTTGTGCTCATCCTTCGATAGTCGCACCACCTCAGCTACCGGGAAGGTCGTCTGGGCCCTACGGTGTGCTCATGACAGAGCAGGAGCCGGTCAACGGCTTCGCGGTCGCGGTCGTCCGGGAGGACGGCCGTTGGCGGTGCAGCAGGATGGACAGCTCCGCGCTGTCGGAGCTGGACGCGGCGATCACACAGCTGCGCCAACTGAGGTCGACCGGCGCCGTGTTCGGTCTGCTCGCGGTCGACGACGAGTTCTTCATCATCCTGCGCCCCGTGCCTGGCGGCGTGGCGTTGCTGCTCTCCGACGCGGCCGCCGCCCTGGACTACGACATCGCAGCCGACGTCCTGGACCTCCTGCGCGTCGAACCGCCGGATGAGGAGGACACCGAGCTCTGGCCGGAGGGCGATCTCGGGGTGCTGTCCGACCTCGGCATGCCCGCGCACGAGCTCCAGATCATCGTCGACCAGGTCGACCTCTACCCGGACGAGCAGCTCCAGATGATCGCCCAGCGCATCGGCTTCATCGACGAGTTCACGAAGCTGCTCGACACGATCCAGGCGTGAACGACTCCGACCTCGTCCGCAGGGCCATCCAGGCGGCCGCCGGTGCCGGTGCCGACGTCCCGATCGGCGCCGTCGTCTTCGCGCCCGACGGCTCGGTGCTCGCCGAAGCCTGCAACGCCCGTGAGGCACTCGGCGACCCGACGGCGCACGCCGAGATCCTGGCGTTGCGCGAGGCGGCCACCAAGTACGGCGATGGCTGGCGCCTCGACGGCTGCACCCTCGCGGTCACGTTGGAACCCTGCACGATGTGCGCGGGCGCCCTGGTGCTGGCGCGTGTTTCTCGTCTCGTCTTCGGCGCCTGGGAGCCCAAGACGGGCGCTGTGGGGTCGCTCTGGGACGTCGTTCGCGACCGCCGGCTCAACCACCGGCCGGAGGTGCACGGCGGTGTGCTCGAAGAGGAGTGCGCTGACCTGCTCGAACGCTTCTTCCGGACCCAGCGTTAACCCGCTGGATCCGGCTGTGTATTGTTCTTACCGGTGGCGTGTCCGAGCGGCCGAAGGAGCACGCCTCGAAAGCGTGTGAGGTGCAAGCCTCCGTGGGTTCAAATCCCACCGCCACCGCAGGTCAGAGCCCCGATCACCACTTCCGGTGATCGGGGCTCTGACGTTTAGTCTCAGTTCCCGTCTCAGTTGTGGCCGCTAGGCCGGAATCGGCACCCCTGCCGCGCCGTCCTCGTCATCGCTCTCGTCGGCCGTTTCGGCAGGCTCCCAGAGCAGCCCACCGACGCGCTGAGCGACGTCTCGCCGAATCGAGGCGGTGATGTGCTGGTACTTGGCAGCCATCGCCGTGTTCGACCAGCCCATGATCCCCATCACCGTTCGCTCAGCCACACCGAGCAGCAGCAGCACCGTTGCCGCCGTGTGGCGGGCGTCGTGAAGCCGACCGTCCGGCACCTTGGCAGCCTTCAACAGGTTCTTCCACTCGGTGTAGTCCGTGCGTGGATTCAGTGGACCACCGGTCGCCGTGGTGAACACGTAACCGGTCTCCGTCCAGAGCTGTGCGGCCTGCCGCCGCTCCCTGTCCTGAGTGGTCTTGTGCTGCTTCAGCAGCGCCACCAACTCGTCAGGTAGGCCGATGCCTCGCGTGCCTGCCCTCGACTTCGTACCGGCCGTTTCCTGCCGCAACGCGACCCGCTGCGGGCAGTGTCCGCCGAGCTTGTGTCCGCACGGCTGGTCGTCGCATCCGTGCTTCCACCGAGGACGCAGGCGGCTACGTCGCACGGTCAGCGTGCCGAGCTTGAGATCCACGTCAGCCCACTTCAGGCCCAACGCCTCACCCTGCCGCAGTCCGAGCGCGAGAGCGATCGCCCATCGGGCGCTGTTACGACGCTTCTGCGCCGTTTCGAGCAGCCTCTTGACCTCGTCCACCGAGTAGGGCTCGACCTCGAATTCCTCGATCTTCGGAGCACGCGCAATCAAGGCGGGATTCTCGGTGATGTACTTGCGCCGGACAGCGATGTTCAACGCCGCTCGAATCGTCCGGTGGACCTGGTGAGCACGCGACGACTTCGCACCCTCCCGGATCATCTTCCGGTACAGCTTTTCCAGGTGCTCCGGTTCGAGCTTGTCGATCCGGTGCTTTCCGATGCCGGGAATGAGGTGCACGCGTGCCGCTACCTCGTACGCGCTGAACGCGTTCTCCGTGATCGCGGGTGGAGCAACGATGTTCTCCAACCAGTGATTCAGCCACTTCTCAACCGTCCAGGCCTTACCGGTCTTGCGCACCTTGCCCGCGTCGCGCTCCTGTTCGAGCTTCGCAACCTTCCTCGCGACCTCGGGCCGTGTCTTGGCCTGAACATGCCGCCTATCCGGGCTGCCATCGTCCTTCGTGCCGACCGTCACGCGCCCGTGCCAGTAGCCGTCAGAACCCTCGTAGATGCTCGATTCACCATTCGACTTGCGTCCCATTTTGTCCCCCTACGCGGCTTCCGGGTTCGGCGTGCTGGCCATGAGCTTGTTGACGTAGTTCGTGAGCGCCTGCAAAGGAACCCGGCGCAGGCGACCGATGTGCACCGATTCGACGACACCAGTGGTGACGAGTTCGTACATGAGCGTCCGACCAATGTTGAGGCGCTTTGCTGCCTGCTCGACCGTCAACACGATGTGCTCGACAGGCGTCTCGATGTTCTCGTTCATCAGTGCTCACCTTCCGAGTTCTCGTCAGACTTCGGCTCCGGCAGGTAGCGCGCCCATGCATCGCCCAGACCGTTAGGGCCGTCGATGACGTAGCCCTTGAACGTCTTGGCACCGTTCTTGAAAGCGGTGACCTTGACGCCGTACGCGCTGAGTTCCATCGCCAATTGGCGGGCGTTGATCGGCCTGCCGTAGTAGTCGCCCCATGGCGCTTCGTCCATGCTGTGCAGGACGGCGAGGATTTCCACGGTGCTCATGCGGGTCACGCCACGGTCGCTGAAAACGCTGCGGAGATCGGCCAGCAGCCGGATTCGCTCGGACGTCGGGTTGGTTTGCGCGGCCTTTACGAAGTGCAGGCACGCGGCGCGCGCGGTCTCGGGCCAACGCCCGCCCGCAAAGTCAGCGATTGCGAGCAGCGGTTCCCAGATTTCGGCGGCACGGTCGGTGACGCCCTCAGGCATGTCCGGGTAGGCGGCCCCGACACGTTCGCCCACTACCTCCATCCACGTGGCGAGTGCCTCACGAATCGGTGCGGACTGCTCTTCCACGGTCCGTTCGCGGAACGCCTCCACTCGTTCGTCAGGGCGACGGCGGCGCATGTGGATGGTGATGGCGCGGGTAGTGATGGTGTCTGGCATGCGTCCGGCGATTCCGGCCAACGCGGCAGGTGCGTAGACGGGGAACCGCTCAATGACCATGTTTCCCGCGTCGCCTTTGCAGCGGGCCACGGTGGCAGAGCGCTTGTATCCGGCGTTGACCAGCGCGCGGAGGTCCTCGTTACCGCCACCCTTGCTGTCAAAAATGGCGTCGACCTCGTCGAACAGGATGGTGAGCGGTCCGGCACCGACCATGCGGAACAACGCTGCCGGGGTGGCGGAGAACGTCATCTCCGGCGTGCGGACCAGGTGGCGGGAGACTTCGAGCACGCGGGTTTTGCCGGAGCCGGGTTCCGCGCTGGACAGCACGAGTCGCGGGGTGATGTAGAAGTGCTCGGCTGCCCAGGTGTGGGCGTACCAGAGCGCCAACATGGGCGCGCAGTGCTCGTCAGGGAAGGCGTTGAACCGCGACAGGAACGCCTGGACGTCGTCGAGGATCTGCGCGCCGTTGAGGGTGGTCGTGGTCATGCCGCACCTCCGAGGTCGAACAGCCGCAGTTGCGGGGCCGGGGCGATCTGATCGAGCAGGCGGGAGCGCCACTCCAACGCGAACGTCAGGCAGTTGGCGCAGTTTTTGTGTCGTGTGGAGCCGCACACCGGTCGCCGCTTCAAGCGGCCGTCTCGTGACCACGCCAGCGAGTCGGCAGAGGCCAGCAGGTCGCCGTAGCGCTGCAACCCGAGGGTTTTGACGCCGAAGCCGTGCAGGCGCGTGATTCCGCAGGCGTGCAGCGCGCGGATGATGTCGTGCGCTTCCCCGGTTGCCTGGCGACGGCACACTGATCCGAGTCCTACCAGCGGTTCGGTTGTGAGGTCGAACCCTGCTTTGTCATACAGGTCGACGCAGTTCAGGTACTCGTCTCGGGTGTAGCCCTGAATGACAGGTACGAACGGTAGGTCAGGTGCCATGTCTCGCAGCTGCGCGATGTTGTCCACGGTGCGGCGTTGGTGCTCGATCACCGAGAGGTGAGTGCCGACGAACCGCAGGGGGCCGAACTGTCCGCCCGCGATGACGACCGGTTCGCACATCCAGTCTTGTGGCGCGGCCCAGTCGAGGTGGCCGATCTCGTCGCGGTAGCGGCGAACGCGCGCCACGTACTCGGCAGGCGTGATGGTCCAGCGGCCGAAGTACTGCAACTCCGTGAAGCCACCGGAGTCGAGTGCCCACGGCGCAGCTGCGCGCGGCAGCGTCTTGTAGACCCGCAACCGGGGATCGGCGACGAACAGTGGCACACCGGCCTTGCCGAGCCATCCAGGCTGATGCGTGCCGAGCAAGAACCGTGTGTTCATGCCGCACCTCGTTCGGTGAACAGGGGCGTGGTCGTGGCGGTGGGGCGGGCGTTGGATTCGGCCGGCAAAGTTCGCGGCCGTGAGGCTCCGGCTGTGATGCCGTTGCGGACGTTGCGGCGCACCTTGGCCTCGGTGCAGTCGCATTCACCGCTGATCAGGTTCGTGGCGGCTGCCATGAGACGGGCTTCTGCTGTAGCCGAGGGGAGCACTCCGGCACCGACGAGTTGCCCGAGAGCGATGCCCGCCACGAACGCGGCCTTGTCGTGGGTGCCTGGTTGGGCCGCTGAGAGTTTGTCGCACTCGCCGTCGAGTGCGGCGGTGACGTAGCGGGGCAACCGCTGTGCGGGCACCACAACGGGCGCTGAGACGGCCGTACGTGGCCTAGGAGTGAGGCAGTGGACCAGCCACACCGGGAGGGGCAGCGGAAGGGCGTCCTTGGTGAGCCGGTACTCGCCGTCTGGAGTGATCGAGCCGGGGGCGACGACGTAGCCGCCGTGCGCGCGGGTGTCGACCTTCCATCCGAGTCCGTTGCCGTGCTCGCCCTCGGTGTTGCGCAGCTCCACAGTCGACGGCTCACGAAAGTAGAAGTGCGTCCCATGGCGGGCGGTGCTCACCGTCCTGGTCTCCCACGGAATGTCCTCACCCGCGTCCCTGCAGAGGGAGCGGAAGACGTCGTGGCCGTCGACGACCCCCTCCCGGTTCCAGCGTGGCGGGGGAACATCGGCGGGTGACTTGCGGGTGTCGAGGTCAACCACGACCAGTCCGCTCGGTCCGGTGGCGATGCCGATGTTGAACGGCCCTGCCGACCAGCAGCGCTCGATCACGTCCGGGTCCGTGGTGGCCCGCTGCTCCCATCCCTTGTGGCCGTCGTGGCACGCTCCGGTACGCGGGCACCGCTCCGCCTTGTGGAGCGCGGGGCGCTTGGTGCCGGGGCGCAGCGGGAAGACGTAGTAGCCCATCTGTGCTGCGGTGAGTGCGTGGTCCAGCAGCATGTTCGTAGACATGACGAGATCTCCTATGGCGTAAGGAAAGCGAGATGTCACGTCCCTGCGATGACCAGGGACGGAGCGTGCTACTGGACGCGTTTGCCGTTGACCCAGATGCCGCCGTGCACGGTTCCGGCCTGCAAGAGCGTGTTGCCGTTGTCGTCGGTGATGTTCACGGGACCCGTGCCGTCTGGTCCGGTGTGGACGTTGAAGCCCCCGCTGGGCGGCTGCGACGTGCCTGCACGCGCCGCGCGCTCTGCCCTGTACTGCGCCCGTTCCTGTCGGTACCGCGCACGTTCTTCCTGGTGGCGCGCACGGTCTTGGGCGTGGGCACTGTCGTTTCGCGTGCTTCCGACGGTGAGGGTGACGTCGTCGCGGTTGATGTCGTTCTGGCTGCCAACCCGTCCAGCGGACTGCGTGAAGTTGTTGATGTGCACCCCATGCGGCGCAGTCACGTCCCCTCCGTCACCTCGGTCGTTGCCGATGGTGAAGCGGCCCGTGGAGGCGTCGAAGGTCAAGCCGCCGTTGATGACGTCGGCCTGAAAACCACGGATCTCGCCGTGCACGATGTTGGTCACGTCCCCGTGCTGACGTGCGGCGTCGTCGCGCGGCTGCTGGTCGGCATCGTGGCTGTCGTGGCTGGACACGCGATTCTCCTTGTGGCGCTTGAGGATTGCGTTGGCGTCGTCGAGTCGTTGCTGTGCCTGCTGTGCGGCGCTGTCGTCGCCTGCGGCGCGTGCCTGGCGCAGTGCGCGCCGGGCGCGGCTGCGCTGCTGACGGGCGGTCTGGGTGGCGCGGCTGCTGTTGGCGCTTCCCTTGCAGCGGCGTCCGCCTGATCTGCACATGTCACGTCCCCTTGGTGAGCTGTGGTTTGTCAGCGAGCGCGAGAGCGGTGGCGGCGTACGGCGTTGAGCGCCTTACGTCCGGCGCGCAACTGGCGGCCCGTGGCGTCGCAGCTGTGGCACAGCCGGAAGCCGCCCAGACGTCGGCCGGAGCGGCCGAGTCCCTTGCAGGCGCGGCAGTCCCGGTACGGGAAGGCCCAGCACGACAGGACGTAGACCAGGGCGGATGCTGCAAGCAGCAGCCAGGCGTGGCCGCGCCACTGCGGCGCGATGTCACTGAGAGCAACGATCAGGGCGGCGAGTAAGGTCAGGCGGGTCACGGCCTTGGGGGTCATGAGATTGCCCTCCTGGGGCTGTTTTTGGGTGCGCGAGACCAAGCCCTCTAGGCACTAGGGCGCTGATCAGGCGGTATGTGGTGGTCTAGTGGGGGGTCTAGGTCTAGAGGGGGTCTGCCGCTAGACCTAGACCCGTGGCGGGGTTACGCCCGCTTCGCTTTCTTGTCACGCTCGGTGAGTGCGGCGGCGATGTGAGCACGTTCGACGCCCTTGCGGTTGGCGCCTTTGCCCGTCTCCCGGTCGGTGCCCCACACCTGCCCGGTGCCGATGCCGAACGGCTTGAGCGCGGCGGCGAGCTGGGTTGCCTTGGCGGTGCCGCCGTCCAGCTCGCCCCACGGGCCGTACTGGTCGGGCCGGAACTCCGCCAGGGCGTCCACAAGGGACTCCGACCAGCGCTTGTCCTTGTCGCCGAACACGTTGAGCAGGTCGGCAAGCAGCGTGTTCGCGGCCGACTCGGTTTCGTCCACGGTGACGTCAAGGCCAGCGGCGTAGCCGGTGATCCGGCCTGCTGCCAGGCGATGCGCCCGTGCGCGGGCTACCAGCGCCTCGGAGTCCGGGCCGTTGAACTTGACGCCCTTGACCGTGGTCGTCTCGTCCACGACGCCCTTGAGCAGGCCAACTCCCTTGTCCCGCTTGAAGTTGAACTGCGTGGCGCGCTCGCCGTTCTGGTAGCTGGACGTGCCAAGCACCATGTCGTTGGGCACCTGACCGGCCACCTTGAGGCAGTACCGCAGGATGGCGTTGTCACTGATCTGCGTGGGGATCGACTTGGAGTCCGGGCGCTGCGTGGCCAGCAGAGTCACGATGCCCGTGGCCGGGCCGCGCTTGACCAGGTCGGTCACGATCTCCTCGATCTCGGCACCGTGGTCCTTGTGCTCGAACCAGATCTGCACCTCATCGGCACCGATGACGATCGGGTGCAGGCCCAGCGACTTCTTCGACGCAAGCTCCGTGGTGAGCTGGCTGTCCGGGCACAGGTCGCGCGGCAGCTCCCGGATCACCTTGGCGCGGCGGCGCAGCTCCTTCTGCAGCTCTCGCAACGCGGTCAGCGCGTAGAGGATGTCGTCTTCCTCGTCCCCGGCGCGGTAGCGGTGCGACACGGGCTCCAGCGGCGAGAGGTCACCGGTTCCCTTGAGGTCGAACACGTGCAGCTCGGCACGCGGGTCCAGAGCGGCGATGAGCAGCAGCAGCCGCAACGCGAACGTCTTGCCCATACGCGGCACCGCCCCGATGACACCGGAGACGAACATCAGCGTGAAACGCACCCAGTTGCCACGCACGTCCGTGCCGAACGGCTGCGGGTCGAACAGGTCGATCGCGTCGCCCTTGCGCAGCGGCCACGCGGGCTGCTTGGCCTGGCTCATGTCCTCGTCGCCCACCCACAACACCAGGCGTGCCGGGCTGATGTCCGCGCGGCCTTCCGGCCACACCGAGCCCAACGGCCGGCCGAGCGCGGAGGCGAGCTTGGAGCGGTTCTTGATGATGTCCTCGGCCGTCGCACCGCCCGGCAGGTCGATCTCAGCGCGCCAGCCGGGGCCGTCCTTGTGGATCGGCGAGACGAACCCGATGGACCTCGGATCGGCCTTGAGCGCCTGGTTGATCGAGGCGATACCGAGCGACGCCAGCGCCTGGGTAACCGCGTCGCTGGTGAGCTTGGCGTACCGGCTGGCCACCACGGCGGGGGAAACGACAGGCTTGTCGGCCGGGGTCCCGAGCTTGCCCAGCACCGCCAGCGCCAGCGCGCTGCACGCCCACATCACCCAGCTCGGCACGGCGTCGGGCAGCAGCATCAGCGCGGGCACACCGACCAGCAGACCGATCCCGAGCACAACGGCGCGGAACCGCACACGGGCGTCACGCTGCGCCGACAATCGCAGGTAGGTCGCGGCGTCATCGGAGCGCACCGACGCTGCCCGCACCTGGCGGCCTTCGGCGTCGGACACCCACCGGCCGGTCGCCGCGGCGAGCAGCAGCACGCCACGCGGAGCGCGCACGGCCAGGCGCAGCCCGTACAGCGGCGAGCGCACCACGTGATAGCCAGCGGTGTGGGCGTAGTAGCCCGCCACCCACTTCGCGGTGGCCTTGGCCTCGCTCATGGACCGCAGGTACTCGGGCAGGATCGGTTCCCGCTTGGCCTGCTGCAACCGGCGAACCCAGTCGATCGAGTCTCCGCCCGGCTGGTCGACCAGCGTCACCTCGGCCGGTTCGGTCGCCTCAGCGTCGCCCTGGTCCTCGTCCACGATCTCGGCGTCGACGACCACGGGAGCGACCTCGACCGCCGTGCCCGGTCGCAGCTCACGGACATTGCTGGGCACGGTGGTCTCCTCTCCAGTGGTCTCGGTGCCGGTCGGATTGGTGGTCTGGTCGACGGTCATCGCTGCACCTCAGACGTGTCGTGGGACAGGTGGACCAGGGCCGCCGCGCCACCGAGAACCAGCACGGGCAGGCAGGAGACGAACGTGGTGATCTGCCACGGCGCAGCAGACATGCCAGCGGCCTGCATCAGGTGGTACGCGACCTGGCCGCTCATCCCGAGCAGCAGCGCGGCGAAGGTCGACCACATCGCGAACCGCCGTGCCAGCGCGGACTTGGACCGGTCCAGCCACACCCGCATCGCGTACGCGGCGTAGGCCTCCATACCCAGCGGCAGCGTGATCGCGGTGTTGAGCGTCCAGCCGTTCCCGATGCCAGGCAGCAGGTTCACCGGGCCGAAACCGGTGAGCTGACCCAGACCCACCCAGCCGCCCCAGATCGCGACGAATGCGCCCAGAGCGATCAGGTACAGCGGCACGTTCCGCCACAGGCCCGACGTCCGGGTGGGCTCCGCCGCGTTCTGCGCAGGGGACGTGACATCGGCGGGAACCTCCACCATGGGAGCGTTCATGGCCGGTTCTGCAACCGTGCTGGCCTCGTCGGCAGTTTCGGCCATGACGGGGGCTTGGTCGCTCACGGCGGTGGTCGTGACCGTCGCGGAGTCCGCCTGGTCCTCATCGGACTCCCGCGACTCCGAGGTGGGCACGGAGTGCAAGCGCCGCTCCGGCACAACCACCTGAACGGTCTCGCCGTCCGGCGTGGCCGGGTCGAAACCCGTGGCGCGCAACGCCGCCAGGGCGTCCACGGCCTTCGGGTGGCCGACGTTGCACCGCTGCTTGATCTGCCGCAGTGACGGCCATGCACCCTGCTCCGTGGCCAGCGTGCGAACCTGCTCGGTCAGCTTGTCGATCGGGGTCGGGTAGGCGCTAGTCATCGCGCAGCCTCCTCAGCGACACGGGAACGGGAGCCAAAACCGGGCGCGGCGTGACGGCTCCGGTGGGCGGGCATGCGGTGAGTGATGACGGCGGCCACGACGAGGGCGGGCACCGCGAGCACGGCGAACTGAAGAGCCGGGTTGTCGGCAGCAGCGGTGAACATCAGCCACTGCGCGGCGAGGATGCCGCCACCGATCAGCAGCACCTTCCACAGCACGATCACGGCGACAACGGCGAGCGCGAGAACGGTCAGCAGGATGGGCAGGGGGAGGTTCATCGCTGTCCCTCCAGCGGCACCGGGCGGAAGCCGGACGGCCACGGCATGTTGTTGATCGCGGCACCGGACTTCGTGCACCACTCCTGTGCTGCCGCACGGGCTTGCAGGGTGTTGGGCTCCACGTTGAAGGCGACGTCGTTCTCGTCGCAGCTCGTGGAGAACTCCACGGCCGGGCGCGGTTCGGTGTCCTGTTCCGGGAGCGGCTTGCATCCCGCGAGCAGCGTGACGGTCAGGCCGACGAGCAGCACGGGCGTTGGAATGGTGGTCATCGCTGGTCCTCCTTGCTGCGCAAGCTGATCGCGGTCTGCATGGCCTTGGCGGCGAAGTGGCGCGCCTGGTCGTGCTCGGGGTGGTCGGGGTTCTCGGTGATTGGCCGCAACAGTTCGGTCTTGAGCTCGAACCAGGCGGCGACGACGTCGTTGCCGGCCGACACGTCCGGGGTCTTCTCGGTCCAGACGGCGAGGATCTCCGCCAGTCGCGGCGGCTGGTCAGCCGTACCGTCACTCGGTGTCGTGGTAGACACTGGAGTTGCCTTTCGGTCAGGAGATTGATCGATGGGTGCGAGACCCGGACTGGTGGAGATGTCTGGCCGGACGGCCACCGGTCCGGGGCGAAGTCAGATGACGGCGGTGAGCAGAGCCGCGACGAGCAGCCACACCATGTGCGCGGACTGGTCCAGGTGCTCCGCACCGCCAGGCACGTTGGCGTAGTAGTTGCGCTTCCACGGTGCGAACCTGGCGACGAACGCGGCCAACGTCGTACGGCGGTCAATCCAGTAGTGAGTGAGTGCCGAGACGGCCTGACCAGCGAGGAACCCGGTCAGTGACACGGGCAGCGACAGAGCGACACACACGATTGCCGTGACCGTCGCGGTCACCGCCGTGTAGGTGAGCACGTGCGACGCACACGCAACCCGTCCCGCGTGCCCTGCACAGCCCTTGGTGACCGCCTGGTGTTCGGTCTGCGCCCAGCGGTCACCAACCGCGTGCGCGACCAGCAGCGCGGGCAGGACAGCGGCGAACGTCAGAGCCGTGGACATCACGCGGCCTCCGTCATCTCAGCGTTTTCGTTGGCCTCGAAGCACTCCCAGCACTGCCGGGTACTCGTCGGCAAGATGTAGAGCGGGTCTTTGCCGCAGCTGCGGCAGACACGACGGGCCAGATTCGCCTTCGCGAGAGCCGTGTATTTGGCGGGCGTCATCGGCCGTACCGGTGCGGCAGTCTCGATCAGGTACAGCGACGCGAACGAGACCTTCTTGGACCGGTTGTGCCGCACGTACAGCACCGCAATCGGGTCGTTTCCGTTGGGACGCAACCCCATCGCCCGCAACTGCCGGAACGTCGCCAGCTTGTCGCGCGGGGCGCAGCCGTAGGACAGCAACGGCAACCCGTCGTGCACGCCACGGGTGTACTCCCACGTGTTCGACCACGGCACCAAGGCCTTGACCCACGGGAACCGGCGGGCCATCACGCCACCGCCGTCAACTCGGCGGCCACGTACAACCCGACAGACCTGCGGTTCTCCTCAGCCTCGTACCGGTTCGCTTTCTCAGCGTCGTAGAGCGCCGACCAAGCGATACCCCCAGGCTTCACGACTTCGCGCGCGGCCTCAAAGACATCCGCCAGAGCCGACTTGGCGTCGGCCAGCGCGGTGAAGTAGGCCGCCCACGCCTGCGCCTCGTCACCAGTCGGGCGACCGGCGTACACGTCACGCAAACGCTGCTCAGCGGCACGCAGACTGGCGTCAAAGCTCCGCAGGGTCCTGGCCATCACGCGGCCTCCGTCCCACTCGGGACGGACGTCGCCTGAACGCGCAGGACGGTCACGGTGCCGCCCAACGTGCGCTTGACGATGCGGCGGTCCCGCTGCGCGCGGGCCGTGCCGTCCAGCAACGCGGACGTGACGAACGGCAGTTCCGCCAACTCGTCTTCAACGTCCGAGATCAGCAGGTCAATCGACGCTTCGTCGTGCCCGTCCGGGCTGTAGTTGCCCTGGTCTTCCGTGGTGCGCATCGGCGTTCCTTCCGTGTGGTCGCCGCCACATCTGGCGACAGGGAGGACGCTAACAGTTGTTATGTGAGCAGGTCAACTGTTTGGTATAGATTTGCCTAGAAGAGGCCTGCTACCAGCACAAACGCTGGTCAGTGCGCTGTTTGGTTGCTGGTATGCTCCGGCCTAACAGCAGTCCAGGCGGTCGGAGGTTGCATGTCAGGCGAGAGTCCTCGCGTCGCGCGAGCCGAAGCTGGTTACCAGCAGGTGGCGCGCAACATCCGCAATCAGATCGCTGCTGGTCTGTTGCGTGACGGGCAAGCGTTGCCATCCACGCGTGCCCTGGGGAAGGAGTGGGGCGTCAGCGTCTTCACCATCAATAAGGCGATGGAGCTTCTGATAGAAGAGGGCTTGGTTATCAGTAAGGAGCGTTCTGGTCGCGTCGTGAACGCGCCGGACCAGGTGTATCGCACTGAGATGCGCACGGTGGCGCCACACGTATTTCTTATTGGCGGCTATGCGGGCAGCGGGAAAACTGAGCTGGGCAGGATTCTCGCCCGCGCTACCGGTTGGCCAATGTTGGACAAGGACACGCTGACTCGCCCTGTTGTTGAGGCTGCGCTTGAACTCCTCGGACTGTCGCCAAATGATCGGGAGTCAGAGGACTATCTGTCAAAGGTGCGACCACGGGAGTATGAAGCCCTCATCAATGCCATGACTGAGAACGTTCAATGTGGAAGCAGTGCGATCGTTACGGCGCCGTTTATCAAAGAGTTCAAAGATACGGCGTGGCTAAATCGCATGGCGGCTAGCTGTGCTGACATGAACGCTGCAATGACTGTTGTGTGGGTATATTGCGACCCTGCGACTATGCACAGCTACATTCGGCACCGTGGAGCGGCTAGGGATGCGTCCAAGATTGAGAACTGGGCCGACTACCTGGATGTGATTGACATCGACTTCCGGCCGCCCGTGTCACACAAGGTCATTGATAACAGTGCGTCCGGTGTGCCGCTGCAGGCGCAAGCGCGTGACTTGATTGCGCAAGTGACGGATCAGAGCTGAGGGGGAGTAATCCGTGGCTGTGTCTAGGATTCTCGTGAGTAACGAGGAAGATGATAGAAGCGGTTACGAGTATCTGAATGCTGTTCCTGGGCTAGAACTCGTCGAATACGACCCTAATGATCTCGCTCTGGACGATTTGCAGCGTTCTGTTCAACTGCTCATGCCGCCATACCGGGGGAGTCACCGACCTCTTGGCTTGGTTGAGGTGCTACCAGACCTGCGAATGGTGCAGCTCCTCTCGGCAGGTGTAGACGAGTGGAGGCCTCGTGTGCCTAAGCACGTGACGGTGGCTAGCGCACGCGGCGCGCACGCTGGTCCGGTTTCTGAGTGGGTGCTGTCGGCAATTTTGACGCAGCTGCGCCAATGGCCTGCGCTGGTCAGGTTTCAGGACCAACACACGTGGGCTCATCGCAAGTTCGACGCTGACACGCTCGCTGGCAGGCGTGTTCTCATTGTCGGAGCGGGAAGCATTGGGATAGCGGTTGCGCGAAAGCTTGAGGCTTTTGAGGCTGAATCGACGCTGGTCGCCAGCTCTGCGCGAAACGGTGTGCACGGACCCGACGAACTGCCGCAACTGATTCCGGGTCACGCCGTCGTGGTTGTTACGACACCTCTTACGGAGACGACAGCGGGCCTTGTGGATGCCAAGTTCCTTGCTGCTATGGACGATGGCGCGCTGCTGGTAAACGCTGGTCGTGGTCAAGTCGTCGACACGGACGCGCTCGTCCTTGAGCTACAGAGCGGCCGTCTCCGTGCGGCTCTCGACGTGACCGATCCTGAACCCTTGCCTCCCGAGCATCCAATGTGGGACTGCGCCGGAGCAATTGTCAGCCCGCATGCTGCTCGTACCGTTCCCGGCACCAATCGGCTTTGCTACCAGGTAGCGGCGGAGCAGATCGCAACGTTCCTATCGGGCGGCACGCCGTCGAACGTGGCCTACCTCTAGGACGGCTGTAGCCGGGAGGGGGTCTCAGATATCGGTAACTGCGGTAACTGCGGTAACCGTGCTGGTCAGACGGTTACCGCAGAGGGGGCGGTTACCGATCGCTGCGGTAACCCGAGTGCCTGACGGCGTCCAAGGTGAGGCGTCTCGGTAAGGCATTGGTACTTACCGCAGGAACCTTGAATTCGGTGGCCGGCACAAACGTCTCCGCTGGTGAAGGGATTGTAGGGTGCTCGAATGCAGTCGCCGAACACTGCCATTGGTTCACCCCCTCCCGGCTACAGCGTCTGTGTCGTCGGAGGCCACGAGGTGACGCCGGAGGTTACCGTTCCGATCGGTAACCGCACCTCAATCGGTAACCGTCTGACCAGCACGGTTACCGCAGTTACCGCAGTTACCGATATCTGAGAGGCAGGGGAGCGGCTACAGCAGCGCCAAGAACTCGGCGGGTGTCAGGCCTGCCTGCCGGATGATCGAGGCGAGCGTGCCGCGCTTCACGGTGCCGTGCATGGGCACGATGACCGTGCGGCCGTCGTCATGCCGGTACACGGCGTGGCTGCCCTTGGTGCGGGCGTGCTCGAATCCGAGCGATTCCAAGACGCGAGTGACCTTGCGGACGGAGACGTCCGACAGTGCAGGACTCACGCGGCCGTTCCCGGCACCTGGAACGAGGTCACCAACGGCGTTGCGGTCACCGCAGGCTCAGGCACCTCGGACAGGTACAGCTCGACCGCTTCACGGAGATTGCTCAGCGCTTCCTCGATCGACTGGCCCTGACTGGCCACGTCGATCTCAAGACACTGAGCGATGTACCAATCCTCTTCTTGGTGTACCGCTGCGGTCAGCGTCCGCTGTTCGCTCATACCCGTCAGTGTCCCACTGTGGGCATCTCGTGTCTTCCCGCGATAGGTCTGTTCGGCTGCTCAGTGCGCGCAGGAGGGCACTTGCAGAACAAGGCGGGAGAGAGACTGTCGGACGCGGCGGTGTCGGCCGAGACGCTCTGGGGCGGCTCTGAGAGGGACGCAGGTGGCACAGTTCGAGAGGGTCACTGTGTTGGGTACCGAGGGGGCGTAGAAGCGCGCTCGGACAGTGTCCACAGTGGATGGCTCCGTCTCAGTTTCCGTCTCAGTTGCCGTTCGTACGGCACTGTTCGCCACTGTTCGCGGGCGTCCGGAGGGCGTCTGAGTATGGCCCTGACCTGCGCGGACGCACCTCGCTGAGTCTGGCCGGACAGACGGTCGCAGACCTCGAAAGCGTGTGAGGTGCAAGCCTCCGTGGGTTCAAATCCCACCGCCACCGCTGCTCAGAGCCCCGGTTGCCGATCATGGCAACCGGGGCTTTGGCGTTTGGTGGCATTCGTGGTGGCAGTTGCCACCTCCCCGCGGCACGCAACAGCCGGGCGTGATCGTCCGCGTCCATGCGCAGGCATTCTCCGGTCATGGACCGTACAACCGGGCGATCTGCTCCGCTGCCTCACTCGGCTTGGTCGGACCGAACTCCTCGTAGCTCAGCGATCTCTTGTCCCGAGCTGACCTTTACTGCTTTACTAGGGAACTAGTAAAGCAGTAAAGGGGACCACATGTTCGTCTTCCGGATCGACAGTCGCTCGGGCGTGCCGCCCTACCTGCAGCTCGTCCACCAGGTGCGGCAGGCCGTGCTGCTGGGCTTCCTGAAGCCCGGTGATCGACTGCCTCTGATCCGCGAGGTGTCCGAGGCCGTCGCGATCAACCCGAACACGGTGGCCAAGGCCTATCGCCAGCTGGAACAGGAAGGCCTGGTCACCGGGCGTCCCGGGCAGGGCACCTTCGTCAACGAGACCTCAGCCGCCACGATCTCGCCCGCGACCTACACCTCGCTGCAGCGAGGCCTGGAGGCGTGGTTGGGCCGGGCACGCGCCGCCGGCCTCGACGAGCAGGCGATCAACGCGCTCTTCACCGCATCTCTCAACCAAGCCAAGAATGAGAACATCGCATGACAGCAACCGAATACGCGCTCCGGACGGACGGACTGGGAAAGCGCTACCGCCGGACGTGGGCGCTGCGTGACTGCAGCCTGTCCGTGCCGACCGGCAGGGTGACGGCGCTCGTGGGTCCCAACGGCGCCGGCAAGAGCACGTTCCTGCGCCTGGCCGTGGGTCTGCTAGCGCCCACCACGGGCAGCGTCGAGGTGTTGGGCGAGTCCCCTGCCACCAACACGCCGCAGGTGTTGTCCCGCATCGGGTTCCTCGCCCAGGACCACCCGCTCTACAAGCACTTCACCGTCGCGGAACTGCTCCGCCTCGGCCGGTCGTGCAACCTGCGCTTCGACCAGGGGCTGGCCGAGCGGCGGCTGGCGCAGCTGGAGATCCCGCTCGACCGCAAGGCCGGCGCGCTCTCCGGCGGTCAGCAAGCTCAGGTCGCGCTGGCGCTGGCGTTGGCCAAGCGGCCGGACCTGCTCGTCCTCGACGAGCCCATGGCCAGCCTCGACCCGGTCGCCCGCTTGGAGTTCCTCCAAGCCTTGATGGGCGCGGTCGCCGCCGACGGCATGACCGTGTTGTTTTCCTCGCACGTCGTGCCAGAGCTGGAACGCGTCTGCGACCACCTGATCGTGCTCAACCACAGCAGGGTCACGCTCGCCGGGGACATCGACTCGCTGGTGGACGAGCACCGGTTGCTCGTCGGCCCGCGCACGACGGCGGATCTCGACAGGGCGGGCACCGTCGTGGAGGCCACTCACAGCGAACGGCACACGACGTTGCTCGTGCGCGACGGTGGCCTGCCGGCGGCTCCTGGCTGGCAGTCGAGCCCGGTCGGCCTGGAAGACCTGGTGCTGGCCTACCTGCGGCGCCCGGCGGGCACCGAGGTCGCGCCCACGGCCAGGACGGAGGTGCCGGCATGACCTGGCTGACGTGGCGGCAACACCGCGCGGAGATGCTGACGCTCGGCCTGCTGGTCGCGACGATCGGGGCCTTTCTGCTCGCGGTCGGACTGCAGATGCACTCGCTGTTCCCCGGTGGCGCCGGTCAGTGCGTGGGCGTCGACGTCTCCGAGACGTGCTCGACCGCGATCAGGCGGTTGAACGAGGAACACGGCTACGCCTCCAAGATGCTGAACCTGTTCAGCCTGGTGCCGTTCCTGATCGGCGCGTTCTTCGGCGCACCGCTGGTGGCCCGCGAGCTGGAGGCGGGCACCTGGCAGTTCGCCTGGACCCAGTCCGTGCCCAGGATGCGTTGGCTGGCCGTCAAACTGGGTGCTCTGGGGCTGGCGACCGTGGTGCTCGCCGGTGTCTTCTCCGCGGTGATCACTTGGTACCGGCAGCCGATGGACGTCCTCGACGGCCGGTTCGGGGCCGACGCGTTCGACCTGGAAGGGCTCGCTCCGGCGGGGTACGCGCTGTTCGCGTTCGCCGCCGCCACGGCAGCAGGTGCGTTGTTGCGCCGCAGCCTGCCCGCGATCGCGATCGCGCTCGGCGCATTCCTCGCGGTCCGCGTCGTGGTCGCGGGCTGGCTGCGGCCGAGCTTCCAGGAACCGCAGCGCCTCGTGGAGCTCGTGGGGGCGGACGATTCCGTCGACCCCGGCAATCCGCGGATGTCGACCGGCAACCCCCTCGACTGGACCATCGCCACGGGCTACGTGGACTCGTCCGGCCGTCCGCTGTCGTTCTACGACTCCGTGGCGATGTACTCCGCCGCGCAGAAGGAAGGCGTGAAGTTCGGCGCGTATCTGCACGAGCGCGGCGTCCAGCAGTGGGTCGAGTACCAACCCGCCGAACGGTTCTGGACGTTCCAGCTCGTGGAGGCCGCGATCTTCGGTGGCCTGGCCGCGGCACTGCTCGCCCTCGTCGTGTGGCGGTTCAAGCGCCGCGTCTTCTGAGCACGCCTCAGAAGCGCACTCCGGCCAGGAACTCGTCGAGCAGCTCCGCGTCGCCGAACACCTCGAGCCCTTCCACCGGCCGCCGCCGGTAGACCGCCAGCACCAGCTCGACCACGGGGCCGCGCAACGCCACCGCCGCCTTCTCGTGCCCCTCCCGCACGACCGGCCGCGGCCCCGTGAGGTCGATCACGAGCTCGGCCGGGACATCCGTCGCGTGCAGGTGCACCGTGCGGCCGGGGCCGAGCAGTGGAGCGGTCTCGGCGGGCCACCGCAGGAACGAGTACGGCAGCGCGAAATCGGTCCACTCGCGCAGTGCGTCCTGCGCGACCTCCGGGGCGATCTCGAACGGCACGCCCAGTGCGTTCACCACGTCCCACCTGTGGATCACGGTCTCGTTGGCCATGCGCCGCGACCACATCCGCGGGCCGGGGTGACCGCCCATCGACGCGATCATCTCGTTCGGGTCGACGGCCTGCAGTGCCGAGGACAACGAGGAGGCACCCTCCATCAGCCACGGCCCCAGCTCGGCGGCTGTTTCACCTGCGTAGGAGGCCACGTCCTGCGCCCGGTTGCGGGTGAGGTCGATCTCCGGCAGCTTCTCGCGGATCATCTCGTCGGCCCAGCGGTGGGCATGGCCGAGGTGGCGCAGGAGCTGGTTCACCGTCCAGTCCGGCGTCGACGGCACCTGTTTTCCGAGGTCAAAGCCATCGAGGGCGGAAACGAGCAGTGAGGTCTGGTTGACGATCTCGGCGCAACGGCGCTCGTAGCTCAGCATCCCCATGAGCTCCAAAGTAGGGACGCCGACCGGCGCCTGGGAGGGGCCCACCGGTCAGCGTTCCGATTTGGAGCATACACCATGATCGAACACTTGTTCGAGTGATGATTGATGGGCCAACCGGTTAACCGTTAGTAACAACGGCTTCCAAAGACCACTCGATCGAGGAAAGATGCGTCGGTCCGCCGCATCCCCTGGAGGAAGTTTTGAGACCCACCCTGCCCGGCGTCGGGACAGCGGTGGCGGCGCTCGTGTTCGCCGCCGTACCCGCAGTTGCCGCACCCAGCACCGACGCCCTGATCTCCGAGGTCTACGGAGGCGGCGGCAACTCCGGCGCCACGCTCAAGCAGGACTTCGTCGAGCTCGCCAACAAGGGCGCGAGCGCGATCAGCCTGGACGGCTACAGCGTCCAGTACATCTCGGCCACCCCCGGCGCGACCACGCAGTGGGGCGTGACCCCGCTGAGCGGGTCGATCGCGCCCGGAAAGACGTTCCTCGTCGCCGAGGCCAAGGGCACCGGCGGCACCGTCGACCTGCCGGCCCCGGACGCCACCGGCACGCTCGCCATGAGCGGCACCAACGGCACCATCGCGCTGGTCAACGGCACTGCGGCGCTCACCTGCAAGACGGCCGCCGACTGCGCAGCCGACTCTCGCATCGTCGACCTCGTCGGCTACGGCACGGCGGTGGTTCGCGAGGGAACCGCGACCAACGCCCTGAGCAACACCACGTCCGCGTCACGCGCCAGCGGGCTCGCTGACACCGACAACAACTCGGCCGACTTCACGGTGGGCGACCCCAGCCCGACCAACTCCAAGGGCGAGACCCCGGGCGGCGGCAACCCGGATCCCGACCCGGACCCGGTGCCCGGCGACAAGCGCATCCACGACATCCAGGGCGTCACGCGCACCTCGCCGTTGCTCGGCCAGAAGGTCACCAACGTCCCCGGCGTCGTCACCGGCACTCGCGCCACGGGTGACCGCGGCTTCTGGATCCAGGACGTCACCGGTCAGGACAGCGACCCGCGCACGAGCGAGGGTGTGTTCGTCTACACGGCAGGCAGTGTGCCGACCGTTGCAGTCGGTGACAACGTGCTGGTCAGCGGCACGATCGCGGAATACCGGCCGGGTGGCGGCTCGAAGCAGACCCTCACCGAGATCACCCAGGCCACCACGATCACGTTGTCGAAGGGCAACCCGGTCCCCGCGCCGGTGGTCGTGAAGAACCTGCCGGACGCCTACCTGCCCGCGCCGGGCGGCGACATCGAGCAGCTGCCGTTGCAGCCGCAGACCTACGCCCTCGACCTCCTCGAGTCGCTCGAGGGCACGCTCGTCCAGGTCGACGACGTCCGCGTGGTCGGCCCGAGCAGCAGCTTCGGCGAGGTGTGGGTCACGGTCAACCCGAACCAGAACCCCACTCCCCGTGGCGGCAGCATCTACACCGGCTACGACCAGCCGAACAGCGGCCGGTTGAAGATCAAGGCCACGCCGCTGCCAGAGGCGAACGTCGGCGACGTCTTCGCGGGCGCGACCGTCGGTGCCATCGAGTACACGGACTTCGGCGGCTACACCCTGGCCGCGCTGAAGCTCGGCCAGCACGTGTCGGCGAACCTGCAGCGCGAGATCACCGCGCAGCAGAAGGAGAGCGAGCTGTCGGTCGCGACCTACAACGTCGAGAACCTCGATCCGTCCGACGCGCAGACCAAGTTCGACCGGCTCGCGGACGGCGTGGTGACCAACCTCCGCAGCCCGGATGTCGTTGTGCTGGAAGAGATCCAGGACAACAACGGCACGGTCAACGACGGCACGGTGGCCGCGGACCAGACGTTGCAGAAGCTCAGCGACGCGGTCGTCGCCAAGGGTGGCCCGCGCTACCAGTGGCGGCAGATCGACCCGGAGAACGGCAAGGACGGCGGTCAGCCCGGCGGCAACATCCGCGTCGGCTTCTTCTTCAACCCGCAGCGCGTGTCCTTCGTGGACCGTCCCGGTGGCGACTTCAAGACCCCGGTCGAGGTCGTCAAGAAGAACGGCCGCGCCGCGCTTTCCGTGTCACCCGGCCGGATCGACCCGCTCAACGATGCGTGGACGGACAGCCGCAAGCCGCTCGCCGGTGAGTTCAAGTTCCGCGGCCGCACGGTGTTCGTGGTCGCGAACCACTTCACCTCCAAGGGCGCGGACGACGCCATCCACGGCCGCATCCAGCCGCCGAACCGCTCCTCCGAGGTGCAGCGCGTCAAGCAGGCCGCGGCGCTGAAGGCGTTCACCGAGCAGATCAGGGCGATCGACAAGGGCGCCAACGTCGTCCTCGCCGGCGACCTGAACGACTACCAGTTCTCGCCCGCGCTGAAGGCGTTGACCGGCGACGGCAACCTCAAGGCGCTCATCGAGACGCTGCCGGTGAACGAGCGGTACAGCTACGTCTTCGAGGGCAACTCGCAGACGCTCGACCACATCGTGCTGAGCAGGAACATCACCCGCTTCGGCTACGACGTGGTGCGCATCAACGCCGAGTTCTCCGACCAGGCGAGCGACCACGACCCGCAGATCGTCCGCGCCCGCCCGTCCACGGGTGACGCGAACGTCGACAAGATCGTGTTCGCGCTCGAGGACATCCTCGACTGCCTGAAGCCGTAACGCGTTCCCTGCCGCCGCGTCATTCCCCTGACGCGGCGGCAGAGGCCGCGGCGGTCACCCCGCCCTGAACCGCCTCGACGGCCCGGCGCACGGCATCGCCCGCCCAGTGACCGGCGGAGATGTCCTTCGCGCGCTTCTTCAGCTCGCGCTTGTCACCCTCGAACACGTGGTGCACGGCGTTCACCGCGTAGAGCAGCGTGATCAACGATCCCGTGCGTTCATCCGGCCCCCGGTACCCGGCCGCGACCTCGCCGGCCGCCTTGCGCACCTCGTCGTACGCCCGCTCGTCGGTGATCAGGTAGCTCTTCGCCGGGAAGATCCCGAGCACCTTCCTCGGCTGCACGCGCACGACACCGCGGTCCACGAGCTGTGCGACGACGTTGTCCCACAACTTCTTCCTGACGCGTTCCACCGCCCGTTGCGCCCTCATCGGCTTGTCGAACCGCGACACCGCCTCCTGCAGCAGCCTGTCGTTCAGCGGCGACGGGTCGACCACCTGGAGCTTCTTGCCGTTCGGCTCGAACGCCACGCGCCCGGAGTTGACCAGCTCGATGAGCACGGCACCGGCGAGCGCGTTGTCGACCGACGTGGAGTTGGCCAGCATGCGGCCGTTCTGCTGGTTGATGCACAGCAGCATCAGGTCTTCGTGCAGCATCTCAGCTCGACCCCCCGCCCGCGGCGACCGCGGTCGAGGCCACCACTGCCGCCATGACCGCGACCTGCACCGCCTCCATCGCCTTCTGCACAGCCGCGCCGGTCCAGTTCGCGGCGGAGCTCTCCTTCGCCCGCGCGTTCATCTCGCGCTTGTCGCCGTCGAGGACCTTGTGCAGCGCCTTCACCGCGTACAGCAGCGAGATCAACGCCCCGGTGCGCTCGTCCGGCGCCCGATGTCCGAACGCGACGTCGCCGACCGCGTCCCGCACGTCGCTGATCGCCCGCCGGTCCTGGATCACGTAGCTCTTGGTGGGGAAGATCCCGAGCATCTTGGTCTTCTCGACCGACAGCACGCCCCGGCCTTCGAGCTGCGCCATGACGTTGTCCCGCACGTGGGTGCGGAACCGTTCCACCGCCCGCTGCGGCTTCATGGGCTTGTTGAGCCTGCTGAGCGACTCCTGCAGGAACTCGTTGGGCAGCGGGGCCGGGTCCACGACCGCGAGCTTCTTGCCGTCCGGCTCGAACGCCACCCGCCCGGCGTTGACGAGCTCCAGCAGCACGGCGCCGGCCAGCGCGTTGTGGATCGACGTCGTGTCCATCAGCACGCGACCGTCGTCTTCGTCGATGGAGAGCAGCATCAGGTCTTCGGGCAGCATGACCCCATAACGCCAGAAGGGCGCCGAACGTTGCAAGTTCGGCGCCCTTCGAGCCCGGGGTGTCCCCGCAAGATGCAAAAGAAGGCGGCGAGTGCTCTTTGCGAGCACTCGCCGCCTTTGCGCGGAGGATACGGGATTTGAACCCGTGAGGGTGTTAACCCAACACGATTTCCAGTCGTGCGCCCTAGGCCACTAGGCGAATCCTCCGTGGGGGAGCTTACCGGACGGGTGTTCCGCAACCCAAAACGGGGTGGGGACCGGGGACACCAAAAAATCTTCAAAGCCTGTGTCGATCTGGCGGTGGTCCGCTCGTCGTGATCCCGTAAGACCGACCGAGGAGGGCAAACGTGAAGTACATGCTGTTGATCTACGCGGCCTCTGACCAGCAGAGCAGCTGCACTGTCGAGGACTGGATCGCCCACGAGAAGGAGATGAGGGACGCGGGCGTGCTCGTCTCCGGTCACTCGCTCGCCGATCTGGTGACAGCGACCACCGTCCAGGTTGGACCAGACGGCAAGCGCGCCGTCACCGACGGCCCGTTCGCCGAGACGCGTGAGGTGCTGGGCGGCTACGAGATCATCGACGTGCCCGACCTGGATGCGGCGCTGGAGTGGGCCGCGAAGTGTCCGGGATCGCGCGACGGCGGCGCCGTCGTCGTGAGGCCGATCGCCGAGTTCTGATGAACGTCGAGCAGGTGTTCCGGGAGGAGCGCGGCAGGCTGCTCGCGACGCTGGTCAAGCGTTTCGGCGATCTCGACCTCGCCGAGGAGGTCACCTCCGACGCGATCGAGGCGGCGCTGCGGCACTGGCCGGTGGACGGGGTGCCGGACCGGCCCGGCGCTTGGTTGCTCACGACCGCGCGCCGCAAGGCCGTCGACCGCCTGCGCCGCGACCAGGTCCACGCGGCACGGCTGGCGCTGCTGCAGGTGGAGGTGGATCGAGCTGATCCAGCCACCACGGATGCACTGCCGGACGAGCGGCTGGAGCTGTTCTTCACGTGCGCGCACCCCGCGTTGCCCGAGGAAGATCGTGGTGCGCTGATCCTGCGCTGCCTGGCCGGCTTCACCACGCCGGAGGTCGCGCGGGCGTACCTGGTGCCGGTGACGACGATGCAGCAACGGATCGTGCGCGCGAAGAAGAAGATCAGGGAAGCGCGCATCCCGTTCCGCGTCCCCGACCCGCACGAGCTCCCGGAACGCCTGCCCGGCGTGCTGCAGGCCGTCTACTCGATCTTCACCGAGGGGTACGCGGCCCAGCGCGCCGACCTGGCCGGCGAGGCGATCAGGCTCGCCCGGATCCTGCGCGCGCTGCTGCCGAGAGAACGCGAGGTCACGGGCCTGCTGGCGTTGATGCTGCTCGTCCACGCCCGCAGGGACGCCCGCTCCGAGCTGCTGGAGGACCAGGACCGCACGCTCTGGGACCGCGACATGATCGACGAGGGCAGCGCACTGGCCGAAGCGGCGCTGACCGGCGGCCACGGCCCGTACGGCGTGCAGGCGGCGATCAACGCGCTGCACGACGAGGCCCCGGACTTCGCGAGCACCGACTGGCCGCAGATCGCCGCTCTCTACGACGTGCTGAACAAGCTCACCCCGTCACCGGTGATCGCGCTCAACAGGGCCGTCGCGATCGCCATGCGCGACGGCCCGTCCGCCGGCCTGGCGCTCCTGGACGAGCTGGCCGCCGAGCCCAGGCTCCGCGACTACCACCCGTACCGGGTGGCCCGCGCGGGCCTGTTGCACCGCCTCGGCCGTGCCGGGGAAGCCGCCCAGGCCTACCGCGAGGCCATCGCGCTGGCGGGCACCGAATCCGAACGGGACTTCCTGCGCCGCAGGCTCACCGCCATCGAGGGTCAACCATGATCATGAAGTGGCTGGAGGCCGAGCGCCTGAGCGTCGCGGACCTCCTGGACGACCTGACCGACGACGAATGGCAGCGCGAAACCCTCTGCACCGGCTGGACCGTGCAGGAGATGGCCGCCCACCTCACCACGTCGACCCGCACCGGCTGGGGCGACGTGATCAAGGGCGCCGTGCGGGCCCGCTTCGACTGGAACCGCATGGAGGACGCCAGAACCCGCGCGTTCGCCGCACAGTTCACCCGGTCGGAGTTGATCGCACAGATCCGCGAGACGGCAGCCTCCCCGAAGCGCGCGCCGATGGCCGCCCCGATCGACCCGCTGGTCGACTTCCTGGTCCACGGCCAGGACATCGCCCGCCCGCTGGGCCGCGCACGTGAGATGCCTCTCGAACCCGCCGAGGCCGCGCTGGAGCACGTCCTGCGCAGCCCGTTCTGGGGAGCGCGCAAGCGTTTCCCCGGCGGTGAAATGCCTGCTCTTCCGGTGTCCGACCTGCTGATGCTGGCGACCGGCCGGAAGTTGTCCACAGCTGGGGACAACACTGTGGGCAACTCGAACACACGTTCGATCTAGCCCCTTCGCTACACTGACGTCGGACCTCGTGCGGCACACATCTCGCGAACCTCCCCAGGGCCGGAAGGCAGCAAGGATAAGCGGGCTCTGGTGGGTGCACGGGGTCCCCTTTTGTCTCCTGAGTTCGGCGCCGTCGCGCCTTCCCGGAGGCCTGATCATTTTGGGGGACCGAGTCCCCCGAGCCCCCTACGGTGCGAGCTCGTTGCGCGGGCAGCAACACCGGTCGCGCCGTGACCAGCACACGTGTGGCGGGACTCGCAGAACTGTCAGGGGTCACCGGTACTGTCTCGGGCGTGGCGCTCGCTCTGTATCGCAAGTACCGTCCTGCCACGTTCTCCGAGGTCGTGGGCCAGGAGCACGTGACAGACCCCCTGCGCACCGCGCTGGCGGCGGGCAGGGTGAACCACGCGTACCTGTTCAGCGGCCCGCGCGGCTGCGGCAAGACCTCGTCCGCCCGCATCCTGGCCCGTTCGCTCAACTGCGTGCAGGGCCCGACTCCCGACCCGTGCGGCGAGTGCAACTCGTGCATCGGCCTGGCACCCAACGGCTCCGGCACCGTCGACGTCGTCGAGCTCGACGCCGCCTCCCACGGTGGCGTTGAAGACACCCGCGAACTCCGTGACAAGGCCTTCTACGCCCCGGCCGAGTCCCGCTACCGCGTCTTCATCATCGACGAGGCCCACATGGTCACCACGCAGGGCTTCAACGCCCTGCTGAAGATCGTCGAGGAGCCGCCGGAGCACCTGATCTTCATCTTCGCCACCACCGAGCCGGACAAGGTCCTCCCGACCATCCGCTCCCGCACGCACCACTACCCGTTCCGCCTGATCCCGCCCGGCGTGATGCGCAGCCTGCTGGAACGCAACTGCGCCGCGGAAGGCGTGACGGTCGACCCGGCCGTCTTCCCGCTGGTGATCAGGGCGGGCGGTGGCTCGGCCCGCGACACGCAGTCGGTCATGGACCAGCTCCTCTCCGGCGCGGGCCCGGACGGCGTGAAGTACGAGCGCGCCCTCACCCTCCTGGGCGTGACCGACTCGGCCCTGATCAACGACGTGGTGGACGGTCTGGCCGCCGGCGACGGCGCCGCGGTCTTCGGCACCATCGACCGCCTCGTGGAAGCCGGCCACGACCCCCGCCGCTTCGCCAGCGACCTCCTGGACCGCCTGCGCGACCTGGTTCTCCTCTGCGCCGTCCCCGACGCCGCCGACCGCAACCTGGTCAGCGCCCCGGAGGACGAACTGGCCACCATGTCGGCCCAGGCGGAGCGCATCGGCCCGGCAGCACTGACCCGCTACGCCGAGATCGTCCACACCGGACTGGTCGAGATGCGCGGCGCCACCGCCCCGCGTCTGTTGCTGGAACTCCTGGTCTCCCGGATGCTGCTGCCGTCGGTGAGCCAGTCGGAAGCCGCGCTGCTCCAACGCCTGGAACAACTGGAACGCCGCCCACCGGCGGCCATCGCCGCTCCCGGTGAGGCTCCCGCCGCGGCACCTGCGGGCGCCCCGGTCTTCACCCGCAGGTCCCAGCAGCCGCCTGCCACCGAGGTGTCCCAGCAACCCCAGCCGCCCGCGCCCGCCCGCCCGGCTCCGGCAGCCGCGCCCGTGGCCCAGACGCCCGCTCCGACCCCGGCCCCCACCGCGGCTCCGGTCTCAATCCCCGCGCAGCCCCCGGCCGCAGTCCAGGCCCCGGCCGCGGCTCAGCCAGCAGCCGCTGTCCCACCGCCGTCCGCCGCTCCGGAGCCCGTTGCTCCTGCCTCCGGCGGCATGGACGCGACGGCGGTGCGCCGGATCTGGTCCGAACTGCTGTCCGCGGTCCGCTCGTCCAGCCGCAGCACCGAGGCGATGCTGACCAACGCCATGGTCAGCGAGGTGGACGGCAACGTCGTCACCATCGCCCACACCTCGGCCCCGCTGGCCCGCCGCCTGGCCGAGCCCCGCAACACCGAGGCCATCGCCAACGCCCTCGCCACCGTGCTCGGCGGCACCTGGCAGGTCAAGTGCATCCACGGCGCTCCTGGCGCTGGCCCCCAGGCGGTTCAACCGGCGAAGGTCGCCCGCCCGGCCCCCACCCGCCCGAGCCAGGCGGCCCAGACCGCCCGCCAGCCGGAGCCCCAGCGCCAGGCCCCGCGCCCGCCGGCGGACGACGTCCCGCCGCCGCCGGAACCGCCGGAGCCGGACGAACCCCTCCCGCCGGAACCGGACGACGAAGAGGCGATGCTGGCCGAGGCCGCCCGTCCGGTGGATCCGGGCTCGGTGAGCAAGGAGCAGGACCCCGAAGCGGTGATGCTCAAGCTGCTCGCCGACGAACTGGGTGCCCGTCCGCTCAAAAAGGCCTGACCAGCCCAACCGACAGAGGCGGCTCCACCAGCCGTACGCTGGAAGACAACCCCGTGCAGCGAGAGAGGACCAGCGGTGCAACCCGGTCAGTTCGACATGCAGGCCCTGCTCCAGCAGGCCCAGAACATGCAGCAGCAGATGGCGACCGCCCAGGAAGAGCTGGCCAACACCGAAGTGACCGGTAACGCGGCCAACGGCCTGGTGACCGCCACCGTCACCGGCGGCGGCGAGCTGGTCAACCTCGCCATCGACCCGAAGATCGTCGACCCGGAGGACGTCGAGACCCTCCAGGACCTCGTGGTCGCCGCGATCAAGGACGCCAACCAGAAGGCGCAGCAGCTGGTGGAGCAGAAGCTCGGCCCGCTCGCCCAGGGCGGCCTCGGCGGATTGCTCGGCTAGAAGATGTACGAGGGCCCGGTACAGGACCTCATCGACGAGCTGGGCAGACTCCCGGGCGTCGGTCCGAAGAGCGCCCAGCGCATCGCCTTCCACCTCCTGGCAACGGAACCGGCCGACATCGAGCGGCTCCAGCAAGCACTCCAGAAGGTCAAGGAAGGCGTCGTCTTCTGCGACGTCTGCGGCAACGTGTCCGCCGAGACCAGGTGCCGCATCTGCCGCGATCCCAAGCGCGACCTCAGCCTGGTCTGCGTGGTCGAGGAGCCCAAGGACGTCCAGGCGATCGAGCGCACCAGGGAGTTCAAGGGGCGCTACCACGTCCTGGGCGGCGCGCTCGACCCGCTCAGCGGTGTCGGACCGGACCAGCTCCGCATCCGCCAGCTGCTGAACCGGATCGGCACGGCCGTCGACGGCGTGGACATCTCCGAGGTCATCATCGCCACGGACCCCAACACCGAGGGCGAGGCCACGGCCACCTACCTGGTCCGGATGCTGCGCGACTTCCCCGGCCTGACCGTCACGCGGCTGGCCAGCGGCCTGCCGATGGGCGGCGACCTCGAGTTCGCGGACGAGCTCACCCTGGGGCGTGCGCTATCTGGTCGCCGGAGCATGTGACCAACGCTCCACCGCGACTGGGCAACACCCGCCTGGTCGCGGTGGACGGTCCGTCAGGCGCGGGCAAGTCGACGTTCGCGAGGAACCTCGCCGAGCAGCTCGGTGCCCAGCTCATCAGCACCGACCACTTCGCGACGTGGGACGACCCGACCACCCGGTGGTGGCCGAGACTCGTCCAGGCCCTCGACGCGGTGGCCGCCGGCGAACCGGGCCGCTACCGGAAAACCGATTGGTCCCAAGGCTTTCCGTGCATCGCAGAAGGCGACGAGGTCACGGTAAGTCCACAGGGGACGATCATCTTGGAGGGGTTCTCCTCGGCCAGGAAGGCGAACACCCGTCTCAGTCTCGCCATCTTCGTCGACCACGGAGATGAGAAGACGAGGCTGGAACGCGCGGTGGCACGGGACGGCGAGAAGTACCGCGCGGACTTCATCCGTTGGCAGCAGTACGAAAGAGGCTGGTTCGCGGTCGACGAGACGAAGGCCAGAGCCGACTACGTGGTCACCTCGAGCTGAGCCCGCACCACGCCGGCCTCCGGCGTCCCGATCGCGTTGAACACCTCCAGCGACGACGCCCAGTGCTCCCGAGCCCCGTCCACGTCGCCCAGCGCGGCGGACGCGTCGCCCGCCAGCTGCAGCGCCCGCCCGAACACCCACCGGTGCCCGGAGTCCGAACCGACCGAGGCGGCGCGCAGAGCACACTCCAACGCGCCTGAGGCGTCGTCGGTGTCGAGGTGGATGCGCCCGAGCACGAGCAGCACCTCCATCTCCGCCAGCCGGAACTGCGACCGGCCCGCCTCGACCAGCGCCGAGGTCGCCATCGTCAGCGCCTCGGAGTACCGGCCCGCTCCGCGGTACGCCGACGCCAGCCCGCGGCGGGCCGAGCAGATGCCCCACGAGTAGCCGGTCTCCACCGCGATCGACAGCGCCGACGAGAACTGCTCGATCGCGTCCTCCAGCCGTCCTGCGCCCTCCAGGGCACGGCCGAGCAGGTTCATCGCGTCGCAGACGCTCTTGACGTTCTCCAGGTCCTGCGCGATCTCCATGGCCGCGGTTGCCTCGACGGCCGCCTCGTCGTAACGGCCGCGCATGATCAGCGTGATCGCCATGCCCTCGTGCATGGTGTGACCGAAATTCCGGGCGGCCGCACGTTCGTACAGTTCGCTCGCGCGCGCGAAATAGGAGGCGCCGAGGTCCGGCACGCCGCGCCACGCGTGTACCTCACCCAACGCGCGCATGGAGTTCGCCTGCGTGATCCACGAGTCGAGGCGCGTACCGACCTCCAGCGCCTCCTCGAACGTCACCGCGGCGCGGTCCAGCTGGCCGAGCTGCATGTAGACGCCGCCGAGGTTGAACAGCGCGTTGGCCTGCACCTGGAGCGCACCGATCCGGCGGGTGATCACCAGGGCGCGTTCGAGGTGGTCGGCCGCGTGCTCCAGTTCGCCGAGGTCGATGTAGACGCTGCCGGCGTTGGACAGCACGGCGGCCTCGGCCTCCGGCAGGTCGATGTGCTCCTGCAGCGCGATGGCCTGCTGGTAGTAGCCCAGCGCGTTGCGGTGCTGCCCGGTCACCCAGTACAGCGTGCCGAGTGACGACAGCATCGCGAGCTGGCCGAGCTCGTCCCTCGGCGCACGGGCGCCCAGCAGTCCCGCCTTCGCCGTCTCGCGCCACTCGGCGGTCAGGCCCTGCGTGTAGAAGTAGCCGCGCAGCGCGTCCGCCAGCTGCCACGGCGAGTTCTCGGGGTCGCGTTCCACCGCGTTCGCCACCAGCGCGACCAGGTTGGCGCGCTCGACGTCCAGCCACGTCAGCGCCTCGGTGCTGGTGCTGAACGTCCGCGGCAGCACGCCGTCCAGCGGGGCCGGGCGCGGGAAGCGGAACAGCGTGGACTTCATCGCCGAGGTGGCGTTGTCGACCGAGCGGACCGCCCAGTCGACCAGCCGCCGCAACGCGAGCCGCGAGTCCGCCCTGCCCTCCTCGAACGCGAGGCGCTCGGCCGCGTAGTCGCGCAGCAGGTCGTGGAACTGGTAGCGGGACGGCGCGTGGTTCGCGATCAGGTTCGCGGTCGCCAGCCGGTCCAGTCGCCGGCGAGCGTCCTGAGTGGTCAGTCCGGAGAGGGCAGCCGCCATCTCCGGGGTGAAGTCCGTGCCGGGAACCAGCGACAGCAACCGGAACATCTGCGCCAGCTCGGGCTTCAGCGCCGTGTAGGACAGGTCGAACGCCGCGTGCACCGCGACGCGTTCGTCGCCTTCGACAGCCAGCGCGGCCAGCCGGTTGCCCGCCCGCAGCTCCTCCACGTAGTCGGCGATGGACAGCTCGGGACGCGACACGAGGTTCGCCGCAGCGATACGCAAAGCCAATGGCAGATGCGCGCACAACGCCGCCAGCTCCAGCGCCGCCGCCTCCTGGGAGGCGACCTCGTCCGCACCCAGGATGCCCGCGAGCAGAGCCTTGGTCTCGTTCCAGTCGAGCACGTCCAGCCGCACGTTCGACGCGGCGTGCGAGACGGCCAGACCGCGCAGCGTGTCGCGAGAGGTCACCAGCACCGCACACCCCGGCGAGCCTGGCAGCAACGGCCGGATCTGCTCGGCGGAAGACGCGTTGTCCAGCAGCAACAGCACTCGTTGCCCGGTCAGGGTCGACCGGAACATCGCCTCCTGCTCGTCCTGGTCCAGCGGCACCTGGTCCGGTTCGGTGCCCAGCGCGCGCAGGAACCGCGGCAGCACGTCCACCGCGCTCAACGGCGGACCGGGGGCGTATCCGCGCAGGTTGACGTACAGCTGGCCGTCCGGGAAGTCCGCCCGCATCCGGTGCGCTGCGTGCACGGCCAGCGCCGTCTTGCCCACTCCCGGCGGCCCGGCCAGCGTGACCACCGGCACGCCCTGCGCGGTCCTCAGCAGCGCGATGATCAGCGACACGGCCTCGTCGCGGCCGACGAAGTCCGGGATGTCCGCCGGCAGCTGCGACGGCACGACCCGCTCCGGCTTCGCGGCGACCACGGGCGCGCCGGAGGACACCGCCGCCACCGCGTCGATCGACCCCGACAGCACCTGGCTGTGCACGCGCCGCAGCTCGTCACCGGGGTCGATGCCCAGCTCGTCGCCCAGCAACCGGGAAACCCGCTGGTAGGCGGCCAGTGCCTCGCTCTGCCGGCCGGACCGGTACAGCGCCACCATCAGCTGCGCCCAGAACCGCTCGCGCAACGGGTGTTCGCTGGTCAGCCGGGAGAGCTCGGCCACCAGCTCGCCGTGCCTGCCCAGTTCGAGATCGACCTCGACCCGGCGCTCCAGCACGTGCAGGCGGCGTTCGTTGAGCCGTGGCACCTCGTCGCGGTGCAGGATCTCCGACGGCACGTCGACCAGCGCCGGACCCCTCCAGAGGCCGAGAGCGGCGGCGAACGCGGCCGAGGCGGCCTGCAGGTTGCCGGCGGCGCGTTCCTGCTCACCCTGTTCGATCAGCGGCTCGAAGCGCATCAGGTCGATGGTCTTCTCGTCGACGTCGATCAGGTACCCGTCCGGGACGGTCCTGATCGGCACCGACGGCCCGAGCAGCTGTCTGAGGCGCATCACGTACGTCTGAAGGGTCGCTCTGGCACGGGCGGGCGGCTCGTCGCCCCACACGTTCGCGGCGAGCTCGTCCACCGACACCGACGTGCCCGCACGCAGCAACAACGACACCAGCAGCGCCCGCTGACGGCCTGCGCGCACCAGCAGTGGTTCGGAGTCGAGGAGGACCTGGAGAGGGCCGAGGACGCGGAACTCGACCTGCCTGCTCATGCGTCCTCCTCCGCGTGTCGTTGTTGTTTCTACAGCCTAGGAGAGCGTTCGACGCATCTGTGGTGCTCACGTTGGGTCAGCGGGCATGCGCCGGACGTATCAGAATGCCTGGTCTAGTGGCCGGATCGTGACCTGAGTTACCTCGGGAGGGGTATGTACAACGGTTATGGTCGGCGACCACACCGTGAGATGTGCGGATTGTCCAAGGGGTGTTTGATGGTCCACTCAGTAACGGCTCGCCGCCGTTGGGTTGCCGCGATCGGCTTCCTCAGCGTCAGCGCGCTGGCCCTGTCAGGTTGCGCGCAATCCCAGCGCGACTCAGGTGGTGGCGGCAAGGAAGGCGGCACGCTGACCTTCGGTGCCGCCGGCGCACCGAAGCTCTTCGACCCGTTCTACGCGACCGACGGCGAGACCTTCCGGGTCGCCCGCCAGATGTACGAGGGTCTGGTCGGCTTCAAGCCGGGTACCGCCGAGGTCGAGCCCGCGCTGGCGACCGAGTACAAGCCCAGCGAAGACGGCAAGACGTGGACCTTCACCCTCAAGGAGGGCGTGAAGTTCCACGACGGTACGGACTTCAACGCCGAAGCCGTGTGCTTCAACTTCGAGCGCTGGTACAACCAGAAGGGCGCCGGCCAGTCCGACGCCGTCTCGCAGTACTGGCTGGACAACTTCGGCGGGTTCAAGGACACGCCGGACAAGCCCTCGCTGTACAAGTCCTGCACGGCCAAGGACCCGAAGACGGCGGTCATCGAGCTGACCAAGGTCACCTCGCAGTTCCCGTCGGTCCTCGGCTTCACGTCGTTCTCGATCTCCAGCCCCGACGCGCTGAAGAAGTACGACGCGGACAACGTCCAGGCCGCCGGTGACGCGTTCACCTACCCGGCCTACGCGAACGAGCACCCGACCGGCACGGGCCCGTTCAAGTTCGGCAAGTACGACAAGGCCAACAACACCGTGGAGCTCGTGCGCAACGACGCCTACCACGGCACGAAGGCCAAGCTGGACAAGATCGTCTTCAAGATCATCCCGGATGAGACCGCCCGCAAGCAGGCGCTCAAGGCCGGCGACATCGACGGTTACGACCTGCCGAACGCGGCCGACTGGGCCGGTCTGAAGTCCGACGGCTTCAACGTCGCGATCCGTCCGGCGTTCAACGTCTTCTACCTGGGCATCAACCAGAAGAACAACCCGAAGCTCGCCGACCTCAAGGTCCGCCAGGCCCTGATGTACGCGATCAACCGCGAGCAGCTGGTCAAGTCGCAGCTGCCCGAGGGTGCCAAGGTCGCGACGCAGTTCATGCCGGACACCGTGAACGGCTACAACAAGTCGATCCCCGAGGTGAAGTACGACCTCGAGAAGGCCAAGTCGCTGCTGGCCGAGGCCGGTGCCACCGACCTGACGCTGAAGTTCTACTGGCCGTCCGAGGTCACGCGTCCGTACATGCCGTCCCCGAAGGACCTGTTCGGCGCGATGTCCGGCGACCTGCAGAAGGCCGGCATCAAGATCGACGTCGTCACCAAGCCGTGGAACGGTGGCTACCTGACCGACGTCGACCAGGGCATCCCGGACCTGTTCCTGCTCGGCTGGACCGGTGACAACGGCACCGCGCACAACTGGGTCGGCACGTTCTTCGGCCGCCCCGACAACCGCTTCAACACGGGTACGTCGCCGTGGGGTGCCACGCTGGCGGCCGACCTGGCCAAGGCTGACTCCGAGCCGGACGAGGCCAAGCGCACCGCGCTGTACGAAGAGATCAACAAGAAGATCATGGAGGAGTACCTTCCCGCGATCCCGATCTCGCACTCCCCGCCCGCTCTGGTGTTGAAGTCGGACATCAAGGGTGTCGTGCCGAGCCCGTTGACCGACGAGAAGTTCGGCCCGGCCTCCAAGGGCTGAGCTGACCAGCTCCCACCACAAGAGAACAACGGGGTAGCTCAGTGCTCCGCTACACGATTCGACGGCTGATTCAGCTGGTCGGCGTGGTGCTGGTGCTCTCGCTGCTGCTCTTCGCGTGGATGCGACTTCTCCCAGGAGGGCCGGTTTCGGCCCTCCTGGGAGAACGCGCTACGCCGGAGTCGCGCGCGGCCCTCACCAAGCAGCTCGGCCTCGATCAGCCGATCATTGTGCAGTACTTCAAGTTCCTCGGTCGTGCGGCGACCGGCGACTTCGGCGTCTCCACCGGTGTCCAGCCCGGTGACTCCGCCCTCGAAATCTTCCTCCAGCGGTTCCCCGCGACGATCGAGCTCAGCTTCTTCGCGATCGTGATCGCGATCGCGATCGGTGTTCCGCTCGGCTATCTCGCCGCGAAGCGCCGCGGCGGCTGGTTCGACAACTTCAGCGTCATCGGTTCGCTGATCGGCGTCGCCGTGCCGGTGTTCTTCCTCGCCTACGTGCTCAAGGACGCGGCATCAGTGGGCCTGGGCCTGCCGTCGCAGGGCAGGCAGGGTGACATCAACGCCACCCGCGTCACCGGGTTCTTCACCCTGGACGGCATTCTCACCGGCGAGTGGGACGCGACGCTGGACGCGCTGGAACACCTGATCCTGCCGTCGATCGCGCTCGCCACGATTCCGTTCGCCGTGATCTTCCGGATCACCAGGGCGGCCGTGCTCGACGTGCTCGACGAGGACTTCGTGCGCACCGCCGAGGCCAAGGGTCTCACCGCACAGCTGATCCGCCGCCGGCACGTGCTGCGCAACGCGATGCTGCCGGTGGTCACGACGATCGGTCTGCAGACCGGCGCACTGCTCTCCGGCGCCGTGCTCACCGAGAAGGTGTTCTCGATCCCCGGTGTCGGTCAGGCGCTCGCCATCGGGTTCGAACGGCGTGACTACCCGGTGCTGTTGTTGCTGATCATCATGGCCACGATCGTCTACGTCGTGGTCAACCTGTTGGTCGACCTCTCGTACGCGCTCATCGACCCGCGCATCAGGACGAGGTGAGCGCAGTGACACTCGGAGTCTCCAAGAAGGAAAAGATCGACGACCTCGCCGAGAGCGCGGGCGTCTCGCTCGCCGCGAGCGCCTGGAAGCGGTTGAAGCGCAGCCCGGTGTTCCTCATCGGCGCGGTGATCATCGGCATCTTCATCGTGGTCTCGCTGCTCTCGCCGTGGCTCGCTCCGCACAACCCGTCCGACCCGATGCTGATCGACCAGGTCGTCAAGGCGCGCAACGAGATCCCGCCGCCGCAGCCGGGCCACCCCCTCGGCGGTGACCTGCAGGGCCGCGACTTCCTGTCGCGTCTGCTGGTCGGTTCGCAGCAGACGCTGATCGTCGGTGTCGGTGCGACGCTGATCGGGCTGACCGGCGGGTTGATCCTCGGCACGCTCGCGGGCGCGCTCGGCGGCTGGGTCGACTCGACCGTCATGCGTCTGGTCGACGTCATGCTGTCGCTGCCGAGCCTGCTGCTCGCGTTCTCGATCGCGGCGATGTTCGCGAAGCCCAGCCAGTTCACCGTGATCCTCGCGGTCGCGATCGTGCAGATCCCGGTGTTCGCGCGGTTGCTCAGAGGCTCGATGCTCGCGCAACGGCACAGCGACCACGTGCTGGCGGCGACCGCGCTCGGTGTGAAGAAGGGCGCGATCGTGTTCCGGCACATGCTGCCGAACTCGCTCAGCCCGGTGATCGTGCAGTCCACGCTGGTGCTGGCCACCGCGATCATCGAGGCGGCTGCGCTGTCGTTCCTCGGCCTCGGCAACCCGGACGACAGGATCCCGGAGTGGGGGCAGATGCTCGGTGACGTGCAGAACGTCTTCGACACGCATCCGCACCTCGCCGCGTACCCCGCGATCTGCATCATCATCGTCGCGCTCGGCTTCACCCTCATGGGCGAGACGCTGCGCGAAGCCCTCGACCCGAAGAACAGGCGGTGAGTCGTCGTGGCACTGCTCGAAGTTCGTGACCTCACCGTGGTCTTCCAGCGCAAGGGCGAGGAGCCGTTCCGCGCCGTCGACGGCGTCAGCTTCGACGTCGAGCCCGGTCAGACCGTGGGTCTGGTGGGCGAGTCGGGCTGCGGCAAGTCCGTGACATCGTTGGCGATCATGGGTCTGCTGCCCAAGCGCGGCGCCAAGGTCACCGGCACTGTCTCCTACGACGGCACGGACCTGCTGAAGCTGTCGGACCGGGAGATGCGCGACCGTCGTGGCCGCGATCTCGGCATGGTCTTCCAGGACCCGCTGTCCTCGCTCAACCCCGTCGTCCCGATCGGCCTGCAGGTCACCGAGGTGCTCGAACGGCACCGCGGCATGCCCCGCAAGGAAGCCATGGTCGAGGCGAAGAACCTGCTCGACAAGGTCGGCATCCCGGACCCGAACCGGCGGCTCAAGGAGTACCCGCACCAGCTCTCCGGCGGTATGCGGCAGCGCGCGCTCATCGCGATCGCGCTGGCGTGCCGGCCTAAGCTGCTGATCGCGGACGAGCCGACGACGGCGCTGGACGTGACCATCCAGGCCCAGATCCTCACGGTGATGAAGGAACTGGTGCAGGACCTCGGCACCGCGCTCGTGATGATCACCCACGACCTGGGTGTCGTCGCGGGCCTGTGCGACGAGGTGAACGTGCTGTACGCCGGCAAGGTGGTCGAGAAGGCCATGCGGCACCCGCTCTTCTCGGAGCCGCGCCACCCGTACACGCACGGCCTGCTGGCCTCGATCCCGCGCCTGGACGCGGCGCGCGGCGAGAAGCTGACGCCGATCAAGGGCTCGGTCTCCGACAACATCCCGTGGGCGCAGGGCTGTGCGTTCGCACCCCGTTGCCCGAACGCGCTCGACGTGTGCGTTCAGGTCACACCCGCCGAAGAAGACCAGCTGGGTCGCCTGCTCCGCTGCCACAACCCGGTGGTGCCGGGAACTCCCGCCGCCGAGGAGGTGCCGGTATGAGCGAGACCCTGGTCTCGGTCCAGGACATGAAGGTGCACTTCCCGATCAAGCGGGGCGTGTTCATGGACCGCACGGTCGGCTACGTCTACGCGGTGGACGGCGTCGACCTGGAGATCAAGCGCGGCGAGACCTACGGCCTGGTCGGCGAGTCGGGCTGCGGCAAGTCCACCCTCGGGCGTGCGATGCTGCGGCTCAACGAGCCGACGGCCGGAAAGATGATCTTCGACGGGCAGGACTTCTCCGCCATCAAGGGCGAGGAGCTGCGCAGGATGCGGCGCCGGATCCAGATGGTGTTCCAGGACCCGCTGTCCTCGCTCGACCCGCGCCAGTCCGTGGAGTCGATCCTCATCGAGGGCCTGCGGGCGCACGACCTGGACAAGAGCAAGGAGGAGACCGGCAAGCGGTTGCGCGAGCTGCTCTCCGCCGTGGGCCTGCCGACGACGGCGCTGCGCAAGTACCCGCACGAGTTCTCGGGCGGTCAGCGTCAGCGCATCGGCATCGCCCGCGCACTGGCGCTCAACCCGGACCTGATCGTCGCCGACGAGCCGGTGTCCGCGCTGGACGTGTCGGTGCAGGCCCAGGTCGTGAACCTGCTGGAGGAACTCCAGGAGCAGTTCGGCCTGACCTACCTGGTGATCGCGCACGACCTCGCGGTCGTGAAGCACATCTCCGACCGAGTCGGCGTGATGTACCTCGGCGGCCTGGTCGAGGAGGCCACCTCCGAGGACCTCTACGCCGAGCCGCTGCACCCGTACACGCGGGCGCTGCTGTCCGCGATCCCGGTGCCGGACCCCGTGGTCGAGGACCGGCGTGAGCGCATCCTGCTGGCGGGCGACCTCCCGTCGCCCGCGAACCCGCCGTCGGGCTGCCGGTTCCACACCCGGTGTCCGTGGCGGCAGCAGACCAAGTGCGACACCCAGCGTCCCGTGCTGCGGGAGCTCAAGCCGGGTCACAAGGTGGCGTGCCACTGGGCGGAGCAGATCCGCTCCGGCGAGATCCAGCCGCACGAGGTGAAGCCGATCCTGGTGGAGGAGGGCGACGGCATCTCGCCGGACATTCCCCTCGTGGGACCGGCGTCCGTCACAGAGGCGCTCAACCCGTAAGACGATCCGGGGCCACCTTTCGAGGTGGCCCCGTTCGTTTCTCCAGGGTCGTCCGCTGTCCTGGGTGGATGGACAGTCGTGGGGCGATTCTGCTGAGAGCTGCGGAGATCGCGTCGGTCGACGGGCTCGAAGGAGTCACGATCGGGCGGCTCGCGGTCGAGCTCGGCATGAGCAAGAGCGGGGTGTTCTCGCACTTCGGTGCCAAGGAGGAGCTGCAGCTCTCCACCGTCCACACCGCCGCGGAGATCTTCTCGCGCGAGGTGGTGGTCGCCGGCGGGCCGGTGCTCGACCTGTGCGGACGCTGGCTCGACTACTCGAAGCGCCGCGTGTTCCCCGGCGGCTGCTTCTTCGTCGTGACGCGCTCCGAGTTCGCCGCCCGCCCCGGCCGCGTGCGCGACGCGCTGATGCTCTTCAACCTGCGCTGGATCTCACTGCTGGAACGGCTTTGCGGTGACGCGCAGCTGGCGTTCGAAGTGGACGCGTTGCTGACGGCCGCAGACCGCTTCGCCGTGCTCTACGACGACGCCTCGGCGTACGAGAGGGTGCGGCTGGCGTTGCGCGCCCGGATCGCCATGCCGACCGGGATGGAGATGAGCGTGGCCACGGCGATCGACAGCAACATCGCGAGCCAGACCTCGTCGACGATCTGACCGCCGATGTACCCGACGGTGGCGGGGTAGACGCTCCACAGCGCCGACCCGACGGCCGCGACCGGCACGAACCTCTTCACCGGCCACTTCAGCGCCCCGGCCAGCAACGCCCCGACGATGCCGCCCGCGGGCAGGAACCGTGCCGCGATGAGGATCGTCTCGCCCTTGGACGCCAGCTGGTCAGCGGTCCACACGACCATGGCCCGCGCCTTCACGTTCTTGTTGACGCGGTCGAGGGCCTTCATGCCCATCCGCCGGCCCATCGTAAAGTTGATCATGTCGCTGGCCAGGCAGCCGGCAGCGGCGACGAGCACCACCAGGTACAGCGGAACCTCACCGGACGCGGCCAGGACGCCGGCACCGATGAGCACGGCCTCCGTCGGTGCCAAGGGCACGACGGCGACCAGGAACAGCACGACGAGACTGGCGGCTGTGGCGCTCATGATCGGTGAACGTACGTGACCTACATGAACAATCCCGACCAGGGTGTTTCTTCAGGCCACCCACAGGAACCAGGTCGATCTACGCTTGGTCGTGCCGTTCACCCTCGCGCATCCGGCAGCGGTGCTCCCGCTTCGCCGGTTCCTCTGGTTCCCCGGACTGGTGGCGGGCGCGATGGCACCGGACCTCGGCTACTACCTCCCGGTCCTGCCGACCCACGACGTGCTCGGTGGATCTCTCGCCGCAGTGGTGTTGTTGCTGGTCGGGCGTTTGTTGTTGCCCTCGCTGATGGCGCTGGCACCCGAGTTCGTGCGGACGCGGGTGTCGCGTCCGGCGGACTTCCGCCAACCGCTCCTGCGCGCGTTGTCCATTGTGGCCGGTGTGCTCACGCACCTGCTCTGGGACGCCTTCACGCAGACCGACGGATGGTTCGTCCAGCAATGGGAGTGGTTGAAAATCGCGGTCGTCAGCCCGCACCGGCTCTACAACGTGATCGGTTACATGTCATCCGTCGGCGGCGTCGCGCTGCTCGTCTGGATCGGTTTGGCTGCCCCCAGGGGCAATGACTGGCCGTCACGTCCCGGAATTTCCCGGTACGGATTCCGGCTCCTCGTCGTGCTCGCGGCCGTGGTCGGCGCTGTCTGGTCGCTGTCTGATCCGGTCAGCCAGGTGAGCCTCTATGACTGGGTGCGGAGGCTGCTGCTTGGAGTGATCCAGGGCACATGCTTCGGGCTGGCAGTGAACGCCGTTTTCTGGGGCATCGAGCAGTCATGCCATGACAGGGCATGACAGATCAATTCGCGCGTCTGAATTCGATCTGTCACTGATGCAACCGGCAAATCTGTCGTTGACCTGCGCATTCGGGCGTCATTAACCTCCGAGGTCCAATAGGAAAGCTTCTTTACCAATCCTTCGAGCCGCTGCCCTTGCCCAGGAGGACGAAGTGATCAGAAAGCGCACCAGAGCCGGTGTCGCGTTAGCCCTGTTTGCACTGGTCATACCCCAGATCGCAGGCTCGGGCACGGCGAACGCGGCCGATACCCTGCTGTCCGCCAACAAACCCACCACCGTCTCGTCCGTGGAGGCTGCGACCTTCGGCGGTGCCAACGCCGTGGACGGAGATCCGACCACTCGCTGGGCGAGCCTCGAAGGCGTCGACCCGCAGTGGATCGCCGTCGACCTCGGCGGCAACGCCGCCATCTCCAGGGTCAAGCTCAACTGGGAGGTCGCGTACGCCTCGGAGTACAAGATCCAGACGTCGGCCGACGGATCGTCGTGGAGCACCAAGAAGACGCTCTACAGCCAGAACGGCGGCATCGACGACGTCTACTTGACGACCTCGGGCCGCTACGTGCGGATCTACGGCACCAAGCGCGGCACGCCCTACGGCTACTCGCTCTGGGAGATGGAGGTCTACGGCTCGATCGAGGGCGGCGACACCTCACCGCCGACCGCGCCGACGAACCTCGCGAGCACGGGCACCACGTCGAGCTCGGTGAGTCTGCAGTGGACGGCCGCGACCGACGACCGCGGCGTGGTCGGCTACGACGTCCTGCGCAACGGCAGTGTCGTCGGCACGCCCACGGGCACGACGTTCACCGACAGC
The DNA here is from genome assembly GCF_039537795.1 of Lentzea roselyniae. Lineage (NCBI taxonomy): Bacteria > Bacillati > Actinomycetota > Actinomycetes > Pseudonocardiales > Pseudonocardiaceae > Lentzea > Lentzea roselyniae. The sequence continues at coordinate 475,481 of NZ_BAABBE010000001.1, forward strand.
GGCCTGGCTTCCGGTACGGCGTTCACCTACACCGTCCGCGCTCGCGACGCGGCCGGAAACCTCGGGCCCGTCAGCAACGCGGTGACGGCGACGACCCTGCCGGCCGGACCCGGCGACAACATCACGATCGTCGTGGCGGGTGACATCGCGGCGCTGAACAACAGCGCGCACTACGAGACCGTGAGGCTCATCGACCAGATCAAGCCGAACCACATCCTGACGGTCGGTGACAACCAGTACGACAGCGGAACGCTGACGGAGTTCCGCAACCACTACGACAAGTCGTGGGGCAAGTACAAGAGCATCACCCACCCGTCGCCCGGCAACCACGAGTGGTACGACAACCTCAACGGTTACAAGGCGTACTTCGGCGCCATCGCCTACCCGCAGGGCAAGCCGTACTACAGCTGGGAAGCAGGCGAGTTCCACTTCGTCTCGGTCGACTCCGACCCGATGGACAACAACGGTTCCGACTCGGCGCAACTCAGCTGGCTCAAGACCGACCTGGCCAACAACACCAAACCCTGTGTCGTCGGCTACATGCACCACCCTCGGTTCACCTCCGGCAAGTACGGCGACAACGCGAAGATCGCGCCGTACTGGAACGCGTTCGCGGACGTCAAGGCCGACCTGATGCTCGGTGGCCACAACCACCACTACGAGCGGCTCGCGCCGTTGAACAAGAGTGGTGCGATCGACCAGACCAACGGCGTGCGGTCGGCGGTCGTCGGCATCGGTGGTGACTGGCTCTACAAGGAGCGCACCCCTCGGGTGGGCGTGGAGAAGTACTTCTCCGACAGCCACGGCGTCATGAAGCTCACCATCTCCGGCCGCTCCTACTCGTGGGAGGTCATCGACACGGCCGGCACGGTGCGCGACAAGGCCGGTCCCTACACCTGTCGCTGATCGGTTCTGGCTGTTGATCGGAGGCCGTCGTGTACATCGCAACCGCTCGACAAGCTCCCGCCGCGGGTGGCACCGGCAGGATCGCGGCGAACGTGCTCGCCCTGGGCGCGGTCTCACTGCTCACGGACGTCTCCTCCGAGATGGTGACCGCGATCCTGCCGCTGTACCTGGTGCTGGGGCTGGGGTTCTCCCCGCTGCAGTTCGGTGTGCTCGACGGCATCTACACCGGTGTGACGGCACTGGTTCGAGTCGTCGGCGGTCATGCGGCTGACCGCTGGCAACGGCGCAAGCTCGTGGCCGGCCTGGGTTACGGAATCTCGGCGGTGGGCAAGCTGGGCTTGCTCGCCGCCGGGACCTCCGCCACCGCGATGGGGTTCGTTCTGGCGGGGGACAGGACGGGCAAGGGCCTGCGCACCGCACCGAGGGACGCACTGATCACGTTGAGCAGTGAGCCTTCGGCGCTTGGACGCGCCTTCGGTGTTCACCGTGCCATGGACACCGTCGGCGCGTTCCTGGGCCCGCTCGTGGCGTTCTGTCTCCTGTGGACGCTTCCGGCTCGCTACGACGTGGTGTTCGTCGTGAGCTTCTGCTTCGCGGCACTGGGAGTTCTGGTCCTGGTGCTCTTCGTCCGCGACCACCGCGACGTGCTGCCACGCGTCGCGGTGTCGCTGCGAAGTGCCTTCGGGTTGCTGCGGTCCAGGCCGTTCCGGCGGGTCTGCCTGGTCGCGTGCGGACTCGGGTTCCTGACGCTGGGCGACGGGTTCATCTACCTGTTGCTGCAGAAGAAGCTCGACGTCGACGTCGCCTACATCGCGTTGCTGCCCCTCGGCACGGCGGGCGTGTACCTGCTCGCCGCCGTGCCGATGGGCGCGCTGGCCGACCGGGCCGGCCGGTGGCGGATGTTCCTCGTCGGCCACCTCGCGCTGCTCGGCGCGTACCTGTTGTTCTTCGGTGCGTCCGGAATCGCCCTGCTGGTGGGCGTTCTGGTGCTGCACGGGTTGTTCTACGCCTGCACGGACGGCGTGTTGATGGCCGTCGCGGGTCCGCTCATCCCCGACGAACTGCGCACGTCCGGTCTGGCCCTGCTCCAGACCGGCCAGGTGCTGGCTCGGGCGTCTTCCTCGGTGCTGTTCGGTGCTCTTTGGACGTGGTTTGCTTGGTGAGGATCCTGGTCGTCGTCGTTGCCGTGATCGTGCTTGGCCTCGGCGCCACGGCCTACGCCCTGCGCGCGCCGGACGAGGTCCCCGTTCCGGTCGCGGTCGAGCCGGGCCCGGTCGAGCTGACCCCCGGCCGTCTGCTGTTCGTGGACGACGCGAGCGGCAAGGTGGCGTCGGTGCCGCTGTCCGATCCCGGCGGCCCGCGCCGGGTGAGTGCGTTGTCCTGCAAGCGGTTCTTCACCGCGGCGAAGGTGGGACTGTGTCTCGCGGACCGAGCAGGCCCGTTCCCGGGATCCACCTCGATCTTCGTCGACCAGGCGCTGTCGGAGACCAGCCGCGTCGACGTCGCGGGCGTGCCGAACCGCGCGAAGCTGTCGCCGGACGGGCGGATGGCGTCCTGGACGACCTTCGTCACGGGTGACTCGTATGCCCAGACAGGAGCGTTCTCCACCCGCACGGGCATCTACGACCGGGAGACGCTGCAGTACCAGAGCAACATGGAGGGCACGCGGATCGCCGGCATGAAGGGGGCGGAGGACATGAACTTCTGGGGCGTGACGTTCACCGAGAACAACCGCTCCTACTACGCAACGATGTCCACCGGCGGCAAGACCTATCTGATCAACGGCGACTCGGTCGACATCTTCGCGAAACCGTTGCGGGAGAACGTCGAATGCCCGTCGCTGTCCCCGGACGGCAAGCGCGTGGCGTTCAAGAAGCGCGTGCCGGGCGACGGCGCGCGGCCGTGGCGTCAGCACGTGCTGGACCTGACCACGATGGTGGAGACACCCCTGGCCGAGACGCGTGGGATCGACGACCAGGTGGTGTGGCTGGACAACGACACCATCGCCTACGGCCTGCCGGGCGAGGGCATCTGGGCCGTGCAAGCGAACGGGGAGGGCGCGCCTCGGCAGCTTGTGCCGCACGCGTCCTCCCCGTCGCTCGTCTAGCGCCGCAACCGCCAGCCTTTGCCCGGCGGAACACGGGGCAAAGGCTGGCGGTTACGGCACTAGCGGTTAGCCCGGTTCACGGCCGACACGATGGCGCGGAACGAAGCCGCGACCGTTGAACTGTCGATGCCCACACCCCACAGCACACGGTCGCCCACAGCGCACTCGAGGTAGGCGGCCGCACGGGCGTCGTCACCGGCGGACAGCGCGTGCTCGGCGTAGTCCAGCACCCGCACGTCGTAGCCCACGGAAGCGAGCGCGTCGACGAACGCGGCGATCGGACCGTTGCCGGACCCCGTGATCTCCTGCTGCTCGCCGTCGATCAGCAGAGTCGCGGTGATCTCCTCGTGGCCGCTGCCGTCCGACGACGCGCGGTGCTTCAGCAGGTACAGCGGCACCTTGCCGTGGAGGTACTCCTCCGCGAAGGCGTCCCACATCTCCTTCGGGTTGATCTCGCCGCCCTGCGTGTCGGTGACCTCCTGGATCACCCTCGAGAACTCGATCTGCAGGCGCCGCGGCAGGTCGAGGTGGTGCTCCTGCTTCATCAGGTACGCCACGCCACCCTTGCCGGACTGCGAGTTGACCCGGATGACGGCCTCGTAGTTGCGACCCACGTCCTTCGGGTCGATCGGCAGGTACGGGACCTCCCACGGGAAGTCGTCGACGTGCTGCCCGGCGTCCTTGGCGTCGGCCTCCAGCGCCTCGAAGCCCTTCTTGATCGCGTCCTGGTGGCTGCCCGAGAACGCGGTGAAGACCAGGTCACCGCCGTACGGGTGCCGCTCGGGCACCGGCAGCTGGTTGCAGTACTCGACGGTGCGGCGAACCTCGTCGATGTCGGAGAAGTCGATCTGCGGGTCGATGCCCTGGCTGAACATGTTCATCGCCAGCGTGACCAGGCAGACGTTGCCGGTGCGCTCGCCGTTGCCGAACAGGCAGCCCTCGATGCGGTCCGCGCCGGCCAGGTAACCCAGCTCGGCGGCGGCAACCCCGGTGCCGCGGTCGTTGTGCGGGTGCAGGCTGAGGATGATCGACTCGCGGTTGTCCAGGTTCCGGCTCATCCACTCGATCGAGTCGGCGTAGACGTTCGGCGTCGCCATCTCGACCGTCGCCGGCAGGTTGATGATCAGCGGCTTCTCGGGGGTGGGCTGGATGACCGCGGTGACCGCGTTGCAGACCTCGAGCGCGTAGGTCAGCTCGGTGCCGGTGTACGACTCGGGGCTGTACTCGTACCGGAAGTCGGTCTCCGGGTAGTCGCGCTCCTGCTCCTTGGCGAACTTCGCGGCGTCCACGGCGATCTTCTTGATGCCGTCGCGGTCGCTGCGGAAGACGACCCGTCGCTGCAGGATCGACGTCGAGTTGTAGAAGTGGACGATCGCCTTGTTGGCGCCGCGCAGGGACTCGAAGGTCCTGGCGATCAGCTCTTCCCGGCACTGGGTCAGGACCTGGATCGTCACGTCGTCGGGGATCGCGCCGTCTTCGATGATCTCGCGGACGAAGTCGAAGTCGGTCTGCGACGCCGCCGGGAAGCCGACCTCGATCTCCTTGAAGCCCATCCGGACCAGCAGGTCGAACATCTTGCGCTTGCGGGCCGGCGACATCGGGTCGATCAGGGCCTGGTTGCCGTCCCGCAGGTCCACCGCGCACCACAGCGGTGCCTTCTCCACCCGCTTGTTCGGCCAGGTGCGGTCGGGTACGTCGATCACCTCTACGACCTCGTGGAACGGGCGGTAGCGGTGGAAGGGCATGCTGCTGCCGAGCTGGGGGTTCCAGGAGGGCTGGGATGCCGGGGCCGGGCGCGCGGGCTGGCGGATGCGGCTGTTACCGGAGGTGTAGGCGTCGGAGGAGGACATTTTCGATTGCTCCTGCGGGTCGTTTGGGAACGACCGGCGGCAACGCTGAATCCCGCGACGGGGGGCCGGTCTGATCAGACCCCGTCACGGCAGCGAAGCAGGAGGGAACGCCACACGTCCGACAGAGTAGCCACAGTTCGGCCGGAGATGGAACCGCGGGCCCGGATCGTGGGACAACGACAAGTTTTGCCAGGTGTGAATCCGGGAAAAGCTCATGTATGTCCAGATTACGTACGACCAGTGGCCGCGGCACGGCTTCACGCGTGATCAGCGGCATCGGTGTGGTCTTCGCCCTGATCGAGATCCTCTACATCCTGATGATCGTTCTCGGCGCGAACCAGGCGAACGCGTTCTTCAAGTTCATCCAGTCCCTCGCCGAGCCCCTCGCACTGTTCTTCCCCGGCCTCTTCGCAACCGGCAACTACAACGTCGACGTGCTGCTCAATTACGGCCTCGCCGCTGTGTTCTGGCTGGTCGTGACCGGCATTCTCGCCCGTGTGGTGTCCCGCTACTGAGTAGTACATTCCCGCCCCATGCGTACACGCGTGGTCGGGATCGCCGCCGGAATCGTCAGCTGGGCAGGCCTCGCGCTGGCGGTCGTGCTCGTCGTTCACGTCGTGCTGACCGTCGGCGGGGCCAACCCGGACAACCCCATCACCAGCACCGTCAAGGCGGTGGCGGAACCCGTGGCGCTCGCGTTCCGGGACTTGTTCACGCCCGAGGACGCCAAGTTGCGGGTGCTGGTCAACTTCGGGCTCGCGGCGCTGTTCTGGCTGGCCGTTCGAGCGATCGTCCTCAAACTCGTCAGGCGTCTGAACTAGGTTCGGCTTCATGGCGCGCGACGACTTCTGCAGCAGCTGCGGCACCCGGTATGCCGACACGTCCGGCTACCCGCGCGAGTGCGCAGGCTGTGGGCACATGGTGTGGGCCAACCCGTCTCCCGTCGTCGTGTTGCTCGTGCCGGTCAAGGACGGGGCGCGCACCGGGCTGTTGACCGTGCGACGGGCCATTCCGCCGGTTGGGCAGCTCGCGTTCGTCAGCGGGTTCATGGACCGCGGTGAGTCGTGGCAGCAGAGTGCGGCGCGCGAGCTCGAAGAGGAAGCGAACGTGCGCATCGACCCGGCCGGCCTGCGGCCGTTGCACTTCGTGTCGACGCCGGACGGTGGGACGGTGTTGCTGTTCGCGACGGCGCCCGCGATCAACGCCGAGGACATGCCGCCGTTCGTGCCCAACGACGAGGCGTCCGAGCGCAAGGTCATCTTCGAGTGCGAGCCGTTGGCGTTTCCGCTGCACAACGAGGTCGCGACGAAGTACTTCTCAACCGAACAGTGACTGGCCCCAGCTGCCCGTGAAGACGGTTTCGGACAGCGGGTGGCGGAGCCGTTCGCGCTGCTCGCGGGCCTGGAGGTCCTCGGGGAGGTCCTCCAGCCTGCCTGGCCGGCCCAGTGCCATCGCCACCACCGGGCGGACGTCTTCCGGCATGCCGAACGTCTCGTGGGCGGCGGTCTTGTCGAAGCCGCCCATCATGTGTGCGATCAGGCCCAGGTCGACGGCCTGCAGTGCGATGTTCTCCATCGCGAGGCCCAGGCCGAACTCGACGTTGGGCAGGTCGCCGCGCGCATCGGCGGTGATCACGCAGCCGATCAGCAGCACGGAGGCGCGGAAGGCCCAGGTCTTGTTGCCGGGGCGGAGCGTTTCGAGGATCGCGTCGAACGTGGGTGTGCCGCGCTTTCCGACGACGAACCGGGCCGGCTGGCTGTTGCCGTGGGACGGGGCCCAGCGCGCCGCCTCCAGCAGGATGCGCAGCTCGTCGTCGGAAACCGTTGCCTCAGCGGAGAAAGCGCGAGGGCTCCAGCGCTTCGAGATCAGCTCGTTCATCAGATCGCATACTGCCAAACCGCGAGGGAGTAGGCGCCGAACCAGGCGCTGAACAGGGTCGCTCCGGCCAGCACGGTCAGCACCGTGGACATCCGGCGGCGGGCCAGCACCAGGGCCAGCGGGATCAGCAGCGTGAACGCGGGCAGCAACAGTCGGGCCTTCGAGTTCATCAGGCCGTTCGAGCCGATGTCCATGATGAGGACACCGATGCCGTAGACGACCAACGGCCACTCCAAGCGGCGTTGGAAGGCGTAGAAGACGAGCACGACGGCGAGGATCAGCAGCCACACCGTGCCGGTCTCCAGTTCGGAGCGCGGGTTGCCGAGGTGCTCGAAGGCGAACTTCAGCGTCGCCGCGCCGCCGTCGAACTTCGACCCCCAGCCGCGTTGCTGCACGCCGAACCAGCCGTCGAGGTCACCGGTGCGGACCGCGACCCAGCCGAGGTAGCCGACCAGGCCGAGCGGCGCGACCAGGCCACCGACCCACGCCCGCCAGTCACGCCGGTCCGCGATCACCGCCACCAGCGCGGCGAGGCCGACCGCGGCGATCAGCGCACCCGCCGTGGGGCGCACCAGACCGGCGGCCGAGCAGCACACGCCCGCGAGGACCCAGCGCTTCTTCACCACGCCGACCAGCGCCCACGCGGCGAACGCGCAGAACGTCGCCTCCGAGTAGGTCATCGACAGCACGACGGCCATCGGGGACGCCGAGAACAGCGTGACCAGGATCAGGCCGGTCCTCGTCGAGCCGCCGCGCACCGAACGCCCGAGCACGAACAGGCCGTACGCGCAGAACAGGCCGCTGATCAGGCTGACCGCGAACGCGGCACCCTCCAGGCTCACGCCCGGCAGGCCGTCCACCCACCTGATCAGCGCGGGGTAGCCGGGGAAGAACGCGAGCGGCGTCTCGGCCGTGCGCCTGCCGGCCGCGTCGGCCAAACGGGCAGGAACGTCGTTGTAGCCGCCGGCCGCGATCCCGAGGAACCACTCGCCGTCCCACGACTTCAGCTCGCCGACCGCGGTGTTGGCCGACCCGTGGATCTTGTTCTGGTACTCGACGACGAGCTGCAGCACGTACAGACCCACCTGCCGGACGAACAGGTAGATCAGCGCGGGAATCGACCACAGCGCTGCGGGATGTCTGAGCGCCTCGGCCAACCGTGAGCGCGCACTGCTCTGATGCACGGCTGCTGGAGCCTCCACCACATCGACCGTCGACGACACCCGGACAGAGTAGTCACGCGCGTCACGGCTCCAGAGTCTCACCAGGTGGTCCGGGTAGGCTGCCTACGACGTGGGGTTTTAGTCGCGCGAAGGAGGTCAGGTCGGTGGCGCTCGTCGTCCAGAAGTACGGCGGTTCATCGGTTGAGAGTGCCGAGCGGATCAAACGCGTGGCCGAGCGCATCGTGGCGACCAAAAAGGCGGGGAACGACGTCGTGGTCGTCGTGTCCGCCATGGGCGACACGACCGACGAGCTGCTCGACCTCGCCCGCCAGGTGTCCCCGGTGCCGCCAGCACGTGAGCTCGACATGCTGCTCACGTCGGGTGAGCGGATCTCGATGTCCCTGCTCGCCATGGCGATCCACACGCTCGGCGCGGAGGCCCGTTCCTACACGGGCTCGCAGGCGGGCGTGATCACGACCTCGGTGCACGGCAAAGCCCGCATCATCGACGTGACGCCGAGCCGGATCCAGGACGCCACCTCCGAGGGAGCCATCGCGATCGTCGCGGGCTTCCAGGGCGTCTCGCAGGACTCGAAGGAGATCACCACGCTCGGCCGCGGCGGCAGCGACACCACCGCGGTGGCGCTCGCGGCGGCGACGAAGGCCGACGTGTGCGAGATCTACACCGATGTGGACGGCGTCTACACCGCCGACCCGCGCATCGTGCCGAACGCGAAGAAGCTCGACACGATCACGTACGAGGAAATGCTCGAGATGGCCGCGTGTGGCGCGAAGGTGCTGATGCTCCGCTGTGTGGAGTACGCCCGTCGCTACAACGTGCCCGTGCATGTCCGCTCTTCGTTCAGCAACAAGACCGGAACCATCGTGTCCGGTTCAGTGGAGGACCTTCCCGTGGAACAGGCGATGATCACCGGCGTCGCGCACGACCGGTCCGAGGCCAAAATCACCGTGACCGCCGTGCCCGACCACCCCGGCATCGCGGCCAAGATCTTCCGGGTCGTGGCGCAGGCCGAGCTCGACATCGACATGGTCGTGCAGAACGTCTCGCAGGCCGCGTCCGGTCGCACCGACATCACGTTCACGCTGGCCAAGGTCGACGGCCCGCGCGCGGTGGCGGCGCTGGAGAAGGCACGCGGCGAGATCGGCTTCGACCAGGTCCTCTACGACGAGCACGTGGGCAAGGTGTCGCTGATCGGCGCGGGCATGCGCTCGCACCCCGGTGTCACGGCGACGTTCTGCGAGGCGCTGGCCACGGCCGGCGTCAACATCGACATCATCTCCACCTCGGAGATCCGCATCTCGGTCATCTGCCGCGACACCCAGCTCGACGACGCCGTCCGTGCCCTGCACGACGCGTTCGACCTGGGTACCGACGAAGAGGCCGTCGTTTACGCAGGGACTGGACGATGACTTCCTCGGGTGCGGGTGTCCCGCAAAATGCAGCCGTGCTCGCGCTCGTCGGCGCGACCGGTGCCGTGGGCACCGTGATGATCGACATCATGAACACCCGCTCCTCCGTGCCGTGGGGCGAGATCCGGCTGATCGCGTCTCCGCGCTCGGCGGGCAAGAAGATCAGCGTGCGTGGCCAGGAGCTGACGGTCATCGCGCTCTCGCCCGAGGCGTTCGACGGCGTCGACATCGCGATGTTCGACGTGCCGGACGAGGTCTCGGCCGAGTGGGCCCCGATCGCCGCCGAGCGCGGCGCGATCGCGATCGACAACTCCGGCGCGTTCCGGATGGACCCGGACGTGCCGCTGGTCGTGCCCGAGGTCAACGCCGACCAGATCGACAACCGCCCGCGCGGCATCATCTCGAACCCGAACTGCACGACGCTGTCGATGATGGCGTCGCTCGGTGCCCTGCACCGCGAGTTCGAGCTGAAGGAACTGGTCGTGGCCTCCTACCAGGCCGCGTCCGGTGGTGGTCAGGCGGCGATCGACCGCCTGTATGCCGAGATCGCCGCGCTGGCCGGCAAGGAGGTCGGCGTGGTCGCGGGCGACGTCCGTGCCGCGCTGGACGCCGCCGGTCTGCCCGTGTCCGAGTCGCCGTTCCCGGCCCCGCTGGCGCTGAACGTGGTGCCGTGGGCGGGATCGCTCAAGGACGAGGGCTGGACGTCCGAGGAGCTGAAGGTCCGCAACGAGGCCCGCAAGATCCTCGGCATCCCGGACCTGAAGGTCTCGGCCACCTGCGTCCGCGTCCCGGTCGTCACGACCCACTCGCTGGCCGTCCACGCGACGTTCGCCCGCGAGGTCACCGTCGAGGCGGCACACAAGATCTTCGAGTCGCAGCCGACGGTCGTGCTGGTCGACGACCCGGCCGCGAAGCGCTTCCCGACGCCCGCCGACATGGTGGGCGAGGACCCGACGTACGTGGGCCGCGTGCGTCAGGCGCTGGACTTCCCGAACACGCTGGACTTCTTCGTGTGCGGTGACAACCTGCGCAAGGGTGCGGCGCTGAACACCTACGAGGTCGCGGAAGAGCTCGCGAAGCGCCTCTGATCCACCCGTCCGTCACCGCCCGGTCCGGCAGGGCCGGGCGGCGACGGCACAGGAGTGGTTCAACCGCCGTCCGCCCTCATAGGGTGAGTTCATGGCGGAGAGCGACGATCAGTACGACGCCCTGGGCGCGATCTACGAGCGGGCCAAGCACATCCCGACCGGACTGGCCGAGCGCGCCACCCTGCTGTCGGCGGTCGGCGACCTGCTCGGCAAGTCGGTGCTGGACGTGGCCTGCGGCACCGGTTTCTACGCGCGGCTCTTCCACGACCTGGGCGCGACCCGCGTCGTCGGCGTCGACGCGGCTGGGGAAATGATCAGCTACGCCCGCCACGTCGAGGCCCGCGAGCCGCGCGGCATCACCTACGAGCAGCACGACGCGACCGAGCTGCCAGTGCTCGGCGAGTTCGACGTGGTGACCGCCGTCTGGCTGCTCGGCTACGCGGACGACGAGACCGCGCTCGACGCCATGATCGGCAACCTCACGGCGAACCTCGCTCCCGGCGGACGGCTCGTCGTGCTGGTCCCGAACCCGGACGCCGACTGGGACCTGCTCGCGCAGTACGGCCGCTACGGCTACGAGATCACGCCGACCGGCCCGATGAACCTCAAGCAGCCGGTCCGCGTGCACGTGCTGGGCGATCCGCCGTTCGACTTCGACTCCTTCTACTGGGAGCGCGGCGTGTTCGACGGCGCGCTGACCCGGGCGGGCCTGACCGAGGTGACGCGCCAGCCGGACGTGACCCCTGACGACGAGCGCGGCGACGAGTTCTGGGGCCCGCTGCGGAAGTCCCCGAGCTTCGCCGTCTTCACCGCCCAGCGAGCGGACTCATGATCGTCCTGGCGGTGGACCTCGGCACCTCGGCCACCAAGGTCGTCGCGGTGGACGCGCAGGCACGCGTGGTGGCGTCGACAGAACGCAAGTACCCGATGCGCACCAGCGGCGTGGAAGCCACCCACGACCCGCACCAGGTCCTGAACGCCGCACTCGACGCGCTGGCGGAGCTGGCTTCCGAGGACGTGAAAGCCATCTCGCTGACCGGGGCCATGCACTCGATCATGGGCCTCGACGCCTCGCTGAACCCGGTCACCGAGTCGCTGAGCTGGGCCGACAACCGCGCCATCGAACAGACCGAACGCCTGCGCGGGACTCCGGAAGGCCGCGAGCTGCACCAGGCGACCGGCGCCCCGATCCACTCGTTCACGCCGCTGATGAAGCTCGCCTGGTTCCACGAGAACGGTGTCCGTGCCGCGAAGTGGTGCGAGATCAAGGACTTCGTGCACCTCCACCTGACCGGCGAGCTGCTCAACGAGCACTCGTCCGGCTCCGGCACGGGCCTGATGAACATCCGCACCCTGCGGTGGTACGAGCCGTCGCTGGAGTTCGCCGGCGTGACGGCCGACCAGCTCCCGCCGCTCGTCGAACCCACCCACTCGACGCCGTTGAAGGCCGCCATCCCCGGCCTGCGTCCCGGCATCCCGGTGATCGTCGGCGGTGGTGACGGCCCGCTCGGCAATCTCGGCGTGGGCGCGGCCGCCCCCGGCTGCGGCGCGGTCTCGCTCGGTACGTCGGGTGCACTTCGCGTGGCACAGCAAGGGCCTGGTGTCGACGAGGAAGGCCGCACGTTCAGCTACGCCATCGCCGATGGCCTCTGGGTGCGCGGTGGTGCGATCAGCAACGGCGGCGTCGTGGCCCAGTGGGCGTCCGAGACGTTCGGCATCCCGGTGGGCGACCTGCTCGCCCAGGCCGCGCCGGTCGACTCCGACGGTCTCGTCGCCCTGCCGTACCTGCTCGGTGAACGAGCGCCGTGGTGGGACCCGACCGCGCACGCCGCGTTGCTGGGCCTGCGCCGCGAGCACACCCCGCAGCAGATCACCAAAGCCCTGGTGGAGGGCGTCTGCCAGCAGCTCGCGCTGGTCCTCGACGCCGTCCCGCACGTGGAGTCCCTGCGGATCACGGGCGGTGCGTTCCGCGCCCCGGTCTGGGCTCAGACCCTGGCGAACACCCTCGGCAGGCCCCTGCACCTGACCGAGGACACCGGCGGCTCGGCTGTCGGCGCGGCCCTGCTGGCGTGGCGGGCGCTGGGTGAGATCGAGTCGCTGACCGTCGACCTCGTGCAGCCGACTCGGACGATCACGCCGGACGAGGACGCGATCACGAGGTACGCGAAGGCGCGACCGTTCGTGGCGAAGGTGTACCGGGCGCTGGAAGAGCTGTACAACGAGGGCACCGGCCCCAGAACGTGACCTCTGCCCGTTCGACGTGGAACCCGGCGAGTTCGACCGCCGGCTCGAAGACGCAGTCCACATCCTCGACCCGGCCGCATTCGCGACACACGAGGTGGTCCAGTGCTGGCACGGCCATCACCCTAGTCCCGTAATCTTGAACACATCAAGAAAACGGCGGGTTAAACATCTTGCCATCGGAGTGAGGATGGCGATGTGGATCTCGCCCCGTTCAAACACGTCCTCCTGCTGCCCAGGGTTCGTCCGCTCGCACTGCTGATGTTCTTCGCGAGGATGCCACCGGCGGCGACCGGCGTGATCCTGACGCTGCACGTCGCCGTCACGCTGGACGAGGGCTACGGGGCGGCGGGCCTGGTGGGCGCGGCGGGAACCGTCGGCATGGGCCTGGGGGCTCCGCTGATGGGCAAGCTGATCGACAGCAGGGGACTGCGGTCGATGCTCGCCGTGAGCGTGACCGCGTCGGCCTCCTTCTGGCTGGCCGCGCCGCTGATGAACTACTGGACGCTGCTGGTCTGCTCGTTCGCGGTCGGTCTGCTCGGCGTGCCGATGATGTCGATCGGCCGCCAGATCATCACCGCGCTCGTGCCGGAGACCCGGCGCAGGGTGGCCCTGTCCGTCGACTCGATCTCCGTCGAGCTGTCGTTCATGGGCGGGCCCGCGCTCGGCGTCTTCGTCGCGACCAAGTTCTCCACGAACGCGGCACTCGTCGCCATCGGCCTCACGACCCTGGCCGCGGGAGCACTGCTGTACTGGGCGAACCCGCCGATGGTGCACGAGGACGAGGTCGTCGACGGGCCGCAGCCGAAGATCTTCGAGTGGTTCCGCGGCCGGATCGTCGGTGTGTTCGTCGTCTGCGTCGGCGCCACCGTGTGCCTCTCGGGCATGGAGGTCGCGGCGATCGCCAGCCTCGAACACGCGGGCAAGGAGAGCTGGCTCGGCATCGTGTTCTTCGCGATGTGCGCGGCGTCGATCATCGGTGGCCTGGTCTACGGCGGTGTGAAGAGGACGCCGAGCGTGTTGGTGCTCCTCCTGCTGATGGCACTGCTCGAGATCCCGGTCGGACTGGGCGATGGCAACGTCCTCCTGCTGTGCGTGCTTCTCGTCCCGATGAACCTCATGTGTGCGCCGTTGATCGCTGCCTCGGGTGAGCACATCAGCCGGCTCGCCCCGGCCACCGCGCGCGGCCTCGCGCTCGGACTGCAGGGATCGGCGTTCACCATCGGCAGCGCGATCGGCTCACCGCTCGCGGGCGTGGCGATCGACCACGGCGGCGCGCGCCTCGGGTTCGCCGTCGTCGGCGTGGCGGGCCTGCTGGTGGCGGGTGTCGCGTGGCTGCTCGCCCGGCAGCGTCAGCGGGTAAATCCATTGCCAGTGGGGTGACGATGAGGGGCGTGAATCTCGCCCCGTTCAAACACGTCCTGGCGCTGCCAGGGGTTCGTCCCCTGATGCTGCTGATGCTCTTCGCCAGAATTCCCCCGACGGCGGCGGGCGTCACGGTGACGCTCCACGTCGTCACCACGCTCGACAAGGGCTACGCGGCGGCGGGCACGGTGGGGTTCGCGACCATGGTCGGCATCGGCCTCGGATCGCCGTTGATGGGCAGGCTGATCGACAGCAGGGGGCTGCGGATCACGCTGGCGCTCAGCCTCCTCGAAGGCGTCTTCTGGGTCACCGCGCCGCTGATGGACTACTACGTGCTGCTGGTGCTGGCGTTCGCCAACGGACTCGTGGCGGTGCCGATGATGTCGATCGGACGTCAGGCGCTCACGGCGCTCGTGCCGGAATCACAACGGCGGCCCGCGTTCTCGCTGGACTCGATCTCGGTCGAGCTGTCGTTCATGGTCGGGCCGGCGGCGGGCGTGCTGATCGCGACGAAGTTCTCCACCGGCACGGCGCTCGTCACGATCGGCGTGGCGATCCTGGCGGCCTGCGCGTTGTTGTTCGTCGTGAACCCGCCGCTGGTGCACGAGGACGAGGTCGTCGACGGGCCGCAGCCGCAGCTGCGGGAGTGGCTGCGCGGGCCGATGATCGCGGCGTTGATCATCCCGTTCGGGGCGACCACGGCGTTGTCCGGCATGGAGATCGCGTCGATCGCTTCGCTGGAGCACGCGGGGAAGCAGAGCTGGCTCGGCCTGGTCTTCGTGGTGATGTGCGCCGCGTCGGCGTTGGGCGGCCTCGTCTACGGCAGCCTGAAACGGGTGCCGAGCGGAATCGTGCTGCTGGCGTGCATGGCACTGCTCGAGGTGCCGGTCGGCATCGGGGACGGCAACGTGGCGTTGCTGGCGCTCGCGCTCATCCCGATGAACTTCGTGTGCGCGCCGACGATCGCCGCCTCGACCGAGCAGATCAGCAGGCTCGCGCCCGCCTCGGCGCGCGGACTCGCGCTCGGGCTGCAGGGCTCGGCCTTCACGTTCGGCGTCGCGGCCGGTCAGCCGCTCGCGGGGGTCGCGGTGGACCACAGCGGACCCCCGCTCGGCTTCGTCGTCGCCGGTCTGGCCGGACTGGTGATCGCCGGGCTGGGCTGGGTGCTCTCGCGCCAGCGTCAGGCGGTCTCGGCCACGTCCTGAGCGGAGTTCGCCAGTGCGAGACCGGTCCGGAGCGCGCCAACGGCTTCGGACACGGCCTCGCGGAAGATCCCGCCGACGCCGAGCACGTTCGCGAAGCCGTGGAAGAGGCCTTCGTGCCTGCGCAGCACGACCGGCACGCCCTCGGCGGCCAGGCGTTCCGCGAAGGCCTCGCCCTCGTCGCGCAACGGGTCGTAGCCCGCGGTCGCGATGTAGGTGGGCGGCAGGTTCGAGAGGTCGTCCGCGAGCATGATCGACAGGCGCGGGTCGTGGCGGTCGGCACCGCCCGCGCTGTACTGGTCGAGGAACCAGTCCATCTTTTCGTCGGTGAGGAAGAACCCGTTGCCGAAGATCTCGCGCGACCGGCGGCGCACCGACGCGTCCACGCCGGGGTAGAAGAGCAGCAGGAACGCGATGTCGGTCTCGGCGTGGTGCGCGGTCACCGCGGCCAGGTTGCCGCCGGCGCTGTCGCCGCCCAGCGCGATCCGCTTCGCGTCGATGCCCAGGTCCTCCGCCTTCGCGACTGCGTAGCGCAGCACCTCGGCCGCGTCCTCGACCGCCGCGGGGAACGGGTACTCGGGTGCGAGCCGGTAGTCGGCCGCCAGCACCCGCACGCCCGCCTCCCTGGCGAGGAACCGGCACAGGTTGTCGTGGGTCTCCAGACCTCCGGTGACCCAGCCGCCACCGTGGTAGAAGATCAGCAACGCCGAGCCCTCCGCCAGGCCGTCCGGCGTGTAGAGGCGGCCGGCGAACTCGCCGATCGTGAGCTCTCTGGTTCCCACTCCGGTGATCTTCGGACCCGCTACGAGCTTCGAACTCAACTCCAGGTCGAGGCGGCTCTCGGATGCTGTCTTCGTGCGCCAGTCCGTCCCGGACAGGTGTGCCAGCTTCAGCAACAGCTGCGCCTCCGGGTGCAGGTCCTGACCGTCCAGGCGGATCGGGGTACCGGCGATGAGGCGGCGCAACGGGCCCGGCAGACCGAACGCGAAGCGCAGAGCACCGGCCAGTACGCCGGCCTGGAAGTTCGACATGTGGTGCACGTTACTAGCGAGTAGTGCTGGATCTCCAGGTATCTGGAGGTGGAAGGATCGACGCCATGACGGTGATGGTGGTGGGCATCGGGGGCTCTATCAGGGCCGACTCGCAGTCCGAACGGGCGCTGCGGGTCGCTCTGGAGGGCGCTCGCGAGCTCGGTGCGGAGACGATCCAGTACAGCGGCCCTGAACTGGTGCTTCCGTTCTACGACCCGTCTGTGCCGGAGCGGACCGACGTCGCGCTCAAGATGGTCGAGGACCTGCGCAGGGCCGACGGCGTGATCCTCGTGTCGCCCGGCTACCACGGCACCGTGTCCGGCCTGGTCAAGAACGCCCTCGACTACATCGAGGACCTGCGTGACGACGACCGCCCGTACCTCGACGGCCGCGCGGTCGGCACCATCACCGCCGCGCACGGCTGGCAGGCCGCGGTGAACACGCTCGCGGCGGTTCGCTCGATCGTGCACGCGCTGCGCGGCTGGCCGACGCCGCTCGGTGCCGCGATCAACTCCGCGCAGGTCAAGTTCGACGGTGATGGCGCCTGCTCGGACAGCGACGTGGACCGCAACCTGCGGATGATCGGCCGACAGGTCGTCGAGTTCGCGCTGCGCCAGTCGTCTCATCTGGACGTGAACTGACTCACGATCGGGCAGACAAGTCGTGCGCGATCCGTTCATACCGGTAGGTAACAAACCACTGACTCAAGGGAGAGCGGAATGGAAGCGCTGTACACGGCCGAGGCGACTGCTTACGGCGAAGGCCGCAACGGCGAGGTCCGGTCCTCCGACGGCGTGATCGACGAGGTCCTGTCGATCCCGAAGGAGATGGGCGGCCCCGGCGGTGACGCGACCAACCCGGAGCAGCTGTTCGCGGCCGGCTACGCGGCCTGCTTCAACTCCGCCCTCGCGGTCGTCGCGCGCGCATCCAAGATTCAGCTCCCTTCTTCTGAGGTAACCGCCAAGGTGGGGATCGGCCCCAGCGGGACCGGCGGCTTCCAGCTGGCCGTCGAGCTCGCCGTGACCATCCCCGGATTCGACCAGGCGGTCGCGGAAAAGCTCGTCGAGCAGGCCCACCAGGTCTGCCCGTACTCCAACGCGACGCGCGGCAACATCGAGGTGGCGGTCACCGTCACCGTCTGAGGAGGCGCGTTCAACCATGGCCAAGAACCCGATCACCAGCCCGCTTGCTGACGGCGACCGCGACGCGGTCGGTGCAGTGCTGCAGGCCACACTCGTCGACCTCGTCGACCTGTCCCTGATCGGGAAGCAGGCGCACTGGAACGTGATCGGCAAGAACTTCCGCAGCGTCCACCTTCAGCTCGACGAACTGGTCCTCATGGCGCGCAACGCCGCCGACCAGGTCGCCGAACGCGCGGCAGCTCTCGGCGTCACGCCGAACGGCACGGCGAAGACCATCGCCGCGTCGTCCGGCGTGCCCGAGATCGAAACCGGCTGGCTGAGGGAGGAGCAGGTCGTCACGGCGATCACGTCCTCACTGGCGTCGCTGATCTCACGCATGCGTGCCCGCATCGACGAGACCGACAAGCCGGACCTCGTCACCCAGGACCTGCTGATCGGCATCACGCAGCAGCTGGAGCAGGCGCACTGGATGTGGCAGGCGCAAGCCGCCTAGAGCATGAGCCGGCGGACGGCCCGCTCCTCGATGGAGCGGGCCTCGTCGACTTTCCCGGCCAGTTCGTCGTAGTCCCCGCCCCTGGCGATCTCCGACCAGAGCCGTCCTGACTCCCGGAAGTCCTGTGCGCCGGGAAGTCCCGCCTCGTCGAGGAAATCGGCGTAGAGCGGCCGGGTCGCGCCCGGTGCCGTGTACTCGACCTCGAGACAGTCGTGCAGTCGCTGCCTCACGAATCCGGGGTCGTCGGCCCAGCGCTGTGTCCAGCCCTTCCTCCCCTTGTCGCGCAACTGTTCCGCGAGCTTCCGCATGCCGGAGAAACCGAAGTTCACGTCGAAGTTGTTGCCCAGCACCGGTCCCGTGAGGTGCTCGCACGTCATCCGCACGGCGCTTCCGACGTCCGGCTCGCCCGTGCGCTCACCGATGCTGATCATCTCGTGCTTGCCCTGACCCCAGCTGGTCATGAAGTCGGCGAGCGGCTGGGTGTGCGTGCCGTGGTTGTGCACGGTGACCGTGTCGCTGTCGACGCCGAGCACGCCGACCGGGTGCTTTTCCTTGCCCAGCATGCAGATCACCGGCCCGTCGGCGGTCCTGAGCTGTTGCTCGGCCTTGCGTGCGGAGGTCGTCGTCGTGACGTCGTGGGCGATGTTCGCGTGCTGCAACGCGGTGGGGATGAACGGCGCGGGGTGGTGCCGCGCCACGATGGTCATCGTGGGCGTGTGCCTCTTGTACTCGAACACGAAGTACATGAACCCGATGCCGCCCGCGAGCCCGGCCAGCATCGCCTCGGACCACTCGTCGTCGAGGATCTCCCTGAGGAGCCACGAGTCGTGCATCTGCCCGGTGGGACGCGCGTCCTTGAGCACATGCCTGCGCGCGGTGGTGTACGACTCGCCGGTGCGCTCCATCCGGGCGCGAACCAGGCGCTTGAACGACTTCTGCTCGGTCATGGCGTGCCTTCCGCGGACGCGCTGGAGCCGTTCCCCACGCCCTGCTCTGCCCGTCCGGTGTTGTGCGCACACGACTGACCGGTGCCGGGAGGACAGGAATCCCCTTTGCCTCCGCGACGCCGGCCAGCGTGGGTGGCCGATCAGGAGGTGAGGCGCTCCGGCAGCGCCGCCACCATGTTAGGGCGTGACGGCCACCGTCGACAGCTGGTACTGGCTCAGGTTGACTCCTCGCTCCACCTGCCAGCCGCCGTCGGCTTTGGTCAGCCTGCCCACTTCGACCACCACGCCGGCGTTGGCCGCACTGGTGAACACGAGCCGGTCGTCATCGGCCACCTCACCGGGGCCGGTCGCCGTGAAGAGCAGCGTGCCGCCCGATCCCGCGGTGAGCGTGCCGGGGACACCGGACTTCTCGGTGCTCACCGAGCCCCAGGCGGTCCACGCGGTGGGAGTGGTCTCCATCCGGCCGCTGGTGTCCGTGACCACGCCGAGCATCGCGGTCGACGAGGTGACGAGGTCGCCCGCTGCCGGTGTCCGGTACTCGGCGGCGACCGCGCCGTCCCGCGTGGACACCTTCGCGAGTGTCGTCGCGGGGTCGCGGACCCCGGCGGCCGGTCGCAGCGGCTCCTCGTGGGACTGGCCGGTGGACATCGTGGTGTTCCACGCCCCGGCACCCCGCGGCAGGACTCGCCAGAACGTCTCGCCGGGCGGTTCCGGCTCGCGACGACCGGGGTCGATCACGTTCGTCCTGACGGACACGACCGGGTTCTTCGGACCCGCCAGTGCGAAGGCCAGGCTGCCCCCGTCCGGGACAGCGTCGGAAGGATCCTGGCGTGCGGCGACGAAGCCGACCGCCAGCGGCCTCTCCTTCGGGAAGCTCACCGCACGGACGAACAGCCGATCGGTGGCAGGCGTACCCGTCGTGGCCGGGCTGGTCACGAACGCCACGACCAGCCGGTCGTCGTCGGTGCGTCCGGCCATGGCCACCAGCACCATGTTTGCCGCCAGCTCCGACGACCGTTCCGCGAACAGCGGATGCGCGTCGCCGTCCAGGCCGCCGAAGTCACGCCAAGCCTGCTCGGCGCGGTCGAGCAGCGCCTCGTCGCCGGCCAGCGAGCCCCGCAGCGGCCAGTCGTCGAGCTCGGGGTCCAGGTTGGACTGGATCTCGTGCACGGCGAAGCCGGCGATCACCGCGACGATTCCCACCAGGGCGAGTCCGGCCCACGTCGCCACCAGCAACGCGTCCCGGACCCACCCCTGGCCGGCCTGACTGACGTTCTGCCGCAATCCGGCCGCCCCCAGCTGTCTCCTACTTCGCCAGGTGCCGCCTCGCGAAATCCACCTCGGCCGCGGTCTGCCGCATCGTCTCGGCGACGACCAGCGAGCCGTGTCCCGCGTCGTAGCGGTACATCTCGTAAGTGTGACCGCGCGACGCGAGCGCGTCGAGGTAGTTGTCGATCTGCCGGATCGGGCAGCGCGGGTCGTTCTCACCCGCGAGCACCAGCACCGGAGCGGTGACCTGCTCGACGTACGTGAGCGGCGAGCACTCCCTGTAGAGCTCAGGCAGCTCCTCCGGCGAACCGCCGAACAGCGCCCGGTCGAACGCCCGCAGCGGCTCCATCTCGTCCTCGTACGCGGCGAAGTAGTCCGCGACCGGGACGCCCGCGATGCCGACGGTCCAGCGTTCCGGCTGGACGCCGATGCCGAGCAGAGTCAGGTAGCCGCCCCACGAGGCGCCGCTGAGGACCGACTTCGACGGGTCGGTGAGCCCGGACTCGATCGCCCAGTCGTGGACGGCAGCGATGTCCTCCAGCTCGGTGAGGCCCGGCCTGCCCTCGATGGCGTCACGCCACTTCGACCCGTAGCCGCTGGAACCGCGGTAGTTCACGTGCACGGTGGCGAACCCGGCGTCGAGCCACACCGCGCGGTAGGCGGAGAAGCGGTCCTCGTCGGAGGAGTGCGGACCGCCGTGGATCAGGAAGACCGTCGGGAACGGACCCTCTCCCGCCGGCTTCGAGACCAGCGCGTGGACCTCGCCGACGAAGACGTCCTCGAGCTTCTCCGAGGTGGCAGGCCGGGCGCCCTGCGGCTCGACCAGCACGCGCTCGGTGCCGTCGGTGGCCAGCGCGCGGATCACCGTGGACTTCTCGGCGGACGACCACGAGTACTCGACGGTGCCGTCCGGGCGCACGCCCGCTGAGCCGATCACGCCGGGCGCGCTGTCCAGAGTGGACAGTTCGCCGGTCGTGAGGTCGTAGCGGTGCACGGTGTTGCGGGCGTGGTGGGTGTGCACGATCAGCAACGCGGACGCGTCCGGGTACCAGTCGGCGGCGACCTCACCCGGCAGGTCGAGCACGATCTCCTGCTCGGTGTCGGCGGCGACGTCCCAGATCAGCAGCTCCTCGCGGCCGCGGCGCTCGTGCAGCACCAGCAGCCGCTGGTCGCCGCGCACGGGGCTGAACGAGACGGCGTCCAGGCCGAGACCCTTGCCGTCCCACTTCTCGGCCACCGTCTCGCCGTTCGCGGAGTTGAGCGCGCGCAGGGCCATGTGCCGGTTGTCGCCGTGCTCGGAGTGCGCGATCACGACCAGCGACTCGTCCTTCGACATGGCGGTCACACCGGCGTCGTTGACGTGCTGGTAGATCACCTCGGTGTTCCCGTCGCGGGACAACCAGACCGTCGTGCCGTCGTCGGTCGAGGCCGCGACCGCCACGACGTCCCTGCCGATCTCCAGCCCTGCGGGGTAGCCCGCGTGGACGTCCGCGATGGCGGGCTCGGCCTTGCTGCCGTCCGCGACGAACGGCTCGCGCACCCAGACGCCGAACTCGTCGCCGTCGTGGTCGTCGAACCACCAGATCTCGGTGCCGTCCGGGTTCAGCGTGCCGTGCGACGTGCCGTTCGGGCGGTCCGTGACCTTGCGGTGCTCGTCCGTCGCGCGGTCCCACGCGTAGATCTCCCACACGCCGCTCGCGTTGGAGACGTACAGCGTGCGGTCCGGTGCGTCGTCGGCCCAGCTGGGCAGGCTCATCCGGGGAGCGGTGAACCGCTCGCGCCACCGGGTCTCGGCGGCCGGATCGTCGAAAAGCTGGTCCGGAACATTCGGAGCAGGGTGCGTCGTCACGTCTCAACACTAGAGTCAGTGGCAGTACTAGGGGGACTTGAGATGACAACACCACCACAGTGGGGAGCGCCGCCACCTGCGCGGCCGCAGTACCAACAGCCGTATCCGCAGCAGGGGCACCCGCACCAGCCCTGGCCGGGTTACCTGCCGCCGAAGCCGGCGCCGCTCGTGCTCCTGGCGATCCTGAACTGGATCCTCGCCGTCGGAATGCTGGTCATCGCCGCGTTCGTGATCATGAGCTTCCTGATGTCCGGTGCCACGCTGGTCGTCGGCATCGTGCTCGCGGCCGTCGTCGCCGGAGTCGGTGTGCTCAACGCCCTGGGCGCGTTGTCGATCAACCACCCGTACTTCCCGAACACGGTCACCTCGCAGCTGGCGGGCGTCTTCACCGGCTTGGTGCTCGCGGTGGCGCTGTTCCGCTCGGTCAGCAGAGCGTCGCCGAGCTCGTGCCGTCCATGGCGTCGGCCGTGCTGCTGGCGGTGTGCATCCTCAGCCTGGTCCTGGCGTCGCGGCCTGCCGGCAAGCAGTGGATCGTGGCGAAGCACCAGCTGTCGCTGGCGCAGGGCCACGCGCCGAGGAACCGCCGATGAGCGCCTTCGAGCTCGCCCAGGTCAACATCTCACGACTGCTGGCGCCGCTGGACAGCCCGCAGCTCAAGGAGTTCGTCGCCGCCCTCGACCCGGTGAACGCGGTCGCGGACGCCGCACCGGGCTTCCGCTGGCGGCTGCAGGGCGAGGCGGGCGACGCGACGGCGATCCGCGTCTTCGACGATGACTGGCTGATCGTGAACATGTCCGTGTGGGAGTCGCCCGAGGCGTTGCTCGCCTTCGTCTACGGCGACGCCCACCGCGCGATCCTGCGCGGCCGGCGCCAGTGGTTCCACCACCCCGTCGAGGCGATGACCGCGCTGTGGTGGGTACCCGCCGGCCACCGCCCGTCCGTCGCGGAAGCCGAGGAACGGCTGGTGCACCTGCGCACCCACGGCCCGTCGTCGCACGTGTTCACGCTGAAGCCGACCTCCGGATTTCCACCCGCACCGGAACACCTAGGCCTGCAGCCTCGCGAGAGTTAACGTTGATGCATGGCCGAAGCGATGGATCGCCTGGCCGAGGCTGCCACGCTGGAGGAAGTCCACCGGATCGTGCGCACCGCGGCCCGTTCCTCACTGGCAGCCCACGGCGCCACGCTGGTGCTGCTGGACGGCGATCTCTGTTACTACGCGGACGAGGACTCGATGAGTCCGCTGTGGAAGGGCCAGCGCTTCCCCGTGACGACCTGCATCAGCGGCTGGGCGATGATGAACCGCCAAACCGTGGCGATCAGGGACATCCGCTTCGATCCGAGGATTCCGCAGGAGGCCTACCGGCCGACCTTCGTGCGCAGTCTGCTGATGGCTCCGATCCTGCGCCCCGAACCGATCGGCGCGATCGGCTGCTACTGGGCCGTTCCGCACACCGCGACCCCCGCGGAGACCGAGGCCCTGGAGTCACTGGCCCTGGCGGCAGGCGTTGCGCTGGAACGCTTCCCCGAGGGCCTGCCCGCACGGGGCTTCTTCAGCTGACGTCCCGGAAGTGCCGCAGCTTGAGCGGCTGCCGCAGGTACTCGTCCTCATCCGGAAAGGTCACCGGATCGGTGCGCCAGTTGGGTCCCGCGTAGCCCTCGAGCGCTTGCTCGTCCCGCCACCGGCTCACGTACTGCACCTTCTGCGGGTCGTCCAGGTCCACCAGCACCTGGTGCGCGAGAAGGCCTTCGTAGGTCTCGGGGAACGTCTTGACGAGATCCCGGACCCGCTCGACGAACTCCTGCTCACGCCCGGCTTTCACGAGCGCTTCGGACACACGAGTGATCATGCGCCCGATCGTAAAGTCTCAGCGGAGCTCTTCCTCGAAGATCCGGTCAGCCTGCCGCGAGGCGCGCGACAACGCCTTGACCGCGGTCAGGACCACGACGAAGCCGGCGGACACCGCGGCCGTCATCCAGGCCGACGTCAGCATGTAGACGATCGCAAGCGACTGCAGCACCACAACGGCCTTGGCTGCGAGGACGATCCACGACCTGTGGATGGGTTTAGCGGCGGCGGAGTCCATCACTTGCTTCTCCCGACTTTCAACGAGTGCCGAACCACAGCCTTCGTCGTCTGGATCTAGATGCCCGTTACGCACCGTGAGTTGAACCGTCAACCTTCACTCGGAAGGCTTAACGCAACGTGCGCGTTCCGTATTGTTTGGTGCGGAACGGTGGCACTGCGTCATGTAGACGCGGTGACCTCCGCGGTCGCCCGTGTCGAGTCGCGTCACACGATCGGGTGGCTTTCCTGGACGATCCATGGCCTTTGCCGGAAAACAAAAATCGGGCCGATTCCACTGCAACATGGAATCGGCCCGATTTTTAATCGGGGTGACAGGATTTGAACCTGCGACCTCTTCGTCCCGAACGAAGCGCGCTACCAAGCTGCGCCACACCCCGGCTGGGAACGAGTAGAACTCTACATCATGTCCGCCCCAGCTCCGAAACGGACCCCCTCATTCCGGCCCTGACCAGGCGTAACAGGTCGAGGAACCAAGGTCAGCAGGGAAGCCTCCGGAGGGCAGCAGAACCGCACCGGCGCATACGGCGAAGTGCCCATCCCGGCGGACACGTTCATCCACATGTGCGAACCCCACCGCGACACACCACGAGCGCGACCGCGATCCAGTTCGCAGTTGGTCACCAATGCGCCGTAGAACGGCACGCGCAGCTGTCCGCCATGGGTGTGCCCGGCCATCACGAAGTCGTAGCCGTCAGCCGCGAAGGGGTCCAGAACGCGCGGTTCGGGGGAGTGCGTGACGCCGAGGCGCAGTGCGGCGCGCGGGTCTGGCGTGCCTGCGATGTCCGCGTACCGGTCGCGCTTCAGGTGCGGGTCGTCGAGGCCGGCGGCGAAGATCGTCTGGCCGCCCACCTCGATCGTCCGGCGGACGTGGGTCAGGTCGACCCAGCCGCGCTCGATCATGCCGGCGCGGAGGTCGCGCCACGGCAGCGTCACGCCGTGGATGCGCTTGGTCTTGGAGGACGGCAGGAGGTAGCGCACCGGGTTCTTGGGCTTCGGGGCGTAGTAGTCGTTGCTGCCGAACACGAACACGCCCGGACGGTCGAGCAACGGGCCGAGCGCGCGCAGCACCGCGGGGACGGCGTCCTTGTGCGCGAGGTTGTCGCCCGTGTTGACGACCAGGTCGGGGTTCAGGTCGTTCAGGGCCGCTACCCAGCGCTGCTTAGACACCTGGTTGGGCGTCATGTGCAGGTCTGAGATGTGCAGCACACGGATCGGGCGCGCGCCCGGCGACAGCACCGGCACGGTGGCGGTGCGCAGGGTCCAGTGCCTTCTCTCGATTCCCGCCGCGTACGCGATGGTCGCGGTGCCGAGTGCGGTCGTGGCGAGGAGGGCGCGGCCGAGCTTGTTCACGTGTCAAGGGTACGGAAGGCGGTTAACTCGATCGGCGCGGCATCGGGTGGGCTGTACCGTTCTGCGCCATGGCGGAGTTGAAGACGCGGCTGCAGAACGACCTGACTGCGGCCATGAAGGCCAGGGAGAACGTCACGGCCGGTGCGTTGCGCATGGCGCTCACGGCGGTCACCAACGAAGAGGTCTCGGGCAAGCAGGCTCGCGAGCTCAGTGACGACGAGGTCGTGAAGGTCCTCACGCGCGAGGCGAAGAAGCGCAAGGAGGCCGCCGAGGCGTTCGCCGGCGCTGGTCGCACCGAGCAGGCGGAGCTGGAGCGCAAGGAGCTCGCCGTGCTGGAGGCCTACCTTCCCGCCCAGCTCGACGACGCCGAACTCGCATCCATTGTGGACAAGGCGGTCGACGCCGTTGCCGCGCAGCTCGGTGAGGCGCCGGGGCCGAAGCAGATGGGCCAGGTCATGAAAGCCGTCAACGCCGAGGTCGCCGGACGTGCCGAGGGCGGTCGTGTAGCCGCCGCGGTGAAGGCCAGGCTGACCTCCTGACACGACGTGCCGCAGCGGGTGACCCGCTGCGGCACGCCAACTTCAAAACGCCTTGTCCACCGCGTCCGCGAACTCGCCCATCGAGCCGAACTCCAAGCCGTAGCTGAACTCGCCGGACGGCTGCGGCGTCGCGCCCCAGCCCGGCTTGTCGTGCCGCCGGTTGATCCACACCGACGGCAGTCCCTCCCGCTTGGCCGGAACGTGGTCGTGGAACAGGCTCTGCGCCACGTGCAGCAGCTCCGAACGGTCCACTCCCAGCTCTTCGAGCTTCGCGTCCAGCGCCCGGAAGTGGTTCTCGGCCGGCTTGTACGCGCCGACGTCCTCCGCGGTGATGATCGCCGAGAAGTCCCCGCGCAGGTGCCGGTTGCTGCCGGCGAAACCGGCGCGGTGCACGTTGGACAGAATGATCAGCTTGTAGTGGGAAGCCAGGCGTGCCAACGCATCGGCGGAGTCGGGGAACGCCGGCCAGTCCGGCACCGACGAGCCGAGCCGCTGCGCCCACTCGTCGCTCACCTCGCGCCCGAGCGCCTCTCCCGTCCGGCGGAATGCGGTTGCCAGCACGTCCGGGTACAGCGCGGCCGGTGTCTCCGCCTCGACGGCCGCCTCCTGATCGCCGTAGGCCAGCAGCAGTTCCTCGTCGGAGAGGTCGAGCCCCTGTTCGCGCGCCCACGGTGAGAGCACCGCGGCGATACCGGTCTCCCAGTCGATGAGCGTGCCGTAGCAGTCGAAGCTGAGTGCCCGGAACTTCGTCAGGTCCATGAAGAGAACTGTAATACAGTTGAACTGTAGGGCAACCGGTTAAACTGGCCGCATGTCAGCCCTCGACGGCCTCGAAGTGCGCCGCACGACCACGGCCCAGCAGTTGGCCGACGGCCTCTCCGAACGGATCATGGCTGGCGCCTTCGGTCCTGGTGACAGGCTCAGGGAGAGCGCCATCGCCGCCGAGCTGGGGGTCGCGCGGAACACCATCCGCGAGGCCGTGCGGATCCTCGAGCTCACCGGGCTGGTTCGGTACGAGGTCAACCGCGGCGCTGTCGTCATCGCCCCGACGCCGGAGAACGTCGAGGCCCTCTACACCGCCCGCGAACGCCTGGAAACGGCCGCGGCCGCCCGGACCCCGAGCCCCGCGCAGCTCGACGCGATCACCCGCGCGTTCGACGACCTGGTGGACGCGGCGCAGACCGGCGACCTCCCTGCGATCGTCGACCGCGACCTGGCCTTCCACCAGGCGATCGTGGCGGTGCTGGACAGCACCCGGCTCGACGACTTCTTCGCCGCGATGACCAAGGAGCTGCGCTTCTACCTCACGGTGCTCACGAAGTCGGAGGCACCGGACGAGGTCGTCGCCGACCACAGGCGCATCCTCGACGCCTTCCTCGCGGGCGATCGCGATCGGGCGGTCGCCGAGATCCGCGCGCACATCGACACGAGCGTCCAGCAGCTCAAGCAGGTGCTCGCCGAACGCCGCTAGGAGACTCGTTGCCCGCGAGCACCACGAAGCGTCTACTGGTCAGACGGGATCGGTGAACGAGATCGGCTTGCCGGTGGCGCGGGCATATGCGATCTCCCTGCTCCTGGACTCGCCGATGTACCCGCCGGGGTTGACGACCAGAACCCGGTCAGCGAGGTCGATCTTGCGCAGGTGGAGGGTGTGCAGCGCGGTCTTCTGCTCGTTGGTGATCAACTCGTCTGCTTCATGATCCTCGGCGCGTGTGAAGACGCCCGGCGCGACGACGATGACACCTGCGAAGGTCAGATCACGGTTCGCCGCACGCATCTCGTCCACGAACCGGGTAGAGCCGCAGATGCAGACGATCTCAGGTCGGTCGGGCACGGCTCAGTCCTTTGGCGACACGGCCCAGGGCCTACCTCCTGGGCACGCCGGGTGGTTCGGTCGGCAGCGTGATCGGTGGTGGCTCGTTCGGGTTGCCGGGATTGCCCGGTTCGTTCGGGTTGCTGCCCGGCGTCTCGCTCGGCACCGGCGGAGGCACGTAACCAGAGCTCACCGACAGCGTGACGACCGTGCCGCGCAACGCGTTGCCGCGCGGCGTCTGGCTCACGACCGTCCCCTTCGGCTGGTCGGAGTTGACCGTCTGCTGGCTCACCTTGTAGCCGGCCTGCTCCAGGATCCGCACCGCGTCGTTGATCTGGCGGCCCACCACGTCGGGGATCTGGATCTCCTTGCCGCCCTTGAGGTACCGCTGCTCGACCGGCGGCAGCTGCGACACCGGCAACGGCGCGTGCAGCTTCGTCATCGTCTCGAACCACGTTTTGGCGGGGATCGTGCCGCCGAAGATGTCGCCGTCGCGGCACAGGCGCGGTCGGCCGCCGATGCAGATCGGCCTGGGGCTGGTGCCGTCGTTGAACGTCTGCACGGCGCCCGCGAAGTCCGGGGTCGCGCCGATGAACGCCGCCGACTTGTACTCCTCGGTGGTGCCCGTCTTGCCGATCATCGGCCGGTTCCACTTGACCGCGCGGGCGGCCGCCGCCGCGGTGCCGCGGTCCTGGTCGTCCTTGCTCATGCCGGCGGCCAGGCCGTTCGCGAGACCCTCGGCGACGACCTGCTCGCACGGCGCCTCGTTCACGGCGACGGCCTTGCCGTTGCGGTCCAGCACCTTGGCGATCGGCGTGGGCGGGCACCACTTGCCGCCGCTCACGATCGTGGCGGCGACGTTCGCGAGCTCCAGAGTGGACACCGGTGCGGGCGACAGCGTGAACGACGCGTTGCCGCCGTTCTGCTTGAAGAACTCGGTCTGCGAGATCCGGTTCTGCTTGTCCTTGGCCTTCGGGTCGGGACGGATGCCCTGCAGGTTCGTCGCCATCGTCTCGCGCATGCCGAGCCGCGAGGCCATGTCGACGACCGCGTCCATGCCCGTCTGCTCTTCCAGGATCACGAAACCGGTGTTCGGTGAGGTCTGCAGGGCCTGCTGCAGCGTCATCGACGACGGGTAGCTGTTGTCGAAGTTGTTCAGGCAGTACCAGCGCGTACCGGGCTCACCGGTGCTCGGGCAGCGCTGGGCGCCACCCTTGAAGACCCGCGACGTGTGCGAGCTCGGGGTCGGGATGACGTTCTCGATCCCCAGGCCCTTCTCCATCGCGGCGGCGGCGGCGAAGACCTTGTAGACCGAGCCCGCGCCGAACTTGTTCTCCACGCCGCTCGGCAGGTCGTACGTCGTCTGGCGCTGGTCGGCCTTCAGGCCGTAGTCGCGGTTCGCGACCAACGCGAGCACCTCGTGGCGTTCCTTGCCCGGCTTGACGATCGCCATCGTGTTCGCGATGCCGTCGGTGGTCTTGGCCACGCCCGCCTCGGCCGCCGCCTTCGCCTGCGAGGTGACCCCTCGGTCCAAAGTGGTCTGAATGGTGTAGCCGCCGGTGCGCAGCTGCTCTTCGCTGAAACCCGCGCGCTGCAAGTAGTTCACCACGTACGAACAGAAGAAACCGTTTTCCGGGCCGGCGCCGACACAACCGTTCGGTGGTGTGCGAACAGGGTTCGCGAGTCCGAGGCCTTCCTTCTTCGCGGCCTCACCGGCATCGTGCGAGAGCTTGTCGTTCTCGACCATCCTGTCGATCACTTGATTACGTCGCTGCAGCGCTTTGTCCGGATACGCCTCGGGGTCGAGCGCTGACGGGCTGTTCACCATTCCGGCGAGCATCGCGGCTTGTGGAACCGTCAACTTGTCCGGCGTGGTGTTGAAGTAAGCCTGCGCCGCCGCCGCGATGCCGTAAATGGTGGACCCGAAAGGAACGACGTTCAGGTACCTGGCGAGGATCTCCTCCTTGCCGAGCTTTCGCTCCAGCTGCAACGAGATCCGCGCCTCGCGCATCTTGCGCGCGATGGTCTGCTCCTGGGCCTTGGCCTGCTCCAGCTTGTTGTTCCTGGCGACGACGTGGACCAGGTAGTTCTTGACGTACTGCTGGGTCAGCGTGGACGCGCCCTGCGTCACCGCGCCGCTGACCTGGTTCGTCAGGCCGGCGCGGATGGTGCCCTTCCAGTCCACGCCCTGGTGTTCGTAGAACCGGCGGTCCTCGACCGAGATCAGCGCCGCCTTCATCGTCGGCGAGATCTTCTCCGGTGGTGTCAGGACTCTGTACTGGTCGAACAGGTAGGCGATCGGCTGCCCGTCCTTGTCCGTGACCGTGGTGATCAACGGGGGATCTGTGGTCACGAGGTCGGCGGAGATGCTGTCCACGGTGTCGCTGGCGCGGTTGGACACGAGGCCCGTCGCGCCCACCACGGGGAACAGCATGCCGGCGAGGAGAACCCCAGCCAGCAGGCACAGGCCGAGCATCTTGAGCACGCCATTCCTGACTCGCACGCAGGTCAGCGTACGCCGTACACGAACGGGTGACTGTGATCAGTAAGGGTCGTTACTCAGCATGAGTAGGGATACGCAAGACAGGTAACAGTCGGGTGACCCAGGGTTGGACGTGGAACCGAACGGCACTACAGTCCGTCAACGTCCAAGGAATGCAGCCGTAGCTCGAACGCTACGGCATCCGTGGCAGGGGTGTGGCGGATTTTCCACATTTGGACAGCACTGAGGAGTGGGGGATATGAACCAGGGGGATTGGCGTATCAACGCTTCGTGCCGTGATGAGGAGCCGGACCAGCTCTTCGTCCGCGGTGCGGAGCAGCGCAAGGCGAAGCTCGTGTGCCTGGGTTGCCCGGTGCGCATGGAATGCCTGGCCGAAGCGCTGGACAACAGGATCGAGTTCGGGGTCTGGGGAGGCATGACCGAGCGCGAACGCCGTGCTCTGCTGCGCCGCCGTCCGGACGTCGACTCGTGGTTCGAGTTGCTCGACAACGCACGTCAGGAGCACCTCGAGGACACGAGGGTCGGCTAGGGGCACTACTCCCCGGCGAGTCGGCGACCTATCTCCCGAAGGCCGTCGAGGTCGTGCACGTCAGCGGGTAGCGCGGGCACGCCGACCAGCGAAACACCGGGGTGAGCACGTGTGAACCGGGCCAGCAGCCGCTTTTCCCGATCGGCGACTGCTACCCGGTCCGCATGCAGCCGGAGAACTGCCGCGGCGAGCGGCGCCTCACCGGAGCGGTCCAGGTCGTCCGCTGCGGCGAGCGCCTTCGCCGCGGGCAGGTCCGTCGCGATGACGGGATGCGTCCTGTTCGCGACGAGCCCGCACAACGGCATGTTCTCGGCACTGAGCCGCTCGACGAAATAGCTCGCTTCGCGCAACGCGTCCGGTTCAGCCGCCGCGACCACCACGAATCCGGTGCCCGGTGAACGGAGCAGTTCGTACGTGCGCTGCGCACGTTCGCGGAATCCGCCGAACATGCTGTCGAACGCCTGCACGAACGTCGAGGCGTCCTGCAGCAGCTGGCCGCCGACGATCGTGGACACCGCACGCGTGAAAAGGCTGAAACCGGTTCCGACGATCTTGAGCAGGCCACGCCCGCTCGCACGCGCCGGTGCCGAGAGCATGCGGATGAACTTGCCGTCGAGCACCGTCGACAACCGCTGCGGCGCGTCCAGGAAGTCCAGGGCGCTGCGGCTCGGCGGGGTGTCGACGATGATCAGGTCCCACTCGTCCTGCGCCACCAGCTGGCCGAGCTTCTCCATCGCCATGTACTCCTGCGTGCCGGAGAACGACGAGGAAATGGTCTGGTAGAAGGGGTTCGACAGGATCTGGTCGGCCCGGTCGCGGCCCGCGTGGGTCAGCACCATGTCGTCGAACGTGCGACGCATGTCGAGCATCATCGCGAACAGCTCGCCCTTGGGCTCGAAGCCCTCGACGACGACCTCGCGCGGATGGTTGTCCAGTTCCCGCAGGCCCAGCGACTGCGCGAGGCGGCGGGCCGGGTCGATGGTCAGCACGACGACGCGCCGGCCGCGTTCGGCAGCGCGCAACGCCAGCGCCGCCGCGGTCGTCGTCTTGCCGACGCCGCCGGAACCGCAGCAGACCAGCACCCGCGTCGCCGGGTCGTCCAGCAGCGGATCGAACTCGAGCTTCTCCGTCACCGCACACCTGCCGCGACCAGCACCTCGGCCAGCTCGTACAGCGCGGCCACGTCCACCCCGTCCGTCAGCTCCGGCAGCTCGAACGTCGGCAGGTCCGAGTGGCTGAGCAGCTCCATCGCCTCCTGTTGCGACTGCACCCGGATGGCGTGCTCCACCGTCTCGTCGACCAAACCCTCGAGCGTGAACTCGTCGAGATCCAGACCGGCGGAGACGAGCCCGGTGCGCACCCGTGCCGCGTCGACCCTGCCCTCGGCGGCGACCTGCACGGAACGGACCGGCAGTCGTGCCGGGTGAACCCGGTTGACCAGGACCGCGCCCGGTCGCAGGTCGGCGCCGTCCAGTTCGGCGACGGCGTCCAGCGTCTCGCGCACCGGCATCTCCTCCAGCAGCGCCACCAGGTGCACCGCCGTGTCGCCGGAGTGCAGCAGGCGCACCACGCCCTCGCTCTGTCCCTTGATCGGCCCGACCTTGGCGAGATCGGCCATGGCCTTGGTGACGTCCAGGAACTTGACCACGCGCCCGGTCGGCGGCGCGTCCAGCACCACCGCGTCGTAGACGTGGCGGCCGTCCTTGCCGGTACGGTTCACGCACTCCTTGACCTTGCCGGTCAGCAGGACGTCCCGCAGGCCGGGCGCGAGCGTGGTGGCGAACTCGATGGCGCCCATCTTGCGCAGCGTCCGTCCCGCGAAGCCGAGGTTGTAGAACATCGCGAGGTACTCCAGCAGCGCGGCCTCGGCGTCGATCGCGAGCGCGTGCACCTCACCGCCGCCGGGAGCGGACGCGATCCGTTCCTCCGCGTAGGGCAGCGGGGCGCGGTCGAAGAGCTGGGCGATGCCCTGCCGGCCCTCGACCTCGATCAGCAGCACCCGGCGGCCGCCGGTGGCCAGCGCGAGGGCCAGCGCGGCGGCGATCGTGGTCTTCCCGGTGCCGCCCTTGCCGGAGACCACGTGCAGGCGGGCTCGGGTCAGCTCCTCGGTCCACGACGTCACACGTCCAGACTAGGTGTGAATCAGTTGAGACGTGGACCTGTCGGTCAATCCATCATGGTGAGGAAGAAAACGGCCATCGCGGTTGCGGCGACCAGCGCCCACGCGACGACCGACGGCAGCCACAACGCGATGCTGACCGTGATCACGGCCACGACCACGAGCCCGATCAGCCCCGCGCGAACGACGTCCGCGCGCTGACTGTGCTTGCGATCACGCACCTGCGCCATGGCGACGAGAACCATCACCAGTCCGCCCACACCGAACAGGCTGGTAGCGATGATCCGCCAGGTCTCCATGTGATCAAGGTAGCTCGAAGGGCGAGAACCACGCAGGCGTCGTTCGGGTGGCGCGTTAGGCTCGGCGCATGACGAAGTGGGAGTACGCGACCGTGCCGTTGTTGATCCACGCCACGAAGCAGATCCTCGACCAGTGGGGCGACGACGGCTGGGAGTTGGTCACCGTGCTGACGAACCCGACCGGCGAGCAGCACGTCGCGTACCTGAAGCGGGTGAAGGGATGACCTGGAGCGCCCGCCTGAAGGAGCTCGGCATCGAGCTGCCCGGCGTCGCCGCCCCGCTCGCCGCCTACGTGCCCGCGATCCAGTCCGGCTCGCACGTCTTCACCTCCGGCCAGCTGCCGTTCGTCGACGGCAAGCTGCCCGCCACCGGCAAGGTTGGCGCGGACGTCTCGCCGGAGGAGGCGAAGGCCTACGCCAGGACCTGCATCCTCAACGCGCTCGCGGCGGTGCACGACCTCGTCGGCGTTGACTCGATCAAGCGAATCGTGAAGGTTGTTGGCTTCGTGGCCTCTGCCGAAGGCTTCACGGGTCAGCCTGGTGTCGTGAACGGTGCCTCCGAGCTGCTCGGGGAGATCTTCGGCGACGCGGGCAAGCACGCCCGGTCGGCCGTGGGGGTGGCCGAGCTGCCGATCGGCGCTCCGGTGGAGATCGAACTGATCGTCGAGGTGTGACATGTCGGACACGTGCCACGAACTGCTGCTGCGGCTTGCCGGACGCCTCCCGGACGACCTGCTCTGGCGGTACCGGGACTGGGCGGCTTCTGACGCATATGCGGTGCTAGCGCGGTCGTTGCCGCGCACGCTGCTGCACGGGCGCATTCCTCTGACTGAGCACGAACTCCGCCTTTTGCAGGATGCGCTGGTGCCCTATGGGGCCGAACCAGGTGCTGTCAGTTCGGTCAAAGGGCTGGACGAACTGCCACCCACCGACTACACCTTTTCCCCGGAGTCACCCGATCGGGTGCCGATGGGGGATTCCGCGACCGTTGTGCTCGGTGCCACGCTACGAGGCCGGCACGGGGTCGGTGAGGTTCGCTCCTGCTGGCGCATCGGTCCCTCCGGGGTCAACCGCGTCCTGCTGGTCGCCGCCACCACCGGCCACGCCCGGCTGACCGGCGAGTTGCAGCGCGTTCTGCGGGCGTTGGGCGAACACGACCCGTGCGTCGAGGTCGTGCCGTCCGGTCTGGACCTTCCGCCCTACCACCGGGCGGCGTTGGCGGCATCGGAGCTGGTGTGCGCCGGCGCCGAGTCCGAGGAGCACCTGGTGCTCAGCTAAGGAGAACTGACGTGACGAACGACGGTGTCGGCCTGCCGGTCCGTCTCCACGATCTCCTGCTGTCGATGGCCGGGCGCGTCGACGACGACGCCCTGTCACAGGCACGCGAGTTCCTCGCGGTCGGGGAGCTGGACCGGGCGGTCGAGCTGCTCGTCGGCACTCTTCTCGCGGGCAGCATCCCGGTGCTGCCGGACGAGAGAGCGGCCCTCACGTGGGCGCTGCGCGAGGTGCGCTCCGACGCGTCCCTGACCGACCGCCTGCCGGTCGTCGAGGTGCTGCCGTTCGTGCGTCACCGCTTCACCGCCGAGAGCGACCCGGTCGCCGACCTGGCCGGTGTGCTGACCCGCGCGGTGTCGGTGCTGCCGGACGTCCGCGCGGTGCGCTGCGTCTGGCGTTCCTCCCCGGCGGGTTCGACGCCCGGCCCGCTGCCGCAGCGGATCGTGCTGGTGGACGTCGGCCCGCAGGGCTTCGCGCCCGCGACCGCGTACCGGGTCGACACGGTGCTGCGCAAGGCGGGTGTCCGGGCCTCGGTGGAGGTCCTGACCGTCGGCGCGCAGCTCAGCGACTACCACGCCTCCGCGACGACGGCCTCGCGCCCGGTGTCGATCTCCGGCGCACCGATGCCGCCGCAGCCGTCCGCTCCGGCGATGGCCCACGAGCCGGCCGCGGCCTGGTTCGACCAGTCAGAAGAACTTCCCGCTCCGGCGCCGGTGGCCGAGCCGACACCGGCGCCGGAGCCTGTGGAAGAGACCGGCTCACGTCGCACGCGCACGAACAACACGACGGCTTTGGAGGGCTCGCAGCCGTTCCCGCCGAAGCCCGTGAAGCGGATCTCGATGGCTCCCGCCGAACCGGAGATCGAGGCCCTGCCCGAGCCCACGCCGATCAACAGGGCCGAGGTGACCACGGAGCTGAAGCCGGACGAGCTGGCAGCCCTGCAGGCCGCCCTCGCCGAGTCGCCGGAGCCGTCCTCCGTGGACGCGAACCTGAGCGAACGGGAGCGGGCCCTGCTGCAGCAGCTGCACGAGGAGCTGGCGCAGCGGGAGCAGACCGGGGCGAAGACGACCGACAGCGGCCGTTGGCAGATCGACCGGTCATCGGCGCGTCAGTCGGCGTTCGGCGCGGCGAACAACGGGCACCAGCCTCAGTAGCCGCTGCGCAGGTACTCCAGCTGGGCCCGCACGGACCACTCCGCCGCGGGCCACAGCACCCTGTCGACGTCCGCGTAGACGACCTCGACGACCTGTCGCGGGGTCGGCGTGCCGCCGAGTGCCTCCACGGCACTCCTGACCTGTTCCAGGCGCTGGGTGCGGTGCGCGAGATAAGCGCGTGCGGCGTCGCCGGCGTCGGCGAGTTCCGGTCCGTGGCCCGGCAGCACCGCGGTGTGCTCCGGCAGTTCGGCCAGCAGCTTGAGGGACTCGAAGTAGTCGCCGAGCTTGCCGTCGGGGTGGGCCACGATCGTCGTGCCGCGGCCCAGGACGGTGTCGCCCGTCAGCACCGCCTCGCCGTCGATCACGAAGCACAGCGAGTCGCTGGTGTGGCCGGGAGTGCCCAGCACGCGGAGTTCCAGTCCGGCGCTGGTGATCACGTCGCCGTCCACGAGGCCCTCTGAGCCGTGGGTGAACGTCGGGTCCAACGCGCGCACCGGGGCGTTGACCAGTTCGGCGAACGTGCGGGCACCCTCGGAGTGGTCGGGGTGGCCGTGCGTCAGCAGGATCTCGGCGATCGGCCCGTACGACGCGATGCGCTTCAGGTGGGCCTCGTCGAGCGGACCGGGGTCGATCACGACGTACGACGAGGCGTCCGGGGCCTTCAGGAGCCACGTGTTGGTGCCGTCGAGCGTCATCGGCGACGGGTTGTCGGCCAGC
Organism: Lentzea roselyniae; assembly: GCF_039537795.1. Lineage (NCBI taxonomy): Bacteria > Bacillati > Actinomycetota > Actinomycetes > Pseudonocardiales > Pseudonocardiaceae > Lentzea > Lentzea roselyniae. Next base: position 511,828 of record NZ_BAABBE010000001.1, read on the forward strand.
AGCACGGCGGCGTGCGGCGTGACCTGGCGCAGTTCGCCGTAGAGCGGGTGGGCGGCGCGGGCGCCGATCAGCGGGGAGCCGCTCACTGGAACACCACCCGGATCGTGTCGCCGTCGCGGATCAGCTTGGGGATGATCTTCTCGACGCTGCGTTCCTCCGCCATGACCTTCTCGACGGTGCCGAGCGCGCCGATCTCGTCGAGGGTGCGCCAGGTGGGCGGCATGAGCATGCGGCGGCCCTCCTGGGCGTCCTGGACGGCTTCTGCCGGGCTTTGCCAGGACGCGTCGGAGGCTTCGGTGGTCTCGCCGTCGGCCCGCTGGCCCTCCGGCAGGGCGGCCACGAAGAAGCGGGTGTCGTAGCGGCGGGGCTCATCGAGCGGGGTGACCCAGTTGGCCCACGGGCGCAGGAGGTCCGCTCGCAGCACCAGGCCCTCGTTCGCGAGGAACTGGGCCAGGGAGATCTCGCGGTCGACCAGTTGCCTGCGTGCGGTGGCGTAGGCGGAGGTGTCGGCGACAACCGAGTGCGGGGTGGGCCCTGCCAGCAGGACACCGGACTCCTCGAACGTCTCCCGGACGGCCGCGCAGACGAACGCACGGGCTGTGGCGGGGTCGACGCCGAAGATCGAGCCCCACCACTCCGGTGACGGACCGGCCCAGGCGACGGAGGTGTCGGCGTCGCGCTGGTCCACGCCGCCGCCGGGGAAGACGGTCATGCCGCCCGCGAACGCCATGTCCTTCACGCGGCGCAGCAGGAAGGCTTCGACGCCGTCGGCACCGTCCCGCAGGAGCACCACGGTGACGGCGTCGCGGGGCTGCGCCGGTTGAGCGGACGGCGCGGTGGGTACCAGGTTTCCCGGCAAGGTCATGTCGTCGGGCATTCTCCGAGCGTACGACCGCGCTTACCCGAGGATGGTGTGATGGCGACGAAGGTCTCCGGCTGCCTGGTGAAGATGCTGCTGTTCCTGCTCGGCGCGGTGATGGGCACCGGCCTCACCGCGGTGGCGGGCGTGCTGATGTTCGTGCCTGACCGCACCACCGTGATCAGCGTCGATCCGACGTCCACGGGACCAGGCGTGTACGTGAAGAAGGTCGAACGGCTCGTCGGCGGCACCTACTACGAGATCTGGCTGGGCCCGTCGCCCGACCGCGGTCATGTGGTGACGGTGCCGGGCGGCTGGGATCACGACCCGGAGCGCGAGACCACCGACGGCGGCCTGCGCCTGAAGTTCGACAACGGCGGTGAGATCTTCGTGCCCAAGGCCAGTTACTCCTGAGGCAGGATGTGCGAGTGGACGAACAGCTGCGCGTAGGACTTGTCGGTGCGGGCCCGTGGGCTCAGATGATCCACGCTCCCGGAATCGCGAACCACCCCGGCACGACGCTGACGGGCGTGTGGGCGCGCCGCCAGGAAGCGGCCGCGGAGCTCGCCGGCACCTACGGCGCCGAACCCTTCGCGGACTTCGCGGAAATGCTGTCCACTGTGGACGCAGTGGCGTTCTGCGTTCCTCCCGCCGTCCAGGGCCCGATGGCGATCGAGGCGGCCAACACGGGCAAGCACGTGATCCTGGAGAAGCCGATCGCGGAGTCGGTGGAGGTCGCCGAGCGCCTGGCCGCCGCGGTCTCGGACGCCGGCGTCGCGTCCCTGGTGGTGCTGACCCGCCGCTACGCCCCGGAAACGAAGGAGCTCCTGGCCCAGCTCCACCGCACCGGCGGCTGGACCGGTGCCGACGCGCGCTGGCTGACAGGCGCCCTGCTGGACGGCCCGTTCGCGAACTCCCCGTGGCGGCACGAGAAGGGCGCGCTGGAGGACATCGGCCCGCACGCGTTCGACCTGCTCGACGCCGCGCTGGGCGAGATCACCGACGTGATCGCCGCGAACGTTTCGCCGACCGGGCTCTGGCAACTGATCCTGCAGCACGCTTCCGGCGCCACGAGCACCCTGTCGCTGACCCTGTCGTTGCCGCTGCAGCCACCGTTCACCGACTTCACCGTGTTCGGCGTCAACGGCCACCGGACCCTGAACAGCCGTGACACGTCCGCGCTGGACTGCTTCACGATCCTGCTCGACGACTTCGTGGCCATGGTCGACAGCGGCACGACCACCCACGAGTGCGATGTGCGGCGCGGGCTGCACCTGCAGCGGATCATCGACCTGGCACGGCGCAGGGCAGGTGCGTGAAGTACACGATCGACCCGCAGACCCTGCGGGACATCCCGGACGAGTACGAGGCCTGGACGCAGATCGGGGTCGCGGCGCGGATGCTCGGCGAGCTCGATCTCGCCGAGCGGGCGTTGAGCAAGGCTTTCGAGCTGCGCCCGTCCACGGCGGCACGGTTGCGGCTGGCGCACGTCCTCCAGTGGCAGGGCCGGTTCTCCGAAGCTCACGCGGAGTTCGCGAAGTGCGCGGAGACCGGCGAGATCCCCGACTTCGTGCACCAGCACTGGGGCAAGTGCTACTTCGACGAGGGCCGGTACGCCGAGGCGCTGGAACACTTCCGTGCGGCCTTGGCGCTGAGGGAGGGTGGTGATCCCGCGTTGGTCGAGTCGACGCGGATCGCGATCACCGCGGCTGCTGCTCGCTGTTCGTGAAGTACTCGCGAAGCCTGGCGCTGAACGCGGCCACGTCACCGGTCGGCGCGCCGGACCACTCCTCGTCCCACGCCAACTCGTCCGGAGTCCCCCGATGCCGGACGAACACGCATCCCCACCGCCACCAGCCGTGCGGCCCGAGCCACGGCCGCGGTTTCCGCGACCGTGAGCGAGTCCAGGGTCGCGACGTGCCGCCGCGTCTCCACGAACAGATGTCCCGGCACCCCACCTGGCCGGTGTGAGACGACGACCACGTCGTCGGCGAACACCACCGGCCCTGTCAACGGCCCGGAACCGCGGTGCCTGGCGTAGATCAGACACTCAGCCGACATCCACCGCTCCGATCGGTCCTGACGCCGAGGCGTCAAAATTGTCAGAGGTGCTCGCTAGCGTCCCAGCCATGGACCTCACCGCCACGACAGCCGAGCTGGCCGGCGCCGCCGCCGAGGTCGCGCGGCTGCTGCCGACCCGCGTGCTCGACCCGGTGCTCGCCGGGCTCCGCCTCAAAGCCGGCACGAACGTCGAGATCGCGGGCAGCGACCAGGAGCACGCCGTGCGCCTGACCGTGCACGCCACCGTCCACACCGAAGGTGAGGTGCTCGTACCGGCGAAGCCGCTGGCGGCGACACTCCACGCCCTGGACGAGCCGCAGGTGAGGCTCAAGGTGGAAGGTCAGCGGCTGGCGATCCGCACGCCGACGTCGAGGTTCGCGATCCCGCTCCTGGACCTCGGCCACCACCCCGGCGTCCCGGAACTGCCACCGCTGCAGGGCCACATCGACGCGGACAAGCTCAGGATCATCGCGGCGGTCGCGGGCGCGGCGTCCAAGGACGACGCGCTGCCGATCTTCACCGGCATCCGGATCCAGTCGGACGAGCAGAAGCTGCACGTGATGGCGACCGACCGCTATCGCATGGCCTACGCGACGCTGCCGTGGGAACAGAGCGGCCACGTAGACCTGTTGGTTCCGGCGAAGCCCATCGCGGAAGCGGCCAGGCAGGCGACGGGCGAGGTCGCCCTGCACGCCGACGAAGACCGCATCGGCCTCGCGTGGGGCCACAACTCGATCTCCACCGCACTCTTGGCCGCTCCGTTCCCGGACGACCGGGCGCGCCGACTCCTGGAGGCAGTCATCGACAGCACGGTGCTCGTGGACGCGGACGCGCTGGCACGCGCCGTCCGCAGAGCCACGCCCTTCGGCGGCCCGCACCAGGCGGTCACCATCCAGGTCGAGGACTCCGAGCTGCGGATCAAGGGCAACGACCCGCAGCAGGGCGAGTCCGAGGAGTTCGTCAAGGCCACCATCGAGGGCGACCGGCTGACCAAGACGTTCCAGGCGCGCTACCTGGCGGACGCGCTGAAGGCGTTCGCAGGCCGCCGGATCGAGTTGCGGATCCAGGACGGCCTGCGGTCCACCGTGCTCACGTCGACACCGGGCGAGGACGGCGTAGAGCTGACCTACCTGGTGGTGCCGATGCGCTCTGTCGCCTAGTGCCGTGGCACTAGCGGGCCGCCAGCTCCATCTCGGAACGGGCCGGCAGGGGCTCAGCCGGCACGCCACGGCTGACGGTGCCGCGCAGCAGCCACACCGCGAGCGCGATCAGCAGCCCGGCCACACCGGAGGCGACGAACGCCGGCCGCGTGCCGAAGTGCTCGATCAGCTGGCCGGAGAGGCCCTGGCCGATGGCGAGGCCGACGGTCACCGAGGTGATCACCCAGCCGAACGCCTCCGCGGCCATGCCGTTCGGCGTGACCTGCTCGATCGCCGCGGAGTGCGCGGTCGACTGCGGCGTGATCAGCGTGCCGACCACGAACAGCGCGATGCCGAGCCCGACCAGCGTCAGCGGGATCGCCAGCAGCAGCGACAGCAACCCGAACCCGCCCAGCAGCACCGGCAGACGCAGGTGCATCGGGCGCGGCCACGGACGCATGCCGTAGAGCACGCCGAAGATCACCGAGCTGATCGACCACAGCGACAGCATCAGGCCACCCATCGAGGCCTGGCCCGCGGCCTTCGCGAAGGCCGGCACGGCCACCTCGACGAAACCGATGGTCACGCCGAAGCCCAGCGCGGCCAGCGCGACGGTCCGCATGCCCGGATAGGCGAACGCGCCGAGCAGCGGGCGCGGAGCCTGCTCGACCGGGCCCCAGGCGCGCACGACCGGGTTCGAGGCGAACCACAGCGCACCGAGAACCATCATCACGGCACCGACCACCACGCCGGTACCTGCCCACGGAGCCGCCAGCAGCACGCCGGCGAGACCAGGACCGAGGATGAAGAAGACCTCCATGCTGATCGACTCGTAGGCGTAGGCCGCCATCCGCGTCGGGCCGGAGGGCAGCATCCGCTCCCACAGCGCACGCGAGGCCGAGCCCACCATCGGCTCGGTCGCGCCGACGCCGAGGGCCAGCGGGACCAGCACGAACACCGGTGAACCCACCTCGACGGCGATCACGGAGGCGGTGACGAAGAGCGTGAAGAGACCGGTCACGAAGACGAGCGGCCGAGTGGGGCCGAAGCGGTCCATCAACCGGCCCTGGACGACCGAGCCCATCGCCACGCCCACCAGCGCCGCCGCCGAGACCAGGCCGGCGACCGCGAACGAACCCGTCGCGCGCTCCACGTAGAGCAGCAGCGAGAGCCCGACCATCGCGATCGGGAGGCGGGCGAGCAGAGACGCGACCACGGGGCCACGCATGCCGGGGGTCGTCAGGGCAGCACGGTAGTCGGACAGTCGGGCGGAGTGGGACATGTGTACCAGTATGCCAAACCTGGTACGGATGTACCAGATCGGGTGCGCAGGGTCACGATGGTTGCGATTGGGTCACGGGAATGGGATGACCGGGTGAAACATGCAACGAATCGGCCACACAGGAGGTCCTTGAGGGTGAAAGGACTTGAGTGGTCGGGGTGGAGACGTGCGAAAGTTGACTCATCCACCGAGACCAACCTCTGGCTTGAGGGTCGGGGCCTACGCGCCAGAGGGATGGAAGGCACGGTTCGTCGGGGGATGGGCCGTGCAACACAAAGGACCGGTGCGCCACGTCGGGGGTGGCGCCCGGTCCTTTGCGTTGTCTGCGATCTAGCGGGCGCGGCGCGCGAGGCGCTCCGGGTCCAGGATCAGCACGCTCTTGCCTTCGAGTCGCAGCCAGCCGCGGTGCGCGAAGTCGGCGAGCGCCTTGTTCACGGTCTCGCGGGACGCGCCGACGAACTGAGCGATCTCCTCCTGCGTCAGGTCGTGCGTGACGCGGAGCAGGCCGGCCTCCTGTGAACCGAAGCGCTGTGCGAGCTGCAGCAACGCCTTGGCCACACGGCCGGGCACGTCCGTGAAGATCAGGTCGGCCAGCATCGAGTTCGTCCTGCGCAGCCTGCGGGCCAGGGCCCTCAGCAGCTGCTCGGCGATCTCCGGCCGGTTGGTGATCCACTGACGGAGCGCGGGGCGGTCCATGGACACCGCACGCACCTCGGTCACCGTCGTCGCGGTCGACGTGCGGGGACCGGGGTCGAAAATGGACAGTTCGCCGAACATGTCGGAGGGCCCGAAGATCCCCAACAGGTTCTCGCGGCCGTCCGGCGACTTGCGGCCGATCTTCACCTTTCCGGACTGGATGATGTACAGGCGATCGCCCGGCTCACCCTCCGCGAAGATCACGTGGCCACGCGGGAACTCCACCGTCTCAAGGGTCTGCGCCAGCGCCTCTGCGGCTGCCGGATCAACTCCTTGGAAGATGCCCGCTCGCGCCAGGGTCTCGTCCACCTCATCCCTCCTAATCGACGCGACGGCACGCCCACCACCTTCTTTGGCGGTGTCAGCGCCGTGCCGCCGATCACTGCGTTGCAGTCTAAGGGCTGTGTTGTGGATCGCCGCTCGGCTCGCCGTCTTACTAGGGACAACCCGACTGGCTCGATCCAGAGCCCAACGAACCAGCTTACGCCATTCGGGTGGCGGTCGACGCGGGGGTCGTCAGCGCACGCGCTTGCGCACGCTGCCGCGACCGCGGCGACGCAGGCGGAACAGCTCCAGAGCGCGACCGATGCCGTGTCCGTAGAGCGCCTTCACCTCATCGGGGCGGGCGGACTCCAGGAACTCCTCGACCTCGTTCTCCTGCACGGCGACGTGCCGGAGCTTCGCTTCCACGCGTTCCATGAAGAGCGCGAAGAACATGATCACGATCGGGACGACGATCACAAACCAGGCAGTCATGATGCTCCGCAGTGTGGCGCATGTGGGATTCGAGTGCGCGTCTAGGGGGTGGTTCCGGCGTGTTGACTACGCTGAATCTGTGCCCGCAACCAAGAAACCGGAAACCAAACTCGGCTTGACCCGCAGGGCCCGCCGGATGGTGCGCGTGCTTGCCGAGGGGTACCCCGACGCGCACTGCGAGCTGGACTTCACGACGCCGCTCGAGCTGCTCGTGGCGGTCGTGCTGTCCGCGCAGTGCACCGACAAGAAGGTCAACGAGGTCACTCCCGCGCTCTTCGCGAAGTACCCGACGGCCGCCGACTACGCCGGCGCCGAGCGGGTCGAACTCGAAGAGATGATCCGCCCTACCGGTTTCTACCGGAACAAGGCGACGTCTCTGATGGGTCTCGGTGCCGCTCTTGTGGAGCAGCACGACGGTGTGGTTCCGGGCACCCTCGAGGAGCTGGTCAAGCTCCCCGGTGTAGGACGCAAGACGGCCAACGTGGTTCTCGGCAACGCGTTCGATGTGCCCGGCATCACAGTCGACACCCACTTCGGCCGCCTCGTCCGCCGCTGGGGCTGGACCGCGGAAGAGGACGCCGTCAAGGTCGAGCACGCGATCGGCGCGCTCATCGAGAAGCGCGACTGGACCATGGCGTCGCACTGGATCATCTTCCACGGCCGTCGCGTCTGCCACGCCAAAACGCCTGCGTGCGGGGCCTGTCTGCTGATGAAGGACTGCCCGTCGTACGGCCTGGGTCCCGAGGACCCCGACAAGGCGGCGAAGCTCGTGAAGGGCGACGAGAAGCCACATCTGCTGGAGCTTGCCGACCGCGTGCGGTCCGGCGAGAAACTAGTGGGGTGAACAACCGCAGCCGCTGGCTCGTCCTCGCGCTCGTCCTCGGTATCGCGGGCGTCGTGGCGCTCTGGCCGCGTGACAGGTCACCGGAACCGCCGCCAACGCCGACCCGCCCGTCGCAGGACGTGGCGGCGTTGCGCGCGCAGGCCCAGCTGCGGCCGTGCGTGCCCGGTGGTGACGGCGGCGTCGACGTGACGTGCCTCGGCGACGGCACCCGGACGGCCCTCGCGCTGAAAGGGCCGCTCCTGATCAACTTCTGGGCGACCTGGTGTGGGCCGTGCCAGGAGGAGCTGCCCGTGCTCGACTCGTACGCGAAGCAACCAGGTGCCGTCCCGGTCGTCCCAGTTCTTGTGGACAGCAGGGAAGCCGACGGCCTGGAGCTGCTCGCCCGGCTCGGCGTGCGGCTGCCCTCGGTCCACGACGGGGCCGACGCGTTGCGCAAGCAGGTGAAGGCGCCGAACTCGCTGCCGGCGACGTACTTCGTCGGCGCCGACGGCTCGGTCCGGCTCATCACGGACCCGCCGATCTTCAAGGCGCCAGAGCAGGTGGAGAAGGCGGTGCGATGACGGAGGCAACAGAGCCACCCGACTGGATGCAGCGCCTGGCCAAGGCCACCGAGGACATCGACGCACGGACGTTCATGCGGGTCCCGCGCGCTCCTTCGGAGGGCGTCCGCGAGGCGGCGGTGCTGATGCTGTTCGGTGAGGACGAGAACCACGGTCCGGACGTACTGCTGCTGCGCCGCGCGGACACGCTGGGCTCGCATCCGGGCCAGGTCGCGTTTCCCGGTGGGGCAGCGGATCCGACCGACGACGGACCAGTCGCCACCGCATTACGCGAGGCTTACGAGGAGACCGGTGTACTTGCGTCAGGAGTGAGACCACTCGCGCTGCTGCCGGAGCTGTACGTGCCGGTGTCGGGGTTCGTGGTCACGCCCGTGCTCGCCTACTGGGAACAGCCGAGCCCCGTCGCACCTGTCGACCCGGCGGAGACCGCCGCCGTCGCGCGGGTGCCGGTTGCGCACCTCGCCGATCCTGCGAACAGGTTCAGGGTGCGTCACCCTGCGGGCTACGTCGGAGCGGCCTTCTCCGCGCCGGGCATGTTGGTGTGGGGTTTCACCGCGGGGTTGATCAACGGCCTGATCGCGCTCGGCGGCTGGGAACAGCCGTGGGATGCGACCGATGTGCGTGACCTTGAACTAGCGTTGCGCGCTACACAGTGAGGCGGAGGTTGTCGGTTGAACTGGGTTGACCTGCTCGTGCTGGGCCTTGCCGCGATAGCCGCGGTGTCAGGGGCCAGGCAGGGCATGGTCGTCGCGCTACCCGCGTTCGTCGGTGTGCTCGTCGGCCTGATCCTCGGCACGCAGATCGCACCGCTGCTGGTTTCCCAGTTCGAGAACGTCGTCACCAAGGTCGTGTTCGCCGTCGGCATCGTCGTCCTGCTCGTGGCGCTCGGCGAGACGATCGGCGTGTACATCGGGCGGACGATCAAGGCACGGGTCAACGCGTCGCCGTTGCGCGGCGCGGACAACGCCCTGGGTGCGATCGTGCAGGGCCTGGTCGTCTTCGTCGTGGCGTGGATGATCGCGCTCCCGCTGACCTCGGTCGTCGGCCTGCCGGACCTGACGTCGTCGCTCAAGCAGTCGGTGATCCTCGGCAAGGTCGACAAGACCATGCCGCAGGCCGCCCGTGTGCTGTCCGGCGACCTGCAGAAGCTCTTCGACGTCTCGGGCTTCCCCCAGGCGATGGACCCGTTCAACCGCACGCCGCTCAAGGAGGTCGAGCCGCCGAACAGCCAGCTCGCGGACTCGCCGGTGCAGAAGCGGCTGCAGTCCTCCGTGCTCAAGGTCCGCGGCCGTGCGCCGTCGTGCTCGCGTGCCCTCGAAGGCACCGGGTTCGTGATCGCGCCGGAACGCGTCATGACCAACGCGCACGTCGTCGCCGGCACCAACGAGGTGACCGTCGAGGTCGGCCGCGGCCAGTTCGACGCGACCGTCGTGGCCTACGACCCGAAGATCGACATCGCCGTGCTCGCGGTGCCGGACCTGGAGGCCACGCCGCTGCAGTTCCGTTCCGACGAGGTGCAGCCGGGCGAGGACGGCATCGTGCTCGGCTACCCGCTGGACGGCCCGTACAAGGCCTCGCCCGCCCGTGTGCGCGAGCGGATCCCGCTGCTGCGTGGCCCGGACATCTACGACGCCCAGACGGTGACCCGCGACGTCTACACGGTTCGCGCGGAGGTCCGCTCCGGCAACTCCGGAGGCCCGCTGGTCGACCCGAACGGCCGGGTCATGGGCGTGGTGTTCGGTGCCGCCGTCGACGACCCGGAGACCGGCTTCGTGCTCACCGCTCAGCAGGTGCAGGCGATGGTGCAGAAGGCGCCGACGCTGACCCGCCGCGCTTCGACCCAGGGATGTGCTTCCTAGTGGTGTCGTGCCGGGCGGCGATGCCGTCCAGCACGTAGTCGAGGCCCTCGTCGAACACCTGCGTGGGGTCGCGGTCGCTCGACTCGTACATGACCCTGGCCAGCGTCGGGAACTTGCCGGTGGCGAGCATCCGCTCCATGTAGGGGCCGGATGCCCGCTGCCACTGCTCCTCGGTCATGCCGGTGGACCGTTCCGCGCGGAGTTCGGTGATCTCGCCGCGGACCGCGCCGTAGACGTACGCCATCACCGCGCCGACAGCGCTGAGCACCTGGTCGATGTCCTCGAACTGGACGGTGGCGAGCGTGGCCTCGACGTGTGCGAGCGAGTGCGGGCCCTGGTGCGGCCGGGGGCTCAGCAGGTCGATGAACCACTCGTGCCGCTTCGCCGCGTCCCGGATGCCGTGCGCGACATGCCGCAGTCCCGTCCGCCAGCCGACTGACGGACGGGGCGGCGTGATCTCGCGGTAGACCTCGTCGACCATGAGGTCGAGCAGTTCGTCCTTGGTCTCGATGTAGCCGTAGAGGCGCATCGGCCCTGCGTTCAGCGCGGCCGCGACCTTGCGCAACGAGACCTCGTCGAGCCCGCCCTCGTCGGCGAGCCTGATCGCGGCGCTCACGATCAGGTCCCTGCTCAGCGGGGTCGGCGACGGCTTGCTGGGCGGCTCCGGGCGGTCCCAGACGAGTTCGTTCGGCATCGGACTGGACGATACACCGTCTTATCGCGATACAGTGTATCGAGCGATACAGTGTATTGAGGGGATGGGATGAAGACTTCGGTGTTGGTGGTCGGGGGAGGGCTGGCGGGCACGTCGGCCGCGCTGTTCCTGGCCTGGCGCGGGGTGCCCGTGACGTTGGTGGAGAAGCATCCGGGCAGCTCAGCGCACCCGCGAGCGGTCGGCTTCACGGCACGGGTCGAGGAGTTGCTGCGCGCGGTGGGACTGGCGGACGGCCTACCGCCGAGCAGGATGGTGAAGGGCTTCGGCATCCGGCGGGTCCGGGTCGAGAGCCTGGCAGGGGAGTGGTTCGAGGAGACCTTCTGGTCACCACCGGCCGAGCTGTCCAAGATCGAGTACTCGCCGTGCACCGGCGTGGGGGTGGCGCAGGACAGGATGGAACCGATCCTGCGGGACAAGGCCCGCGAGCTCGGCGCGGACATCCGGATGAGCACCCGGATGCTGGAGTTCTCCCAGGACGACGACGGCGTCACGGCGATCGTGCAGGGCGACGGTGAGCCCTACGAGATCCGCGCCGACTACCTGATCGCGGCGGACGGGCACCGCAGCCCGATCCGTGAGGCGCTCGGCATCACCCGCAGCGGCCGCGGGTACATGCACACCTCTCGCAGCGTGCTGTTCCGCGCGCCGTTGAACGAGTACCTGAAGGACGGGATCGGCCAGTTCATCGTCGACGGCGTCGGCTTCCTGACCACCTACGGCGACGGTCGCTGGGTCCTGATGCTCGAAGACCGCGAGTACGAAGAACCCGAGCTGCGGCAACAGATCGTCCGGGCCATCGGCCGCGACGACCTCGACATCGAGATCATCACGACGGGCCGTTGGACGATCAGCGCTGCGGTTGCGGACCAGTTCGCGAAAGGCCGGGTCTTCCTGGCAGGGGACGCCGCGCACACGTTGCCGCCGAGCCGTGGCGGGTTCGGGGCGAACGTCGGCATCGAGGACTCGCACAACCTCGCCTGGAAGCTCGCCGCCGTGCTGAACGGCGAGTCACGTCCGTCCCTGTTGGACACCTACGACGCGGAACGGCGCCCGGTCGCGTTGCTGTGCCACCAGCAGATCTTCGCGCGCAACGACGGCCACAACCGCGACGGCGAGCCGGACGACGCGCCGTTGATCGATAACAGCGCGATGCACTACGGCGTCCTCTACCGCTCGGACGCGGTGCTCGGCGCGGGACCGGAACTGCCGCCCGCCCAACGCCCCGAGCAGTGGAACGGCCAGCCGGGCACGCGGGCTCCGCACGTGTGGATCGCGCCCGGCAAGTCCACATTGGATCTCTTCCAACGCGGCTGGGTGCTCGTCGCGGACCACCCGCAGTGGGAGGAGGCCGCGAAGCAGCTGGGGATCCGGTACGAACGGATCGAGCAGCTGGACGTCTTCGGGCTGTTTGCCAAGGGTGCTTCCCTCGTGCGCCCGGACGGCTACATCGCCTGGCGCTCCACCGACCTGCCGAACGACCCGGCAGGGACTCTGGAGACCGCGTTCAGGACGTCTTCTGCAGGAACTCCGTGATCAACCTGCTGGTGGTGTGGGGCGCTTCCTGGTTCGGGAAGTGCCCCGCCTCCGGCAGGCACCGGAACTCCGACCCGGCACCGAGCCACGGCCGTGAGTCGCGGGCGGACGACTCCAGGGTGATGGGGTCCAGCGCGCCGTGGATCTGCAGCACCGGCACCTGCATCGGCTTGTCGACTGCCTCGGCGAACCGGCGGCCGTCGCTGCGGATCTGCGAGCGCACCGCCCACCGGTAGTACTCCATCGCGCTGTGCGCGACGCCCGGCACCATCATCGCCTGCCGGCAGCGGCGGATGACCTCGTCGAACTCGGGCGCCGACCGCCACTTCGGACCCGACCACGCCGCCAGCAGGCGGGCGACCTGCATCGCGTTCTCGCCGGTCAGCCAACGTTCGGGGTAGATCGGCAACTGGAAGCGCAGCACGTGGGAGTTCACCCTGGGATGCCTGCGGAACGCCCGGCGCATCGCCAGCGGGTGCGGCGCGGACAACACCGAGACCGACGAGACCAGGCGCGGGTGGATCGCACCGACCGTCCAGGCCGTCGCGCCTCCCCACGCGTGACCCACCAGGTGTGCGCGTTGGGCGCCGAGCGCCTTGATCAGGCCCGCGATGTCACCGGCGAGCGTGAAGCCGTCGTAGCCGCGTGGTGGCTTGTCCGAGTCGCCGTACCCGCGCAGGTCGACGGCCACCGCGCGGTAGCCGGCCTCCGCCAGTGCCGTCAGCTGGTGCCGCCACGACCACCAGAACTCGGGGAACCCGTGCAGGAGCAGCACGAGCGGTCCCTCGCCGAGCTCGGCGACGTGCAGGCGAATGCCGTTGGCCGAGACGTCGCGGTGCGTCCACGGACCCGCGACCCGCACCACCGACGGGTCGGGTTTGCGGCTCAGTTGTCGCCGCCCCTGTGCGTGAGGGCCGCAACGGTGTCCTTCGCGGCCGCGATCGACTTCTCCGGTGGCCTGAGCCTGCGCACCTTGCGGTAGCCCAGCAAGGCGAAGAGAACAGCGGTTGCCAGCATCACGGCGAAGACGAGCAGGAAGCCTGCCCAGTAGCCCCACCCGAACAGCGCGGAGAATCCGAACCCGAGCGCCATGAACAGGAAGAACAGGCTGAAGCACAGCACCGTCAACGCGACGATGAAGAAGACGCTGCCCTTCACGCCCTTCTTGATCTCGGCCGCGATCTCGCCCTTCGCGAGCTCGACCTCTGCTCTGACCAGAGTCGACATGTGTGCGGTCGCGTCACGGACGAGGCCGCCGATCGAGGCCTCGGCCGTCGGGTCGTCTGCGGTCAGCGGAATCGACGCGATGTGCTCCCTGGTGGTCACCCGGACATGGTGCCATGAGCCCGGCTGCGACGAATGAGCAACACCGCGGCGAGCAGCGACGAGATCATCGACGCGATCAGCACGGCCGCCTTCACGGTCTCCGGCTGATCGAGTGAGAGCTCCGCGATCAACAGGCTGACCGTGAACCCGACCCCGCCCAGCACAGCCACCGCGATGATGTCCCGCGGCCCCGCACCGGACGGCCACACCGCCGCCTTGAACCACACGGCCAGCGCGGACGCACCCACGATCCCGACCACCTTGCCGACCACGAGCCCGACGATCACCCCGATGGCGATCTTGTCCGAGAAGAGCTTCCCGAACGCCTCGGCGCCCACCGGCACGCCCGCCGCGAACAGCGCGAACACCGGCACCGCCACCCCGGCCGACCACGGCTGCAGCCGGTGCTCGAGCCGCACCGCCGGCGCCTCCTGCTCGTAGGGATCGCGCCTCACCCGCGTCAGCAACGCCAGCGCGACACCCGCGATCGTCGCGTGGATGCCCGACTCGTGCATGAACCACCACGTCGCCAACGCGATCGGCACGTAGAGGAACGGCGTGGTGATCCTCTTGTGCTGCAGGAACCAGTACAGCGCCAGCAGCAGCACGACCGCGCCCGCCGCGAGCAGGTTGAACTTCGCCGTGAACAGGACCGCGATCACGACGATCGCGCCCAGGTCGTCCACCACGGCCAGGGAGAGCAGGAACACCCGCAGACTCGACGGCAGCCCGGACGCCGTCAGCGCCAGCACTCCGAGGGCGAACGCGATGTCCGTCGCGACCGGAATCGCCCACGCCTTCTCGATGCCCGGTTGTCCCCAGCCGATCGACAACGCGACCAGCGCGGGCACGATCATCCCGCCGATCGCCGCGACCACCGGCAGGATCGCGGCCTTGAACTCCGACAGCTCTCCGACGACGAGTTCACGCTTCAGCTCAAGGCCGGCCACGAAGAAGAAGATGGCGAGCAGTCCGTCCTTGGCCCAGTCACCGACGGACAGCGGTCCGGCGTGCAGGTCCCGCAGCCCGAGGTAGGAGGGGGCCAGTGGAGAGTTGGCCCAGATCAGCGCTATGGCGGTGGCTCCGAGCAGCACCATGCCACCGACGGTTTCCGTGCGGAGGTAGCGGGCGAACTCGGCGGCAACGGCCTTCTTGCGCGACAACGGGGCTCCTGGGCGATCGGCGGGTACATCAAATCCTCGTGCCGACCAGGCTTCCCGGCTCACCTGAATGTGATCTTAACGCGAACGGACGCCCTCCGCAGAGGGCGCCCGTCACGTTTGCCCAGATCAGTCTTCGGACTTGCCCGACTGCAGACCGGCGGAGATCAGGTCCATCACCGACGAGTCGGCCAGCGTCGTCACGTCACCGACGGCGCGGTTCTCGGCAACATCCCGGAGAAGACGCCTCATGATCTTGCCGGACCGCGTCTTCGGTAGCTCCGGCACGACCATGATCTGACGCGGCTTCGCGATCGGGCCGATCTCCTTGGCCACGTGGTCGCGCAGCGCCTTGATCGCCTCGGCGCCACCGGCGTCGGAACCCGCGCCACCGCGAAGGATCACGAACGCCACGATGCCCTGGCCGGTGGTCGCGTCGGACGCGCCGACCACAGCCGCCTCGGCCACGGTCGGGTGCGAGACCAGCGCGGACTCGACCTCGGTGGTGGAGATGCGGTGACCTGACACGTTCATCACGTCGTCGACGCGGCCGAGCAGCCAGATGTCGCCGTCGTCGTCGTACTTGGCACCGTCACCGGCGAAGTAGAAGCCCTGCTCGGCGAAGCGCGACCAGTACGTGTCGCGGTAGCGCTCCTCGTCGCCCCAGATGCCGCGCAGCATCGACGGCCACGGCTCGTCCAGCACCAGGTAGCCACCGCCGCCGTGCGGGACCTCGACGCCCTCGTCGTTGACGACCTTCGCGCCGATGCCGGGCAGCGGGCGCTGCGCCGAACCGGGCTTGGTCGACACGACGCCGGGCAGCGGCGAGATCATGATCGCGCCGGTCTCGGTCTGCCACCACGTGTCGACGATCGGGGTCTTGCCGCCACCGACGTTCTCGCGGTACCAGATCCACGCCTCGGGGTTGATCGGCTCGCCGACCGAACCCAGCACCCGCAGCGAGCTGAGGTCGTACTTGGCCGGGATGTCCGCGCCCCACTTCATGAAGGTGCGGATCAACGTCGGCGCGGTGTAGTAGATCGAGACGCCGTACTTCTGCACGATCTCCCAGTGGCGGCCCTCGTGCGGGGTGTTCGGCGTGCCTTCGTAGACGACCTGCGTCACGCGGTTCGACAGCGGGCCGTAGACGATGTAGCTGTGGCCGGTGACCCAGCCGATGTCCGCGGTGCACCAGTAGACGTCGGTGTCCGGCTTGAGGTCGAACACGTTGTGGTGCGTGTACGACGCCTGCGTGAGGTAGCCGCCGGACGTGTGCAGGATGCCCTTCGGCTTACCCGTGGTGCCCGAGGTGTAGAGGATGAAGAGCGGGTGCTCCGAGTCGAACGCCTCGGGGGTGTGCTGGTCGGACTGCGCGTCCACCAGCTCGTGCCACCACACGTCCTTGTCGGTCCACGCGACCTCGGTGTTCGTGCGCTTGACGACGAGCACCTTCTCCACGGACGGCGCGCCGGCGACGGCCTCGTCCACGGCGGGCTTCAGCGGCGCCGGGTTGCCGCGGCGGTACTGGCCGTCGGTCGTGATGACGAGCTTGCACGAGGAGTCCTCGATGCGGGTGCGCAGCGCCTCGGCGGAGAAACCGCCGAACACGACGCTGTGCATCGCGCCGAGACGGGCGCAGGCGAGCATCGCGAAGATCGCCTCGGGGACCATCGGCATGTAGATCGCGACGCGGTCCTCGGCGCCGATTCCCAGCGAGGCCAACGCGTTGGCGGCCTTGGAGACCTCGCGCTGCAGCTCGCCGTAGGTGATGGCGCGGGAGTCGCCGGGCTCGCCCTCCCAGTGGATCGCGACCTGGTCGCCGTGGCCGGACTCGACGTGCCGGTCGACGCAGTTGTAGGCGACGTTGAGCTTGCCGCCGACGAACCACTTGGCGAAGGGTGCGTTCGACCAGTCGAGCACCTGCGTCCACTTGGTGTCCCAGTGCAGCCGCTCCGCCTGCTTCGCCCAGAACGCCTCGCGGTCGGCCTTCGCCTCCTCGTACAGCTCGGGCTTCGCGTTCGCCTGTGCCGCGAACTCGTCGGAGGGCGGGAACGTCCTGCTCTCCGTCAGCAGGTTGTCCAGAGCTTGGCCCTGGCCTGGCGACTGCGTCATGGTGCGAGACCTCCTGGAAAATCCAGACCGGTTGGGGATGCGGGTACTGACCGTAGTGCGAGCCAGTTCACTTCCAACAGGCTCCTCCCTCAAAAGGTTCAGACCAATCTTGGGAGGTTGGTTACACGGCTGTCATTGTGTAACCCGTTTTGTCTGGTCTAGGCACGTGTGGCGCGTTGAACGGGCGAAGTTGCGCGCTCAACGGTCTGTCCAGTGAGCTGGATCACGCGTTTCACCTGGTCAGGTACTCTGCGCGACCGTGACCGATCCGCTTGCTCCGCTGCTTTCCTTGCCTGGTGTGGCCGATGCGGCGAACGCCGCGAAGGACGCCGTCTTCCAGGTGCACCGCCATCGGGTGAACTTGCGCGGCTGGGCCACGACGGCGGCCGAGGCGTCCGTCCGCGCGGCCCGTGCGTCGGCGGCGCTGGAGGGCGGGCCGACCGAGATCCCGTCGTCCGGCGAGGTCTCGGATCCCGTGCTGGCAGGGTCTTTGCGGATCGCCGAAGCACTGGGTGGTCTCGTCGGCACGTGGCAGCGCGCGCCGTTGCAGGCCCTCGCGCGCCTGCACGTCCTGGCCGCGGCGGACCTCACCTCCGAGGTCGGCCGCCCGCGGGTGTCCGGGGACGTGTCGTCGCGGCTCGACCTGCTCGCGTCACTGGTCACCGGTGGAACGTCCGTGCCGGCACCGGTGCTCGTCGCGGTGGTGCACGGCGAACTGCTCGGGCTGGCACCGTTCGACGTGGCCAACGGCGTGGTGGCGCGTGCCGCCGCCAGGCTGACGTCGATCTCCACCGGCCTCGACCCGAAGGGCCTCGGCGTGCCGGAGGTGGCGTGCCTGCGCCGATCGGCCGAGTACGAGGCCGCGTCCGTGGCGTTCGCGTCCGGGACGCTGGAAGGCCTCGCTCAGTGGGTCCTGTTCGTGTGCTCGGCCCTGGAGGCGGGCGCCCGCGAGGCGAAGAGCATCGCGGACGCCGCGCTCACCGGGTGATCCCGGAAACGACTTCGGCCAGGACCTCGGCGGCCCTGATCACGTCGTCGTCGGTCACGTAGAGCGGCGCGAACCCGAACCGCAGGACGTCCGGCGGCCGGTGGTCGCCGATGACTCCGCGCGCGATCAGCTCGTCCATCACGGCCTTGGCGTCCGGGCAGCGCACCGAGATCTGGTTGCCGCGGACCTCGGGCGTGATCACTTCGAGCCCGGTCAGCTTCTCGACGTGCTCGCGGAACGACGCGGTCAGCGCCAGTCCGCGCTGCCGCAGCTCGGCGAGGTCGACGTCGTCCCACACGTCCAGCGCGGCGTCCAGGGCCAGCATCGACAGGATGTCCGGCGTGCCGACCCGCGCCCGCACGATGCCGGGGTCCGGCTCGTAGCTCGGCTCCATCGCGAACGGCTCGCGGTGGCCGTTCCACCCGGAGAGCGGGTTCTCGAACCCGGCCTGCTTGTGCTTCGGCACGTAGATGAAGGCGGGGGAACCGGGGCCGCCGTTGAGGAACTTGTAGGTGCAGCCGACGGCGTAGTCCACACCGAGCGCGTCGAGCTCGATCGGCAGCACTCCCGCGCTGTGGCAGAGGTCCCAGACCACCTGCGCTCCGGCGTCATGAGCCTGCTCGGTGAGCGCCTTCATGTCGTTCAGCGCGCCGGTCCGGTAGTCGACGTGGTTGATCAGCACCACGGCGGTCTCGTCCGTGAGGTCCAAAGAGGACAGATGGGCCGCCCTGATCTTCAGTCCTGCCAGCGTTGCCACCGACTGCGCGATGTAGCCGTCGGTCGGGAACGTGGACTCGTCGCACACGATCTCGGTGCGGTCGGTGCCCTTCACCGCGCCCATCAACGCCTTGAAGACGTTGACCGACGTCGAGTCACCGACGACGACCTGCCCTTCGGCGGCCCCGATCAGCCGGCCGATGCGGTCGCCGATCCGTTGCGGCGCCTCCCACCAGCCCTCGGACCACGACCTGATCAGCCGCGTGCCCCACTGGTGCCTGATCACCTCCTGCATCCGCTCGGCGACGTGCTTCGGTGGTGCGCCGAGGGAGTTGCCGTCGAGGTAGACGACGCCTTCGGGAATGTCGAACAGCTCGCGCCTCACACGTAGCTCCTCGCCGTCCACAACTCGGGGAACACCGCTCGTTGGGTGCGCTTCTCCAGCCATGCAACACCAGCGGAACCACCGGTGCCGACCTTCGAGCCCATCGACCGCCGGGTCGCGAGCAGGTGGTCGTAACGCCAGCGCGCGAACTCCTCGGCGATGTCGGTGAGCGCCTCACCGAGCTCCAGCAGGTCGCGGTCGTCACCGCGGTAGATCTCCGCCCACACCTGCTCGACCTCGGGCGACGCCTCGTAGGCCTTGGTGAGGTCGCGGTCGAGGACGCTCTGCGGGATGTCGAACCCCTTGCGCTTGAGCGCCGCGAGCACGTCGTCGTAGAGCGACGGCTTGGAGAGCGACTCCTCCAGCTGCGCGTGCATCGCCGGCACCGCCCGGTGCGGCACGAGCATCGACGCGGACTTCTCGCCGAGCAGGAACTCCATCTCGCGGTACATGCCCGACTGGAAGCCGGAGCCCTCGCCGAGCGCGTCGCGGAACGAGTTGAACTCGGTCGGCGTCATGCGCGCGATCGGCCGCCACGCCGCCGACAAGGCCTGCAGATGCAGGTCAGAGCGCCTGAGCGTGCGGACGGCAGCCCGCAGGTCGTCCGCGCGCAGCTCGGTCTGGGCCTGCCGCCACTCGAAGCAGAGCAGGCCGAAGTACAGCTCCATCACCTGCGTGATGACCAGGAACGACATCTCACGCGGATCTTTGGACCACTGCTGTTGAAGGGTGTGCAGCACCGACGCGTGCACGTAGTCCTCGTACGGCGTGGTGCCGCCGAAATCCAGCTTGGGGGATACGGGGCAGCTCATGCCTTCAATCCTCCTTCCTGACGGCTCTCACCTGAATGGACGACGAAAGGTGTTCGCCCCGAACTTCTTTCAAATGCAAAACAGATCGCGGAGTAGCTTTGCGTTCATGCTGGATGACGTCGACAAGGCCCTGTTGGAGGCCCTCCAAGAGGATGCGCGCCTGTCGTACAACGAGCTCGCACGCCGAGTCCACGTCTCACCGCCAACGGTCGCCCAACGCGTCCGTCGCCTGGAGAACATGGGCGCCATCACCGGCTATCGCGCCGTCGTCGACCCCACCGTCGTCGGGCGTCCGGTCGTCGCGTTGGTGCGCATGAAGTGCTACGGCCCGCGGTGCATCACGGTCCACCCGGAGCTGCTCGACGACCTTCCGGAAGTGGTCGAGGTCGTGCGGCTGACCGGTGACATCTGCTCGGTGGTGAAGGTGGTCACCACGTCGATCATGGAGCTGGAGCGGCTGCTGGTCCGGCTCGCGAGCCACGGGGAGACGTCGAGCGCGATGGTGCTGTCGACGCCGATCCCGTGGCGACCCGTCCTACCCGGCTAGCCGGTCCAGCGCGTTGCGGACGTGGCCCTTCGTGTCCTCCAGGGCGGCGGCCGCACGTTCGGTCGGCACGCCGGACAGCAGGTGCACGAGCGCCACCTTGAGGTCGCCGGACGCGTCCGCCAGCGCCTGCTCGCAGACGGTCTCGGACAGCCCGGTGGCCTCGTGCAGGATCCGGATCGTCCGGCCGCGCAGCTTCGCGTTGGTCGCCCGCATGCTGATCATCAGGTTGGAGTAGGTGCGGCCGAGTTTGATCATCACCGCGGTCGAGAACGACGTCAGCACCAGCTTCTGCGCCGATCCAGCCTTCATCCTGGTCGAGCCGGCGATGACCTCAGGGCCGGTGTTCAGCGCGACCAGGACGTCCGGCGAGAACGGCACCGAGGCGTTGTTCGAGACGAGCACCGTGTGGGCGCCAAGCGCTTGCGCCTCCTGCAGCGCGCCGATCACGAACGGCGTGCGCCCGGACGCCGTCACGCCGACGACCACGTCCTTCGCGGTGGCCGAACGTCGGATCTGCGCCGCGCCGGAGTGGTCCTCGACCTCCTCGACCGCGCGGACGAGGGCCTCGGAGCCACCCGCGTGGTGGGCGACGAACCAGTCGGCGGGGGCGTTGAACGTCGGCACCAGCTCGGCGGCGTCCAGCGTCGCGAGCCGGCCGGACGTGCCGGCGCCGACGTAGTGGACGCGGCCGCCCGACATGATCGCGGTGACGCCGAGGTCGACCGCGCGGGCCAGCTCCGGCAGTGCCTCTGCGACGGCGGACGGGACCGTGCGGTCCTCGTCGTTGATCATCCGCAGCACGTCGATCGTGGGGACCCGGTCGATGTCGGTCGTGCGCGGGTTCCGCTGCTCGGTCGGAGATTCCACGCGCACCACCACACCGTTCCGGGGGGAGATCATTTAGTCGTCTCCCGCGGCCGCCGGCGGCCGTCTGGTCTCGCACCGAGCCGGTGGCCCGACACGGCTTCGTAGGTCGCCTCCAGCGCCGTCTTCGCCGTGTCCACGTGGTGCTGGGCGACCCCGATGAACAGGCAGTCGATCACGGTGAGCTGGGCGATGCGGCTCGCCATCGCGCCGGAGCGGAACGTGGTCTCGCGCGCGGCCGTGGTCAGCACGTGGTCGGCGACCTCGGTGATGGGCGAGCGCGGGAAGTTCGTCAGCGCGACGGTGGTGGCGCCGGTCTCGCGGGCGACGCGGAGGGCCTCGACGGTCTCCACGGTCGAACCGGTGTGCGAGATGCCGACGGCGACGTCCGCCCCGGTCAGCACCGCGGCCGACGTCAGCGCGATGTGCGTGTCGTTCCAGGCGAAGCAGGTGAGACCGATGCGGTGCAGCTTCTGCTGCAGGTCGAACGCCACGAAAGCGCTCGCGCCGAAGCCGTAGACGTCGACCCGGCGGGCGCCGGCGACGGCCTGGACGACCTTGTCGAGCGACTCGATGTCGAGCTGCTCGGCGGTCTCCTCGACGGCGCGGGCGTCTGCGAACGCAACCTTGCCGACGACCTGCTTCAGGTCGTCTCCCGGCCCGATGTCGCCGCCCATGTCGTGGTTGGCACGGGCGGCGCTGCGGGCGGTGTCGGCGGCGAGCGCGATGCGCAGCTCCGGATACCCGCCGACGCCGATGGCCTTGCAGAACCGCGTCACCGTGGTCTCGCTCGTGCCTGCCTGCTCGGCGACCTCGGTGATGCTGCGGTGTGCGACCGTTCCCGGGTTCTCCAGGACCACCTTGGCGACGCGCTGCTCGGCACGCGCGAGACCCGGCAGCAACGACCGGATCTTCACCAGTGGACTCGACTCGGCACTGCTTTCAGTGGACACGTGGGAAACTTACTAACCGCAACTTCGAGGGTCAACGGAGTGTGCGGTCAACTCACCCCAACTGTGTCCGAAAGTCACCCCATGAGAGCGAATCTGGGGCCGCATGTCACCGAACGTCGGGGACCTTCCTGGTGGAGACGGCGATCCGGTTCCACGAGTTGATGGTGAAGATCAGCGCGATGAGCTGGGCCAGCTCTTCCTCGCCGAAGTGCTTCGCTGCCCGCTCGTAGACCTCGTCGCTGACGTACTCGTGGCTGCTCAGGACGGTGATGGCCTCGGTCAGCTGGAGCGCGGCCTGCTCCTTCTCGGTGTAGAGGTCGCCTGCCTCCTGCCACGCGTTGAGCAGGTAGATGCGTGCCTCGGTCTCACCACCCTTTCGGGCGTCGACCGTGTGCATGTTCAGACAGTAGGCGCAGTGGTTCAGCTGGGAGGCCCGGATCCGGACCAGCTCGGCCAGCTGCTCGTCGAGACCCTCGCGGGCCGCGGCGTCGAGGGCGATCATGGCGCGGTAGACCTTCGGGGCCTTCTTGGCGAGGTCGATTCGGTTCGTCATGTCTGCAAACCTATGGCGCGTATTGGCCCTCAGCATGGTGCAATTCGGTCGTGGAATCGTGGGCCAATCTTGACTTCCACCTTGACCTGTCCGGTCCGGGTGGCCTGCGGCAGCGGTTGACGGCGTCGCTGCGGGAAGCGGTCCGTTCAGCGCGTCTGCCGCCGGGGACCCGTCTTCCTGCCTCGCGGTCGTTGGCCGCAGACCTCGGGATCGCGCGGAACACCGTCGCGGAGGCGTACGCGGAGCTTGTCGCGGAGGGGTGGCTGACCGCGCGTCAGGGATCCGGAACCGTGGTCGCGCAACGGGTCGCGCCACCGCCACCGGTCACTCGCCGGGTTGCCGACTCGGACGTGCGGTTCGACCTGACGGTCTCCACTCCGGACATCACCGAGTTCCCGCGGACGGAGTGGATCCGCTCGACGAGGCGGGCGTTGACTGCGGCGCCCTCGGAGGCGTTCGGGCCAGGTGATCCGCAGGGGCGGATCGAGCTGCGGACGGCGCTGGCCGAGTACCTCGCGCGGGCCCGTGGCGTGCGGGCCGATCCCGAGCGGATCGTGGTGTGCTCGGGCTTCGCGCACGCCATCCGGATGTTCAACCTGCTGCTGAAGCCGTCGGTCGTCGTCGAGGAGTACGGGCTGGGCTTTCACCGGTCGTTGTGGAAGTCCACCGTGCCGCTGCCCGTCGACGACCACGGCGCGAACACGGAGCAGCTGCCCGATGACCGTCGTGCGTGCGTGTTGACGCCGGCGCACCAGTTCCCGTTGGGCGGTCCTCTGCATCCACGGCGGCGCGCGTCGGCGGTGGAGTGGGCACGGCGCGTGAACGGGCTTGTGCTGGAGGACGACTACGACGGCGAGTTCCGCTACGACCGGCAGCCCGTCGGGGCGGTGCAGGGCCTGGATCCGGAGCACGTCGCCTATCTGGGCACGTCCAGCAAGGCGTTGTCGCCGGCGTTGCGAATCGCGTGGATGGTGCTGCCGGATCGGTTCGTCGACCCGATCCTGGCCTTGAAGACCGACCGTGAGCAGTACATCAGCATGCTCGACCAGCTGACGTTGGCGGACTTCTTGTCGTCGGGCGCGTACGACAGCCATGTGCGGCGTATGCGGTTGAAGTACCAGCGGCGCCGTGACCGGCTCGTGGAAGCAGTCTCGCCGTACGCGGAGGTCTCCGGCATCGCGGCAGGGATGCACGCGGTGCTCGACACCCCACACGAAACCGCCATCGTGCGGACGGCGCGTGAACGCGGGATTGAGGTCAGTCCTCTCTCGTGGTTCCGGCACGAGCTGAGCGACGACGACCGCACAGGGATCGTGGTGAGCTTTGGAGCGCCCGCGTTTCCACGGGCGCTTCCGTCGTTCGCCGAGGTCCTAGCGGCGTGCCAGTGACCAGCCGTCAGCCGTGACGTCGCCACGGGCGTGGACGTAGACGCCACGGCCGTTGTACTGGCCGGCCTTCGTGTAGACGAATCGGGATTTTTTCTGCTCTGTGGCCACCCATCGGCGTTCAGTGGTGGTGATCGTGCGGACGTCCTGCCACTGCGTGCCGTCCCAGTGCTGGATGGTCAGCTTGTCACCCTTGTCCACGTCGACGAAGACCTCCACCGGACGTTCCGCGGTGAGCGTTCCGCCGGAAGTCGTTGCGCGCCACTGCTTTCCGTGTGACTTGACCGCGAGCGCGTTGGCCAGGCCGTCGGCGACGACCCGGCGCGCCGGATTCACGCTGCCCCAGTCACGGCTCGGGTGCACGCGGTTGCTCAACAGGATCGCGATCGACCGGGAAGCCTTGTCGATCACGAACGACGTGCCCGTGTAGCCGGTGTGGCCCGCCGTTCCCGGACCGCTCAGCGCGCCCATGTACCAGCGCTGGTTCAGCTCGAAGCCGAGCCCGTGGGCGTTGTCGGGGAACTGCTGGTTGAAGTTCGTGAGCATCAGCTCGAGGGAGTGCTCGGTCAGGATCCTGCGGCCCTGGTAGGTGCCGCCGTTGAGGATCGTCTGGCCGAGAACGGCGAGATCCCTGGCCGTGCCGAACACGCCCGCGTGGCCGGCGACTCCTCCGAGGGACCACGCGTTCTCGTCGTGCACCTCACCGCGGACCATGCCGCGTGGTGGTGCGGACTGGAACTCCGTTGCGGCAGTGCGGTTCCTGGCCTTGGGGTTGTATCCGGTGTCCTTCATCCCGAGCGGCCTGGTGATGCCGTCCCGCACCGCCTGGTCGAGCTTCTTCCCGCTGACCTTGTGCACCAGTTCGCCGAGCGTGATCAGGTTCAGGTCGGAGTAGACGTACGTGGTGCCGGGCGTGGACTTCGGCTTCACGTCCATCACGGCTTTGATGCGTGACGGCACGTCCGGATACAGCTTCCACAACGCGATGAACGGTTCGAGGCCGCTCGTGTGTGTGAGGAGCTGCTTGACGGTGATGTCCTCCTTGCCGTTCACGCCGAACTCAGGCAGGTAGTGGGCGACCTTCTCGTCGATGTCCACCCGGCCCTGCTCGGCCTGCTGGATCACCGCGATCGACGTGAAGAGCTTGGAGATCGAGGCGAGGTCGAAGATCGTGTCCTTCTGCATCGGGACGCGGTCTTCCTCCGGCAGCTGGGTTTGCTGGTCCTGGTAGAGGACGGCGTAGCCGGTGCGGTCGTGCGTGACGATCTTGCCGTCGTGCACGTACATCGTGACGGCGCCGGCGAACAGCGGTTTGCCGTTGGCCTGGGGTCTGGTGAAGCCGCGGACCTGGCGCAGGGCCGTGTTGATCGGCTCGGGATCGAGGTTCGCCCAGTACGGGTTGGACTGGCGCAGGGTCGTCCAGGGGTTCGCGAAACCGTCCTGGGGCTGGTCGAAGTGGCCGGGGATCGCGGCCGTCACGACTGCGACGGCCAGCGCGGGGATGAGCATGGCGTCCTCACCGGTAGCGCAGGTAGGGCAGGCGGGTGCGGCGGAACTGCTGCAGCTCTTGTTGCCACGCACCGATGATCTCGTTCAGCGGAGCCTGGGCGTCGATCATCTTGCGGAGCCGGTCGGAGCCGCTCAGCTTGTCGATCCAGTTGTCGGGCCGCCACGCGAACACGCTGGGGTACAACGACTTCGCGGTGATCAGCATGGCGACGGCTGCCTTGATGGCGTCGAACTCGTGCGGATCGGTGACGTGCAGGGTGACACCGCCGCAGGTCTTGCCCTGGAACTTGTTGAACGTGGGCGCGAAGTAGGTCTCGCGGAACCGCACGCCCTTCAGGTTCAGCGCGTTGAGGGACTCGGCCCAGCGCCAGTCGATGCCGGGTGCGCCGACCGTCTCGAACGGGCGAGTGGTGCCGCGGCCCTCCGACAGCACCGTGCCCTCGAACAGGCACGTGCCGGGGTAGACCAGCGCGGTGTCCTGGGTGGGCATGTTCGGGCTCGGTGGCACCCACGGCAGGCCGGTGTCGAGCCGGTTCCTGCGCCAGCCCTTGACGTTGACGACGTCGAGCCTCGTGGTGAGGTCGAACTCGCCCACGTAGAAGCGGGCCAGTTCGCCGACGGTCATGCCGTGTTGCTGGACGATCGGCTTCAGGCCGACGCCGGTGGCGTAGGCGGGGTCGAGCTGCGGGCCGTTCGCCTTGCCGCCGATGGGGTTCGGGCGGTCGAGGACGATGAAGTCCAGGTTCGGCGCGGCCTGCATCGCCGTGTACATCGACCAGATGTAGGTGTAGAAGCGCGCGCCCACGTCGGCGATGTCGTAGACGACAGTGTCGACGCCCGCCTTGGTGAACATCGCTTGGAGCTTGGTGGCGTTGGCGCCGTACGCGTCGTACACCGGGATGCCGGTGCGTGGATCTTGGTAGTCGCCCTCGGAGCCGCCTGCCTGGGCCGTGCCGCGGAACCCGTGTTCCGGGCCGAAGACCGCGGTCGGTTTGGCGCCGTGGGCGACCATCGAGTCGACGATGTGGGTCTGGTCCTTGAGGATGCCGGTCGGGTTGGTGAGCACACCGACCTTGCGGCCCTTGAGCTTGCGCCAGCCGTCTTGTGCGAGCTGTTCTGCTCCGGTGGCGAGCTTCGGGGCCGCTTCGGCGGTTCCGGTGGTGATGAGCGGGACGGACAGTGCGCTTGCGGTGAGGAACTGTCGTCGCCTCACCAGGTCACCCCGTGGCCGAACGGGTAGGGCGTCGGGCCCGGCACGTCGACCGGCAGTTTGCCCTGCGGCTTGGTCTCGCCGAGCAGGATCTTGGCCAGCGCCTCCATGGAGACCGTCGTGGTCGAGTAGGTGGCGAGCCACGTCTTGGCGTTGCTGTGCGCGACGTCGTAGGGGACACCGGTGGCGACCGCGATGACCGGCTTGCCCGTGGCGACCAGCTGGTTGAGCAGGTCGAGCTGGGTGGGCCTGGTGCTCAGGCCGTTGGTCAGCACGACGATCTTGTCCGCGCTGGCCGCCGCTGCCAGCGCCTGCTGGGTCTGCCCCGGCGTGGGGCTCGTCGCCGTGACGACCTTCGTGGCCTTGAGCCTGGTCGCGAGTGCGGTGGCCGGGGCGTCGCTGGTGCCGACGACCAGGGGAGCGGTGGCGTTGAGCGGGATCGCCTGGCCGTCGTTGCGGACGGCGGTGATGGTGCGGTCGGCGATGCGCTGGGCGGCCTGGGTGTTGGAGCCGACGATCTGGTCGACCTTGTTCACGTCGACCTCGGCGTTCAGCATGACGCCGCGCAGGAGCTTCATCTTGAGGATGCGCAGGACGCTCTGGTCGATGCGCTGCTCGGAGATCTCGCCGCTGCGGACGGCCTTGAGGACGCTTTCGACGGCCAGACCCAGGTTCGGCGGCATCAGGAGCTGGTCGACGCCCGCCTTGATGGCCAGCACCGGGATCTCGGCGTCGGAGTGGAGCTTGCGGACGCCCGCCATCTCCAGCGAGTCGGTGACGACCACGCCGTCGTACTTCAGCTCCTCGCGCAGCAGACCGGTGATGATCTTCGGTGAGAGCGTGGCCGGGTTGCCGGACGGGTCGATCTGCGGGACCTGGATGTGCGCGGTCATGATCGAGTCGATCTTGCCTGCGATGGCGGCCTGGAACGGCGGCGAGTCGATCTGACGCCACTGGTCGAGACTGCGGTTCGAGACCGGCAGGCTGGTGTGGCTGTCCTCGGACGTGTCGCCGTGGCCGGGGAAGTGCTTGGCCGTCGAGGTGACCGAGTCCGGGTCGAACCAGTGGCGGCCCTCGTAGCCGGTGACCTGGGCCTTCGTCATGTCGGCCGCGAGCTTCGGGTCGCTGGAGAAGCTGCGCACGCCGATGATCGGGTTCGCCGGGTTGGAGTTGACGTCCGCGTCCGGCGCGAAGTTCTGGTTGATGCCCATCGCGCGGAGCTCCTGGGCGGTGATGCGGGCGGCCTCTTGCGCGTCCTGCGTGCTGCGGCCGGCGCCGAGGGCCATGTTGCCCGGCAGCTGCGTGGCAGGCGGGCCGATGCGGGTGACCTGGCCCATCTCCTGGTCGATCGAGATGAGCAGGGGAATCTTGCTGGCCTTCTGCAGGCCGTTGGAGAGCTGCGCGATCTGCTTCGGGGTGTCGATGTTGTCGCGGCTCGAGTTGTTGAAGTAGATGACCCCGCCCGGCTGGTACTTGCGCACCATCTCCGCGGGCGTGTCGACTCCGAAGTCCGTCCGGTTCTTGGGGTGCGGGACGTCGGCGGCCTGGCCGTTGACGTACGTGACGAAGAGCTGGCCGACCTTCTCTTCAAGCGACATCCCGCGCAGCGTCGTCACAGAGGCGTCCGCTCTCGCCACCGGCGTGAGGGCGACCATAGCTGTGACCAGCGTCAACGCGGCAATCTTCCGCACTTGTCCGAGCCTCCCGGTGATGTTCCCACAGGTAACTGGCGCATTTCGCAAGTTACTCACGACTGCGTGGTGGGTCAACGGGCGGACATTCTGCCGTTCGGCGGCACTTTTTGACCGCACAAGCAGACGGGGCACCCTCGTAAGGGTGCCCCGTCGACAGCGCGGGCTTGCGAGTTACCAAGCGTGCAACTCGTGTCGTACAACCCTGGCCTCGGCGTCCGGCGTCCCGGTACGCAGGCCCTAGACGACAAGCCTCCCGCGGCGTGCTGCGCGTGGGTACTCGAAGTCCGCGCACGGAGCCCTGCCGGGGTGGAGTCTGGCTTCTCTTCGCCAGGTCCCTGGCCGACCCGAGGTCCGCACCACCCATTTAAGTGCGTGGGGGCGGTCACAGCAAGGGCTCGGAAGGGTGCACCGTTCAAGCCACGTTCAGTAGTGAAAGCACTGCGGTTTCAGCGTTTGTGAGGTTTTGTCCATGTTCGGGTACCGCTGACAGGGCGGCGGCGTGCACTCACGCGGACACCACGTGTGCACGGCGTTGCCGCTACTCGCCGGTACCGGTCACGAAGGCTTCCTCTTGGCCGTCGAGGCTTGACTTCAGTCCCGGCTGCGCTTGCGTCGGAGGCCGTACCAGGCGGCACCGGCCGCGGCGACAGCGCCGAGGCTGATGGCCGTGACCGCGACGGTCTTGCCCGAGGGGGTCGGGATGCGGGAACGCAGGCTCACCGGGTCCGAGAACTGCAACACCGGCCAGTCTTTCTGCGCGGCGGTGCGGCGCAGGCCCCGGTCCGGGTTCACGACCGTGGGGTGGCCGACGACCTCGAGCATGGGCAGGTCGGTGACCGAGTCCGAGTAGGCGTAGCTCTTGGAGAGGTCGTAGCCGTGCTCGACCGCGAGCTGCTTGATGGCGATGGCCTTGTTGTCGGCCGCGCAGTAGAAGTCGACGTCGCCGGTGTAGCGGCCGTCCAGCACCACCATCCTGGTTCCGACGCTGTAGTCCGCGCCGATCATCTGCGCAATGGGCGCGACCAGTTCTTCGCCGGATGCACTCACGATGACGACGTCGTGACCCTCCGCTTTGTGGTCAGCGATCAACTGCGTCGCTTCTTTGTAAACCAGCGGGTCGACGATGTCGTGCAACGTCTCGCTGACGATGCTGCGGATCTGCTCGACGTCCCACCCCGCGGCCAATGCCGTGATGTGCGCGCGCATGCGGTCCATCTGATCCGCGTCCGCGCCGGCGAGCATGAACACGAACTGTGCATATGCGCTCTTCAGCACCGCGCGGCGGTTGATCAACCCCTCCTGGAAGAAGGGACGGCTGAACGCCAGCGTGCTCGACTTCGCGATCACGGTCTTGTCGAGGTCGAAGAAGGCGGCGATCCGAGTCATGTACCTCAGCTTAGGTGTACTCGTCAGTAGGCCGTTCGGGCGGCATTTCGGTCGTGTACGAAACCGTTGTGGGACACGGTTACCGAAACTTGGCATGCAGCTGTTGCCGAAGTTGCGCGCAGCACTGGCGCATGGGGATACAGTAGGAGAGTCCGGTTCGACGGACGGGTTCAGTCCGACCCCCCGGGACTGAACCATTGACGACCCCCGTCCCTCCCCCCTGGCGGGGGTCGTCCCATATCCACGGCCCGTTTCCCGGTGGCCGCGACTGGACCTCTGCCGCCCTTCCCGAGGGTTTCGACGCCCAACCCCTCAGCGTCGCACAAGGCACCGACACTTCCGGCGTCCCAGGCCGTCCAAGATCGCGACTTGTCCACACCCGGCGATTTGTCCACATCTGGATCTTCACCCGTTGTGTCGTTCATCACGACCAACCACGGTGGACCACATGACCCACCCCACCGCCCTGCTCTCGGACCAGGACCTTCTCGACGAAGTCCTCCGCATGGCCGCGGCCGCCGACTGCCCGCTCTCCTGCGCACCCGACGTGACCTCCCTGCGCTCGCAATGGCACAGCGCGCCCCTGGTCCTGCTGGACCCGGCCGCGGTCTCCGCCTGCCTGGACGCGAACTTCCCGCGCCGCTCAGGCGTGCTGGTGGTCCACGGAGGCGACCCGCCCTGGGTACCCGCCGTGGCACTGGGAGCCGACGCCGTCCTGGAACTCCCCGCCGACGGCGGCACCCTGGTGAGCGCTCTCACCGACGTGGGCGAAGGCCCGCCGTCCGACCGCGGCCGGGTGGTGTCCTTCGTCGGCGGCCGCGGCGGATCGGGCGCCTCGATCCTGGCCATCGCCTGCGGCCGCGAGGCCGTGGCGACCGGCGGCGAGGCGATGCTCGTCGACTGCGACCCGCTGGGCGGCGGCATAGACCTGGCCCTGGGCACCGAGTCCGACGAGGGCGCCCGCTGGCCGGGCGTGCACTGCAGCGGCGGCCGGGTCCCGATGTCCGCCCTCCGCGCGGCCCTGCCGGCGTCCGGCAGCCTCAGCGTCCTCTCGTGCGACCGCACGGGCCCGGACCCCGAACCGGCAGCCGTGGCCGCAGTGCTCGACGCGGGCCGCCGCACCGGCTGCACCGTCGTGTGCGACCTCCCACGCCACCCCACCGCCGCCGCCTCCGCCGCCCTGGACCGCACGGACCTGACGGTCCTGGTCGTGCCGGCCGAGGTGCGTGCAACCGCGGCAGCGACCCGCGTGGCCTCCAACCTGCTGACCCAGGGCCGCAACATCCGCCTGGTGGTGCGCGGCCCGTCCCCCGGCAACCTCCAAGCCGCCGAGATGGCCGAGGTGATCGGCGTCCCCCTGCTGAGCCAGATGCGCCCGGAGCCGGGCCTGGCCGAGACGCTGGAACGCGGCCACTTCCCGCGCAACGCCAAGGGCCCGCTGGCCACCGCGGCCCGCCTGGTGCTGAAGGAGCTGCGCCCATGAGCTGTTCAGACTGCCTGCGGCTCACCGTGATCCTCCGTCAGGTTCGCCGTGCTCGCTCCGGAGGCCGGGCATGCGACGAGGAGGCGGGGGAGGCGCCCGATCTGGCCACCTGTGGCAGGTGCAGCCAAGCCGGATCTCCTCCGGGCGGGGACACCGCATCTCATGGTCGTCGCTCCGAGATCCCGTTCGCGCGGAAGGAGCTGTGCCCGTGAAGTGCCTGCGCCGCTCCCGACGTCGCCAGGCCGAGAGCGCTCCTCGCGCGGGAGGAACCGCGGTCACGAGCGGCTTCCACCCCGCTGGTTTCGCCCTCACCACGCCGAAGCCTGCCGTGCGCGAGA
This sequence comes from Lentzea roselyniae, assembly GCF_039537795.1. Classification (NCBI taxonomy): domain Bacteria; kingdom Bacillati; phylum Actinomycetota; class Actinomycetes; order Pseudonocardiales; family Pseudonocardiaceae; genus Lentzea; species Lentzea roselyniae. The sequence goes on from NZ_BAABBE010000001.1 coordinate 543,554, forward strand.
GGAGGCGCACCGGTGAGCTGCCTGCGCCGCTCCCGGCCTCCCCAGACCGAAAGCGTTCCCCGCGCGGAAGGAACCGTGGCCATGAGCGGCTTCCACCCCGCTGGTTTCGCCCGCGCCACGCCGAAGCCTGCCGTGCGCGAGAGGAGGCGCACCGGTGAGCTGCCTGCGCCGCTCCCGGCCTCCCCAGACCGAAAGCGTTCCCCGCGCGGAAGGAACCGTGGCCATGAGCGGCTTCCACCCCGCTGGTTTCGCCCGCGCCACGCCGAAGCCTGCCGTGCGCGAGAGGAGGCGCACCCGTGAGCTGCCTGAGCCGCTCCCGGCCTCCCCAGGCTGAAAGTGCTCCCGTCGCGGAAGGAACCGCGGCCGCGAGCAGCGTCCGCTCGCGCCGCTTTCGCCCGCGCCACTCCGAAACCTGCCTCGCGCAAGAGGAGCCGCAGCTGTGATCCGCCTCCGCCGCTCTCTCCCGCACCACGCCGAAACCCGCCTCGTGCAGGAGGGACCGCACCCGTGATCCGCATCCGCATCTGGTTGCGGATGTTGCGCAACCTCTTCGTCTACGGCCGCCCCTTCCCTCCTCCCTTCGTGTTCAAGGAGCCACCGGAATGAACCGCTTCCTCATCTGGTGCCACGAAACCTGGCTCCGCCTGACCGGCCGCCAGATCACCCACGGCCGCCACGCCCAGCGCCCGGAGGCCGCCACATGACCACCACCCTGATCGACCGTGTCCGCCATCGCCTGGCAGGCGCGGACATGGAGATGACCGCCGCGGTTGTCGCCCACGCGGTCCGCTCCGAAGCGGGCGGGGTGCTGGCCGACGCCGACGTCTTGGAAGCCCTCCAAGTCCTCCGCCAGGAGTTCAGCGGCACAGGTCCGCTCGATCCGCTGCTCGCCGACCCCGGCACCACCGACGTCCTGGTCACCGCGCCGGATCAGGTGTGGGTCGACGGCACCGCGGGCCTGCGCCGCACCACGGTCACGTTTCCGGACGAGGCCGCCGTCCGCCGCCTCGCCCAACGCCTGGCGGTGGCCGCGGGCCGGCGCCTCGACGACGCCTCGCCGTGCGTCGACGGCTGGTTGCCGGGCAGCGGGGTGCGGCTGCACGCGGTGCTCCCGCCCATCGCGGACCGGACGTGCCTGTCCCTCCGCGTGCTCCGGCCGGCGACGCACGACCTCGACGGGCTGCGGGAGCTCGGCACGTTCGACGCCGAGATCGCCGAGGTGCTCCGCGCGATCGTCCGCAGCCGCAGGGCGTTCCTGGTGGTCGGTGGCACGGGGTCTGGCAAGACCTCCTTGCTGTCGGCGTTGCTCGGTTGTGTTCCGCCGGGCGAACGCATCGTGTGCGTGGAGGACGCGGGCGAACTGCATCCCGACCACCCGCAGTTCGTGCGGCTGGTGGCGCGCCCGCCGAACGTCGAAGGTGCCGGCGAGATCACCGTGCGGTCGCTGGTGCGGGAGGCGTTGCGCATGCGGCCTGATCGGATCGTCGTGGGTGAAGTGCGGGGTGCGGAGGTTCGTGAGCTGCTCACGTCGTTGAACACCGGCCACGAAGGAGGCGCCGGAACCCTGCACGCCAACTCGCCGGCCGAAGTCCCCGCACGCCTGGAAGCGCTGGGCGCGTTGGGCGGGCTCGATCCGCAAGCCGTGCACAGCCAGGTGGCGGCGGCCGTCCAGCTCGTGCTGCACATGCGGCGAGCGGACAACGGTGCGAGACACCTCAACGAGATCGGCGCGTTCGTCCGCACAGAACGTGGGCTCGAGGTCCGTCCAATCTGGGCGAAAGCGAGCGGTTGGCACGAGAAGGAGCTGCTGTGCTGAGCCTCCTGCTCGTGGCGGCAGCCCTGCTGGTGTGGCCGCAGCTCAAGCCACTCCGCCGGCTCCGGCCAGCCGGTAAGCGCGAGATCGTTGTGCCGCAATGGCTGTGGCTGATCGCCGCGGTCACCGTCACCTACCTCGCGGCAGGCGTTGGCGGTCTGATCGCTGGATCAGTCCTCGCGGTGGTGATTTACCGAATCGTCAAGCAGGGCAGGCGAAGCCGCGCGCTGAGAACAGCGACCGAAGCACTCAGCAACGGGCTGGGCGGTGTGGTCGACGAGCTGCGGGCAGGTGCCCACGCGGCGACCGCGGCCGAAGGTGCGGCCCAGGACACCCCGGCGCCTGCCGCCGAGGTGCTGAAAGCAGCTGCCGCCACCGCACGACTCGGCGGCGACGTGGAGCGGACACTTCGCGACCTCCGTCAGCCTGTCCTCGGCACCGCCGTCGATCAGCTGGCCAAGGCGTGGCACGTGTCAGCGAAACACGGCGTGGCGCTGGCTGACGTTCTCGACGCCACCAGACTCGATCTGGATCAGCGGGCGGCGTTCGCACGACAGGTGCACGCGCGCATGGCAGGTCCGCGAGCGAGCGCGGCTGTGCTCGCGGGATTGCCGGTCTTCGGTGTGCTGCTGGGCGAGCTCAGCGGCGCCAGACCGCTCCACATCCTCATCTCCACCACGGCCGGTCAGTTCCTGCTGGTGCTGGGAGCGCTCTTCCTCGCGGCCGGACTGTGGTGGACGAAGCGGATCACCGAGGTGGAGCCGTGACGCTCGTCCTCCTGGCGCTGGCGATCCTGGTCGCGCCGGCGCCGCGAAAGGCGATCGACCGGCTGAGACCCAAGGCGCACGATCCGCCGCGGCGTGTCACCACACCCGACGGTCCGTTCGAGCGGGCGGCTGCGCTGGACCTCATGGCCGCCTGCCTCAAGGCAGGCCTGCCGGTGCCCACGGCGATCCGTGCGGTCGGCATCGAAGAGCTCAACCAGACGGCCGAGCTCCTCGCGCTCGGCGCGGATCCGGTCGCCGCGTGGGCTCCGGCGCTGGAGCGGCCCGTCACCGCCGCACTGGCGAGAGCCGCGCGGAGGACCGCTCGATCGGGTGCGGCGCTGGCCCGGCAGGCCGCTGAGCTCGCCGAGCGGACCAGAGCCGAGGCCAGGGACCAGGCCGAGGCGAAGGCGCAACGGGCTGCGGTCACGGTGGCGGCGCCGCTGGCGCTGTGTTTCCTGCCGGCGTTCCTGTGCCTCGGCGTGCTGCCGGTGGTGCTGGGGCTGGCCGGTCAATTCCTCAAGTGATGAAGGGTGAACAGATGGAACTGCTGAAGGACGACAGCGGCATGAGCACGGTGGAGTACGCGATCGGGACGCTGGCGGTGGCCGCGCTCGCCGGGGTGTTGTACGCGCTCGCCTCCAGTGACTGGATGCAGAACGCGCTGCAAGGGCTGATACAGCGTGCGCTGTCGTCGGTCTGATGACCGGGGCATGGTCACGGTGGAGGCGGCCATCGCGGTGTGCGCGCTGCTGGTGGTCATGGCGTTGGCGGCCGCTGGGCTGACAGCGGCCATCGAGCAGATGCGGTGCACCGACGCAGCGAGAGAGGCGGCGCGGCTCACGGCGCGCGGTGAACGGCAGCGCGGTGAGGAGGCGGTCGGGCAGATCGCGCCCGGAGCGAGCGTCGCGTTTCAGCACGAAGGTGACGCCGTCAGGGTCGTCGTCGCCAAACGCGGACCACTGGGCGTGCCGCTCGGCGCGGAGGCGTTCGCCGTGCTGGAGCCGCGATGAACGGCGAAGCGCCTGGTGATGAGTGCGGTTCGGCTGCGGTGAGCGGCGTGGTGGCGATGTTGTTGCTGATCATCGTGACGATCACCGGTGTCCAGGTCGGTGCGGCCGTCGTCGTGCGGCACCGGGTGACAGGTGCGGCCGATCTCGCGGCGCTCGCCGGTGCGTCGAGCCTTCCCCAAGGTGCCGAAAGTGCTTGTGAACAGGCGAAACGGGTGGCGCAGAGCAACGGGGCGGCACTCGAGAGCTGCTCGGTGAGCGGTTGGGAGGTGGTTGTGTCGGTGTCGGCGGTTACGCCGTTCGGCCCGGTGAGCGCGCGGTCGAGGGCAGGTCCGGCCGAAGATCAAAGCGTTTGGAGCGCGACGAGCGGTCACCTCCGGGCGGTGAGCGGACTCACACCGGCGCCCGGACATGCTGAACGGTGATCGAACTAAACGCGGGGAGTTCAGTTCCTCGTTCTCGCAAAGGGCGTTCGCCGTTCCGTAGCTACCAGTTGTCGAGCGGGGGTTACGGAGGCTGGTGCCGGTGTCGTTAGTTGTAGTGGCGGCACCGACGCGGTGTCTCAACGAAACCGACACCACGTCGATGTCGAGTCAGAGCCTAGGAAGAAGGCGACGGAAGATGGATTGGTCGGATAGCTGGCGCGGGGCCTTCCGCATCGAACTGCGTGCCGAGGCCGTGAGCCTCGCGTACCGCGGTTGGCCCGTACTGCCCGGCACCTATCCGGCCGGTTCGGAGCAGGGCGTCACCCAGTGGGCGGGCCGCAGCGGGCTCGAGCTCCACGGTCCGATCCCGGTGCACCGCGACTGGGTGGACCGCATCGGTACGCGTCCCGATCAGGTCGCCACGTGGTGGGCCGGTCGTTCCTACAGCCTTCTCGTCGCCACCGGCCACGTGGTGGACGCGATCGAGGTCGGCACCGACCTCGGCCGCCGCGCGGCCGTCGCACTGCGGTCGATCGGTGTTCCCGTGCCGATCGCCGCGACCCCGTCCGGCCGGTGGATGTTCCTGGTGAAGTCCGGCTCGAAGCTCAACACCGAGCTGGCCAACAACTCGGACGTGCACCACTACGCCCAGGGCGAGTACATCCCGCTGCCGCCCACCCCGATGGCGCACGGCGTCGTGCACTGGCGGGTCAAGCCGTCGATCTGCGGCTGGAACCTCCCGGACGCGCACATCGTGCAGGACGCACTGGTCGAGGCGCTGCACGCCCCGGCCGGCTTCCAGCTCGAAATCGCCTGACACAACTGCAAAGCCCGGCCGCGCTGGGTGTCGTCGTGGACTCTCCCCGACAACCCCGAAGGCGATGCCCTGCGCGGCCGTTCCACCCCAGCCCGATCCGATGATCGGCCTCCGTACCCCGCACTTCGGGGCCGCAGAGGAACGGGCGAAAAGCCGAACACGCACCCCGAAGGACAGCCTCCCGCGAAGAACGACCGGGCCGAGGAACGTTAGTGGCAGGGCAACAGCTCTGCCGCGGTCGGTGAAGCCGGCTCCTCCCCGGAGTTCGTCCCAAGACAGTCGACACCGTCGCCTCCCGCGTGTCCTGTCGAGACGAACAACCAGATTCCACCGATGTTCCAAGGGATCCGGTCGCCAAGCGGTAGCAGGCGGGAAAACAGTGTTCGGCACGTGGAGAGCGCGCGCCGCAGGTACCCGTGAGCCTGCGGCGCGCGCCCACGAAAGTCAGAGAAGCTCGCAGTAGGCCGCGAAAGCGAAGGCCTGCTCCATGCTTCCCGGACGCGGTACCGCGTCGGCGTCCCAGCCGAGGTCCCGGTCCTCGATGACCTGCTCGATCAGCGGGTGCCACCGCTGATCGAGCATTTTCAAAGCCCACAGCAGCGCACCGCGCTTCGACTCCACCTCTCCTGTGTGGATCGTGTAGAGCGTCCGGCAGTACGCCGCGACGATGTAGCGCTGAGTCCACGCGTTGCCCATCGGCGCCCACGTCTTGATGCCCTCCAGAACGTGGGGCAGCTCAGCGCGCATCGAAGAGCGCAGGACATCAGCCGGGACCTCGTCGACCAGCGACGTGATCGGCGGGCCGTCCAGCACGATGCCGTGGTTGCGCAGGATCCACCGCGCGTGCGGGCTGTTGCAGTGCAGATCCCACACCAGAGTCCGTGAGCCGTGGTCGTTGAACAGCCACGGAACCCCGAGGCCAGCCACCGAGCGCAGCGACTCGACGTCGGCGTACGAGCCCTCGATCTCGGTCGACCAGTGACCGGGGCGGGTGGGGATCTCGGCGTGCAGCGCGCGCAGCCCGGCTTCGCGATCGCCGGACGGCAGCTCCGTGCAGGCGACGATGAAGTCGCAGTCGCTGTGGATGTCACCGGCGCCGAGGGCGAACGAGCCCTGGACGTACGTCCCCACGTAGGTGGGGCCGAGGATCTCGCGGACCGACGAGACGAGGTCGGCGAGCAGTGCGTTCAGATCAGAAAAGGGCGTGAACAAGGCAGACTCCTGGAACCCGTGGCCAGAGGGAAACGGGCGCGGCGGAGCATCGGACTCGGCCGCGCCTAGGCGCGACGGGTCCGGTCAGCGGCGTTGCAGCTGCATGCGTTCACGCCCACACCGTAGCCAGGCGGAGGCCACCCGGTCAGGCGATTTTGCTCAGCACGACGTCCAGCACGAGGACGGCACCGGCCTTGTCCAGCGGTTCGTTGCCGTTGCCGCACTTGGGCGACTGCACGCACGACGGGCACCCCATCGGGCAGGAGCACGAGCTGATCGCCGACCGCGTCGCCGACAGCCAGGCCCGCAGCGCCGAGTGGCCCCGGTCCGCGAAGCCCGCGCCGCCGGGGTGGCCGTCGTGCACGAACACCGTGGGCATGCCGGTGTCCGGGTGCAGCGCCGTCGACACGCCGCCGATGTCCCACCTGTCGCACGTCGCGAACAGCGGCAGCAGGCCGATCGCCGCGTGTTCGGCGGCGTGCAGCGCACCGGGGATTCGCTTGGCCTCCACACCGGCGTCGAACAGGAGGGATTCGTCGACGGTGTACCAGACGGCACGGGTCTGCAGGGTCTGCTCCGGTAGATCGAGCGGGATCTGGTCGAGCACCACGCCGGACGGCAGCCGCCGCAGGTAGCCGACGACCTGCGTGGTCACCTCCACCTCGCCCAGGCACACCGACACACCGCCGAAGTCGGCGCGTTCGATCTCGCGCACCACGGTGATGTCGACGCAGTCCCGCGGTTGTGTCGTCCACTCCGGGTCTTCGCGGTGCACCATCGCGAGGCCGCTCTCCACGTCGAGATCGTCGACCACGTACGCCCGACCCTGATGCAGGTAGACGGCACCGGGATGCACCTGCCAGCAGGCGGACCCCGGGTCGACCGTGCCGAGCATCCGGCCGGAGTCCGACTCGACGACAGCCACCTGGTCGCCGCCGGAGCCGCGGATGTCCACCCCGGCGTGCGGCCTGTCGTGCGACGCCCAGTACCACCCGGCAGGACGCCTGCGTAGCAGCTTCTCCGCCACCAGGTCGGCGAGCACGGCCTCGGCCACCGGCCCGCCGAAGTCGGGAAGACACGCGGGGGTCAGCGGCATCTCGGCCGCGGCGCACGCCAGCTGCGGTCCTAATACATAGGGGTTCAACGGATCCAGGACCGTGGCCTCGACCGGCCGGTCCAGCACCGCGGCAGGGTTGTGCACCAGGTACGTGTCCAACGGGTCGTCGCGCGCCACGAACACCACCAGCGCGCTGTCGCCAGAGCGTCCGGCGCGGCCCGCCTGCTGCCAGAACGAGGCGAACGTGCCGGGGAAACCGGCCACCACCACGGCGTCCAGCCCGGCGATGTCGACGCCCAGCTCCAGCGCGTTCGTCGTGGCCACGCCCAGCAGATCGCCAGTGGACAGCGCCTTCTCCAGCGCGCGCCGCTCCTCCGGCAGGAACCCGCCCCGGTAGGCGGCCACCCGGCCGGGCAGCTCACTGTCTACTTCGGACAGAATTCGCTGCGCGCCCAGCGCGGTCAGCTCGGCACCGCGCCGCGAGCGCACGAAGGCGAGCGAACGCGCGCCCTCGATCACGAGGTCGGCGAGGATCCGCGACGTCTCCGCGCCGGCCGAACGCCGCACGGGCGCGCCGTTCTCACCCTCCAGAGAGGTCAGCGGCGGCTCCCACAGCGCGACGGTCCGCGAGGCGCGCGGCGAGTAGTCGTCCACGACAGCGGAAACCGGGACTCCGAGCAGCCTTTCAGCCGACGAAGAAGGATCAGCCACAGTGGCCGATGCCAAAACGAAGATCGGATCCGCGCCGTATTTCCGCGCGACCCTCCGCAGGCGGCGCATCAACAACGCGACGTGGGAACCGAAAACACCGCGATAGGAATGGCACTCGTCGATCACCACGTACTTCAGCCGGCGGAAGAACCGCAGCCATTTCGGGTGCTGCGGCAGGATCCCGCGGTGCAGCATGTCCGGGTTCGTGAACACCCAGTTCGCGTGCGCCTTGACCCAGTCGCGTTCGGCCATCGGGGTGTCACCGTCGTAGGCCGCCGCGCGGATCCCCTTGATCCCGAGCTCGTCGAGCGAGCGGAGCTGGTCCGCCCCAAGGGCTTTGGTCGGTGACAGGTACAGCGCCGTTGCCTTCGTGTCCGCCAAAAGAGTGGAAAGCACGGGCAGTTGGTAGGCGAGCGACTTGCCGGACGCGGTGCCCGTCGCGAGCACGACGTGCTGCCCGGACCACGCCAGCGACGCCGCCTCCGCCTGGTGCCGCCACGGCTCACGCACACCGATCTCGGTGAACGCGGCGACCACCGGCCCGGCGGCCCACGAGGGCCATTCGACGTGATCAGCCTGCCGCAACGGCAGATCACGTGCGTGTGTGAGAGGTGACTCCCCGGCGGGTACTCCCGCCAGCACGCGGTCCAGCAACCGCCGTCCCTGATCCACCACGAGGCGAGCTTTGCACACGACACCGACACTTCTGCCCGGGGCGTGGTCGGCTTCCTGCGCAGATAACGGTGTGTGCACGGATCGGGACAGTTCGTTGCCTCGTTGCAAGCAACCCCTAGACTCCCCGCTCATCGCATCCAATGAGGGATGCGTCACGTCGCGCGAGGGCGGCTGGTCTGCCTTGGCGCTGCACATGGCAACTCACCAGGAGGACGGATGTCCCGGCAATTCCTCGCGGAGAGCCTCGAGCTCTCCGGGGGTGATCGCGGCGTCGTAGCCGTGGTCGCCGTGGTCGCCCTGGCTGCTCTCGCCGTCGGGTACGTGCTGCTCAGGGAGGTGCTGGCCGCGGGCCAGGGCACCCCCAAGATGCAGGACATCGCCAAGGCGGTTCAGGAGGGCGCAGCGGCCTACCTCAACCGGCAGTTCCGCACGCTCGGCATTTTTGTCGTGGTCGTGTTCGTACTGCTGTTCGCGCTACCGGCCGACGACATCGCCGAACGAATCGGCCGGTCGTTGTTCTTCATCGTCGGTGCCGTGTTCTCGGCGATCATCGGCTACCTGGGCATGTGGTTGTCCACGCGCGCCAACGTGCGTGTCGCCGCCGCCGCGAACGAAGGTGAAGGCGGTCGCGAAAAGGCGATGCGCGTTGCTTTCCGCACCGGTGGTGTGGTCGGTATGACCACCGTCGGTCTCGGTCTGTTCGGTGCCGCGCTGGTCGTGCTCGTGTACGCCGGTCAGGCCCCGAAGGTCCTGGAAGGCTTCGGTTTCGGTGCCGCGCTGCTCGCGATGTTCATGCGTGTCGGTGGTGGCATCTTCACCAAGGCCGCCGACGTCGGCGCCGACCTCGTCGGCAAGGTCGAGCAGAACATCCCCGAGGACGACCCCCGCAACGCCGCCACCATCGCGGACAACGTGGGCGACAACGTCGGCGACTGCGCCGGTATGGCCGCGGACCTCTTCGAGTCCTACGCCGTCACCCTGGTCGCGTCGCTGATCCTCGGCACCGCCGCGTTCGGCGCGCAGGGCCTGATGTTCCCGCTGATCGTTCCCGCGATCGGTGTGCTGACCGCCGTCATCGGTGTCTACACGACGCGTGCGAAGGCCGGTGAGAGCGGCCTCACGGCCATCAACCGCTCCTTCTACATCTCCGCGGTCATCTCCGCCGTCCTGTGCACGATCGCGGCGTTCGCGTTCCTGCCGAGCTCGTTCGCCGACCTCGACGGCATCAGCGACTCGATCAGGGCCACCAGCGGCAACCCGGCGCTGATCGCGTCCGTGGCGGTGATCATCGGCATCGTGCTGGCCGGCGTCATCCTGTGGCTGACCGGCTACTACACCGGCACCGACCACAAGCCGGTCAAGGAGGTCGGCAAGACCTCGCTGACCGGTGCGGCGACTGTGATCCTGTCCGGTATCTCGGTCGGTTTCGAGTCGGCCGTCTACACCGCGCTCGTCATCGGTGCTGCCGTGTACGGCGCGTTCCTGCTCTCCGGTTCGGTCGTCGTCTCGCTGTTCGCGATTGCGCTGGCCGGTTGTGGTCTGCTCACGACCGTCGGTGTCATCGTCGCGATGGACACCTTCGGTCCGGTCTCCGACAACGCGCAGGGCATCGCGGAGATGTCCGGTGACGTGCACGGCGAGGGCGCGCAGATCCTCACCGAGCTCGACGCGGTCGGCAACACCACCAAGGCCATCACCAAGGGCATCGCGATCGCGACGGCCGTGCTCGCCGCGACGGCGCTGTTCGGCTCCTACCGCGACGCGATCGAGCAGGCGATCGCCAAGGTCGGCAACGTGGCCGGCGATCTGCCTGTGTCGTTCACCAACCTGGTGTTCAGCCCGAACGTCCTTGTCGGCGTCGTGATCGGTGCGGCCGTCGTCTTCATGTTCTCGGGTCTCGCGATCAACGCCGTGACGCGCGCCGCCGGTGCCATCGTGTTCGAGGTGCGCCGTCAGTTCCGCGAGAACCCCGGCATCATGGACGGCACCGTCAAGCCGGAGTACGGCAAGGTCGTCGACATCTGCACCAGGGACTCGCTGCGCGAGCTCGCGACGCCGGGTCTGATGGCCGTGCTCGCCCCGGTCGCCGTCGGCTTCGGCCTCGGCGTCGGCCCGCTGGCGGGTTACCTGGCCGGTGCGATCGCGACCGGCACGCTCATGGCGGTCTTCCTGGCCAACTCCGGTGGTGCCTGGGACAACGCCAAGAAGCTGGTCGAGGACGGCAACCACGGTGGCAAGGGCTCCGACGCCCACGCCGCGACGGTCATCGGCGACACCGTCGGCGACCCGTTCAAGGACACCGCCGGCCCTGCCATCAACCCGCTGATCAAGGTGATGAACCTGGTCTCGGTGCTGATCGCGCCCGCCATCGTCATGTTCACCATCGGTGATCAGGCTTCCGACGCGATCCGCATCGCGATCGCCGTGGTCGCGGCACTGATCATCGTGGGTGCGGTCGTCGTGTCCAAGCGGCGCAGCACGGTCATCGCGGACACCCCCGCGGAGACCGTGAGCAACGGCGCCGCGTAGTTCCACCACCTCCGGTCGGGGTACTTTCGGGATTCCCCCGACGTACCCCGACCGAGGAGTTACGACATGAGGCTCCGCCTCGTCGCCACTGCCGTTGTTGCCACCTGCGCGTTGGCCGGGTGCACCACCATCGGCGGCAACTCCGGCACTTCAGCGACGCCCACCAGCGGCGCGGCCAGCCCCGAGGCCGTCGCCTACATGGACAAGGTGTGCGGCGCCGCGTCCGAGTTCGCCAAGATCGAGAAGACGCCCCCGAAGCTCGACGCGGGCGACTCCGCCAAGCTCAAGGCCGAGATGGCCGCCTACATGGGCCAGCTCGCCGACGCCTTCACCAAGTCGGCGGAGGGCCTCAAGAACGTCGGTCCGTCGCCCGTCGCGGGCGGCGAGGAGGCCGTCACGAAGATGGCGGACGCCTTCACCTCTTTGGGCGCGGTTTTCACCGACGCCAAGACCAAGATCGAGCAGGCCGACGCGAACAACGCGAGCGGTGGCCTCCAGGCCGCCGGAGAGGCCATCGCCAAGCTCTCCGAGCTCGCCGACCCGCTGCGCGAGCTCAAGGCCGTGCCCGAGCTGCAGAAGGCCACGCAGACCGCGTCGAAATGCCAGGAGATGCAGCGCCTCAACGTCACGCCGACGAGCTGAGCGAGCCCGTTCGGAGTAGCTTCCGCTCCATGCGTCGCCCCATGCGTCACACCGCCATCGCACTTCTGACGAGCCTGCTCGCGCTCACCGCGTGCAGCAGCGGAGGTTCCTCCACGTCGTCGACGTCGGCCACCCCGAACGAGGCCGACGTCGTGGCGTGGATGGACAAGGTCTGCGGTGCCGTTGGTGGCACCGTGAAAGCCATGTCGGACGAGCCCAGCATCGACATGAACGACCCGTCGAAGCTCAAGACGGGCCTCTCGGACTGGCTCGGCACCAGGGTGGCCGCGGTCGACAAGTCGATCGCGGACCTCAAGGCGCTGGAGAACGGTCCGCACCCGAAGTCGAAGGAGCTGGTCACGGCCGCGGAGGACGGCATGGGCCAGATCAGGACGCTGCTCTCCGACACCAAGTCGAAGCTCGACTCCTCGAACGACCCCACGCAGGTCGTCGCCGCGTTCACCGAGATGGTCACCAAGGCGGCCGCGCTCGAGACGACCGGTGCCGACGTGCAGAAGAAGTTCGACGAGACAGGTCTCGCGCCGGTCGCCCAGAAGGCCGCGAACTGCAAGGACCTGCAGATCTCCACGAGTTCCGCACCTACCTCCTGATCTCCGGGGACTGCGCGAAGGGGTCGCTCGAACGGGTGGTGTTCGCGCGATCTGCGACCTGACCTGGGGTTTGAGCGGACGGCGTGGCCTGGCAGGATCTGGCCGAGCAGCTGCCTGGAAACTGACGTTGTGAGATCACGCCTGATCGCAGCTCTGCTGACCACGATCGCGCTGACGAGCGCCTGCGCGTCCGACGAGGACAAGCCGCTCACCGAGGCGCAGGGCCAGTGGGTCGACGCCTTCTGCGGCGGCCTGCTGCCCGGCATGAAGGCGGCACTGGAGCTGAAGACTCAGGACCCCGCCAACCCCGCCGCGGTCAAGACGGCCTACCTCAAGCTCGTCACTGCGAACGCCACGGCGCTCACGGACGCGGAGAAGAAGCTCAAGGAGCTGGGACCGCCGTCGGACGAGCTCGAGGACGTGCACGAGCGGTTGATGAAGTACATGGGCGAGTCGGCCAGGTCCTACGCGGCCGCGGAGGCGCCGGTGAAGGCCCTGGAGCCGAACGGGCAGTTCTGGGAGAGCGCGGAGAAGGCGCTGGCCGACACGTCGCAGGTGAGCAGCCCCGAACAGCTGCGAGCGACCTTCGACGCACTGGAGAAATCGCCCAAGTACGCAGGAGCGATGGGCAAGTCGGTCCCCTGCACCCAGCTGAAGGCCGGAGGTCAGCAGTGATCGCTCAACCGGCGTAGTCACAGGCGCACCACTGGTCACAGTCGAACGCCTGTTCTACTCTGTGGGCCGTGGTTGGGCAGCTGTCCTTCTTCTCGGCCGAGGCGCGCACGCCGGCCAAGGCGGACCTCGCCGGCTTCCTCTGCGGGCCGGGGCAGGCCGTCAGCTTCGCACGCGGTACGGCCGCCCGCGTGTACGTCGAGCTGCGCGACGAGTGGCGTCACCAGCCGCTCAGGCAGGCGTGCGCCGAGCGCGGCGTCACGTCCGAGCTGTGCGTCAACGAGGAGGGCACGCGGTTCGTCCGCACGCCGTTCCGCACCGATCTCACCCCTCTGGCCGCCCGCTGGCTGGACGGATCTGTCAAGAAGGTGCCGACCGGCTTCGAGCTGAACGGAGCAGTGCTGCGGATCTGGGCGCTGGCCGCGGGCAGCTGGATGGAGTCGGCGTACCTGCTCGGTTTGGACCCCAACGCACCCCAGACACACGAACCGTTGCAAAATGCCCTGCTCGCATCCGGACTTCCGTGCACCCTGGTAGGGGCTCCGGCGTTGCGGGTAACCGGCCGACGAAGGCTGGCTCGGCTCGCTGAGCTGGTCGGAAGCCCTCCGCACGGAGTGGCGATGAGCACCTGGCCGGCGGCCTGAGCGGGCGGTCCGGCAAGGTTGTGTCACTCTGTCTCGTCGTACGGGCGTCGCGGATGGTGTGCTTTTCGGCCGACGCTGGGCAACACTGGCGGGCCTGGGAACCGGGTTTGGAAGAGAGCGGGACGGCGAGTGGCTGGATCGACACGGACGAGAAAGAGCAGCGGAGGAGCGGGTAGTACCCGACGACTTGTGATCGTCGAGTCGCCCACGAAGGCGCGCAAGATCGCGTCGTACCTCGGCAGCAACTTCGTCGTGGAGTCCTCCAGGGGACACATCCGGGACCTGCCGCGCGGTGCCGCCGACGTTCCCGCGAAGTTCAAGGGTCAGGCGTGGGCCAGGCTCGGCGTGGACGTCGATCACGACTTCGAGCCGCTCTACGTGGTGTCCGCGGACAAGAAGTCGCTGGTCACCGAGCTCAAGGAAGCGTTGAAGGACGTCGACGAGCTCTACCTCGCGACAGACGGTGACCGCGAGGGCGAGGCCATCGCGTGGCACCTGCTGGAGACGCTGAAGCCGAAGGTCCCGGTTCGCCGGATGGTGTTCCACGAGATCACCGAGTCCGCGATCCAGGCGGCTGCCGCCAACCCGCGTGACCTCGACCAGGACCTGGTCGACGCCCAGGAGACCCGCCGCATCCTCGACCGCCTCTACGGCTACGAGGTCAGCCCGGTGCTGTGGAAGAAGGTCATGCCGAAGCTCTCGGCAGGCCGCGTGCAGTCCGTGGCGACGCGTCTGGTCGTGGAGCGCGAACGCGAGCGGATGAAGTTCGTCTCGGCGAGCTACTGGGACATCTCCGCGCAGATGGACGCCGGTGCCGAGGCCGCGCCGCGCCAGTTCGGCGCGCGTCTCGTGGCCGTCGACGGCACGCGTCTCGCCACCGGCCGTGACTTCGGGTCGGACGGCAAGCTGACCGGCAAGGCCGACGTCGTCGTGCTGGACGAGGCGCAGGCCCGCGCCATCGCAGCCGGGCTGGAGAACGCGCCGGTCAAGGTCGCCTCGGTCGAGGAGAAGCCGTACTCGCGCAAGCCGTACGCGCCGTTCATGACCTCGACGTTGCAGCAGGAGGCGGGCCGCAAGCTGCGGTTCTCGGCCGACCGCACCATGCGCACCGCGCAGAAGCTGTACGAGAACGGCTACATCACCTACATGCGTACCGACAGCACGACGCTGTCGGAGACCGCGATCAACGCGGCCCGCACGCAGGCGACGGACCTCTACGGCGCGCAGTACGTCTCGCCGCAGCCGCGCCAGTACAACCGCAAGGTCAAGAACGCGCAGGAGGCCCACGAGGCGATCAGGCCGGCGGGCGAGGTCTTCCGCACGCCCGGTCAGGTGGCCGCCGAGCTGGACGCCGACGAGTTCAAGCTCTACGAGATGATCTGGCAGCGCACGATCGCGTCCCAGATGGCCGACGCGCGGGGCAACACGACCAGCGTGCGCATCCAGGGCCGGGCCGCAACGGGCCAGGAGGTCACGTTCGCCGCGTCCGGCCGCACGATCACGTTCGCCGGCTTCCTCAAGGCCTACGTCGAGACCGTCGACGCCGAGGCCGGTGGCGAGTCGGACGACGCGGAGTCGCGCCTGCCGCAGCTGGTCAAGGACCAGGCGCTGACGATCGCGGAGCTGTCCGCGGACGGCCACACCACCTCGCCGCCCTCGCGCTACACCGAGCCCTCGCTGATCAAGACGATGGAGGAGCTCGGCATCGGCCGTCCCTCCACCTACTCGTCGATCATCAGCACCATCCAGGACCGCGGCTACGTGTGGAAGAAGGGCGCGGCGCTGGTCCCGTCGTGGGTCGCCTTCGCCGTGGTCGGGCTGCTCGAGGTCCACTTCGGCCGTCTCGTCGACTACGACTTCACCGCCGCGCTGGAGGACGAGCTGGACGGCATCGCCGCCGGTCGTCAGCAGCGCACCACGTGGCTGTCGGGCTTCTACTTCGGTGGCAGCATCGGCCCCGACGGCTCGATCGGCCGTTCCGGTGGCCTGAAGAAGCTGGTCGGGACCGGTGTCGAGGACATCGACCCGCGCGAGGTCAACTCGATCCCGCTGTTCAGCGACTCCGAGGGCCGCACGGTAGTGGTCCGCGTCGGCCGGTTCGGGCCGTACCTGGAGCGCGAGGTCGACGGTGCCGCGCAGCGCGCGAACCTGCCGGACGATCTGCCGCCGGACGAGCTGACCGCGGAGATCGCCGAGAAGCTGTTCTCGACGCCGCAGGAAGGCCGTTCGCTGGGCGTCGACCCGGTCTCGGGCAACGAGATCGTGGCCAAGGAAGGCCGTTTCGGTCCGTACGTGACCGAGGTGCTGCCGGAGGCGTCGGAGAACGGCGCGGCTTCGAAGAAGGCGCCGAAGCCGCGCACCGGTTCGCTGTTCAAGTCGATGTCGCTGGACACCGTGACGCTGGAAGACGCGCTGAAGCTGCTCTCGCTGCCGCGCGTGGTGGGCAAGGACCCGGAGACGGGTGCCGAGATCACCGCGCAGAACGGCCGCTACGGCCCGTACCTGAAGAAGGGCACGGACTCGCGGTCGCTCGTCGACGAGAACCAGATCTTCACGGTCACGCTCGAAGAGGCGCTCAAGATCTACGCGGAGCCGAAGAAGCGCGGTCGCTCGGCCGCCTCGGCGCCGCCGTTGCGCGAGCTGGGCAACGACCCGGTGTCCGGCAAGCCGATGGTGATCAAGGACGGCCGGTTCGGGCCGTACGTCACCGACGGCGAGGCCAACGCCTCGCTGCGCAAGACGGACAGCGTCGAGACGATCACCGACGAGCGCGCGGCCGAGCTGCTGGCGGAGAAGCGCGCCAAGGGACCGGTCAAGAAGAAGGCGCCGGCCAAGAAGGCGACGACCGCGGCGAAGAAGCCCGCGGCCAAGAAGGCTCCTGCCAAGTCGAAGAGCTGATCTGGAGGTGGCGGTGCCGAGCTCCGACTTCGGACCGGACGGGACTCAGGCCCCGCCGCCTCCCCGGCTTTTCCCGGACCCGCTGGCCGGGTTGGTGACGGCTGACACCTTCATCGCTCCTCAGTGGACCTCCGGGTACTCCGCGTCACGTGTGTCGGTTCCTACACCGCCGACGCTGACCGACGAGATGCGCCAGGCCGTCTGGGCTCAGATGGAGCAGGAGCAGCGCCGGCCGCGCGGACGTCGCCAGCGGGCGCCTCAGCAGTTCGTGCCAGGTGCGCAAATGCCTGCGGCGCAACAGCAACAGCCCACCAAGCAGTCGAGTGGTGTGGCCGCGTTCATCGGCTGCCTGATCGTGATCGGCTTCTTCGTGCTGGTGCTCGTCAACATTCTTGGGGCGATCTTCAGCGGTTAACGCTGAGAGTCCGGCAACCTCACCCGCCTGGTCCGGTTACGCTGACCGCACGGAGCAGGCAGATATCGGGGTGACTGAGATTCAGGACGCGGACACAGGAGTGACCGAGGCAGGCCAGGCAGGGCAGGCCCAGTCCAGCGTGTCCACGGTCCACCGGCTGCGCTCGGTGCTGGCCATCAGGCCGTTCCGGCGGCTGTGGCTCGTCACCTATCTGTGCAGCGTCGGTGACTGGCTGTCACTTCTCGCGCTGACCGGTCTGGTCTCCGAGATGATGAACAGCTACCAGTGGCAGTCGTTCGCGCTGTCGCTGGTCGTGCTGACGCAGTTGCTGCCGGGAATCCTGTTCGCGCCCGTCGGTGGCGTGCTCGCGGACCGGTTCGACCGCCGCAAGGTGATGGTGATCTGCGACATCCTGCGCGGGTCGCTGTTCATCTCGATCGCACTGATCGGATCGCCGATCTGGCTCTTCGTGGCGAACTTCCTGGTCGGCTGCTGCGCGATGCTGTGGATCCCGGCCAAGGAGTCGGCGGTCCCGAACCTGCTGCGCCGCCCGGACCAGGTGGAGTCGGCGAACCAGCTCGGCCTGGTGATGACCTACGGCATCTCCACGATCAGCGGCTTCGGCCTGTACTCGCTGATCGCGGGCATCCCGGGCTACCTGAACCTGCAGGGCGGGAACCTGGAGTTCCGCATCGCGACGATCGCCGTGATGATCAACGGCCTGCTGTACTTCACCTCGGCGATCCTGGTCGCGACCCGCCTGCCGGAGCTGTCCGGCCGCGTCTCCTCGACCCGCAAGAAGGACGACGCCGACAAGCCGGGCTTCGTCGCGATGTTCCGCGACGGCCTGAGGTTCGCCGCCGCGACGCCGCTGGTCCGCGGCCTGGTGATCGGCATGATCGGCGCGTTCGCCGCGGCCGGTGTCGTGATCGCCACCGCGAAGCTCTACTCGCAGTCGCTGCTGGGCGGCGCCTCGACGTTCGGCCTGCTCTTCGTGGCCGTGTTCGTCGGTCTGGCGATCGGCATGGCGACCGCGCCCAGACTGGCCCAGCGCCTTGCCTACAACCGCCTGTTCGGCGTGACGATCGTGGGGGCCGGCATCACGCTGGTCGTGGTCGCGCTCGCCCCGCACCTGTGGATCGCGCTGCTGACCGTCGCCATGGTCGGCGCGTGTGCCGGCGTGGCGTTCCTGACCGGCCTGACGATCGTCGGCTCGCAGGTCGAGGACGAGATGCGCGGCCGCACGGTCGCGCTGATCCAGTCGCTGCTCAAGGTCGTGCTGTTCGGCGCGTCGGCCGGCGCGCCGCTGCTGGTCGCCCTGCTGCAGAAGCGCCAGGTCAGCGTGTTCGGCCACCCGATGGAGGTCGACGCGACCCGCCCGGTGATGCTCGGCGGCGCCGTGATCGCCATCGTGCTCGGCCTCGTCGCGTACCGGCAGATGGACGACCGCCGCGAGGAGCCGGTGCTGTCGTCGCTGTTCGCGGCCATCCGCGGCCGCCGCAACACCAAGGGCCTGCTGATCGCCGTCGAGGGCGACACCCGCGAGGACACCTCGGTGCAGGCCCGGCGCCTGGCCGCCGCTCTGCGCGCCGAGGGCCTGGACGTCCTGCTGGCCGCCGACCCGGAGCACGACGAACGCCGCCTGCGCACGATGCTGTCCTCCGCCGAGCTGGCAGGCGTGCGCGCGCAGGCCCTGGTCGCCGCCGCCGTGCGCGCCGATGTCGTCGAACGGCAGGTGCGCCCCGCCCTGGACGAGGGTTCCGTCGTGGTGATGGAGCGCTACGTCGACTCGCCGCTGGCGCACTTCACCGCCACGAGCACGCTGGAACACCAGGAGCTGGAAGGCCTGGTCGACTGGGCCACCGGCCGCCTGCGCCCGGACCTGACGATCCTGCTGGACCGCCCGGTCACCGACGGCAAGTCGATCGCTCTGGAACACCATTGGCGCGTGCAGCGCCTGCTGAGCGAGATGGCCGCCGCCGACCCGGACCGCTACGTCGTCGTCGAGGCCGACGGCGACCCGGACGTGGTGGCCGAGCGGGTCCGCTCCGCGGTCGTGCCGTTGCTGGCGACCCGCAAGCGAGCGGTCCCCGAAGCCGCGGTCTGAGCGTTCGCTGGAAGACTGCAGCCATGAGCGTGTGGGACGAGGTGGTCGGGCAGCCGGACGCGGTGGCCACACTGTCCGCGGCTGCCGAGGCCGCGGCCACGATCGTTGCGGGTGGAACGCCGGCGCCAGGCGTGATGACGCACGCATGGCTCTTCACGGGCCCACCCGGATCCGGCCGATCTTCGACCGCTCGCGCCTTCGCCGCTGCCCTGCAGTGCGTCGTCACGGACGATCGCCCCGGCTGCGGCGAGTGCTCCGGCTGCCGGACCACCTTGCACGGCACCCACGCCGACGTGCGGGTCGTCGCCCCCGAAGGCCTGTCGATCTCGGTCGCCGAGATGCGTTCACTCGTGCAGATCTCCGCTCGCCGCCCCACTTCCGGGCGCTGGCAGGTGGTGATCATCGAGGATGCGGACCGGTTGACCGAGGGCGCGGCCAACGCTCTGCTGAAGGCTGTCGAGGAGCCGCCGGAGCGGACGGTCTTCCTGCTGTGCGCGCCTTCCGATCATCCGGACGACGTGTCGGTGACCATCCGATCGCGTTGTCGCTTGGTGTCTTTGGGGTCGCCTAGGCCTTCGGCCATCGCGTCGGCTTTGGAGGCCGTGGACGGCATTGCGCCGGAGATGGCGCAGTGGGCGGCGTCGGTTTGCGGCGGGCACGTTGGGCGGGCGCGGCGGCTGGCCGTTGACGAGGAGGCCCGGTCCCGGCGGGAGGCCGTGCTGCGGATTCCGCTGGCGCTGCGGAAGCCCGCTGACGTCTTCACCTGTGCTGATGAGCTGATCAAGGCTGCTGAGGAAGACGCCACCACCGCCAACGAGGCTCGCAACGAGGCTGAGCGCGAGGCGTTGGAGACCGCGATGGGAGCCGGCGGAACCGGTAAGGGAACCGCTGCCGCGACCCGTGGTGCCAAGGGCGCGTTGAAGGATCTGGAGAAGCGGCAGAAGTCCCGGGCCACCCGGACCCAGCGCGACTCGTTGGACATGGCGTTGGTGGACCTGGCCGGGTTCTACCGGGACGCACTGGTGACCAAGACCGGCTCAGAGGCCGCGTTGATGCACCCGGACCGCGCCGGTGACTCCAAGACGGCGGCTGCTCAGTGGTCGCAGGAGTCGATTCTGCGGCGGCTGGAGGCGGTGCTGGCCTGCCGGGAGGCGATCGAGGTCAACGTGAAGCCGCGCATCGCGATCGAGGCGATGGTGACGACGCTTCACCGCGGGTGATCCACGTGGGGCGCCGCAGGGTCAGGTGGTTGCGCGTCGGTGCCGATCGGTTCGTCTGGTCGGTTCGCCACTCTCACGACGACAGCTGCTGCCGTGAAGTGGTGAGGTTGAGCTGTGACGGTGCGCCGGGGGAGTTCGTGGTGGTGTTCCAGTCCGGCGACGGCGTGTACGCGCACACGGGCGCGGTGCGACACCCCGATGGACGGATCCTGAACCTCAACCTGCCCAGGGTGATCCGCACCATGCTCGACGAGGCGGCCGCCCGCGGCTGGCAACCGGCCGCTCGCACGAAGTTCGACGGGTGGCAGTTGTTCGACGCGGTGCACCGCCGATCAGACCCAGCCGAGTGCCGCTGACACCTCGTCGGCCGCCCGCAGCACCCCCGGTCCCAGCGCGATCAACTCGGGCAACGAGTGCTCCATCGCCAGTGAGGACGCCGAAATCCCGCCGATCACCGCGCCCGCGTGGTCACGGATCGCGGCGCCCACACAACGCACCCCGACCTCGTTCTCCTCGTCGTCCAGCGCGAACCGCGACCGTCGCACCCGCGTCAGCTGCGACTTCAGGCGGAGGGACGAGGTGATCGTGCGTGGCGTGCGGCCCGGTAGGCCGACCCGGTCGATGTACGCGTCCAGTTCGGCTTCGGACATCGAGGCCAGCACGGCCTTGCCGATGGCGGTGCCGTGCGCGGGCAGGGACATGCCCAGGCGCGAGGCCATGCGGTAGGGCTTGTTGGCCTCGATCTTGTCCACGTACACCAGTTCGTCGCCGAAGAGCACGGCCAAGTGCACCGTGCAGCCCGTGGACTCCTGCAGCGCGCGCAGGAACGGGCGGGCCCGCTCCACCGTGTCGAGAGGGCGCAGCACCTTGCCGGCGAGCGCCAGGACGCGCGGGCCGGTCAGGTAGCCGTCCGAGCCCAGGGTGGCGAAGCCTCGGTCCACCATTGTCTGGAGCAGGCGGTGGACCGTGGACTTCGGCAGGCCGGTCACCCGCGCGATGTCCGTGATGCGCGTGTGGTCGGCGAGGGCCTCCAGCACGGCGAGCGTCTTCTCGACGGCGGTATCGGTCATCTCGCCAGCCAGCCTCCATCGACCACGAGCACGTGTCCGGTCACATAATCGGACGCCGTGGACGAAAGGAACACCGCTGGGCCCGCCAGATCTTCCGGCTTGCCCCAGCGGCCCGCCGGGATGCGGGCTCGGATCGCCGGCTCGCGGTCAGGGTCGGCGCGGAGCGGGGCGGTGTTGCCGGTTTCGATGTAGCCCGGGGCGATGGCGTTGACCTGCACGTTTGACGCGGCCCACTCGTTGGCCAGCAGCTTGGTCATGCCGACGATCGCGTGCTTCGAGGCGGTGTAGGCCGAGACGAGGATGCCGCCCTGAAAGACATCCCAGGAGCTGAAATGTCAAGCCGCGACGTTCTCGGCGTGATGCGACCAGGCGGTCGTCTCGTCGTAGAGGGTGCCGGTTTTGAGGCAGCCGTGCAGGATGCCGACCAACCGGTTCGCCAGCTGGCGCAGGGCGGCGTTGTGCCCTGCGCCGCGG